>JAZDDX010000001.1:0-59459 GCA_043809315.1 Pseudomonadota bacterium
TGGTCGGCGCTCTCGGTTCGATATGGCCAAGAGATCGATCCGAACGCGTACCCATCGTTGGTGTTCGACATCAACGGTGGGAGCAGCGCGGAGATGATCCAGCTGGAGTTCGAACGGTACAACTCGGGGTCCGGTCAGGACGAGGTGATCACGCAGATCGTAATGCCGGTCCAAGCGGGGGGCGGACTGACGACCAATTCGTGGCAGACGGTGACGGTCCCCATGGTCGACCTCAACCCGCAGATGCTGTCGTTCAACCGATTAGACATCCAGACGAACAGCGGTTCGTCGAACGACTTCTACGTGGACAACGTGCGTTTGGTTGCCGGGAGCGGTGGAGCGACGCCGACGCCGACGGCCACGGCAACCGCGACGCCCGTTTCGACTGTCACCGCCACTGCGACGGCGACCGCTACTCCGACCGCGACAGCCACGGCGACCCCGGGATCGGGTACCGGAAGCAAGAAGATCATGATGCTCGGGGACTCGATCACGAACAGCACCTGTTATCCCCCTTATCTCTACGAAGACGTCCGGGCGGGTGGATACACCAACGCAACGTTCGTCGGGACGCAGCCGATGAATACCGGTACGACCGGCGTCACTTGTTCGGGCACAATCTATTCACCGATCCCGGCGAATGAAGGGCACAGCGGGGCTTCGACGGGGAATGTCATCACGGGCCTCTCTGAATGGCTCTCGACCCTTGCGAACCAGGGCAAAACCCCCGACATCGTCTTGATGCACCTCGGAACGAACAATTTTTGGAACGGATACTCCGCGCCACAAGGGACGCTGAACGACTACACGACGATCGTCGGTCAACTGCGCGGGGCCAACCCGAACGTGAAGATCGTCGTCGCGCAGATCATCCCGATGCTCTACACCGCCGCAAGTCTGCAGTGCACGACCGATCTGGACGCTGCGATCCCAGCCTGGCGGAACTCGATTACAACGGCGCAATCCCCGGTCTACGTCGTCGATTTCGAGACCGGCTTCGATCCCGCCTTCGTGGCGGGGGACCCCTCGCACGTTCACCCGAATAACGCCGGGGCGAAGTGGATGGCGGATCGGGTCTATCCGATCCTCGCCTCGCTCCTCTGACGAGCTGGACGCCGCTCCGGTTATCGGCTATTCACGCGCACTCTTATGAGAATCGGACTGTTCGGTTTCCCCAAAGTGGGAAAAACCACGCTTTTCAACACCCTCACCGGGTCATCGATTCCGACGGATGCCTATGCGACCGGGAAACCGGAAACGCATATCGGCATCGCGACGGTGCGAGATCCCCGCGTCGATGCACTCTCCGTAATGTTCAAGCCGAAGAAGACGACGTACGCGATGGTGGAGTACCTCGACATCGTCGGTGTGGAAAAAGGGGAGGGGGCCGCGAATGAGACGTTCCTGAACGATCTCAAGAATGTCGATGCGCTTCTTCACGTCGTCCGCGCGTTCGAAGATCCCGCTCTTCCTCATACCCAGGGGAAGATCGACCCGAAACGGGACATCGAGACGATGGAAACGGAGTTGATCCTGGCCGACCTGGCGGTCGTCAGCCGCCGTGTCGAGAAGCTCGAGGAGAACGTCAAGAAGGGGGGGCGGGACGAAGACAAGAAGGAGCTCGAAGCGCTGAAGAAGTGTCTCGCGTCGCTCGAGAAGGAGATCCCTCTTCGGGAAGTGAAGTTACCGGACGATGATGCGCGGCGCTTGAAGGGGTACACCTTTTTCTCGGCGAAGCCGCTCCTCGTGGTCTTGAACCTCTCGGAGTCGGATGCCGGGAAGATCGGCACGGCCGTCAAAGATTTCGGACTAGAAGCGTTCGGCCAGCGTCCGTCGGTGTCGGTCGTTCCGGTCTCCGCGAAGATCGAGATGGAGATTACCGGACTGGGGGCCCAGGACGCCGCGTCCTTCCGAAAGGACCTCGAGATCGAGGAGCCGTGTCTCGATCGCGTGATCCGGATCTCGTACGCGCTTCTCGGGCTGATCTCGTTTTTCACGGTGGGTGAAGACGAGTGCCGTGCCTGGACGATCGTCCGGGAATCACCCGCACTCGTGGCGGCAGGCGCAATCCACTCCGACATCGCGCGCGGGTTCATCCGGGCCGAGGTCCTGGCGTACGACGACCTGATGACCGCCGGAACCTGGAATAAATCGAAGGAGGCGGGGAAGCTGCGCCTCAAAGGGAAAGAGTATGTCGTCCGGGACGGCGACATCACTCACTTCCGTTTCAACACGTGAGTCGACGAGTTTCTGGCACGACTTTCGCTACTAAGGATGCCGAATGAAAAAGCTTCTACCGGTTCTGGTCTGCTCGATCGCGCAAATCTGCTTACATTCTGATGCGTTAGGGCAGACCCACGTCTTCCCGGAGGGGTACCTGACGGTACAGCAGGTGGGACAGCTTCTCCCATCCGTCGAGAACGAGCTTCTTGAGGTATCGAAGTCGGTGGTCCGTGTTCGTCTGAGGACGTCGGGAGAACAGCAGCTGGGTGCCGGTACGGGAACCCTCGTACATACCGAAGAAGGTGTTGTTCTGAAGAGCGCCTACCACATCTTCAAGCCGTTGTTCGACAAAGAAGGGAACTGCATCGACGGCCGCGGCAGGATCATCGTCGAGAGCGCCGACTCATCCAAAACGGAAGAGCTTCATTGCAACTCCATTGTGAATCTCAGCGACGAGGTCCGAGATGCCGATCTGATCATGCTGAATGTATCGCCGACCTGGACCGGAACATCCCTAGTTATGCCGAGCCGGGTCGATGTCGGGGACGAGGTAGTCCTTCTTGGGTATCCGGAGATCTACCAAGACGGGATGGTTGCTTCTTTGGGACACGTGATGCTTCCGATGGACGGGACCGGCAAGAGGATTGTCCTGACCGCCTCGGCTTCTCCTGGGATGAGCGGCGGACTGGTTCTCCAGATTTCGAGGGATGGGAAGCTCAATCTCCTCGGTCATGTGGTTCATCAGCTGATCGCGGAGGCGCTGGCATCGGTTCCTGTAAAATACCGGTGGGGGGATCGGGAGTTGACGCGCCCGGTATGTCTGAACCAGGACGAACTGAACGGAATCCTCTCGAACGGATCCCATACAGCGGTCAGCTTCAAAGGGCGCCTCATCAAGACGACCCAATACATCCTTGATCGGAAAAAGTGCGATGTGGTCCGCTGGACGTGGGACTCGAACTTCGAAACCGAAATCAAGCGACAGAAGAAGCTCGTTCGGACCTTCCGGAACGATCCGGATACGGATGGAAACCGTCTTCAGACCGCGTTTACTCAGAAGTATTTCGACCTCTTGAACGCGGCTCCGGTGAAGGGGATCAAGATGGCCGACGTTCCGATCGGTTCGTATCAGAGAACCGACGCGGACGAATTGTCGGGGGATAATTTCCGGACGGCCCTGGCAAAGTCAGCGGACGAGCTGAAGCAGTTTCAGTCGAAACTCGATCGGGTTAGGAAACTGTTCCCGAAATCGGGAAATCTCGAGGACTGGCTCAAGGCGATCGATCTTCTCGATCTTCCGCATCATCTCGATCGACTGAATAACCACTTCTTGTATGGAATGGGGGTTTTGCAGATCTGGTAACTACTGAGGGAGCCCCTTCCAGAAAGCGCGGCAAAGCAGACCGTACGAGAAGACGTCGGCGTCGGTCGCTGCGGTCGTCGCCAACCCCCAGTCGTAAATGATCGGCCGCCCGAGGAGGCGGACCCGGATATTCTCGACGTGGACGAGATCGGTGTGGAAGAGACCGCCGGCGTTCGCCTTATCGATCTCGGCGGCGATCTGAAACATCGTTCGTTCGGGCACCGTCCCCGGATCGATCTCGGCGAGCGACTTTGAGAAGATTCCCCCCTTTTTCGTCATGACAAAACCTCGTTTGGTGAGGCGGATGAAGCGCGGGGCGTTTACCCCGAGCTCCTCCGCTCTCTGAAGCGCCCAGACTTCAGCGCTTCGTTGCGGCTCCATCAGGTTCGGGATCTTGTACTCTTTCTCCACGCCACGCCCGAACCCGAGAGCGCGAACCTGTCCGAAGTTCCCTTCCGCGATCACCATTCCGGTCCGCGCCACCTGGTAAACGTTTGCGAACATCGCGATCAGCGTGATCGTATTTTCGAGTCTTCGTCCGGTCGGGGTTCTCATGAAGTCGGACGCCCGATCGAGCAGGGAGGGTTCCGGGACTTCGCGGATCTCCCCGACCGGAGGGAGCCGGACCAACGTGGGATCGGCAATCGGCCCCAGCACGGTGCGCGTCGAAGAGGGAGCGAAAAACCGGTCGTCGTCGGAATCTCTTCCCCCGGCGATCCTCTCAACGTAGGGACGGCATTGGCATCCGACGATCCGTTTCTCCGCGTCCTCTCGGACGAATTCCTCCTGATCCGGATCGTATTGGAAAGCCCGGAACTTCGCGGTGTAGGTGAGATCGGGCTGTTGAACGACCATCGATTCGATCTTCCGGACGGAGCCGGACGGATCGACGACGTACGTCGTCCGGGTGCCGGACGCAAACGCGGCTGTAGCCGCGAAGGCTACTGCGAGAAACGATTTCGTGGGACCCCTCCCCCGTGTTTCGGCCCGATTATACAAAAAACCGGAGCCGAAAACATCAAGAAAGAGGCGAGTGTTTTTCTACCAACAGTCGGCGAAACTGTTCACGCAAGCACCGGTAAACTGCCTGTATTGCTTGGTGAATTTCTTCCCGGTCGTCTTTTCCACGCAGGTGTCGACGACTTCGAAATAGCAGGCGATCTGATCGAACCCCTGTTTCGGGCAGCGGCCCCACTCATTGATGCCGCTCCGGTCGCGCACGGCGCTCGTGCACTCCCAATTCCCCTGACCGCAGATCTCCTGTGCCTGGCTCTGGGCCAGCCCCACGGCCATAGCTAGAGCTATAGCCGACACAACGACTCTCGTTACCATTAAGGACCCCTCCTTCGGAAACTGAGAAGGACTCTATCCGATCTTTACTTGGATTTCAAAGTCAGGGGGGATTTGCAGGCGATCGGGTCTTTATCTCTCAGTTCAAGTTGAACCTTGGCTTGGTTCCAGCTTTCGACCTTCAACTGATCGAAGAAAGCTTTCTGAAGCGCAACGATCCAGAAGCGGTCGGTCGGCATCGATTGCGGGTTTCGTTGCCCGACATCCGGGATCTCCGGGATCGTCACCGCCGCGCGGACCATCCCGTTCTCGGAATCGAACTTATAGAGGACAATGGGAGTCAGGTTCGGTCGCGTCTTGAGGGAGATGGCAAGAAAGGCGATATCCTCGTTCTTGAAATCAGAACGATCGACCGAAGGAAGACCCAGGTTGATTCGCTTCTCGTTCAACGTTTTGATGGCGGCCTCCGCCGTGTAACTCTCCGTTCCCGTGGCGGCGCTCACGCTCCTGTAAAGGCTATCCAATTCATCCGAGTTGCGAGCGATCAGACACGGGTTCCTCAGTTTCCCGTTTCCGACATCGATGACGTAACAGACCTTGGACGAATACTTGGAGTTGTTACAGAGCGAGCTTCGGTCGTTCGTTTGTCCGTATCCAAGCGGAACGACCGAGGAAACGAGAGCCAAGAAAGTCACGAATCTCATCACGATCCACCTCCTGAGCTGGCCGAAACCGGAATCTCCAAGCCCGATTGATGGGTGGAGCTTACCTCAAAATTGAGGCCGGTTAACATCTCCGTTCCGCTGATGCTGATTCTCTTTGGCGATGCCAGGGAAGGGTAGGCCCCGCACGGATCCCCCATACTACAGATCTTTCCATCGCCGTTGTCATCCCGTCCCGCGAAGAGGAAGTACTCCCCCGCCGCCGGTGGATCGAAGTGGAATTGCCCGTCCGCGGAGGCGCGGACCCGGGAAATCGGAGTTCGATCTCCTCCTGCCGTGGGGATCAATACCACATCGAGGGTCTGCGACGGATCGTATCCCACCGTCAAGGCCAAGACGCCACTGCGATTCGGAGCTCCGTTCTCTTTCGACGAGATCGAGATCTCAGCGGCGTTCGTGACGACGTCGACGGTGGCTGCAACTGCATCGTTTCCCAATTTGGATTTGTCGAAATTGAATTTCAGGAGGATCCCCCGGTCGTCCTGGGTGGCGGTAACCTTTAGCCAGTTGACGGAGGTCGCGGCATGAACCCGCGGTTCCTCCTCCCCCGTTATGAGCTCGAGACGCCCGCTCCCGGAGTTCGTCAACCGGAGCTCTGCGGTGGAACTCCCCGAGGCGGGGAGGATCCAGTCCTGGGCGAGTTGAATCTTCGCGCCGGACAGCGGCATCGTTTCGGCGGTGTGGAGAAGATCGGCGACGTTCAACCCTCCCCGGCCGCAACGTTCCTCACAACCGGTCAGAGGGTCGAGGCTTGCGTTCTCAAAAACCGCTTTTCGGATCTCCGCGAGCCCGAGCTCCGACCTCCGGCTTTTCATCAGGGCCACCAGACCGGCAACGAACGGCGAAGCCATCGATGTCCCGCTCATGTACGTGATGTCCACTTTGTCATTCGGAGGGTTCTGGGGGCGGACCCAACTGCTCAGGATCCCGTCGAAAATGCCGTCGCCATCGTCATCCGAGAGAGCTGAATACCCGCCTCCCGGGGCCATCACGTCGACGTTACCGCCGTAGTTCGAGTACGAAGCGTACGTTTCTTTCGGTCCCAGGGCGCCGACGGCGATCACCTGGGAGTAGGCGGCCGGATAGCTCGGCTGATTCCACCCGTCGTTTCCGGCCGCGACGACCACGACGACTCCCGCCGCCGTGGCTCTCGCAATCGCATCTTCGAGAACAACGTTTTCGCCGGGGCCGCCGAGGCTCAAGTTGATGATGTCGGCTCGTTGTCCTGGTTTCTTCCCGTCCGTCGTTTCCAGAAGTCCGGCGGCGTAGAGGATCGCTTGCGCGATGTCGAAATCGGTCCCCCCCTCTTCGCCGAGGACGCGGATCGGAAGGATCTTGACTCCCGATGCGATGCCATCGACCGGGAATGACGGGGCCTGCTTTGCGGCGATGATTCCGGCCACGTGCGTTCCGTGGAATGATGCGTTCTGGGTCGGCGGTTCTTCCGGATTGTTGTCGGGGCCCGGTTCGTTATCTCTATCCATCTGGTCATTCACCCAGTCGTACCCATCCTCCCAGAGAAGGTTCCCCTGGAGGTTCGGATGATTTTTCCGAACGCCGGTATCGATGACGGCGACGACGACGTTGGAGGAGCCGTGACCGTATTGGTTCCAGACGGCAGGCAGCTTCATTTGGGACAGTGCCCATTGCTGCGGGTTGAGCGTGGCGCTCGCTTTCCGGATGTAGTTGTGGGCCGCCCTCGAAAAGAGATGGCGCCGCTTCTTCAACCCGGTCACAAACCCCATGGTTCGGCGGTGGACGTCGCGCATCGAGGTTAGAGTTTCGTCCGAGACCTTTCCATCCCGGCTCCACTCGGTGACCGCCTGATCCTGCGATTTTCTCCAACGGGTTCGGATGTCGTTCGAACGGACGAGGTAGTAAGGAAAGAGCGACTTCGCTTTGACGATCTCCCCCCCTTGCCGGGTGATTTCGTCCCGAGCCACCTGATCGCTTACTCCATCCTGTAGTCGAAGGATCACTTCCCCTTCGTTCCAACTTGCGTCTTGCGGGTCGCGAGCGAGTCGTTCGAGATCGGTGCCGGTACGGACGAAGTTGATCGTTCCGTTCAAGCCGGAGGTCGGTGTTGGATTGTCAGGTTTGTTGGATGAGCCCGAACTCTTGGAGCAGGCGGACGTCAGGACAATAAACAGTCCAAGCGTCCAAAAGAGGATGCGTCCCCTACACATACGAATTATGACGCACTATGTCGTATTCTAGTATCCGAGTCAATAGATGGGGATAAGGGTCTAACCTGTCGACATCATGAAGTAATAATTTGAATGACTTTAGTGTCTCCGACGGTTATCAGAGCCGGCCGTGTTAGCTGTTGAGAACCTGACCAAGACGTTCGGACCTCAGATTCTTTTCGAGCGTGCGACCTTTTCCGTGGAGGACGAGGCGCGAATCGGCGTGATCGGGCCGAACGGGGCCGGAAAATCGACCTTCTTCCGGATGTTGGCCGGAGAAGAGGGGGCCGATTCCGGGATGATCCGCTTTCCGCGTGGGTACCGGATCGCGCTCATGCGACAGGATTGGATCCCCGGTCCGGACGACACCCTTCTCGATGCAGCGCTCCGGGGGCACGGCGAGTGGTTCACCGCACGGAAAAAACTGCGGGAGTTGGAAGTTCGGCTGGAACGAGAGCACACGGAAGAAGCGTTGCGAACCTATCACGACGCCGAAACGGCGTTCGTCGGGGCGGGAGGGTACGGCGTCGAGCAGACGGCGCGGGAACTGTTGACCGGCTTGGGATTTCACCCGGAGGAATTCGCCCGCCCGGCCCACATCTTCAGTGGAGGATGGCGGATGCGGTGCCATCTGGCCGGTCTCCTTCTCGAACGGGCCGAACTTCTCCTTCTCGACGAACCGACGAACCATCTCGACATGGAGACGGTGGTCTGGCTGGAGGATTTCCTCCGGCAGTATCCACACGCGGTCATGTTGATCAGCCACGACCGGAGGCTGATCGAGAGGACGGCAAAAGATATCCTGGAATTCGCCCCTCCGAAACTCACATTCTGGCCCGGAAACCTCAAACGATTCGAAGAGCAGAAAGAAACACGGATCGCGCAGATGGAAGGGGAGATTGCCAACCGCCAAAAAAAGATCGATCAGTTGCAGGAGTTCGCCGACCGGTTCCGGGCGAAAGCGTCGAAAGCGCGCCAGGCGCAGAACAAGCTCCGGACTGCCGACTCCTACCGCGAAGAGCTGGCCGAAATCCGCGCCGCCATGCCGGTCGTGGTCCGTCGTCCCTCCCGGTTCCGTCTGAAGATCCGCCGGCGTCTGCCACGCATCGTCCTGGAGATCGAGCGGGGGCGGTTTGGGTACACCGCCGAAAAGCCGCTCTTTGATCTCGAGCACTGCATCGTCGAGGGGGGGAAGAAGATCGGGATCGTCGGCGTGAACGGCGTCGGAAAGACGACGTTCTTGAGGAGCTGCGCCGGCGAGTTACCGCTCCTTTCGGGGAAGATCGTGCGGGCCGACACGGCCGGGATCGGGTATTTCGCGCAGCACCGGATGGAGGAGCTCCCTGCCGGGTTCGAGGCGTTCGACTATCTCTACGGCGGGGCGGAAGGGAACACGATCCCGGAGGTGCGTGCGGTGGCGGCGGCGCTGGGATTGACCGAGAACGATCTCGAGAAGAGGACCGAAATTCTCTCGGGCGGGGAAAAGGCGCGCTTGAGCTTGAGCCGGATCCTTCTTTCGCGTCCGGGGCTTCTTCTTTTGGACGAGCCGACGAATCATCTCGATCTCGAGGCGTGCGATGCTCTCGTTCGGGGTCTTTCGGACTACGAGGGGACGGTCCTGGTCGTGTCGCACGATCGCGGTTTTCTCGACACACTGGTCGACTACATCCTGGAGATCCGGCCGGGGGCGGCGCACCTCCACCATGGGAACTACACCGATTGGTACCGAAGGACGCATGGCGAGAAGATTGTGGTCACGGAGACACGCGTGGAGGAAGGGGACTCCCCGTCACGGAAGAACAAGGATGAAAAACGGAAGGCGGCGGAGGAGAGACAGGCGCGTTCCAAGGAGTTGAAGGAGGTTCGCTCGGCGGTCGCCAAAGTCGAGAAGGAGCTCAACGAGAGGCGCGTGGAACTCCGGACGCTGGATGACAAGCTCTGCCGGGCGGATGCTCCGAAAGATCCAAACTATTCGACGTGGCTCAAGGAACGCTCCCACGCGGCGGCCGCGGTCGAACGGCTGGAAGGACGATGGATGGAAGCGGCCGAAGCGTTGGAGAAGGCGGAACGGGCTTAGCGCGGGGGGGACTTCCGCTCCCGGGCCCAGGCTTTCCGGTGCCGGTAGACCGGAACGTGACTGTCCCAGCAAAGAACCGAGCAGAAGACAAACGACGTGTTGTGCTGGTTGCAGGTCGAGACGTTGCAGATCCAGTAGGTGGCATTGAACCGAATCGGTTTCTTGCAGGCGCTGCAAGGTTTCCATGTACGCGGAAGATCGTCCATCACACCAACCGAATCCCGTCTTTCTCGATCGTGATCAAGCGCTTTTTATAAAGGCCACCGAGAGCCATTTTGAATTTCTTCTTGCTGACGCCGAAGAGGCGGTAAATCGTCTCCGCCGGCGTTTTGTCGTTCAGTTCGAGAAACCCTTTCTTCTGTTTGAGAAGGCCGAGGATCTTCGTTCCGAGTTCGTTCGCGACTTTGTATCCGGCCCTCTGCAGCGTCAGATCGATTTTCCCATCGTTCCGAAGCTTCTTGATGAACCCGCGGATCTCCTGCCCCGGTTGGAGCGCTTGAAAGATCTCGTTGTCGAACAGGAGCCCCACTCGGCGTTTTCCGATGATGGCGGAGAACCCCAGATCGGTTCTGGACGCGATCGTCAGGTCCACCCCTTGCCCTTCCTTGAAGTCGCCGACCGACTTGTCCATGTGCTTTTCGAGCTTCATGGAAGCCGAAATGCGATTGCTCTTGTCGAGATAGATGTAAACCGCCACCTCCTGCCCGACCCGAGGAGGGGTGGTCTGTTCGGCGAACGGCAAAAAGAGATCTTTGGAAAGGCCCCAATCCAGAAAAGCCCCGACCGGCGTGACGGCGACCACCTTAAGGAGCGCGAACTCCCCGACCATCGCGCGGGGGGTCTCCGTTGTGGCGATGAGCCGATCCTCGGAATCATGGTAGATGAAAACCCCCAGGATCTCCCCGATGGCGAAGCTCTTCGGGACGTACCGGGTGGGGAGGAGGATTTCCCCGTCGTCCTGACCGTCGAGGTAAAGGCCGAAGTCGACCTGTTTGACGATCTTCAACCGGTTGAATCGGCCGATTTCAAGAAAGTGAGGACTCATGGAAGCGATTCGATATACTGCCCCACGGGATAAACCAAGAAAAGAGGAGGCCGTATGGCGGACAAAAGTCAGAAAAACCGGGCGAAGATGAACAAGCCGAAGCTCACCAAGAAGGAGAAGAAACAGAAGAAGTTAGCGAAGCTCGCGGCCAAGCAAGCCGCCGTTCCGTTCTAGGTCGCGGCTTCTTCCGCCGCCAGGTCCTCGGGCCGGACGCCGATCTGAGTCTCGGTCGGGATGTACTTCTCGAGGTGACGGACCTCGCCGATCGATTTCATGAGGTTCCGTGCGACCACGAGAAGTTGGACCTGGTTCGTCCCCTCATAGATCTGCGTGATCTTGGCGTCCCGCATGTATTTTTCAATCGGGTAGTCCCTCATGTAGCCGTACCCGCCGAACAGCTGAACCGCTTTCGTCGTTACTTCCATCGCCATTTCCGTTGCGGTGTACTTGCACTGCGCGGCCAGACGATTTGCGGCGGGATCTCCGGTGTCGAGCGCGTGCGCGGCCGCGTAGACCAGCTGCCGGGCCGCCTCTACGCGGCAGGCCATGTCGGCCAGCATCTGTTGGATCATCTGAAAGCTCGCGATCGACTGGCCGAACTGCCGTCGTCGGCTGGTGTAGACCAGGGCGTAGTCGAGCGCCCCCTGCGCCAGCCCCACCGCCTGCGCCGCAACTCCGGGGCGGGCGTTGTCGAGCGTCATCATCGCGTGTTTGAATCCGAGCCCCGGTTTTCCGCCTAAGAGCGCGTCCGCCTTGACCCGGCAGTTCTTGAACACGGTTTCGGCGACCGGTGCGCAGCGGATCCCCATCTTGTCCTCGATCTTGCCGATCGAGAAACCGGGGTTCGATTTCTCCACGACGAAGGCGCTGGTTCGGCGGCTCTTGGAGGTCGGGTCGGTCACCGCAAAGACGGTGTAGAGATCGGCCGCCCCTGCGTTGGTCGTCCACTTCTTCTCGCCGTTGATGACGTAGTCAGTCCCGTCGGCCACGGCCGGCGTGCGGAGGCTTCCCGCGTCCGACCCGGCGAACTTCTCCGACAGACAGAACGCGATCAGCCGCTCTCCCTTGGCGATCGCCGGGAGGCATTTCTTTTTCTGCTCTTCCGTGCCCGAAAGAATGATCGGGAACGAACCGAGGGCGTTGACGGCGTACATGACGCCGACGCCTCCGCAGGCTCGCGAGAGCTCTTCGACGCAGACGCACAGATCCAGGACCGTTCCGCCCGAACCGCCGTACTCCTTGGGGATCCAGACCCCGAGAAGGCCAGCCGCCGCCAGGGCCTTCTTGATCTCCCAGGGGTACTCTTGGAGGTTGTCGTATTTGGCCGCGAGGGGGCGAACCACCTCTTCAGCGATCGCGCGGGCCTTTTTCTGCCATTCGAGGTTTTGAAGGCTGAGCCAAGTCATGGATTCCCGATAGCAACCCGCGGCCGGGGGCGTCAATGGAAAACGGCGGTTACCGTTCGATTCCGAGTCTGGCCTGGACCCCTTTGGCGTAGTAGTGCTTCACCTCGGTCATTTCAGTGACGAGGTCGGCGCGGTCCAGGATTGCTTGGGGGGCGTAACGGCCGGTCAGGAGGATCTCCATCCGGTCCGGCTTCCGACCTAGAAGCTCCAGGACCTTCGAGAGGGGGATCAGCTTGAAGTCGAGCGCCACGTTGATCTCGTCCAGAACCAGGATGTCACAACTTTGTTCATCGACGCATTTCGTTGCAAGGGCCAATGCTTCGACCGCCATCTCAATATCTTTCGGATCGGGGTTCTTCTTGTTCACGAACGTATCTCGCCCCATCTGATGGAGCGTGAATTGCGGAGCGAGTCGTTTCGACATGGCAAGCTCGCCGTATTCGATATTTCCCTTCATGAACTGAATGACGGTGGCGGTGAGGTTGTGGCCGAGCGCCCGGAGTACCTGCCCCAACGCCGCGGTGGTTTTCCCCTTCCCGTTCCCGGTGTAGACTTGGATGTACCCCTTCGTAAGCGGCATCGTTCCCCCCTTACCGGACAGTATATCGCTTCACGATCTCGTCGACGGCGGTGTACGGATCGGTCTTGCCGTCGGCGACTTTCGTCAAGATCGCCGCGAGACCGGCGTTCTCCTTGAACTCCTCGCGCAGCTTCTCGAGAAGGCGGTCCCGAACCTTCATCTCGATCTCGTATCGACACCGACGTGTTCGGTATTTCGCCGAGACCATCGGATCGTCGAACTTCCGGAAGCCGTCCTCCACCTGTTTCATGAGCTCAGCGATCCCCTGATTGTGGATGGCGTCGGTCAAGAGGACCGGCTTGGAAGTGCCGGCCACGTGATCGTCCCCAGCCTCCGCCATCTCCCGTGCCGTCCGATCCGCTCCCGGAAGGTCGCATTTGTTCACGACGAAGATGTCGGCGATTTCTAGAACCCCCGCCTTGATCGCCTGGATGTCGTCCCCTAAGCCCGGCGCCATGACGACAAGGACCTGCTGGACGATCTTGAAGATGTCGACCTCGTCCTGGCCCACGCCGACCGTCTCGATCAGGACGATCTCCTTGCCTGCCGCTTCGAAGACACGAACGATGTCGCAGACCGAGCGGGAAAGACCGCCGGAACCTCCGCGTGTCCCCACACTCTTGATGAAGACCCCCGGGTCGGCGTTGTGCTCCTGCATCCGGATCCGATCGCCGAGGATCGCTCCACCTGAGAACGGGCTGGTCGGATCGATCGAGATCACCCCGACCTCCAGGCCGGCCTTCCGGTAATACGTGATGAGGTGGGAGATCAGCGTGCTCTTCCCGGCGCCGGGGAGGCCGGTGATCCCGAGGATCCGGCTCTTGCCGGTGTGCGGGAACAGTTTCCGGAGAATCGTATCGGCCGCAGGGTCGCCGTCGTCCACGTCGCAGATCAGACGCGCGATCGCCAGAACGGAGCCGTTCCGGATCTCGTCAACGGTCGGCATTCGGGACGTTCTTCTTCACCCAGTCGATGATCGTTTCGAGTGCCGTCCCGGGAAGGAACACCTCCCGGATCCCGTGACTCTTGAGTGTCGGGATATCCTTGTCCGGGATCGTCCCGCCGACGATCATCTGGATCGACCCGGCCCCTTTTTCCGTCAGAAGCCTCTTCACTTCGGGGAAGAGCTGCATGTGGGCGCCCGAGAGGAGACTCAACCCCACGACGTCGACCCCCTCCTGGATCGCCATGTTGGCGATCATCTCAGGGGTTTGATGCAGGCCGGAGTAGACCACCTCGAACCCGGCGTCCCGGAACGCGCGCGCCAGGATCTTCGCCCCCCGGTCGTGACCATCCAACCCGACTTTACCAACCAAGATTCGTGTCTTTCGTTCCATCTAGAAATACCCCGGGTCCCGATAAACTCCCCAAACCTTCCGGAAGACGTCGCAGATCTCCTGAAGCGTTGTGTACCTCTTCACCGCTTCCAGAATCGACGGCATCAGATTCTCTTTTCCCGCCGCCGCTTTTTCCAGGCGTGCCAGCGACTCGGCTATCGACTTCGAATCCCGTTTTCTCCGGACAAGACGGAGCGATTCGACCTGAGCCTCTTCTGCGCCGGGATCGATCTGAAGGATCTCGATCGGTTTCTCATCTTTCACGGCGTACCGGTTCACGCCGACGACGATCTTCTCCGTCTTCTCCAGCTGTTTCTGGTACCGATACGCGGCGTCGGCGATCTCCCGTTGCGGGTATCCCTTCTCGATCGCCGCCACCATCCCCCCCATTTCGTCGATCGTCTTAATGGTCGCGTACGCCTCTTTCTCCATCCGATCGGTCAGCGCCTCGACGAAGTACGAACCGCCGAGGGGATCGACCGTGTTGATCACGCCGATCTCGTCTTCGATGATCTGCTGCGTTCGAAGTGCGAGCGTCGCAGCGAACTCGGTCGGGAGTGCGAACGTTTCGTCCAGTGAGTTGGTGTGGAGTGACTGCGTTCCCCCCAGGACCGCGCCGAGGGCCTGATACGCCGTTCGAAGGAGGTTATTGTACGGTTGCTGGGCGGTCAGGGAACAGCCGGCCGTCTGTGTGTGAAATCGGCACATCATCGAACGCGGGTCTTTCGCGTGGAACTGATCCCGCATGACCGTGGCCCAGATTCTACGCGCCGCCCGGTACTTTGCGATCTCTTCGAAGAAGTCGAGGTGGGCGTCGAAGAAGAAGGAGAGGCGGGGGGCGAAGCTGTCGACGTCGAGTCCCCGCTTCACCGCCGCTTCGACATATTCGATTCCGTCGCGCAACGTGAAAGCAAGCTCCTGCACGGCGGTCGAACCGGCCTCCCGGATGTGGTAGCCGCTGATCGAGATCGTGTTCCAGCGCGGGACCTCTTTTGTGCAGAATTCGATCGTGTCGACGATCAGGCGCACCGACTCGCGCGGCGGGCACATCAATGTTTTTTGTGCGATGAACTCCTTCAACATGTCGTTCTGGATCGTTCCGCCGAGCTTGGTCCGCGGGATCCCTCGTTTTTCGGCGACTGCCAGGTACATCGCAAGCAGGATGGCCGCCGGTGGGTTGATCGTCATCGAGGTGGTGACCTGGTCGAGCGGGATCCCTTCGAAGAGAACCTCCATGTCGGCCAGCGAGGAGATCGCTACGCCGCACTTCCCGACCTCTCCCTTCGAGATCGGGGAGTCGGAGTCGTACCCCATGAGAGTCGGGAAATCGAAAGCGACGGAGAGGCCGGTCTGCCCCTGCGAAAGAAGGTAGTGGTACCGCTGGTTGGTGTCCCGGGCGGTCCCGAACCCGGAGAAGAGACGTTTGGTCCAGGGGCGCCCCCGGTACATGTCCTTGTGGACCCCACGGGTATAAGGGAACTCCCCCGGCCGGCCGAGTTTTTGGGCAGGGTCGAACGATCGGAGATCGTCGGCCGTGTACAGCTCCTGAATCGGGGCGTCCGAGACGGTGGTGTAAGACCGGGGAGGCATCCTCCGTTTTCTCGGTGTCCTGGGCCGGGTTGTCAAGCATTGTATTTGAAGCCGGGCCGCCGTCTGATAGGAGAGGGGGATGACGTCGCCCGGCGAACGAAGCCTTCAAGATCGGTATGCTCCGAAGAATATCTGTTTCGGCTGCGGACCTGCGAACGATCGCGGTCTTCGGATCAAGAGCTTCGTCCGTGGCGAGGAGACCGTGGCTGTGTTCCGCCCCGAATCGCACCACCACGCCTTTCCGGGGATGCTCTCTGGCGGAATCATCGGGACGCTTCTCGATTGCCACAGCAACTGGACTGCGGCGTACCATCTCATGAAGAAAGCGGGGGCCGACATCCCCCCCTGTACCGTGACCTCCGAGTTCACCGTGAAACTACTCCGGCCGACCCCGGCCGACGGGGAGGTGTCGCTCCGGGCGCGCGCGATCGAAGTGGGGGAACGAAAAGCGGTGATCGAGGCTGAGCTTTGGGCGGCAGGAGATCTCTGCGCCACTTGTCGAGGAGTTTTTGTTTCCGTCAAAGAGGGGCATCCGGCGTTCAATCGTTGGTAACGGGAAGATGATCTTCGATTTCTCCGACACCCAGAAGATGATCCGCGAGACGTTGCGCGATTTTGTTCGGGAGAAGGTGACGCCGAACACTTCTTCCTGGGACCGGACGGAGGAGTTTCCACGTGCCGCGCTCGTCGAGTTGGCCTCGTTAGGATTTCTTGGGATGCTCGTTTCTTCGGAGGAAGGGGGGACGGGGCTCGGGTTCGCCGAGTTGACGGTGGCGGTGGAGGAGATCGGTCGTTCGAACGCTTCGTTGGGGCTTGCCGTCGCCAACCTGAACACTCTGGCCATCCCGTGTCTTCGCAAGGAGATCCTCCTTCGTTCCCTTCTGTGCGGGGAAAAACTTGCGGCGTTCGTTTCATGCCCGGCAGCGCCGATCGCGGCAAAAAAGGAAAAGGGATCTTGGGTGCTTGATGGAGTCAGCGCACCGACGCTCCTGGTCGGCGTTGCGGATCATTTTCTCGTGGGCACATCGACCGGAGAATTGGTTCTTCTCGATCGCACCGTGGACGGTCTTTCGGTACTCCCTTCCAAGAAGATTCATGGTTGCCGTTCGGCGGCGGTCGGGAGACTCAAGCTGACCCACGCGAAGTGCCCCTCCTCCTCGGTTCTCAAGAACCTCCCCGGGGCATGGGACCGATATCTCCTGGCTCTTTCAGCCGTCACGGTTGGGGTGGCGCGCGGGGCGTTGGAGACGGCGCTCGAGTATTCGAAACAGCGCCACCAGTTCGGCGGGCCGATCGCGGACATCCAGGCGATCCAGTGGATGCTGGCCGAATCGTCGGTGCAGGTCGAGGCGGCGCAGCTTCTGGTCGCGCACGCGGCGTTCCTGACTGACAACGGAGCGGGGGCGGGAAGCACGATCGCGCAGGCGAGGGCCCTCGCTTCCAAAGCGGCGCTCAAGAGCTGCGGATGCGCCGTTCAGATCCACGGAGGATACGGCTATATCAAAGATTATCCGGTCGAACGGTATCAGCGGGATGCGCAGTTCTGTGCTGCGGTCTGACCTGCCTTCAGATCTGAAACCCTTCCTTGATGAGACTTCGCGCGATGACCAGCTTTTGGATCTCGCTCGTTCCTTCATAGAGCGTTGTCACCCGGACGTCGCGATAGTGTCTCTCGAGCGGGGAATCGTTCAGCTGCCCTTCGATCCCCGCCAGCGATAGGAGTTGTTGGCAGACCCGGGTCGCGGTTTCGGTCGCGAACAGTTTCGCAGTCGACGCCTGCCTTGTGAAAGGCTTCCCCTGTTCTTTGAGCCAGGCCGCCCGTAACGTTAGCCATCGAGCCGCCTCGATCTCCCCCTTCAGATCTTCCAGATGCTCTGATGGGAAGTTCGCACATGCGGATCGGTACGCGGCTTCGGCGATTCCGATCGCCTGACTCGCGATCCCGATCCTGCCGCTGTCGAGAGCCGTCATCCCGATTTTGAACCCCTGTCCGAGTTCCCCCAGAAGGGCTCCGGTCGGAACCGCGCAGTCGTCGAAAAGGAGCTCGACCGTGTCCGAGGCCAGGAGTCCCATCTTCTCCTCCGACTTCCCGACGCGAAGTCCGGGCAAATTCTTCTCCACGATGAAGGCGCTGATCTCTTTCGGCGGTCCGGACCCGGTGACCGCGATGACGACGATGACCGGGCTCGTCCGCCCGCTCGTTACGAAAACCTTTTCTCCTTTCAGGATGTAACGATCCCCTCGTAGCGTTGCCCGTGTCGTGATGGCACGTACATCGCTCCCGGCGTTCGGTTCCGTGATCGAAAAAGAGGCGGTCGGGAACTCCCCCGATCCGAGTTTCGGAAGGTACTTTTCCCTCTGCTCCTGGGTGCCGAACTTCCAGATGATCTCTCCGACCATGTTCGTGACGCTCATGATCACGGCGGTCGACGCGCATCCTCGCGCGATCTCCGAGAGGGCCAGACTGTAGGAAACCGGGCCGAGACCGCTCCCCCCGAGCTCTTTCGGGATCGCCATCTGCGAAAATCCGGCCTTAGCAAGTTTCAGAAGTACCGGTGGGGGGAGAGCATGTTCCCGGTCGAAACGGGCGGCATGGGGGATGAGTTCGCGATCGGAAAAGCGGGCCGCTCTCTCCCGGATCTCGATCTCGGCTTCCGAAAGCGTGAAATCCATGCCGATCGGATCAGCCCCGCTCGCCGACGGGAATGTATTTCTTCATCTGTTCCAGTTTCGGCCCCGTATAGACCTGCGTCGGTCGGTAGATCGGGGCGTTCGAATCCCGTTGTCTTCGGACGTTCGCGATCCAGCCGAAATGCCGGCTCGCCTGGAAAAGCGGCGTGTTGATGTCGAGCGGCATCCCCATCGCCCGCAGCAGGAGCGCCACGGGGAAGTCGAGGTTCGGGGCGCGCTCTTTCTCGTCCAACATCGTTTGCTTTACGATGTCGTAGATCTCGACGAGTGCGCTCATCCCCTTTTTGTGAGCCAAAGGTTTGGCGATGCTCTCCGTGATCCGCACGCGGGACTCAACATTTCCTTTGTAATGCGCCAGACGGTGCCCGAAGCCAAACACGATCTCTTTTCGATTGAGCTTCCCGAGAATGTAATCCCGCGCATCCGCCGGCTTCTTGATCTCATCGAACATCACTGCGGCCAAGTCGTTCGCTCCGCCGTGCAATACCCCCTTGAGCGCGACCGAAGCCGCGATCTGCGGGCCGTACGGGTCGACTCCGGCCGACTCCGCCACGAGAGCCGTGAACGTCGAACAGTTGATCGTGTGGTCGAGGTAGAGGATCAGGACCGTGTTGATGGCGTTCGTGAACTCTTCGTCGGGGGGGAAGCCGAGCATCTTCAAGATGTTCGCCGCATACGAAAGCTTCCGGTCGGGTTGAATCGGGTCCTTTCCATTTAAGATTCGGTAGCCGTAGCAGAAGAGCGCCGGGATCTTCGCCCCCGTCCGAATTCCTGCGTCCAGCATCAGCTTCGATCGGGGGGAGGGGTCCCCTGTGATTCTCCGCCATGCGTCGTTCTGATACTCCCGGTCATACATCCGGGTGTACGAGAACGCCGTCAGGAGCAGATCCATCAGATGGGCCTGTTTCGGGTAGGTCTTTACGTGGTCGATCACCTCCCGGGGAAGCGGCATCTCATCCTTCAAGAGGTTCGTGAACGCGTCGAGCTCCTTTCGGTTTGGAAGGCTTCCGTACAAGAGGAGGTAGACGCTCTCCTCGAACGGCCCACGGACCAGATCCCAAATGCTGTACCCCCGGTACATCAAAATCGGGTTCCCCTCCTTGTCGACGGTCGTTTCCGAAATGTCCGATGTGCAGACGGGGACGTTTGCCAATCCATTGTCGATCGTTTCCATCGGTTTCTCAATCACGGTTTTCCTCACTTGTCCGGGCGGTAGCCCAAGAGTTGGTTGATCTCCTCCCTCCCCATCATCTGATCGAGGAGGGTTTTCTGGTTTCCTTCTTTTCGAAGTGTTTCAAGAGCAGCGGCCATTTGTCCGGCCGCGACCCGGAAGAGCGTGACCGGGAAGATCACGATGTTGAAGCCGATCTCGCCGAACTCCTGCCAGCGCAAGAACGGCGTTTTTCCGAACTCGGTCATGTTGGCAAGCAGCCATCCTCTCACCTGATTCCGATAAGTCTCAAACTCATTCCGATCCCGGAGCGATTCGGGAAAGATCACGTCCGCCCCCGCGGCGAGATACGCCTTCCCCCGCTCAATGCTCTCCTTCAACTGCGATTTTTCGTCGATGTTGGCTGCTCCCCTGGCGTCGGTCCGGGCGACCAGAACGAAATCGCGATCGAGTTTCTTCCGGACCCGGTCGGCCTTTTTCAGCTTCTCGACCATCTCTTCACAGGAGGTGACCTCTTTGCCGGGGAGATGACCGCACCGTTTCGGAACCTGTTGGTCCTCGAGCTGGATCGCCGCGACCCCCGATTCAATGTAGCCCCTGACCGTCTTCTCGACATCGTCGAAGCCGGTGTCGGCGTCACAGATGACCGGGATCTTGACGCTCTTTGAGATCGCGCGCGCCATCGAAGAGAAATCGGCCAACGTGAGGGTCCCGTCGTCGGGAACACCGAGGGAGTTCGAGAGCCCCGCTCCCGAAAGATAGACACCGTCGAATTTCCCCTTCTCGATCAGTTTAGCTGCGAACGGGTTGTGCGCCCCGGGGAAGAGGAGCGTTTTCTTCTTCGCAAGAAGATCTTTCAGCATCTTCCCATTCATGCGACGACGAAGCAGTCGGAAAGTTCCTTTAGGTTCGTCACCTTCTCGAGATTCCAGATGAGGTCGATCGCCCGATCCTGTTGGCGCTCCGGAAGGAGTTTCCCGGCCGCCTGCCGGAACTTCGTCTCGATCTCTTTCCGGGAGAGAGGATTGAGCGGATGTCCTTTCGGATCGCGGACCTCCTTTTCGAAAGTTCGTCCATCCTCCATCGTGACCGTCACCTTGTTCGGGAACGAGGTCCCGTAGATCGCGGTGTATTCCGGATTTTCGGAAACCTTCACTTTTTGAACCAGGCCCAGCAAAGCTTTGTCCTCGAGATGCTTGGGATCGAACTGTTTCAGCGTGATCTCACCGTCTTGAAGCGCGGCCGCCACGATGAACGGGAGGGAGTGGTCGGCCGTCTCTTTCGTCTTCGGCGCCCATTTGTCCCGATCCATCCCGATGATCTCGTACGAATGATGGGAGGTTTCGATCGAGATTGACGCAATCTTTCCGATGTTCGCGGGGCCGATCTTTTCGCGCAGGTCGAGTGCCGCCCAGATCGCGCTCTGGGAGTGGTACTCGGCCGGGAAGAATTTGATGTAGGTCGAGACGATCTTGAACTCCTCGTTCCCTTCCCCTCCGAGTCTCGGCGCAAAGTCGAACTCCCCTTGGGTGATTTGACGGATCAGCCCGTGCTGCCCGGTGAAGATCTCGGAGGGGCCGGTGAAGCCGTGCCGGACACTCAAGGCCGCTTCAACGCCGTTCCGGGCCGCTTTGGCGAACGCCGCCGCCTTCCAGTTCGAGATCGTCCCGATCCGTGTCTGACGGAGGTAGTTCCCTGTGGTTACGGCGATTGCGATCGCGTCCCGGATTTGTGCGGACGAAAGGGCAAGGAGTTTCGCTGCGGCCGCGGTAGCGGAGACCGAAGCGTAGGTGACGTGATCCCACCCCTTTTTCCGGATCCCGGCGGCATCGCAGAGACGGCACTGCATTTCATAGGCGAGGGCGATCGCCGTGATCAGCTCCTTGCCGTTCCG
This sequence comes from Pseudomonadota bacterium, assembly GCA_043809315.1. Taxonomy (GTDB): domain Bacteria; phylum Bdellovibrionota_G; class JALEGL01; order JALEGL01; family DATDPG01; genus JAZDDX01. The sequence goes on from JAZDDX010000001.1 coordinate 21,576, forward strand.
CTTCTCCCCTTCGGCGACGGAGTAGGCCGCAGCGATGTTGTCGCTGGGGTGTGCCGGTTCGCGGCTCAAATACGTGTCGTTCCAGTCGAGAGCGCGGATTGCGGTTCCGAGCGCGAATGTTGCGTCGTAAACCGGCGCCACGTGCGTGGTGCCGAAGACCGTGGCTCCATCCGGAGCCGTGGCTTTCATTGCGAACGCGCGAGCCGCCTTGACCGGAGTCTGTTGGAAGCCGGCAAGGGCGCACGCGAAGGCGTCGAGCAGACGCTCTTTTGTCGCTGCCACCGCCCCGTGGCTCAGCCTCTCAAAGGAGAGACCCGAAATGTAGCTGACGAGTTGCTTCTCAATCTGATCCATCGGAGGTCAGTTACCGGCCTCCCGAGCGACAATCAACATAATCTGATTTGAATCAGAATGGGCTCCAAGGATCCAAGCGAGTACAATCTGAAACGATGGCATTTCTCTCCAAAATCCGCTCGATGGATCTCTTCAACGTCGTGACGGTCGGATTTCCGTTTTGTGCGTTCAAGATTCTGACGGGGTTGACGCTGCAGACAATGGATGTTCCGACGACCGTCAAACGGATCGGTGTACTTCTCGTCTGTCTCGGCGTGATCGATCTCGTCATCAACGGAGTCAATTTCGTAAGCCTCGCGATCCGAGGGAGGCGTTGGTTGGATGCCTGTCTGTTCGCACTCCTAATGCGCTCGATCAAAAGCCCGGCGGAACACACGGATTGGAGCTGGCAGGATCTCGGGAATTCTTTGGATGTTCTTCTTTCGTTCACGCTCGTCGCTTGCGCGATCGGGTTCGGGATGCTCAAGCTGATGAACTCGCCCGCGGTCACGATTTGGAATGTGAGCGTCGTCTTCAACGTCCTGGGAGCCGGGCTCGGCCGTCTCGGCGGTTCGATTCAGAACCTGGGTACCCCGAAAATTTAACGCCGGCATCGCCGTTGCTGTGGGTGGTGCCTCGCCGGGGCTGCAACCCGTTCCAGAGTGACTTTGCGTTGAATCGCCTTTTCGATCCGTTCGAGAGCGAGATGGTCGTGGGACGTGACAAAGGTGATCGCCTCCCCCTCTTTCTCGGCGCGCGCCGTCCGGCCGACTCGATGGATGTAGTCGTCGGGGTCGACGGGGATGTCGTAGTTGATTACGTGCGAAACGTCCGAGATGTCGAGGCCGCGGGAGGCGACGTCGGTCGCCACCAGTGCCCGGATCTCCGATCGGCGGAATCGATCCAGCGCCTCTCCCCGCTCTTCCTGAGGACGGTCCCCGTGAAGCGAATCACAGGAGATTCCGACGCGTTGGAGTTTGCGGTCCAGCCGTTTCACCTCGAGTTTGGTGCGGGCGAAGATCAGAACCGAATCCATTTCTTCTTGGCGGAGAAGGTGGATGAGCGTTGTTTCTTTGTCCGGCGTCTCGACGGAAAAGAAGCGTTGTCGGACGGTATCCACCGGCACCTGCCGACCGATCTGAATCTTCTTGGGGTGTTTCATGAACTGTGCCGAAAGTCGCTGGACCTCCGGGCCGATGGTCGCGGAAAAGAGAAGGGTCTGTCGTTCGGTCGGAAGCGCTTCGAGAATCTTGCGCACGTCGGGCAGAAAACCCATGTCGAGCATCCGGTCCGCCTCGTCGAGAACCACGACTTCGATCGACTTGAAGTCGAGGTGATCGTAGCGCATGTGATCGATCAACCGTCCCGGCGTGGCGATCAGGATCTCGGTTCCCGCCCGGATCACCCGTTCCTGGTATCCGAACGACAACCCGCCGATCGCGCAGGCCGAGGTGACACCGGCGTGATAGGCGAGCCCCGCCAGCTGTTCCTCGATTTGCAGGGCGAGTTCGCGCGTGGGGGTGAGAATGAGGGCGCGGGTCACATTTTTTTCCAGGCGCACCAGCCGGTCGAGAATCGGAATCAGGAAGACGGCCGTCTTCCCCGTCCCCGTCTGCGATCCGGCGATGAGGTCGTGACCCGCCAGCGCGATCGGAAGCGCCTCTTCCTGGATCGCGGTCATCTCGCGGTACCCCATATCGCAGATTCCGTCGAAAACGCGGGGATCCAGGGAAAGAGATTCAAATGATACAGCCATTGAGGTGTTCTTATCCTTTTACGACGCAATAGGCCACTCAGGGAATCGCCTTCCGAATCGAATCTTTTTTCGAGGCGGGTTCGAGCGAGTCGGGGTAGGCGAGAACCCAGATCGGTTCGTGCGTCTTCGGGTCCAAGGGGGCAAGCGAGGCGCTGATGAACCACGGATTCCAAGCTTTCCCGATCGGAACCATTCTCGGCCCCGACAGCAGAAGGACGAATGAGTCCCCTTTTGGTGCCGTCCGGAAAGGGACCTGAGCCGGATAGGAAGAGAGCACGACACTCTCGGAAATCCCTTGGGCGAACAGAGCATGGATCTGACTGCTCTGCATTTCACCCGGGTCGTAAACGGAGATCTTCGTTCCGGAGAATGAGGGCTCCTCCGGAGATCGGAGAACCTCCGTCACCGAGAACTGGGCCACTGTGATCTCGAACTCGAGGTTGCGATCCTGGAGCTTGCCGCGAATCTTCTGTTTCCGCTCTCCGGTCTTTCGGGCTACGACGATCGCCCGCGATTCCTGGATCGCCGCTTTCAGCGTCACCGGCCGGGTCATGATCTCCGACATGAATGCCTCCTGGGGAAAGAACAAACAGGCGAACAGGAGAAGAAGAGATTTCCGATGTTGGAAAAATGCCATTGCCTGAGACTAGTTCACCTACTGGAGCAGGCCAAGAACGGCATTGTACCAGACAGGGGCCATCTTATGGTACCCGGCGACCGACGGGTGGACGCCGTCCCCCGTGAGATCGGAGCTGTCGTTCATGACGGCGTAATGATCCGCAAAGACGATCTTCCGCCCCTGGGCGACCTTGGCCGCAACGAGCGCCGGGAGGAGATCGTGGTAACTCGATAGTTTGGGAGCGAGATCCGTGCGGGAGGAGCGGGGAGGGCTTCCCAACGCCACCTTGATGTTCGAATTGAACGCCCAGATCTGATTCAAGAAGGCGCTCATGTTGTCCCGCACGGTTGTTGGCGAGAGCATCACGAGATCATTTGTTCCAAGCAGAACGAGAACCATGTCCGGCGGGTTTGCCGTGAACTTTGCGGTGAGATTCTCGTTCCAGATGAATGTGGTTCCTCCCGACCGCGTGATCGTGGCGGAACCGTACCCCTCGTGATCCCAATACGCCTCCGGGAACGTGAACCCGAGGTTCCCGTCGGCGTGGTTTCGGGTGTTCGTTCCGACGTAATCGAAGTCGAGACCGTAGTCGATCAACAGTTTGTACAGGAACGAACGGTAGCCGCCCTCCCAATCCAGTTCCGTGATCGAATCCCCGAGCGGCATGATCTTCAGAGTTCCGGAGGGTGTGTTGCTCACCGTAACGGTGACGCTGGCCGTGCGTGTGTTCCCCGCTGCGTCTCGGGCGACGGCGGACAGGGTGTGGGATCCGTTCGACGTGATGGCTGAATTCCAACTGTATGAATAGGGAGAGGAGGTGTCTTCGGAACCGAGGTTCGAGCTGTCGAGGCGGAACTGGACTCCGACGACGCCGACGTTGTCCGACGCATTCGCAGAGACTGTGATCGTTCCCGAAACCGTTTGGCCGTCCGTCGGGGCCGTGACCGAAACCGTCGGAAGTGTGGTGTCCTGGATGGGGGTCGCTGTGGCAGTTGCTGTGGCAGTTGCTGTGGCGGTTGCCGTGGCAGTTGCCGTGGCAGTTGCCGTGGGAGTCACTGTCGGCGTGAAGATGGTCTTCGGGGTGGGGGTCGCTGTGGCAGTTGCCGTGGCAGTTGCCGTCGAAGCAGCGGTTGCTTCAGGCGTTGGTGTCGCGGTGGGGGTCGGTTCGGAATCGAGGGAACTATGAAGGCTGGGGTCGGAGAGTTGAATCTCCGGGCTCCCGCACCCTGCCAGGAGGAGAAGAACGAAAGTTATGCCGGAGAACCCTCTCATACCGGCTTAAGACAGCAAAGAACGTTCCAACCTGTAACCGATGGGGATCTTGTGATTTCAGTAACTTGGAGAGCCGAGTCTCGGCCCGGTATGAAAAGATTTCCATCCTTTGAAGCTTCCGAGAGTTGACTGTCAGTATGACAGAACTGACAGTCGGGATTCGCAGTTTATCTAATAAAAACGATCGGTTAGATATGGCATTGCCGTTGCTCTTCTAGGGCTCATGAAACGCACGACAAAGAGCCTGATCGAAGCCCTGATGGTCGCAATCGTTCTCTCTACTGGCGTCGCACAAGCGCAGGAAGAGCGGTCGATGCTGGCCAGACTCAAGACGATTGCGATGGACGTCGAGTCGGCGACGGTCGATTCGATTACCGTTGAACCGACTCGGACCTTCGAACGCCCGTCCGATGAAGATGTCGCGTTTCAGACCGAGGTGAGGGAGAACGTCAGCAGTATTTACCGCTGTGTGGAACAGCGGCGGTCGATTGGTGCGGGTCGTGTGCGGGTTGCCTTCACGGTACTTTCTTCAGGTCACCTTTCGAATGTTCACGTTGCCGTCCGTTTTCCCCAGACGGAGCCGGCGGTTGTTCGCTGCGTTCGCGACGCGCTCCATCGGAGCCGGATCGAAAACACCCAGGATCAGGAACGGCAGTTTCAATTCACGTTCGCCTTCGCGGGTGCAACGCAGGTTTCATTTTAATGCGGTAGTGACTATCTGGGGCTCTAGCCGGCAATCGATGTGCTCGATCTGTGCAATCAGCGGGAACGGGACTCGGGCTCCGATCGACGGGTGCTTGAAAACGATCTCCGCGAACAGGGTCACGGCTGGCAGAACGATTCCGAATGGTCTAACCGAGCCGCCGCAGGCATTGACGCCAAGCGTTAGTTGCGATACTTCTCACGGGACCGGTGAAGGCTTTGAGGCTAGCCCTTCTGTTTCTGGCCGGGATTCTCCTGGCCCAACCTTCGCATGCCCAGGACCGGCGCCCGTCGACTCTTCCGCGGATCGTCATCAACTGGATCGACAACCTGAGCATCGGGTCGATCAACACCGCGATCGGCGCGGGAAATCTTGTCGTCGCTTTCGTGGCTCAGCCGTTCACGGACGACGATGTACGAATCTCGTGCAACGGAGTTCAGATCTGCGTCCGCACCTACGCCCTTCGTGCCACGGCGGCACACAGCTTGGGCCTGTTCAGCTTCGGGTCTTCCTCGCAAGACCACGAAGCGGGGCACTCGCTTCAGTCGGGGAGCTTGGGCCCCCTTTATCTTCCTACGGTCGGGTTCACCTACCTGGCCCACGGCCGGATCGGAGGATACTCGGTCGTCGAACATTGGGCCGAGTTGGAAGGGGACGCTCTGGCGGGGGCAAGGAAGCTCTACCAGACCACATCGCTCCCGCAGATCGGATTCGGAGAACTTCGCTCCGACGACGTTCACGTCCCGTATCTGATCCTGAAATTCACGTTGGATGACCGTCTGGATCAGGAGTACTCCGACTATCGTCTTCAAAAGACATATGAGTGGCTCAAGACCCAACTTCTGATCCCCGTGCGGGAGCACATCAAGACAAACGGACGGAAACTTCCGATGACGCTCGAAACAAACGTACTGACAAAAACCGTGAGGCTGGGGGCCGGCGACGGCTGGCCGGATCACTGGGGGAATCAACCGCGGGTCGCGTTGGATACCGAGCAACAGTACGGGAGAGTTCGAAGCGACGGCTTGCTCGGCCTGACGCACGTCAATGCACTCAGCTGGGCCGCCAAGCTCGGCTTCAACTACATCATGGGCAAGGGGGATACACAGATCACGGCTGTCGCGGGGGGCGGAATCAGTCTCGACCGCGTGACCCCCCATTCCGAGCGCGGCCTCTTCGACCGGGTCGAAAACCGGAACGGGATCGGGACGTCTCTGGCCGCATCGCTGGATTTCCGGCTCTTCGAGTACCTGACCGTTTACGGCACGATCGAACAGTACGGTCTTGCCGAAACCTTGAAGAGAAAACAGTCGTCGATCGGCCTCCACAACCGACTTCGCCCTTCATCGGCGGCCGTCCCGGCGATCCTCTCCCGCCTCGAATTCGACATCGAGCTTCTCCGGCAGCAGTACGAGGCCCCCCAGGCGGACCAGCGCCACACGCTCGATTGGATCCGAGCCTCGCTCGGCGTTCGGTTCTAGTGCGGCAACGACCTACTCTCCCAGACGTCTTTACGATAGGATCCGGGCGTGTCCGACTCTTTTTTCGAACTGACTCCGGATCTTGTATTGGCCGCGGTGGAGGCCTCCGGTCTCAGATGCAACGGGAGATGCATCCCTCTCAACAGCTACGAGAATCGTGTTTACGAGCTCGAACTCGAGGAGGATGAATCGGAAGACGGGGCAGCGAAGCACGTCATCTCGCGTCGGCGGGTGGTGAAGTTTTACCGGCCGGGCCGCTGGAGCCGGGACCAGATCTTGGAAGAGCACCAGTTCCTCCAGGACCTGTTGGAGGACGAGGTTCCCGTCGTGGCTCCGATCCGGTTTCCGAACGGAGAAACGCTTCATTCGGCCCAGGAGAGCGGCCTTTGGTACACCGTCTTTCCGAAGGTGGGGGGACGGATCCCGGATGAGATGGATGAGGATCAGCTTCAATGGCTGGGGCGCCTGCTCGGACGGATTCACAACGTCGGCGCTTCCCGGAAGGGGCTATATCGCCTCTCCCTGACACCCGCGACCTACGGTACTTCGAATCTCGAGTATCTCCTGGCGAACAACTGGCTTCCCCCGAATCTCCGGGAGCGATATGCGTCCGCGGTCCGGGAGATCTGCCGCCTGGCGGAAGCCCCCTTTGCTTCCGTTGCGCCGATCCGGCTTCACGGGGATTGCCATCGCAACAATCTTCTGTGGGGGACCCAGGGGCCGTTCTTTCTCGATTTCGACGACATGGTGATCGGGCCTCCGGTCCAGGATCTGTGGCTCTTGGTGCCCGGTCGCGATTCGGAGGCGCGCTTGCACCTCGACTCCCTCATCCGTGGTTACGAAGAGTTCCGCACGTTCGACCGCGCGAGCCTCAAGATGATCGAGATCCTGCGAGCCCTCCGCTTCGTTCACTTTTCCGCCTGGATGGCCCGGCGCTGGGAGGATCCCGCGTTTCCGCGCGCCTTTCCGTATTTCAACACGCCGAAGTACTGGGAGGATCAGACGCGCGATGTGATGGACCAGGCGGAACGGATTCAGACGGCCTGACGGCAAAACTTGAAACTTGTAGTTCAAGATCTACACTTCGATGAGTGTCAATCGATTTCTTTCAAGTCCATGGGGAGGGTCCAGTGAGAAAAACATTCTTTACGGCACTTTGGCTCGGTTTGGTGCTTTGTTCTTCCGCGTGCAGCAGTTCATCGACAGGCGGGTCGAAAGGAAACGGCGCCTCCATTTTCCCGACCGACCTCGTTTTGGCTTCGCCGTACGCGGCGAACGCCTCCCGAGCTTCCAGACTCACGATCTTTTCGGACACTTCCGTCACTTCAGCCGACGACTTCGTCACAAAGAAAGATGCATTGAATGCCATGCTCACGGCGACATCGACGGATCAGTGCGGCTTCACGCTGAATCTCTTTGCGAACCTCCCATCCAGTGTCGGTTGTTATGGTCCCGGCATTTATTATGAACATGAACCCGTCTCCGATACGACCGCAAGTTCAGGAGGAGGAGATTCCGGTATCTGGGACGAGATCGACGGTCAGAGCGGAAACGCGTGTGTGGCCGCTCAAACCAACATGCTGGTCGGACAGGTGAGCAGGCTGGTCGATACCGCGGTCAACTCGTTTGCCAGCATGGTATGTGTGATCAACGCGAGCGGACTGACGATCCCCGCCGCGGAAGGCGGCGCGCTGGATCTTGCCTCCACGCTGCAGACCGTTCTCACCACGAATGGCATAGACGGCATTACGATTTCCACCGCGAGTTTAGACCATCAGGCTTCGACGAGCGATGGCCACGACGTCTACTTCTTTACGCTGACCGGAACAATGACGAAGAACGGTGACACGAGAGAAGTCACGCTTTATCTGAAGCACATCCCCCTGGATGCCGATAACACGACCTACAAAGGCAAGCTCTCGTTCGCCTTCGGGAATGCAAACTCGTCAGAGTCCGGAAATTGCAATGATGCCAATACCGTCGGGGCAGGCAATAAGACCACATCTATGGTGGATGCTGGCTCGGTCCTTTATTCCAAGGATTCGGCCACGAATCTCACCTACCGTTTTCAATATGGAACCTTCTGTGATTCGACCCACATGCCGCTGGCCCCAACCAACCACGACATCGATCCCACGGATACGGCTTCGCCCAGTAATCCGACCGGATACGCAAACGGCTTCAAGTACTACCTCTTCAACGTGAATCCGGCGGACGGAACCGGCTCGTTTGCTTTCGCGTGGGCGGCGGGCACCGGATCCGAGAACGCCCGAACGTTGGAAGTATCGCTGGGAGCGTTGTCCGGTGGAGGAACGGGCGGCTGCGGATACTTCGGCTACGGTCCTCCAGTCAAAGATGGAAGCACGACTCCGGGTAATTCGCTGGGTGATATTACGGGGTTCGTTTGCAACTGGAGCATGCCGGGTCCGACAAAACCGAATCACCCATGGGCGCAGCGTCAATGTGTGAAGCTCGACACCGCATCCGGTCATTATTTGACCGATGCCACACAGGGGGCATTAGCCATTACGTACGCGCCGACCGACACGTGCGACAGTCTCGCCGACGCCGATTTTGTCTATTACTCCACAATCAGTTCGGCGGAGAATCCCGCGATCAACGATCTCAGAACACCGGGAGACGTGATCCACAACCTGATCGACGTGAAGGAAGACAAGATTTTCACGCTTCCGACGGTGCCGGCGGACGTTTATTGACGGTGTTCCGGTTAACGTTTCTCTTATTGGAGCAGGCTTAAGACGGCATCGTACCAAATGGAGGCCATCTTACTGTGGTTCCTTCCGATCGCGTGATCGTGGCCGAAATGTACCCCTCGTGATTCCCATACGCTTGCGGGAAGGTGAACCCGAGGTTCCCGTTGGCATGATCTTCAGAGTCCCCGTCGGGGTGTTCACTCCGTGCGGGGTCGAGTCGAGCGTTGGGTTTGAGGTAGTGGTCTGCACCTTCGAGGCGCCACATCCCGCCAGGAGGAGAAGAATGAATTCTGACTGTCAGCATGACAGAACTGACACCCAAAAGTCGCAATTTGTAGCGTAATAACAAATACTTAGGTGTGGCACTGCCGTTGCTCTACTAGAGCTCGTGAAACGCACGACAAAGCACCTGATCGAAGCCCTGATGATCGCAATCGTTCTCTCCGCCGGTGTGGCGCAGGCTCAAGAAGAGCGGTCGATGCTGGCTCGGCTCAAAACGATCTCGATGGATGTCGAGTCGGCGACGGTGGATCCAATCGCGGTTGAATCGGCTCGGGTCTCCGAAGGTCGCTCGGAAGAAGATGCCGCGTTTCAAACCGAAGTGAGGGAGAACGTGAGCAGCGTTTACCGGTGTGCGGAACAGCGGCGATCGGTCGGCGCGGGGCGGGTACAGGTGGCCTTCACGGTCCTTTCCTCAGGTCACTTTTCAAACGTCCATGTCGCCGTCCGGTTTCCGCAGACGGAGCCGGCGGTCATTCGCTGCGTGCGCGATGCGCTTCATCGGAGCCGGATCGAGAACGCGCAGGATCAGGAACGGAAATTCCAGTTCACGTTCGCTTTCGCCGGCGCGACGCAGGTTTCGTTCTGACTCGTCAGTCGGTCCACCGAAGGACGCCGCTGGAATCGGCCGTGCAAGTTCCCGCTCCGGCGGTCACCGTGTACGTGGAAGCGGCTTTTTCGATGGAATAGATCGTGCCCGGCGTCAGGCCTGAGATTATGTATTCCGCCGCGTGAGAAGGAGATGCGGTGAAAGTAAACGTGCCGCTCACGGTCCCATTTCCCACAGGCGCCAGCACCACACGAGGAACATTCGAGTCGTCGATCAATACACCCTTGAAGGCGTCGGAAGCTCCGCTGATCGGTGTGGTCGTCGGAAGACTCCCGCCGGTCCCCTGCATGGAGATCACGACCCCAAGGAACTGTGCCGAATCCGATGCGCTGAACGTGTTGGTGATCCTCGCCATCCCCGAACCGCATTGAACGCAACTCGGGCCTGAGGCCCCGGAGCCATCCGTGGCGGCGTTGGATACAATCGCACCACCTGTGGGATAAATCCTCCGAATCATCGTCTTCGTATTCGTCAGCGTAAACGACACGTCCGGGTCAGAGACGGTCGGGCCGGTCTTCGGAACGTAGAATTGCTCCGTTACCGCGATCGAATTGACAGGATCCACGCCATCCAGAACCACAACGTAGTTGACCGAAGAAGTTGCCGCTCCGATGGTAATTGGCTTCAGGTGGAAGAAGTTCCGACGGGCGTAGTCCAGCGGGAAGTAGGTCTGATGGTACGCCTGGTCCATGTTGATCTGCCAGTAGGCATAGGTCGTATCGAACGACGACTTCGGGACCGAGGCTTTCATCGCCTCTCCGTAGTATCCGAACCCTCCCGTCAGGTACGTTCCTCGCATCCCATCTCCCATGATGAGGGTGCTTCTTTGATACGATGCGAGCGCCGTCTGATTGGAGTTCCCCGCGGCGTAATTCGTATCGTTTTCGACGATCCCGTACTCGCCGTTCTTGAAAATCTTGAATCCGCCCGTCCCGGTCGTCTGGTGGTCTCCGATCCAGGAGGTGCCGGAGGATTCCATCCAGAACTTATCTCCTATTCCCCACGCATCCCGAGAGAAGACTTGACCCGTCCCCGGACCCAGGAAAAAGGTCGGCCAGTTGGTGTACGCCTCCGTCGCAGCGTCCTGATCGTAGCGGAGGAAATACTCTGCCAGGTACTCTTTCCCGCCGTAGGTCGTCGTGGGGTTGATTCTTCCCGGATCGGAATATGGGGTCGTTACGACGTGATGGATATTCTTGAGCCAATCCTGCGCCCGCTTCGATGCGGTCAAGGTGTGATCTCTTTCCATCGGGATCAGCATCCCCCTCATGTTTCGGCCCTGATCGAACGTCGAAACCCCCGGGTAGTAATCGCAGGAGAATTCCGAACAGAGGTTCGATGTGTACGGGCATCCCGATTTGGTAAAGTCCGGCTTCCAAGACTGGACAAAGAACTCCTGACAGGTATCCATCCACGACATCCAGGAAGCGTTCATCTGGAGTGCGGTTTCTTCGGCTCCGGCGATCTCCAGGAGGTAGGGCAGGACTCTGACTCGGCCGTAATGGCTGCCGGAGTACGGGTGGCATCCCGCGTACGCCGCGTCGATCGAGCTCTTGATCCCGGCCGTCCGGTACCAGTCATAGGCCGCGGTAACGAGATCAACGCATCGGGAATCCTCTCCGACACAGGACAGCCCGAATAGATACTGACCCCACCACGAAGTGATGCACAGGTTATGCGTCGGATCGGTTTTGCAGTCCCCGGAACCTTTGAAGACGTCATAGGCGTGGCCCCGGATGTACGGAATCCAGGTGTTGAAGACCCAATCCCGGAAGTCGGATCGTTCTTGGTCCGTCAGGTCGTTGTAGAGGAAGTCATAATCGTAGGCCCACTCCGCCAAATCCATCCGGCCATAGTCCTGGACGTTGAAGGCGGTTGTCAGCGTCTTGATCTTGTTGAAATACGTTTTTGCGCAATCTCTCCAAGCCGTCTTGGAAGGCTTCGCCAGATACCCTACCGCGAGCTGATACAGCGGAGCGTCGGAGAAAGTGGGGTTGGAACAGGATGCTGCAAACCCGTCGTTGTTCGTTGCCAGGGCATCATAAAGGGTTTTTCCGGCGACCGCTCGGGCTCGAAGCGCAGTCAGGCGATCCGGTGTCATGTTGAGGCGAGGGTGCGCCGCAATGCCGTAAGTGGTTCCCCCCAGTTGAATGGAGCCCACGGTTGGTAATGGGGTGGGGGTGCAGGTCGGGGTGAGGGTTGTGGTGGGGATGCCTATGCTGCAGTTCACACCAGTGAGGGTAGGGGTGGGAGTGCCTCCGCTCGCGTTCGGCTTGCCGTTGGTACAAACCTCCTGGCTCAAGGAGATCAGGGAGAGAATCAGGAGAGGAAAAAACCACCTCCAGTACGATTTCACGCAGGCATGATTACCGGAATTCCGCACCCCTGAACAGCCCCCTATTGAGTGTTTGTCCCAGTGCGCGGGTCGTTTCTCGCCGACTGAAGCGCGTGATCTCCCCCGCCGGTCGCGTAAGCCTCCCCGCCCGCCACGCCTCGACCATCCGCTCGATCTCGCTCGCGACATTCTGAGGCGACACGACGGTTCCCGCGTGGAGGTGTTCCACCAGTCGCTGCGCTTCCCCGGGTGGGACCACGGCCAGAATCGGTCTGCGCGCGGCGAGATACTCGAACACCTTCCCCGTGAGAATTCGTTCGGACCCCGGCATGTCGGCCAGAAGCAACAACAACGCGTCCGACGATCGGACGATCTTGACCGCCTCTGCGTGCGGAACATATTCCGTCCGCTCCACAACACCGGCCAGAGTCGGATCTTCGAACCGCGCCATCTCCCCCGGAACGATCCTTCCGACGAAACGGACACGAAGAAGCGGTCGAAGATCGGGTCGTCGCTCGAGCAACGACTTCAAACCTGTGAGAAAAGGGGCGGCGCTTGTGACTTCGAAAACGGTCCCCGCGTACGTCAGTGTGAACCGTTTCGGATCGTCGGAAGGTGGCTCGGTCCCTTCGAAATCCTCTTCATCATAACCGTTCGGGATCCAGAACGAGTTCCCCTCGCCTAATTTTGAGTACTTCTTCCGATAGTTCGCAACGATTCCGTCGGTCGCCGCGATCAGGGATGCCGCCGATTCCACGACCGACCGCTCCATCCGCTCGATCCTCTCCATCTGCCCCGGACGCCGATGGAAGTCGTAGGCGCGCGTATAAAAGTCGGCCCATTCATCGCGGAAGTCGGCGAAAAACGGAACTCCCGTTTTTTCCGCGATCTTCCTTCCCAGGAGAAACGTCGAGAACGGCGGTGCGCTGACCAGAAGGGTGTCGATCTTCTCGCTCCGGATCCATTGCACGGCCGAAAGGTACGTGGTCGGCCACCACCCGATCTGCGGATCGGGGAACAGAAATCTCTGCGCCAGGTTCTTGACGCTCCGTAAGGGGGAGAACGATCCCTTCCCTTCCGCCTTGGCGAACGCCGAACGCTTCATCTTATAAGGGAGCTCGAACGTTCGTGTCCGGCGGATCGGAAGATCGGCCGGGATCTCCGCCGCCAACGAATCGTCGTGGAGCGGGACCGAGGGGTTCTTCGCCGTCATTAGGTACGGCTTCCAACCGAACTCCGGGAGGTACTTCGTCCACTTGAGCGTCCGTTGAACCCCCGCCCCCCCGACCGGTGGAAAGACATAGGTCAGGATCAGAACCTTCCTCATAGCGGGTAGAGCTCCCGGCTCCGGTAGTCGCCGCAACGGAAAAGCTTCTCGAATCGGCCGATCCCGATCCGGGTCGCCGTTCCGAGCTTCCGCATGGCGAGCTTCTCCACCCGTCGCAACGTCGCTTTGTTGTCGAACGCGAAATAGGTGATGGCTGAACGTCGGTTGCTCTTTTGAATGTACTGGAGCCAACAGAGAAACCGGTCGTTCGCGACGTTCTTCCCGCGGGAGTCGGGTCGCGTGAACCCCTTGTAGATGTACCCCTCGTCCGGCCGGAGGCCGAATCCAGCCTTGAGCGCCGGGATTTCGATCCGATCGAACCTCATCCAAGAATAACCGACGACTTTCGCGCCATCGAGATTCAGAACACAGCGGTGTCCGTCGCGCCAGAGTTCCTCGAGCTTGGCCTCGTTCCACTCGGTCATGTCCATCACCGGATCTTTAGCCAGAAGCTTCACCTCATCGAGCGTCGCCAGACGGGCCCGATCGCTTCCGGGGAACTCCATCCCCGCCGGGAGCGATTCGAGGGAGTAGAGGTGGATCCTTTCGAGGACGATGAACTTTCTCAGAAGATCGACAAGGAGGAGCTGAAAAGCCGACGGCCAACCGTGGTATCCGGCATTCTTTTTCAGGCGTTGTAGGGCGGAAGTTACACTCATGGTCGCGATCAGGTATCGTCTCCACCGTGGCGGGACGTTTCGTCCAGGATATCGCGGAGCTTACCAGACTCGGGGAGGCATGGAACACGCTTTGTCTCTCCCAGCCCCGCCCCACACCGATGCTGACTTGGGACTGGGCGGACGCCTGGTGGCGGGTCTACGGCGCCCCGAACCGGAATCTGTCCCTCTCGGTCTGGGTCTACGAAGAGAACGGGAAGGTTCTGGGGCTTTTCCCCCTCTACCGGATCGATACGGGTCATGGAGCTGTCTTCCGGCCGATCGGGACCGGGGAGAGGGAAGAGGATGCGGTTTGCAGCGATTACATCGCCCCGCTGTTCGCCGGATCCGACGAGGGAGTGAAGAACGCGCTGACGAGCGACCTTGCCGCCCTTTTGACAAGGGGGAGCGATACACTCCTTCTGTCCGATCTCGCGAGTGAGGATCCATGGAACGTTTCTCTTGCCGAGACATTACGGAGCCGACCACTTTCCGTCCGCCGCACCGGGGGATCGACCTGTGCGTATCTCCCTCTTCCGAAGACGTACGATGAGTTCTTTTCCTCGCTTTCTTCCAACTTCCGAACGCAACTTCGGCAGGGAGAACGATCGCTCAAAGCATTGGGAGGGGTCGAATTCCACCGGATCGAACGGACCGAAGATATCGGCCCGTTCTGGGAGGACCTGGTTCGCCTGCACCAGAAACGCTGGAACGCGGTCGGCCGCCCTGGGGTTTTCTCGAGCCCCCTTTTCACCGAGTTTCACCGGGAGATCGTGGAAAGGTACACCCGGCGCGGCTGGCTGGATGGGTTGGTGTTGTACACGAACGGCCAACCGATGGCTGTGGTCTACTCCTACCGAATCGGAGGGACGATCTTTCTCTATCAGTCGGGACTCGAAACGGAGTTGCCTCCGAAAGTTCGCCCGGGCCTCCAGTTGCACCTCGAGGTGATCCGTCAGGGGATCGTGCGGGGGGACCGCGAATACGACTTCATGCGGGGGGACGATCGGTACAAGAAGCAGTTTACGGAGTCGAGCCGGTCGCTGTTTCACGTTGAGGCGGGGAGACCGACACCGCGACGGACTCTGCGTTTCCTTTCGATTTCGGCCCGCGAACGGATCAAGGGAATACTTCCGGATTCGGTTCTTCGGTCGATCCGTACGGTCCGTCGTAGTCTCCGCTCTAGGTCCGATCCGTGAATCTCTTCCAGCGATACTGAACACGGAGCCAGAAGAATCCCCAGGCCGCCCCGACGAGCGGCATCGGGTCCCGCCAACTCCAACGGAAGAACGCGATCCTCGGGAAGAGAAGGGAACGGAACCAGCTCCAGAAATTCCATTCCCCGGTCTTCCGATACTCCTTCAAGGCTCTCCAGTCCGGATAGAAGTAATACAATCGCCGCTCGGCTCCGTCCTGCCGCATCGGCGGCAGCGGCAACCCAAAACAGTCGTTGTAGTTCGCCAGCGGCAGGTTGACCCCGCTGTAGGTGGCCAGATAGTTCAGTAAGCTGAACCGCGGGTTGATCTCCAGAACGTAAACCCGGCCGGTCTTTTCGTGTTTTTTCAGATCGACATCTGTTGCCCCCAGATAACCGATTTTTTCCAGTGTCTCGATCCCCACGCGCGCCACCTCCGGATCCCACCAGGAACGCGTGTAGGTGCTTCGACCGAAATGAATCGGCTGCGTGCGAAGTTTCCTGCCGATGAAATACCCCGCCACCTTTCCGGCCTCGGCGCAATATGCCTGGCATTGGTACAACGTCTCGTCGGAGCCGGGGATATATTCCTGAACGACAAGATTCGGAGTGACGTTCACGAGTCGTTCATACGTGGAAACGAGTTCCTCCCGGGAGTTCATCAGAATCGCTTTCTTCCAGCGGCCGATCATGGCGTATACGTCGTCTCGGGCCCAGTCAGCCTGCTTGGACGGTTTCAGAATGCACGGGAAGGGAATTTCATCCAGGATCTTCGCCAGCTCTGCGGGATTCTGGATGGTCCAGGAGAGCGGCACCGCAAGGTCGAAACGTCGGGCGAGATCGGAGAAAGCCAGCTTATCGTTGCAGGCGGACACGAGAGACGGAGGGGCCATCTTGATCTGAAAAAAGTTCCCCAACTCGTCCCGATACCGTGAGAAGAGATTCACGTCCGCCTCTCCTCCCAGCATGACGGGGGGGCGATCGGGAAACTCCTCCCCCACTTTCTTTAAGACCTCGACCGCCTCCTCCGGTCGATCCCCCATGCTCGGTAAGACCACTTTTTTCGCGCAATACCGCGACCAATAGAGCGGAGAGAGATCGTATTCCGTCGCCACGATCGATCGGATCCCGACCTCTCCCAGGCTTCGGATCACGCCGACAGCCCCTGTTGTGATGATGGGTGTTTTCATGTGAGTTCGAAAAACCCCTCCTTCTCGATCTCCCGGATCGTCCGATAATCCTCCCGGACCACGTTTTCATCCTCGTGACTCAAGATGACGTCGCCGGGGCATGAAAATACATCGATGGTTTTCTCCAGCTTCGTTCCGAGCATTATGTTCATGAAAAAACGATCGAACGATCTCAACTGTTCCGCACGCTTCGCTCCCGGGATTCCCCGCACGACCCCTTCTTTTTGAACGATGAGGGAGATGAGGCGCACATGTTTCCGCAACCGCCGAGCGGATCGAAGATACCGGCCGAATGTTTTCGGGTTCGAGTAGACATCCGCCACCATCTCGACCGGATCGATCCCCAAGCCATCCTTCACCAGGGATGGGAGCGACCCGCCGCACAGTCTGGCTCCGACCTCGAGAAGGACGGGCCCGTCACGGGTCACGAGCACCTCGCTGTGCGCCGGACCGAACCGGACGCCGACCGCATCCAGGACCTTCGACACGTACTTTGTCAACTCCCGGTACCGATCGTCGTGGAGATCGACAAGTTCGACATAATCATAAAGAAAATCCCGATCGTTCGCTTTTGCCTTCACCGATCTCCAGAGGTCGGTAACCAAGTGAACCCCGTCCCAGCTGAGCGTGTTCACGAGGAACTCCTCCCCCTCGACGAATGTCTGGGCCACGACCTCGCGGGTCATTCCGCCCAGGCGGTTCTGCGCTCCAAGGAGAGGGCGGAACGCCTCCTCCACGTCGCTTCTCGACCCGCAGAGCCTCACTCCGTCGGCTCCGGAACTTTCGGGGGGTTTGATGACGACGGGGAAGGGGGTCTCACGCTCGATCCATTCGAGGATTTCCCTCAAGTCCGCCGACCGCTTCGTTCGGATCGACCGGAGACCGGCCCGGTGAAGCGCTTCCGCCATCTCAAATTTGTTCCGTCGTGCGGGGCTTGATTTCGATCCGTTGGTCACGAGACCGAGGGCCTCGCTGAGCCGATCCGCCAACTCCACCCCTTCTTCGGCCCCCGGGATCAAAACCTTCGGGTCATAGCTACGTACGCTCTCCAGAGTCTCCTCGAAATTTCCGAGATGGCGGAGGTTGGCGATGAAATCCTGCGGCCGGAAGGCGCTTTGATTGATCGGGAAGATCTCCGGTGTGCTCTGGATGTGAATGCATCGGAAGCCCCGCTTTCGGAACGCACGGGCTAGGCGGTTTCCGGAGGAGTACCCGTCGACGATTCCGCAGATTCTCGGCTTCCTAAACCACATCGGCCGAAGTCTAGTATTGAAACCGAAATGTTCAAACTCGTTTTCTTCCTCCGAGCGCTTGTCGTGCGAAATCGATCGCCTGTTCGATGCTAAGGAGTCGCGTCGCGAGGAGCATCAGCCCGTAAATTGCCGCACCCAGAGGCACCGAAACAAACGGCGAGGCATGGCGGACGGGGTAAAGCGCCGCAGCCATCCCCCCCAAACAGACCAGGAGTTTGATGTATCGCGCTCCCTCGGACCGGAGAGGATACGACCTCGAAAGGGTCAGGATCGAGCCGATGGCGTAGAGCGATCCGGTGATGACGACGGCTGTCGCCGTTCCGATGGCTCCATACCGCGGAACCAGGAGAAAGCAGGAGGTCACGTTGACCACGGCCGCACCGACCGAGAGCACGAGAACCGCATTCTGCCGATGAATGGCGCCCAAGACATAGTTCGAAGGGAGGCTCAGGAACTCGAACGGCAGCGCGATCATCAACACCTGAAAGACCGGGATCGCCTCCAGGAATCTCGATCCGAAGACCAAGCGGATGATCGGATTCGCGCACAGCATCCCGCCGATCGAAATCGGGAGACTCAGGAGCAGGCAATAGAAAAATACCCGTTGGAGGATCGGCGCCACGCGGACGGATGGGTCGGTGTACCCGCGCGACACGGTCGGGAACAGCGAGGTGGCGATGGCGTCCGGAATAGTCTGGAAGATCGTGTAGAAGCTGATGGCGGCGTAGAAGACCCCCACCATCTCCGGCGTCGAGAGGTTTCCCAGCAGGATCGGATTGATCTTGCCGATGAAGATCGCGAGCATTCCGTTCAGTGCGAAGGGGAGACCTTTCCGGAGCTCCGCCAGCGCTTCGAAGTTATCCCAACGGGGAGCGATCGAGAGTTTCCGGCGCCGGAATCCGAACATGGGGACCGCACAGGAGGCCAGAGAGCCCAACGCATAGATCCAGATCAAGGGGTACAGTCCTCCCCCTAGGAGGATCACCGCCAACGATCCGATCAACGTGAACGCGCGGACCACCAGTGCCGAGGCCGCCTCGTACGACATCTTCTCGAACCCCTGGAGGATGTCGCGGAGACTCATCGAGAAGGCGTTGGAAAGAACGGTCCAGGCAACGATCCCGACACCGAATAGGATCCTTCGATCCGTGTGAAGCAGCTCGGAGATCACCAACAAAATCGGTACCGCCACGGCGGCCAGGAGCATCCGCAGGGAGATCACAAGACCGACGTAACGTTCGAGCGCCCCCCCCTTCTGTGCCACTGCACGGACGGTCACCGAGCGGAGTCCGAGCGCGGATAGAATGTAGAAGAGGCTTACGAACGAAAAACAGTAGTTGAAAATCCCGTATTCCGCTTTTCCGAGATGCCGCGCAATCAACGCGGTGATGAAGACCGATGCCGCCGTGACCAGGGCGTTCTGGCCGAACATGAAGAGCGAGTTCTTGACCACCCGGCGGCCGGCTGCCTGAGTCTCGGTCGGAGGCCCGGTCATCGGAACGCACGCTCCGTGAGGCGCGACACCAGGAAGCGGATCTTACCGCTCGACGTTCGCGGCACCGCCGTCACCCGTTCGATGGTGATCCGGACGTCGTTTCCGACCCGTAGCTGAAGAACGTTCCGCAGCGTCGCCTCCTCCGCCTCGGAGAAGCCAGGGGAGGGGGCCACCAATACGCGGATCGAATCGGGTCGCTCCTGAATCACCTGTGACTCCCGGATTCCGTCCACCTGGAAAATCACCTGGTCGAGATCCGCAATCACCTTTCCCGAGGGGGTGATCAGCAGATCTTCCATCCGCCCCTGGATCATTCCGATGACCGGGAGCGCGCGGCCGCAACGGCACGGGTCGGTTCGCGGGATCGCAAGATCCCCCGTTTCGTACCGGAGAAACGGCATCGCCCGGTTCCAGAAACCGGTCGCCACGATCTTCGAAAGACCCGGGTGCGGGCCCGGAAGGAGTTCAACAAGTCCGAACTCCGCATGAACGTGCATGGTTCCCTGCTCGCATTCGCTCATGGCGGCGCACTTCTCCTGAAGCCCGTAATAGTCCCGGACCGGTGCTTTCCAAATCGTCTCGAGGTCGGATCGCATCGCCGGCGTGAGCGTTTCCGACTGCGTCCAGATCCCTTTCAGGGATGGGAGACGAATCCCACGCGTACGGAGTTCGAGTCCGAGAACTCGCGCGATCGACGGGTAGGTCCGGACGAACTGCGGATCAAATGAACGAAGAGCCTCGGTGAAGAGCGCGAAACCGTCCGGATCGAGGCGGCCGGAGGATAGGTCGAGTCGGTTCCGGTAGAGTCGAGTCGGTTCGTCGCTTCCCTCCACCGCTTCGCCGACGCAGGTCGCGATCCGATCGCCGGAACGGAAACCGGCCCAACGCCAGCCGCGGTACATCATGGCTCGTTCGGCGAGCCACGCTTCCCGGGTCGAATAGACCACCATGGGTGAGCCGGTCGATCCGCTGGTCCGATGCTGGAGCAGCGCGGCGCCGGGGACCGCTGAACTCCGGAAACGTTCGGGTTCCTGCCGGATCTCCCCCTTCGTCGTGACCGGGAGTCGCCGGAAGTCATCGAACGAACGGATCCGATCGGGATCCAGTCCCGCCTGGGCGAACTTTTCGCGATAGGCGGGAACGCTCCGGGCCGCGACACGAACAATCCGCCGAAGTTCCTCCAGTTGAAGCTCCCCGAGTCGGTCCGCGCTCCAGTGCTGGCTTCTCCAGAACCGACGATGAAGACGCGCGAACTCGAGTCCGAGGTTCCACGGGAACGGGACCATCGAAAAAGCGAGACGGAACGGCGCGCGCACCGGCGTCGGGAGGCGGTTGAGGATGGAACGTGACCGATTCAAGCTGCCGCTATCTTACAGAACTCTCTCCGCGGGATTTAAAAAAATAACCTAAAATCCGCCGCAGCCGCAGCTCGACCCGCACGGCCAGGAACTGCCAGAGGGAGCCGAGGAGAGGGAGCGGATCGGCCCAATCCCAGCGGAAAAAGGTGACCCGGGGGAAGAGCAGAGATCGGAACCAGGTCCACCGATTCCACTCTCCAGCCCTGCGATACTCCGGCAGGGTTCGCCAATCAAAGTAGAAGTACAGCCATCGTCGCTCCAAGGGAGACTGCTCCAGTTTCGGAAGCGGGAGACCGAGACAATCGTTGTACATCGCCAGGGGAAGGTTCACCCCCGAACGGCTCGCGAGATGGCACCAGATGCTGAAGCGCGGATTGATCTCCAGAAGGTGGATCCGACCGGTCCGGGGGTCCCGTTTCAGATTCAGATTCGCGGGGCCGATGTAGTTCAGCCGTTCCAGGATCTCGATCGCCACCTTCGAGATCTCCGGGGCGATCCACGAACGGGTGTAACTTCCCTGACCGAATGTTCGGGGGCTGGTCCGGATCTTCCGGCCGAGAAAGAACCCGGCGACCTTCCCTGGCGCGGGAAAATAGGCATGAAAGTCGAACAACTGGTCGTCCCCACCGGGGATGAACTCTTGCACGATGAAATCGGGGGCATCCGCAGCCGCCAGGCGTTCCACAGCCCGATTCAGATCGTCGCGATTTCCGATCAAGAGCCCTTTCCGCCAGCGACCGACGATCGAATAAATCTTTTCGCGGGCCCAGTACCCTTGGGCCGGAGGCTTCAGCAGGCAGGGGAAGGTGACCTCCCGAATCACTTCCGGGCTCCATGAACGGGGGACCGGAAGATCGAAACGAACCGAGAGGTCCATGAATCCCGTCTTGTCGTTGACCGCTTCCATCAACGGGATGGGAGCCATCTGGATCCGGAAGAGGGGTGCGAGACGTTCGCGGCCGCGGGAGACCATCGCCACATCCGACTCCCGTCCGGTCAGGATCGGCGGCCGACCCGGGAACGCCATGCCGATCTTGAGCAGGATCTCGACCGCCCGTTCCGGCTCTTCCCCGAGGTTCGGTAACCGCACGTCACGGATGCAATGGCGGGATCGAAAGGTGGGGGATCGCGGGTACTCGCTGGCCACGATGGAGGGGATCCCTACGTCGCCGAGGCTTCGTACGACGCCGACCACATCGGTCACCAGTGCGGGGATCGGTCTCACGTGAACAGGCTCCGGATCTTGGAGGTGAAATAGTTGACGGCCGACCGAAGGAGCGGCCCCGGGTCTTTCCAGTCCCAGCGGAAGTAGGTGATCCCCGGACGGAGGAGGGAGAGGAGCCAACCGAGATAGCTCCATTCGCCGGCTTCCCGATATTGCCGGGCGGCACGGAGGTCGAAATGAAAGTAGAGCCAGCGCCGTTCGATCGGCGTCTGGAGCAGTTTCGGCGGGGGATATCCGAAGACATCGTTGAACATCGCTTGGGGGAAGTTCGCTCCGCAGCGGGCGGCGAAATGGCACGCCAGACCGAACCGGGGGTTGATCTCCAGAATGATTGCGCGACCGGTGGCCGGGTCGACCTTGAGATCGATGTCGGCAGCGCCGAGATAATCGATCTTCTCGAGCATCTCCAGCACCACCCGTGAGATCCGATCGTCGTGCAACGATCGGATGTAGCTGCTCTGCCCGAACCCCCTCGGGAAGGTGCGGATCTTCCGGTGCAAAAAGGATCCTGCGACATGCCCCGGCCGGTCGCAGTACGCCTGCATTTCGTATATGTCCGTATCCCCACCACCGATGTACTCCTGAACCATGAATTCCCGGTGGACCTTCGACAGCTCCGAATGATAACGCTTCAACTCCCCGACATCGCGGACGACGAACGCCTTTTTCCACTTCCCAACGATGGCGTAGATGGCATCCTGCAGCCAAAGGTCCTGCGAGAACGGTTTCAGGATCATCGGGAACGCGATTTCGCGGGTGACGGCGTCCAAATCCGCTTCCGTCTCCGGGAGGAAAGTTTTCGGCGCGGGGACCGAGTGGCGACGCATCAACTCGGCGAACTTCCATTTGTCCAGGCAGGTTTCGATCAGGTCGGCCGGAGCCATTTTGATCGCGAAATGGCGGGAGAGACGTTCCCGATTTCGGGAGACCAAAAGAACGTCCGATTCCCGGCCGGTCATCAGGGCCGGGCAGTCGGTCCGAGTCGATCCGATCTTGAGAAGGGAAGCGAAGGCGGCGTCGGCCTCGTACCTCATGTTCGGGACAACGTGACTCTCGATGCAGTGCCGCGACCGGAAGACCGGGCTGGTGGGGTATTCCCCCACCACGATCGATCGGATCCCGACATCCCCTAGACTCCGGACCACCCCCGCGACATCGGTCACCAGAGCAACGCTCATGGCCGCAAGCATACAGGGGAATTCGGGTCCAGTCGTGTGTCCCGAATTAGGCTGCGGAAGCCACTCTCTTCTCGCGATCGAACTTATCCCACCCTTTATAACCGCTGAAACTCGCGAGCGTTCCCATGAACCGGGAGATGGAGAGAATCTGCCGGAAGCCGAGAAACTCCGCGGCTCCGACGATCGACAGGCGGAAAATGTCTCCGAGCCGGAACACGGGGTAGGCGGAGTCGAACATCATGAGGGAAACCAGGGAGAAGGTCCAGGACAGGCCGGCCGAGCACATGAGGAAGAGTCCCAGTTGCTCGAAGCTGAGTTCGCCGAACGCCCAACCGAGCGGAATCAGGAGGTAACTGAACAGCTCGATCCAGGGGCCGATGACTTCAGCAAACCACATGTACGGCATTCCGAGCCAACCCACGGTTCCGAATCGCGGATTCAAGAGCATATTCCTGTAATGATAGGCCGCCTCGTTGGTGACGCGTTGCCAGCGATGGCGTTGCAGGTAGAGAGAGTAGGTTTTCGATGGAGCCTCCGTCCAGGCCACAGGGTCGGGGAGGGAGAGAATCTGATACGCGATCTTCTTGTTCCGGAAATGGTGATGAACCCGGTAGGTCATCTCCATGTCGTCGCAGCTGAAATCGCGTCGGAACCCTCCCATCTCCACGATCAGATCCCTGCGCCAGAGAGAGAAGGCCCCCGAGACACACATGTTGAAATTCCCGCGGCTCCATCCGAGACGGTTGATCAGAAAGGCGCGGAGATATTCCAGAACCTGCAGGTTCACGAGAATCCCTCCGTTTACACGATGCCGACGGATCTCCCCTTTCCGGATGTCGAAGCCGTTCGAGATGCCGATCAAGCTGCCGACGCCGACGACCTCCCGCGGGTTCCGGAGCGCCAGCCGAACCGCCTTGAGAATGGCCCCCTTTTCCAGAATCGTGTCGGCGTCGAGCGTCAGAATGTAGCGGTATCGGGCCAGGTTCACGCCGGCGTTCGTTGCATCTGCATGCGTTTCCCCGTTGACCTTGTCGATCACGATCAAGTTCGGGTACTCCCGGGAACGGAAGATCCCGCGAATCAGCTCAGTCGGGATGCTGTGGCGATAGAAGAGCGTGACCCGTTCCAGCTTGAAGTCGGTTTTCAACCGCTCGAGGGTCGAATCTTTGGAGCCGTCGTTGACGACGATGATTTCGAAATTCGGATATCCGTTCTTCAGGACCGAGAGCACCGTGTCGGTGATCAGATTCTCCTCGTTGTATGCAGGGATGAGAACGCTGACCGGGATCGTGAACTCCGAGGCGCGGACGATGTCGAAGTTCTCGCACCCTTCCTGCTTCACCCGGAACCGGTGTTCGAGGTAGGAGGCCAGCAGAACAACGATTTGGTATGCGTTTACCGCGAGGAAATACCCGAAGCTGACGATAAAACTGATGTGAAAGAACTCCCCCCAGCTCATGCGGCTCCCTCGAGTTGCAGACGGTTCTTGAGACGGTCGAACAGGACCGGATCGAGCCGACTGATCTTTTCCGCCAGTTCCGGGGCTCCTTCGGCTTTGCGGATCGCGGAAAGGGCCTCGATCGCCCGTTCCCGGTGTTCATCTTCTTTGTGAAGGTCCCAGATGGCCGAGTCGACATACCCCATGTTGTCCAGGGCTTGCGCGGCCATGTTACGGGCGAACCGGTCGTTGTCCGCCAGCGTTCGAAGCAGATGATCGATCGAAGGAGGGCCCAGGGCCTCGATCGCTTCCCGGGCGTCGGCTCGGACCCACCACTCCGAATCCCTCAGAAGAACGGACAGTTTGGGAAGGGCCGCGACGACCCGTTGTTCGCCGCAGGCACGTGCGGCTTGCGCCCGCACGAACCACTCTGGATCCGAGAGAGCCGAAACGAGCGATCCGTTATCGATGCCGTCCCCGATTTTACCGAGGCTCGTAAGCGCCGCGGCTCGAACATTCGGGTTCGGGCTGGCCAGGAGAGTCTTCAACGCGGCCCGGGACGCGGCGCTGGGGTATCGTCCCAGGAGAGTCGCGGCCCAGTACTGGCTCACCGGATCGGCGGAAAGTGCCTTGCGGCGGAGCGCATCGGAAACGTCGGCCGAAGAAACCTCGATGGCAGCCGCCAGACGGGACGGGTTGACGGGGGACCCTTTCGACAGGAGAAGAATCAGGGTTTCCACCGACCCTTTCGTATTCCAGGTGCTGAGCGCGGAAACCGCGGCGAAAACGACATCCGAATCTGGATCCAGGAGTGCCCGTCTCAACAGACGCATGGCCGGCGCATGGCGCAGGTAGCCCAGGGTGATCAAGGCATCGATCCGATTCCATCTCGGTCCGTCCGACGCGCTCCGGAGGACGGGGTCGATCCTTCCGTTCCGAACCAGCACGCGACAGAGGAGATCGCACAAACCGAAGCTGCTGATGCCGTTCAGCCGCTCGGCGGCTTTCCGAAGTTCTCCCGGATTGAGTTTCGAGAGCTGCCGGGCGATGGATGGATCGTCCTTGGAGCCAGAGACCCTGTAATTCGCGATGATCCGATCCACGACCTTCGCTATGCGATGATTCGAGCGTTGGATATGGACGCTTCGCCAGCTCTTGCCGATCACCAGGGCAAAGACCGACAAAAGGTTGACGAGGATGATGACGAAGAACGCGACCGGGAAATACTGTTCTGGATGAAAGACATGCACTGGGCCTCCTTTAAAACTTCAAACCGACCTCGGTTCCCAGGCCGATGTACTCAAAGGCCGGGTTCTCTCGGGCAAAGGAAACGTAAAGGGTCCAATCCAGCCGCGGGGTGAGCCCGAAGCGGTTCCCGCCGTAGACCAGGAATCCGTCCTGACTGGGGGATCCCTGGAGGCTTAAGATTCCGAAGATGCGGCTTCCGACGGCGGTCCCGACGAAAGGACGAACCCATCGATCGTCGAAGTCGTTCTGGAGACGAACCGAAAAGGCGTTGAAATGTTTGTCCGCCGCCGTTTCGAAAATGTTGAGGTATCGGAAATCCAATTGGAGATTACGCCAGTAGAAGCGGACGAACGGCGTAATCGTGTGGATGTCCGTCGTGTTGTATTTGAGGAAATAGTATCCCGCGCCGAACGAGAGATTTCGGAGATAGAGTTCCAGTTCGGCATCGGTCCGAACGCGATAGACGAAGTCGTGGTCGGGACTGGGAGCGACCAAACCGCGAAGCCATAGCGGACCGTAGACCTTGAGGTACCCCTCCAGCCCGAGCACCTGGTCGAACTGGCTGGTTCGGGCCGGAATCCTGTGACTGAAGATCAAGGCGAACCGGCTCTTGTCCACATACCCGATGCTGTAATGAACCTCCTGCCAATCGGTTCCGTTGAGCGGGGGTCCTTCGTCGGAGAGGAAATCCCATTCTCCCCCGAGAGTTGCCTGCCAATAACGGTCCGGGGAGGGTGTGGATTGGAGCCAACCGGTCGTCTCCGCGGTTGCGGAGGAGAATCCGACGAGGAAGATCCCTAGCGAAACAAGAAGATAAAGCCGTTGGGAAGAGGGGAACGGCATACGGCGCTGCGTATACGCCAAGGCGGATGTTAACGCAAGGCACCAAAACCTATTGAAGCCACTGGAGAATATGGCTGCGAGCGATTCGTCGCCGGCTCTTCCACGAAGCTTTCCTACCCATCCCAAAATCTTCGGGTTGTGCTTAAATGCCACGGTGAGGATCGCGCGGGACCTTCTTTCGCAGTTCAAATCGCTCCGGCGGACGCTGTTCGTTGTCTTTGCCGCGACGTCGTTGATCCCGTTCGCGTTGGTCGTGATCCGGATGGCCAAAGGAATCCCGATCAGGATCTTCACGATCGATCCGGCTGCGACGATGAATGCTCCGTTCTACGTCGGGATCGTCTCGACCTTCGGAATCGTGCTCTGGGGCGCCACGGCGGCCGTCTGTCTTTTTTCACATGCTCTCTCGCGAAAAAGGAAAGATTTGCGGGAGTTCTCGCAGTTCTGTCTTGCCACCGTGGCTCTCACGCTCCTGGTTCTAGCGGACGATCAACTTCAGATTCACGAGAAACTGGTGCCGTACTTTCTCCGGATCTCGGAAGCCTGGGTTTACGGTCTGTATCTGGTCCTCACGATGTTTTACTCCCTTCGCTTTCGGAAATTCATTCTCAAAAGCAATTACTTGATTCTTGCCCTGGGGGCTGGGTTTTTCGCGCTTTCGATTGCGGCGGACTTCTTTCCGCACGACCGCTCGGGGCACTATCTTTGGGAGGACGGCAGCAAGCTCTTCGGGATCGTCAGCTGGCTGACGTACAACACAGTCACCTGTTTCAAGGCGCTGCAAGAAGCGGACAGTCGATGATGAGAGTTTCACTCTGAAAGAAAAGAAACGCCCGACCCCTTGCTTAATGAATGCGGCAGCGACCTACTCTCCCACTAAGCTTCCCGTGCAGTACCATCGGCTTCGATGGGCTTAACGGCCGTGTTCGGGATGGGAACGGCATACGGCGCTGCGTATACGCCAACGCGATTTCGCGGGTGACGGCGTCCAAATCCGCTTCCGTCTCCGGGAGGAAAGTTTTCGGCGCGGGGACCGAGTGGCGACGCATCAACTCGGCGAACTTCCATTTAACAAGGCAGGCTTCGATCAGATCGGCCGGAGCCATTTTGATCGCGAAATGGCGGGAGAGACGTTCCCGGCCTTGCAGAGCGGAACAGAAGAGCTAGCGCGCCGCGGCAGGCAAATACCGATGATCGTTGGGGTGATCGGCGACGGCGCTTAGATTTGTTTCATCCTGCGCTGGAGGAGCCCCAGCAAGGGGACCAGAATCCACCAAGGGCCGGAAGCCGCGCTGGACGGCACGGAGCACCCGCCGCTGGAAACCACCGCCTTCGGAGATGGAGTCGGAGTCGGGTCCTCCTGTACAACGAAGTTCCCCAAGGCGAATGTGATCCGGGCCTGCGCAAGAACCGAGAGGTTGTCGGAGGCGTCGACCGCTCTTGCTTCGATCAGGTTCTCGCCGGCGGAAAGTAGAACCGTCGCCGACCAGGAGGAGGTCCCGGAGGCGATCTGCCAGGCACCGCCGTTGACACGGACGGAGACCGATCGGAGCTCGCGGTTGTCGCTAGCGGAACCGGTCACGACGAGGGAGGAGCGGTCGGTCGTCGCCGGGACAGAGGCGATCGAGACGGTCGGAGCGACCGTGTCGGCTGGAGGAGGGGAAGCGCTTACCGTAAAGGAGGCGCTTACGTTGCTGGCCGAGCTGGCGGTTACCGTGCCCGAAATCTCGTGGTTCCCCGGCGAAGGAATCCACGGATTCGCCGCCGTTGTTTCTCCCCCCTGGAAGTCCCACGGCGTGTAGTTCTCGTCCCGAACGAAGCCTCCGTCGAGACGAAAGCTGACCTTGGTGATTCCGGTCACCGACGTCACGAACACATAGACCGCGCGGCCCGGCTCGAGGGTCGCACCCCCGAGCGGGATCGGGTTCGAGCGGTTGGCCGAAAGGGAGTAGACCAGTTCATAGCTCGCCGGGGAGCGCGTCACGTTCACCAACGGGATCGTCGATTTATTCCCGGCGGCGTCCGACGCCTGGGCTTCGATGGAGTTCGACCCCAACGCAACGGAGATGCTGGCCGACCAGGCGCTCGTTCCGTTCACATTCTGCCACGAGCCTCCGTTCACCCGGACCGCAACGAGGGTCACGCCGACGTTATCGGAAGCGGTTCCGGTGACCGAGATCGACGTGCCGGTGGTCGTCGCGTTGTTCGCCGGAGAGCCGATGGCGACGGTCGGGCTGGTGGTGTCGGGAGGAGGGGGATCGCTCGATCGGGTGACGTTGACCGTCCGGATCGTCGAAAGATTGTTCGACGTATCGATTGCCTGAACGTCGATTGAATTCACGCCGACCGCGAGGGAAGCGGTGAACGACCAGCTCCCGGTGCCGGAGGCGTTCTGCCATGCGCTGCCGTTCACGCGAACCTGGACCGAAGAGAGCGCCACGTTGTCGGAAGCCGTGCCGGACACCGCGATCGACGAGGCGTTCGTCGTCGTGTTGTTCGCGGGGGAATCGATCGTGACCGAAGGGAGGGTGGTGTCGGGGGGGGGCGGATCCGCCTGGTACGCGGCGGCCGCGGCGTCCAACAGCGGGTGGGTGTACGGTTTTCCGCCCGCCTTGATGGTGTCGTACCAGAGCTCCCAGATCATCACGCCGCCGAGGGTCTCCGTGCGTGTATAGTTCACCTTCGCCGCGATGCTCGCCTTGTCGTCGTACGTGATGAAATAATTGCTCGCGTTGTTTCCGATCCAGGGGACCTGTGCCTCGCTGTCCCAATTGGATACGGAGCCGCTCTCGTTCTTGAGGGCCAACGCCGCCTCGTACTTCACGTCACTCCACGAAGAACAGATCCGGGTCTGCCCCGGCGCCGTGTTCCCGTTGCACCGGTGACCGTAAAACGGGAGCCCGATCCCGATCCTGCTGCGAAGGAGGCCTTTCGTGATCCAACCGTCCGGCCCTTTGAGATATCGGTAGTCGATGTCGTAGGCATCGTAGTTCGGATAAGTCGTCGGTTTCCGGATCGCCGAGTTGAACCCGATGTAGTCGAAATCTTTCTCCATGTCGTACGTCATCAGATTGACCTGATCGGCCGTCGCGTTCAGCGTCGGGACGTCGTACCCTTTCCGCGTGGCCCAAGTGGGGACCGCGATCGTCAGAATCCCTTTGGGATGGGTGGCGTCCTGCCAGGCATCCAGTCCGGCGCGAAGCTTCGTCATCAATCGAATGAAGTTCTGGAGATCGGCCGTATCGGGGACCTCCCAGTCGATGTCGACCCCGTCATACCCTTTGGATTTAGCGTAACTCAGGACGTTGTTCACGTACGTCGTGGCCAGCCCGTCAGTCGAGGTGACGTACGTCATGTTGACGTCCCAGTCGCCGCCGACCCCTCCGAGACAGAGAAGCACTTTGACCCCGCCGGCGTGCGCGTAATTGAGAAGCTCAACTTGATCGCTTACGCCGCTTCCGTCGTTGTCCAGCTCCATGTCTTGGACGGTGTAGTACGGAGCGGTTTGGGTCGGCTCCGTCGTGAAGTGAACGATGTGAGTCATCTTGCTGAAATCGATATTTTTCGGAGGGACGTCCCAGACGCTGGAACGCATCCAGTAAGCGGTGATCCACCCACCAAAGTTCCCGGCCGCCGATGCGGTTCCGGCCAAGAGCCCGATCCAACCGGCCAGAGAGAGGATCCAAAATCTCTTCATGGACTATTCTTTAGCAAGAGTCGTTCCAAGTCTTTCGACTTGAATGTCAAGTAGTTACAAAAGGGGTCCGCCTCCTAAGGTTTGAACTAATTGCGGGGCTTGCGAACCGATAGCATTCAAGCGAGAACGCCTCACCAACCACGCAAAAAGTAGCGGCAATCGACAGTCGACCGGTTCGAGCACCCATAGGCAAAACAGCTACTTAACCGCTCTTTTCGGTGGCACACCTTATGCTTCATTCTAGGGTAAGGAAGCCCGCCGCCGGGCTTTATGAAGACCTTTGCCAGATCAGCACTGATACTCGCTCTGGGCCTATTCGGGCTTCTCGGTCTTTCCGGCTGTTGGGGAGGAACGGTCGAGATCTCCTCCCGGACTTCCACTTCGGTAAGTGAACCGACCGCGACTCCGGAGGTAACCTCCACGCCGACACCGTCCGGTACCCCCTCGGAAACCCCGACGCCTTTAACCACCGTGACACAGACACCGACCCCATCGCCGACCCCCACGCGAACCGCGACGCCGACGCCGACTCCTACGCGAACCGCGACGCCGACGCCGACCCCCACGCGAACCGCGACGCCGACGCCGACTCCTACGCGAACCGCGACGCCGACGCCGACCCCCACGCGAACCGCGACGCCGACGCCGACCCCCACGCGAACCGCGACACCGACGCCAACACCGACCGGAACAGTCACGGTCACACCGACCCCTACCTCCACCCCTACGAGAACAGCGACGCCGACGGTAACGCCGACTGCCACTGCAACGGCAACGCCGACCTCCACCCCCAGCGAGACGCCCACTGAAATCTCGAGCTGGGCTTACGTGGATGGCGGGAACTCGTACGGCATCAACCATGATCGCTACCAGAACGGATTCTCTCCCCAGCTCGGCGTTTGTACCGATCCAATCTATCGCGGGCTTCATCCGATCTGGTCGGAGTTCAACCCCACTTCGGCCCAGATCCGCGCTTCGAAATATTTCGGCGCATCGGGGAACGAGTTTTTTTCGATCGACGGGGACGGCACCAACGGTCTGAACGGAAATCCGGCCCATGGGGCTTCACATCCCCAGATCACGGAGTTCAACTCGCAGCTTTATGCGGCTTGGGAGGAGTACACCCAAGGAGTCCAGTATGTAGTTCGGGTTGCGGGGTATATTCCCCCTCCCACACCGAGCTCTGTCCCTCCCCCCCCTCCACCAGACCCTGTCTGGAGATTTGTGGACGGCCCGAATGGTCTGAATCGGGATCCAAACAAATATGCTTTCTTGCCTCAGCTCACCGTGTTCAACGCCAAACTCTATGCGGTCTGGGAGGAGAAGAACGGTTCTGACATTTTGGTGATTCGAGCCGCGCGCTACAACGGGAACTATTCCGCCCCGGTCTGGGTCGCCGTCGATGGCGCGAACGGTCTGAACCGTGATCCTACCAAGCACGCGTCCTCCGCCCAACTCACTGTGCTGGGTACGAAGCTGTACGCGACCTGGGCTGAACATAATTCGTCCGGCGACTGGCAGGTCCGGGTCGCGGTTTACAACGGGAACGACGCCGCCCCCGCTTGGCCTTCAGTCGACGGAGGAGGGCTGGTCGGGATCAACAAAGCCCCCGCCGGCACCTTCCCGCAGCTCACCGCGCTCAACTCCAAGCTCTACGCGACCTGGTGGGAATACGGACCGGACATCCTGCCTCGCATCCGCATCGCGGTTTACAACGGGAACGACGCCGCCCCGAATTGGAGCATCGTAGATGGAGGGGCCTATTCGGGAAACAACCCGCAGCTCACCGTATTCAACTCGAAGCTCTACCGGTCGTGGGACAACGGAGGTCTCGTTCGGATCTCAGTCTACAACGGAAACGATACTGCCCCGATCTGGACCTCGGTCGATAGCGGCGGCCTTTTTGGATATGATGCCCAACTCGCTGTCTACCGATCCGAACTTTATGTGACATGGGTCGGCTCCGGCGGCGGCTACTTCGCGGGTAATCAGGTCCGTGTGGCGGTGGGGCGGTAGGTACCCAGCAAGGAAACGCCCGACCATTTTTTACCCCATCTTTAAAGGTCGTGTCAGGCCTACCTAATCTTATGACTCAAACTGTTCAGTCGAAGGGGCGCACTTCAGGTTGTTTCCATTGTAATTGAAGTCTGATACATCCGATGAATTAGTTGGGGAGCTGCGTTGTACGCGGCTGAGAGGCCCGAGCGGATCGGGCGACCCTAGAACTTGATCCAGATAATGCTGGCGAAAGGAAATCGTCCGTGCGTCGTTTTATTTCTCTTGTTCTGGCAACAGCAATCATCTTCACCCCGCTCCGCCTGGAAAATTTAAGAGAAGCCAAAGCCTCAGCGGACGGGGGAGTTTTGGAAGGAGGGGCCGTTGTTGTGGTCACAGCTCTGGCCTTCACAGCCTTCTATGTGGCTATCGTTAAGCTTTGTCAGACCGGAAGTGTTCAAGAGGGGGTTCGGGCCGGGGTTCATTCGTTCGAGGAGGGGGTTGAGGATGCGGCCGGCTTCGTTCGGGAGACGATCGACGATTTCAAAATTGCGCTCTACCTTAGACTCTCCGAACTTGCGGTATCCCAAAAAGAGGTTTGTCCCGATGTGGGTTCGGAGGTCACAGGACTTGGATGGGTGCAGGCCGGGCTTTTCGGTCTCTATCTGGAATATGGTCTAATCTCCCCGCAGGGGATGCCGCTTGATTCCGACTTGCTTGCCAGGCGTGTTGCGGAACTCGGACGGGATCGAAGGTTTCTCGAAGCTTTTTCCCGAATTGCCATACCGTTAGGTCAAGCCGTATCGGAAACGCTTTCAGTTTCGCGCGGCTTTGTTCAGGAGTCCTGGAGAAGAATCCGGCGCTGCATGGAGTCCAATCCGGACAGCGCTCCCATCTTCCTCCATTCGGGTCCCGGGCATGGATTGCAGGCCGTCATTTCCGGGGTCACATTCTTGATCGCCTCGGGACGCTCCTTGAAATCCTTTCTTGAGGGGCATCCCAATCGAGACGATCTCAAAGCTGCCCTTGCATTCGGTGTGATCTTCACCGTAACAGGAACGGCTTCGCACTTCGCTTGGAAGTTCCATCTACGCCATTGTCTGGAGGGGGAGCGGACGAGATGGGAAAGCCTTGGGGAGATCCGGATGTTGGCAGGAATCTACGGATTGACCGGTCTTCTGGTCCTGCAGCCCTATCTGACCTGGCTTCATGTCCGACAGGCGTATCAATACATTGCTCAGCCCGACGCCACCCGAACGGAACGCTGATTCTTGAAGCCGAATGGCACATGCTCCCTTCGCGTTGAAATGAAAAAACTCCGCCCGATTTTTCGAGCGGGGTTTCTATTTAATGCGGCAGCGACCTACTCTCCCACTAAGCTTCCCGTGCAGTACCATCGGCTCCGATGGGCTTAACGGCCGTGTTCGGGATGGGAAGCGGTGTTCGGGGCGGTCACGATGGATATTTCAGTACCTTGACTTCGGCGCCGAAACCATCCTTTCCTGGAATCGATACCTTCTGCCCGCTCACCGGCTCCACGCGGATCGATCCAAGCTTGAAGCTCTGAGTGTTTTTCTTGCCCTGACAGAGAACCGTGTCATAGAGCGTGAAGAGCAACTGGCGGTCCAGCAATTCCGTCTCAGGGATCGAAAGATGCGGGTCGGCGACCTCGGTGAAAAGCTGCACCCACGTATTGTTCCGCATCCGGACCTCGTCGAACAAGCGCACGTCGCTCACTTCGCACTCCGAACGGTTGGGATTCTTTCTTTTCTCACACACATCAACAGTGACGACGAGATTGTTCAGCCGCAGGTCGCTCGCCTTGCAGTCGCTGAGAGTGCCAGCCTTGACGCTTCGCAGGTAGATTCGCCACTCGTCGGCACGGGCCTGTTGGGCCGCGAGGACGGACAGTAACAGGGCAGGGAAGACAATTTTTTTCATCCTGGCTCCTTTTTGACGCGTTGTAGCGGAGCATTTGTGACCGGTCAAGAAATGAAAACGCCCGATCCGTTTCCAGATCGGGCGTTTCTAATTTAATGCGGCAGCGACCTACTCTCCCACTAAGCTTCCCTAGCAGTACCATCGGCTCCGAAGTGCTTAACGGCCGTGTTCGGGATGGGAACGGGTGTGACCACTCCGATATAGCCACCGCAAGTCGTTTTCAATTGCATACGATTCTCTTTGGATGTCCTGTCAATTCAATGACCAAGCCTCACGGGCAATTAGTACCGGTAAGCTCCACGCCTTACAGCGCTTCCACGCCCGGCCTATCAACGTTGTAGTCTCCAACAGCCCTTTAGGGGATTGCTCCCAGGGAAACCTAATCTCGAGGGTTGTTTCCCGCTTATGGGATCACGGACTCGAATCTGGCCACCGGACTGCGGCGGATGGCGAACCTGTTCGACTACGATGGGATGCGGGACCTTCTAAGTCAGTGAAGGAAAGGAGAGGCAACGTGGAAGATTTGAAGGACGGCTTTAAGTGGGGAGCGCCACTTGAAGCTACGTAGTAACCTTTCCGCAACAGAACGCACATTTTTTCCTGGCTATCGAAAAAGTTTTCATAGTTCTCTTCCGTTCGTTAACCTCCAACCTCCTAATATTGCAGGCTTGTTCGATGGCACGGTGCGTGCAATTATTCACCGCAAGACCCGTTCTTATGACCTTCCGACCGATATTCGCGGCCTCCATCGTCCTCGCGGGAGGGGTGTTCTGGCTCGGAGGTTGCGGCAATACGATCGATCTCCCCCCCTCACGGGATTCCGATTTTTACTCGATCGTGGAATCATTCAACGAAGGCGCGGTGATTTTCCTGCAGAACATTTCGAGCACCACGACCGCCACCTCCGTTTCGCCCACCGAAATCGTCATCCGCTGGACCTCCGTTCGAGGCGCCGGCTTCTATTCGGTCGAACGAAGCGGTGCGCCCGATGGCGGCTTCTCGGAAATCCGGAGAGTTGCGGGAAACACGACCATGTATTCGGATAGGAGCCTCACGCCGGCGACCACGTTCTTCTATCGTGTGCGGGCGGGCCGGACTTTCAGTAACGGGACGATCCGATACACGCCGTACTCGAATATCGTCTCCGCCACGACGGGGCCCGTGAATCCACCGACGCCGACCGCAACCCCAGGTGCAACCGCGACCGCCACACCGACGCCGACCGCGACCCCGGGTGTCACCGCGACACCCCGCGCGACCGCCACACCGACGCCGACGCCTACGGCCATCGCCAGTTCCGTCCATTTTTATATTGATGCAACTTTGGGTAATGACGCGAATGACGGGAAATCTCCAAGTGCGGCGTGGAAGACATTGGTCAAGATCCAAAGCTGGAATACGGGAAATGCTTGGAGCTCCATAAAACCAGGAGATTCAATATTACTTAAAAGAGGCGAGAGGTGGGCCCCCAGCGGCGTTCCCGGTTCTTATGGAGCGATTGAGATTCCGATTGGCAAGGCGGGCGCGCCCGACGCCTATATCACGTTGGGATCATACGGCAATTCGGCCTTGCCCCTGCCGATCATCAGCATGCTGAATTCTCCCATGGAGAAAGCATTAGCCATGAGAAGCGCATCGTACTTCATAATTCGAGATATCGAATTTAGAGGACAGATCTATTTGAGATCAAGATACGACCCGGGCATCCATCACATCAAGTTCCTGAATATCACGGTGGACGGCGCTGAAGGCGCAGAAGAAACACATCTTGTAACTACGTGGGACGCAACGGAGGTTTCGGCAGAAAACTGGGATTTTTATGACACGCATGACATTGAGATCGGGTATTCCACGTTCAAGAACACAAATTATGGTGCCTCCATTCACTTTGTGGTCACGACAGGCAACGCATGGATCCACCACAATAAAATACTTGATCCTGTAGGCGATCCCAGTGCCTCGAACACGAGAGGAACCTGCCTGGACTTTGCGGAAGGCAATAACCTTCTCATCGAGTACAATATTTGCAGCAACCCGAACGGCAACGGTTTCAAGTTGCAGCCGCAAAGATATACCTTGGACAACATTACTGTAAGGGGAAACTTGATAACGAATGTGCAAGATATTCCCCTAATAATCTACAACACACGCAACAGTTCGATTTATCACAACACCATTGTTCCTCGTTCGTCATCGGCATTCTATGCATTCTATATGGGGTGGTTAACGGGAACTACAGACAGCACGCCCACGATATACTTTTCTGGGAAAGGTCAGTGGGGTTTTCAAGATTCGAAAATTCAAAACAATATTTTTGGCGGCGTGGTCTGGATCGGTACCCCGAATGGCGTAAACATCACATATAAGGATGGAACGTATGTTCCCAGCTATACTCACAGTTTGAACAGCATCAAGACAAAGAATTATTTCCAGAATAATTTATATTTCAGTCAACTCACGACAACCAGAATTAGAGAAGGGTACTACACCTCAAACACGACAATAAAATGGGATCCAAACGCATCTCCACCGGGTTATGCAATAATTTCTGATTCGATTACTAAAACGATCGCGTCCGCTTTCGACTTCAATACCGCATGGCTTGGAACAAGTCCGACGATAACTGGAGAGAAGACGGCAGATCCATTGTTTGTCAACCCTTCCGCGGGAAATTACCATCTTCAGACGGGCAGTCCGGCCATTAATTCTGGGATCAGTATTCCGGAATGGACCGTCGATTTGGACGGCAACCCTGTAATAGGAACTCCCACGATAGGAGCGTACCAATAGATTTTTTCGGGAGGTGACCTTCTCCCAACTTGTATGGTGAGCGTCTCGCACCCGCTTTCGCGGGTACCCGCTCGACGCTGTCGTTGTACTACCTGCAAGTTCGGGACGGGTGTGACCACTCCGGTTGGATTTACCCGGCAAGGGGGGGAACGGAAAACCATGGTTCCGACTGCCTAGAAACGCACAGCCTAAACCCCTGAAATCTTGTGAAAAAATGTTGGCACGGTTTCTGCTCATTTAATGGGCTGGAGACTCAAAATGAAAAATTCACGGCTTATTCCGGTTCTGCTCGTTTTCGGGTTCATCGGCTGCGGAGGATCGAATGTGGATCTTGCCGCTGATAAGCAGGGCGTGAACGAATCTCTTGGCGCGAACACCGCCTGTCTCCCTAATTCTGCGGCCGCCCTCACGGCTTGTTCTCCAGGCAGAGTCCTGCCCGTTATGCCGACCGCGACGCCGACACCCTCGCCAACGCCGACTCCGGGTGTGCCGAGTGCGCCACGGAATATCCGGATTGAAGAACAGACAAAGCTGAGTCCGGGGATGGGTGTCTATGCCTGTATCCAGTATGTCGCATGGGATCCTCCCGCCTCCGATCCGACAGGTGCCGGCATTTCTTATGAATTCTGCGTGACGACAACGCTCACCAAGAAAACGTGTTCCTGGTTGCCGGACTCTGTCCGGCGGTTAAAAGTTGCCGTAGGAAATTCTCCGCCAACGTACCCCTTCGTTTCTGCCGCGGTATCTGTGACTAGTTATCGAAACAGCGTTCAAGGGAATTCCAGTACGATCGATTTCTCCTGTCCTTGATGGATTGCGACGTCGAAGAGGATTGAAAAAAACGCCCGACCAGTTGCCTGATCGGGCGTCTTATTTAATGCGGCAGCGACCTACTCTCCCACTAAGCTTCCCTAGCAGTACCATCGGCTCCGAAGTGCTTAACGGCCGTGTTC
>JAZDDX010000002.1:0-6403 GCA_043809315.1 Pseudomonadota bacterium
CCGTCAACCCAAAAACCCCCCCAAAACCCACCCGTTAACCCACAACCCCGCATGCAAGGGGGGTGGGGGCGGGGGTTTTTTTAAAACCCCCCCGCGCCCGTCTTATTAGGTGAGCAACCCTCAGGCATGTGTCGGCTATTCTTTGCATAGTCGAAATAGCGGGCTGGAAGAAATCCCAACAAACCCAGTTTGTTATACACCATGCCGTGCGGCACAACCCTTGCTCCTCTTCCCCTCGTGGGGAAAAGCCTAGCCACTCTCCTACTGCTTTCGACCGTACTGGCGGCCTGCTCGGCGAGCATCGACGACAAGAATAACAACTCGCTTGGGACCACAATCGTGAAGCTGCCGAAGATCTCGGCCGCCATTTCGGTCGTCTGTTCCGACCCCGCCAACTGCCCCAATCCGATGGCCAACTTCGAGCTTGCCGGGTGCACGAACAAGATTTCCAGCTACTGCACCAACCCGATCAAACCGACTTCACCGTTCTTCATCGATGGAAGCGACTACGAGATCCCGACCTGCCAGAACACCAATCAATCGAATTGGGCCTGCAAGGATGAGGTTCTCGCCAAAGATGACGATACGGCGGTCTATGGCATTGCCTGGGACGATGCCGCCTCCGTGGTCGTTCATCACAACTCCGGGTACACCGAAGCGTACCAGAGGCCCCGCGGCCACTCCTCCCCCAATGCCGCGCCCGGATCGATGGTCTCCGACAACACAATCAAGGCGGACGCGTGGAAGAGCTTCGTCGAAAAGGTATCCGCATTCGCTGACGTCCATTACGCTGCCCCGGCCCGGTTTTGTTTCGACGACGAAAAAGGGAAGTGGGGAACGGCCGACGACCCGAAGATCATCCTGGTCGACGGAGTCGCCGGCGCCGAAATCAAATTCGCCCCCGGCAGGAGCATCGGTTCCGGGTGCGCCACCGGAAGCGCCGCGCTCGAGAACCTCGAAGGGAACGGGATCCTCCTGATCCGGAACGTGCAGTTCCAGGTCTCCCGGAACTTCCTCTTCAAGGGGCTCGTGATCGTCGAGGGAAGCGGCGGGGCAGCCGACTTCTTCTCTGACACGCAATATGCCAAGGCGGGTGAAAGCTACATCTTTGGCGCGACCGTCCTGCTCGACACGTTGCCCGATCTACTCACGGCCACGCCGGTTTGCTCGAAAAATCCGTGCAAAGCTGATTCGCCGTTCATTACAAACATGGACTTCCACGGCGGAATCGTGATCCACAGCACGGTCGACATCGCCTTCCCGCGTTTCCGCTACTCGACCCAGGCGATCGAAGCGGTCACGAAGGCACTTCTGAAGACAAAGACGACGACTCCGTAAGGGGGAAAATTGGTAGGCGCGGGCAGGATCAGCTGCAGAGCTTTTTCAAGTCCTTGACGAGCGGGAGCAATTCATGAGTCACGGTATCCCACAAGACATCCTCGTCTACGCCCATGTAGTTGTGAACCACCTTGTGCCGCATCCCTACAATGGCTTTCCACGGAATCTCTGGGTGCTCTTTCACAGTTTTCGACGACACACGCCTGGCAGCTTCCCCCACGACTTGGACAAGATACGTTAGCGCTAAACGCAGAGGCTCATCCCGGTCGAAATCCTTCCGTGTCTTGCCGGATACAAGATCGATGGCCTTCGTCGCCATATCCAGCATGTGGCCGACGTAGACGAGGTCATCCTTCGGCATACTGGACTCTGGCTTGCTTGAGAACGGTCGTTCGGATCCTATGATTCAAGGCCTTGAGAGTTACCAGATCGACCTTTCGGCCGCCGAGAATAACCGACAGTTCTTCTTCCATCTGGCCCAGGCGGAGAAATCCGGGAACCTGGCCCACCTTAAACTCGACCAACACGTCGACATCGCTATCCGGGCCGAAATCTGCCGTTAGAACGGAACCAAAGAACGACAGTTTTTGAATTCCATGCCGCCGACAATAGTCCGCGAGTTTCTGCTGTTCGATATGAATCGCCGGTTCCATGCCTAAACGATCATACCAGAGAAAGAAATGGTAGGCGCGGGCAGGATTGAACTGCCGACCTCTTCCGTGTCAAGGAAGCGCTCTCCCACTGAGCCACGCGCCTACGTGGGACTTCATGCCATAGAACGGGGAATTTCTCTACTTCTTGCCGAACATCCGGTTGAACTCGTCGATCACTTGCTTGGTGACGTCGGCGGCGTCCTTGTTGAAGACGATCCCACCTTCGTTCTTCTCGACGATCATCGTGTAGTTCCCGTCGCGGCCGATCTTTTCGACCACCTGCCGGATCTTCTTGATGATCTCCCCGGTCAGCTCCAGATCCTTCTTCTGCATGTCGGCCTGGGCGCTCATGACCGCCTGCTGGAGATCCTCTTTCTTGGTTTCAAGCTCCTTCCGCTTCTCCTCCAGCGCGGAGGGGGCCAGGACCAGCTTCTGCTTCTCGTAGGACTCCGCCAGCCGCTTATATTCCTTCTGCTGATCGTCGAGCGACTTCCTCCGCTCCGTCACCGCGCGCTCGAGCTGCCCCTTCGCCTTCTTCCCCTCCTCGACCGTGTCGAGGATGTCCTGCATGTTTACGATCCCGATCTTCGCCTCCACCGCACGGGCGGCGGGAACGGCGATCAGCTGCAGGCTCAACAACAGGGCGACTACATGAACTCTTCTCATTTCAAACCTCCTAAAAAATGGAACCGATCGTGAAATCGAACACCACACGGCTCTCGTCTTCCTTCTTGTCGAGCGGGAACCCCCACTCGAAACGGAGCGGCCCGATCGGCGAAAACCAACGGATCCCGAACCCGGCGCTCTGGCGTTGGCCGGTGATCGTAAACATGCTTTCGCCGTTGTCAAAGGCGTTCCCCATGTCGAAGAAGAAGACCCCCTTGATGTTCGCCGCCCGGACGATCGGATAGATGTACTCCGCGTTGAAGATCGCCTGCTTGTTCCCGCCGATCACGAAGTCGGTCGTCGTGAACCCGCCGGCGTCGGTCGTCGACGCCACCCGAATCTTCGGGCCCAACGACCGCAGCTGGAAGCCGCGGATGCTGAAGATCCCGCCCGGAAAATACCGCTCGAAGAGCGGCACACGCTCGTTCTCCTTGATCGGAGCCACAAACCCGAGATTCAGATGAAGGGCGAAGACCGACCCGCCGATGAGGGGCATCGTGCTCTGATCGGCCGCCGGAAAATACCAGCTCCCGTCGAGTTCGCTCTTGGAGTAATCGGCGTGCCCGCCGAACGGCCCCCCCGCCACCTCCTCGGAGGCACGGAGGAACGATCCTTTGGAAGGTTCAAAGACGCGGTTTCGGGTATCCCACGAGAGGGAAGCGGTCACGCTGGAGGTGACTCCGCTCTTGAACAGATTTTCGACCGTCGGCTCGAGATTCGAAAGATCCTGATTCGTGATGCTGTAGGTGAGCCCCGCCCGGAGTCGTTTGAGCGACCGGACGTAGAGGGGGTAGTCGAACCCGACGTTCCCCCCGCGCGACGTCAGATCGAAGTTCGAATACTTCCGGCTAATGCTGAAGGCGTTGAGCGTCAATCCCCACTTCGTGTCGAGGAAATATTCGTCGCGGTACTGCAGGTTGAACGCCTGCGTCTTTCCGCCGATCCGGGCATCGAACGAGAGATCGACGCCGTACCCGAAGAGGTTCCGTTTCTCGACCCTTCCCAGGATCTGAAACGATTCGAGCGTGTTGAACCCCGCCCCGAGGGAGAGGGTACCGGTCTGTTTCTCCTTCACCTCGATGACGAGATCGACCCGGTCATCCGCCGACCCACGGGGGTAGGTCAGTTTGACGTCTTCGAAGAGAGCCAACCGTTCGATATTTTCCCGGGACTGGCGGATCTTCGTTCCGCTGAACTGCTCTCCCTCCCCGAGCTGCACCTCCCGCCGGATCACCTTGTCCCGCGTGGAACCGTTTCCGGAGATCCGGATCCGCTCCACCCGAACCTTCGGTCCCGGCTGAAAAAGATAGGTCAGATTGACGATCTTTTTCTCCTCGTCGTACGTATCCCGCGGGATCACGTTCACGTACGCATACCCCTCGTCGGCATAGAGGTTTGAAAGGGCCGCGATGTCCCCCTGGATCTGAAGCGTGTCGGCCAACTCCCCTTCCGTAAGCTTCACCGACTTCATCAGCTCCGATCGCGACCGGATCAACTCCCCGTCCAGGCCGACCGTCCCGACGCGGTAGGGGTCCCCCTCCTCGATCGTGAAGGTGAGCGACAGGCTCCGCTTGTCGGGGGAGAGTTGCACCCGGGGGGAACCGATCTTCGCTTTGATGTAACCTCGATGACCGTACGTGTCCCGGAGGATCTGCCGGTCTTCGGCGAGCATCTCCTCGCGGTACGAACCGCTCCCGGTCAGGAACGAAAGAAAGCCTTTCTCCTTCGTGCGGATCGCGTTTTTTAGTTCGTCGTCGGAAATGACTCGGTTTCCGATGAACGTGATCCTTCGCACCATCACCTTCCGGTCCTCTTTGACCTTGAACGTGAGGATCGCTTCGTTGTTCGGGGTCTTCCTGATCTCGCTCGTCACCTCCGCGAGATAGAACCCCTTGCTGTCATAGAACGAGCGGAGCTTCTCGACATCCTCCCGGATCCGGTTCTCATCCAGGTAGCCGAACGGTTTCGTCACGACCTCCTTCTGGAGGTCCTCCGTGTCCTCCTTCTGGTTCCCCGAGAACTTCACCTCCCGGATCGTCGTTTTTTCCGTCACGGCAACCGTGAGCAACCCCTTCTCCGGATCGAATCCGATCTCCACGTTCGAAAAGTATCCGCTTCCGTAGAGCTTCTTGATGTCCCCCCGGACCGTCTCCCGGCGCATCGGACGCCCGGTCTTCGAAGCAAGGAGAGAGATCACCGCGTCCCGTTCGATCCGGCGGTTTCCCACGATCCGGACCTCCGAAATTTCGTCGGAGGCAAAAGCGGAAACCGGCAGGAGGAGCGCCAGAAGGATTCCCCAGAGGACTCTTTGCATCTCCCGCCTCATCCGATCCGCTCCAAGGCCAAAACGCCGTTCTGGAGCCGCAACACGCGATCCGCTTTCGCTGCAAGTTCCAGGTTGTGCGTCGCCATCACGAGGCTCCGCCGCCCTTCCCTCGCGACGGAAAAGAGCATTTCCGCCACGGACCGTCCTGTTCCGAGGTCGAGGTTCCCGGTCGGCTCATCCGCTAGGATCATCCTCGGCTCCCCCACCATCGCGCGAGCGATTGCCACTCTTTGCTGCTCCCCGCCGGAGAGTTCTGCAGGCCGGTGATCCAGGCGGTGCCCTAAGCCGACCGCCTCAAGCAGAACCTTAGCTTTCTTTCGCGCCTCCGAGGAGCTCACCCCTCGCATCCGAAGCGGCATCAGGGTGTTCTCCAAGGCATCGAACTCCGGCAAAAGATAATGAAACTGAAATACGAATCCGACCGCCCGGTTTCGAAACTCGGCAAGCTCCTTCTCCCCTTTTTCGGAGAGATCCGCCCCGTCGAAACGGATCTCGCCGCCGGTCGGAACCAGCACGGCACCGAGCACCTGGAGAAGGGTCGACTTCCCGACCCCCGATTCCCCCACGATCGCCACCCGTTCCCCTTCGGCCACGGTTAGCTCGAGCTCCTTCAAGACCTCGATCGCCGTCGGTCCCTTCTGATACGTCATGCAAAGGCGAGTGGCCTCGAGAAGGTTACTCATACCGCAAACCCTCCGAAGGTTCGAGGCTGGCGGCCCGCAACGCCGGGTAGACCGTCGCAAGGAAGCTGATCGCGAGAGCGCTCACGCCCACGTAGACGAACTCGGAGACGCGCATCCGGACCGGGAGCGTGTCGATCTGGTAGACGTCGGAGTTGAGCGGAAAGCGGATATAGTTCCGCAGCAGAAGACACGAGACGTACCCGAGAGCGAGGCCGATCGTCATCCCGCAGATCCCGATCGCCGTCCCCGACGCCATGAAGATCC
This sequence comes from Pseudomonadota bacterium, assembly GCA_043809315.1. Taxonomy (GTDB): domain Bacteria; phylum Bdellovibrionota_G; class JALEGL01; order JALEGL01; family DATDPG01; genus JAZDDX01. The sequence continues at coordinate 5,931 of JAZDDX010000002.1, forward strand.
AGGCGATCGATCGGCGCGCGGCCCCCATCGCCTTCAAGATCGCGATCTCTTTCCCCTTCGTCATCACGAGGAGCGTCAGCGTCCCCACGATGTTGAAGGAAGCGACCAGGATGATCATCGTGAGCACCACGAAAAACGTGGTCTTCTCGAGCTTGAACGCCTTGAAGAGGTCCTCGTTCAGCTCCATCCAGTGACGGACGTAGTACGCTTCGCCGAGCGTTGCCTGAATCCTTCGCGCCACCTGCCGCGCTTTGGCGATGTCGTTCACGTTCACCTGGAGGCCGCTCACCTCCCCCGACCGGCCGAAGAAACGCTGGGCATCCGACAGGGAAATGTAGGCGCTCTTCGCGTCGTATTCGTACATCCCGCTCTTGAACACCCCGACCACCTGGAACCGGCGCACCTTCGGGCCGAACCCGAACGGCGTCAGCTCCCCCGACGGCGAGACGATGTCGACGACCGCGCCGGGAAAG
>JAZDDX010000003.1:0-14115 GCA_043809315.1 Pseudomonadota bacterium
GCCGCGGACTATTTTTTCCTCTCGGAGCCCTCGGTCCCTTACGGTCCCGAAGTCACTCCTCTTTGCGGCTCCTGGCCTCTCTCCTAGCGGGAGGTGGCACAACCTCAAGATCTCCCACCTAGGCGATCTCTCGCCTGTCGAAGTGGTTCATACGCGTGGGGCAGGATGGCGGTCAACGTTCTCGTCAACGAAAAAAGGGGAAAAAATGAGGTTCAATCGTTTCAGCTCGTTATCCACAGGTTGTGAAACGAAACAAGCCTAGAGGAGAATGCCTGTTTTTGAACGATCTCAACCGTAGGCTTTATCGGAGCCTGTTTAGGGTTGATTGCGAGTATGGAGTAGGGATGGATTGGCCGTCGGCTTAGATGGCAAACAAGCCCTTATGCAAAGGGCCAATACGCGGGTCTGTAAATATGTGCAAGGCTGGACGGGGGTACGGGGTCAGTGTCTGATCTGAGCCTCGACTTGTCGGTGACTTGTTAGCGGACTTCCCAGGTTTCGCCGCCGCTGAGAAGGTCGTTGATCTTTCCTTCTCCCTTTCGTTTCTGGACCTCTTCGATCTGGGTGACGAGGAGTCCTTCATACGTCGGACGTTGAATCCGGCGGAATACGCCGATGGCGACCGGAAACTCGGGCGGCTCCATGCGGGTCAACATGTAGGCGATCATCGGGTTCTCGAGTTCCTCGTTATGAACGAGGAGATCTCTTTCAGTGATTCCGTTTTCGCCGATCGTAACGACTCTCGGTTGGTTGTCGACGAGTTGAATTCCTTTGTTCTTCTTCGCTCCGAACAGCATTGGCTTGCCATGCTCAAGAACGAGAATCTGATCGTCGCGGACGCTTCGTTCCGTGATTCCGTCGAATGCGCCGTCGTTGAAGATCACGCAGTTCTGGTAGATCTCGACGAACGAAACCCCCTTATGTCCGGCGGCTTTCTTGACCACCTCGCCAAAGTGAGGCGGGAGCACATCGATCGATCGGGCGATGAACGTCGCTTCCGCGGCCAGGGCCAGAGAGCACGCGTTGACCGGCTGTTCGATCGAACCGAACGGTGTCGACTTGGTTTTCTTCCCGAACTCCGAGGTCGGGGAATACTGCCCCTTCGTCAAACCGTAGATCCGATTGTTGAAAAGGAGGATGTTAATGTCGACGTTCCGTCTCATCGTGTGGATGAAGTGGTTTCCGCCGATCGCGATCCCGTCTCCGTCCCCGGTCGCCACCCAGACCGAAAGGTCGGGGCGGGCGCACTTTAAACCCGTCGCGACCGCCATCGCCCGGCCGTGGATCGAGTGAAAGCCGTACGTGTCCATGTAGTAAGGGAAACGACTCGAGCAGCCGATTCCGGAGATGAACGCGAATTTTTCGCGCGGGATCCCCAGGGTCGGGACGATCTTCTGCACGGTCGCGAGGATCGCGAAATCCCCGCAGCCGGGACACCACCGGACCTCCTGGTTCGACACAAAATCGTCACGAGTGAGCTTTCCGTCGTCCGTCATAGGAGTTCCTCGATCGCTCCCTTCACATCCTGGATCTTCATCGGCAGCCCGTTCACGATGTTTAGGCCCACCGGATCCACGAGATAATTCGCCCGCAGCATGTACCGCAGCTGTCCCAGGTTTCCCTCCGGAACCAGGATCTTCTTGAACTTCGAGAGGACCGGTCCGAGGTCGGGGGGGAGGGGGTTCAGATGGCGGAGGTGGATGCTGGAAACCGGCTTCCCTTCTTTTTGAAGTTCCTCGACCGCGGTTGTGATGGCCCCGTGGGAACTTCCCCAACCGACCACCAAGAGATTCCCCTGTTTCGGACCGAAGATCTCCGTCGGCGGGATCTCCTGCGCGATTCGTTCGATCTTGGCGGCCCGCAACTTCACCATCTTGTCGTGGTTCATCGGGTCGTAGCTGATGTGGCCGGTGATGTCGGCTTTCTCCAGCCCCCCGATCCGATGCTCCAATCCCGGCGTTCCCGGAACAACCCACGGGCGGGACAGTGTTTTTTCATTCCGCGCGTACGGCTGGAATTTTGCCGGATCGACGTCGCTCCAGATCTCGAACTTTTTGAAGGAAGAAAGGGCGGGGAGGCGAAGAGGTTCCGCACCGAACGCAAGGTACCCGTCCGAGAGAAGGAGGACCGGGCACATGTACTTGGTCGCGATCCGAAGCGCTTCCACCGAAAGGAAGAAACATTCGGCCGGGGAAGCGGCCGCCAGGACGGCGATCGGACAGTCGCCGTTTCGACCGAAAACGGACTGCAACAGATCCCCTTGCTCCGGCTTTGTCGGCATTCCCGTCGAGGGTCCCCCTCGCTGGACGTCCACGATCACGAGGGGGAGCTCCGCCATCACGGCGAGGCCGATCGCTTCCGTTTTGAGCGCAAGTCCGGGTCCGCTGGTTCCGGTGACGCCGAGCGCCCCTCCGAATGAAGCACCGATCGCCGAGCAGATCGCCGCGATTTCGTCCTCCGCCTGGAAGGTCTTGACTCCATACTGTTTAAACCCCGACAGGTCTTGCAGGATTTCGCTGGCGGGAGTGATCGGATAGCTGCCGTAGAACAATTCGCGTCCGGCAAGATGCGCGCCGACGACAAGACCCAGCGCAACGGCGCTGTTCCCGGTGATCTGGCGGTACGTGCCGATCGGGAGCTTCGCCTGCGGAACCTGATACCGCGTGGGGAAGATCTCTGTGGTCTCGCCGTAGAAGTATCCCGCCTTGACCGAACGCCGGCACGCTTCCGCGATGTCCGGGGTCTTAGAGAACTTCGCCTCGATCCACTGGAACGTCGGCTCCATCGGACGGTCGTAGAGCCAGAACATCAGGCCCAGCGCGAAGAAATTCTTGGATCGGTCGACCTCTTTCTTCGACACGGGGAGATCTTTGAGTGCCTCGGCGTTCAACTTCCCGATCGGCACGTCGACGAGGCGGAACGAACTCAGCGATCCGTCCTCGAGGGGGTTCGCGGCGTATTCCGCTTTCCGGAGGTTCGTCTCGTTGAACGCGTCGGAGTTCACGATGACCATTCCGCCCTTTTCCATGTCCTTCAGATGGACCTTGAGTGCGGCTGGGTTCATCGCGACCAGGACGTTCGGCTTGTCGCCGGGGGTTCGGACATTTTGGCTCGAGAACCGAATCTGGAAGGCGCTCACGCCGCGAAGAGATCCCGCGGGTGCCCGGATCTCGGCGGGGAAATCGGGGAAGGTCGCGACATCGTTTCCCAGGAATGCAGAGGCGTGTGTGAATTGGGTTCCGGTCAGCTGCATCCCGTCGCCGGAGTCCCCCGCAAAGCGGATCGTAACGGTGTCAAGTGTCTGCGGCGTGACAGTTCTTTTCTCGTTCTGCTTGCTTTTGTCCGGCATGAGTCGATCCAGCCCCCTCAAAAATGCGGGCGGATCATACTCCGATTCTTTTTTCAGGCAACTCTCGCCCACCTGTGTTCCGCTTGAGGTTTGGAAGGGAGATCCGTTTCAGGCTCGTGTTCTCGAAGAGTTCTTTGTGGCGTTTGGCGTCCAGCGTTTGGATTTTATCGCGGCTCAGATTGACGTGGAGGAGTGGGGCGAATTCGCCGAGATGTGTCGACGGTGCGGAATAATTCCAGGGGCATACTTCCTGGCAGATGTCGCACCCCGCGACCCATCCGTCGAGATGACGGGCGATCTCTTCCGGGATCATGTCGGCCCGGCTCTCGATCGTCCAGTACGAGATGCACTTGCGGGAGTCGAGTTCGTAGGGAGAAAGCAGCGCTCCGGTCGGGCAAGCGGCGAGGCACTTCGTGCAGCCGCCGCAACGGTCGATCGCCGGTTCATCCGGAGGAAGCTCGATCGTCGTGATCAGCTCTCCGAGGAGGATGTACGATCCGAGCTCGCGGTCGATGAGACAGCAGTTCTTCCCGATCCACCCAACTCCGGCCCTCTTCGCAAGACTCCGCTCCAGCACTGGCGCTGTATCCACGCAAACCTTCGACTCGAAGGAACAATGTAGATTCTCCACGAGCCACCGTTCGAGCCGCCGCAGGCGGCCCCGGAAAACCTTATGATAATCCTCCCCCCACGCATACCGTGCGAACTTCGCATCGGAGAGATGGCGGTCGACGACCGGTTTGTACGAAATCGCCCCGACGATCACCGAACGGGCTCCAGGGATCAGGAGCGAAAGATCCCCCCGCTTCCGAATCCGCCCCGGTTCGGTCAGGTACCACATTTCTCCTGCGTGTCCGTTGGCAATCCATGCCCGATACCGTTCGTAATCGTCGGGAGGGGAAGCCGAAGTAATGCCGATCCGGTCGAAGCCGATCGAAGCGGCGTACTCTTTCAGTCGTTCCTTGAGCGGAAGGGTCAAGCCTTGGTGTCGGGGGGGGGGGCGAGGACAACCAGCATGACCAGACGCTCCTCGGCCATGTTGATCACGCCGTGCTCTTCATTCATCGGAACCAGAACCGCGGTGCCGGCCCGGAATTCACGCGTGGTCCGGCCGACGGTGAAACGCCCGGTCCCCTCCAGGATAAAGTAGATTTTGTCTGCGTCGGTGTGTTTGTGGGGACGCTGGGCCTGCCCCGGCTCGAAACAACAGATCTCCGTCACCACGCGGTCGGTGGTAAAGACGTCATGCTTCTGCATCTTGTCGGCAGAAAAACGGATGAGCGATCGAAATTCGATCGTTTTCACGGAGCGACCATACCAAAAATTTTTCCTGTTCGCCCGAAATAAGGTTTTCAGGCCACGGTCTGATGTTTTTTCAGGATCGCCTGGAACTCTTCGTCATTCAGCGCTTCTTTTTCCAGCAATTCCGCGGCCAACTCGCGGAGAAGAATCCCTTCTTTTTTAAGAAGTGAGGTCACCGTTTCCAGCCGTTCCGTGAGGATCTCTTTCACCTCGTCGTCGATCTTTCGGGCGGTCTCCTCGCTGAAGTTTTTCCCGGCCGAGATCGTCCCGGAACCGCTGACCAGCAACGGAGTCCGGTCGTGATCGACCGTCACGGGGCCGAGCGTTTTTCCCATCCCGTACTGTGTAATCATGCTGCGGGCGATCTCCGTCGCCCGGTTCAGATCGTCCGAGGCACCGGTCGAGACGTCGTTGAACGTGACCGTCTCGGCGGCCCGGCCGCCCAGGAGGACGTCGACTTTTTCGATCAGCTCTTTCCGGGTCATGAGGTAGCGGTCTTCGGTCGGGAGTTGCAGCGTGTAGCCGAGAGCGCCGATTCCACGCGGGATGATCGAGATCTTGTGAACCTTGTCGCTGGAGTTGCGGAACGCCGCCACGACAGCGTGCCCCGCCTCGTGGTGGGCGACGATCTCCTTTTCCCGCTTGTTGATCACGCGGTTCTTCTTCTCGAGCCCCGTCAGGATCCGGTCAACCGCCTCCTCGAAGTCGGTCATTTGGACCTCTTTCTTGTTTCGGCGGGCGGCTAAGAGCGCTGCTTCGTTCACGACGTTCGCGAGATCGGCCCCGACGAATCCCGGGGTCCGTTTCGCGGTCGTCTCGAGATTGACGTCGGCGCCGACCTTCACGTGCTTCGCGTGCAGATCGAGGATCGCGCGCCGCTCTTTGACGTCCGGCCGTCCCACCAGGACCTGGCGGTCGAACCGGCCGGCACGCAGGAGAGCCGGGTCGAGAATCTCGGGGCGGTTCGTCGCCGCCATGATGATCACCCCGGTTTGAGCGTCGAAGCCGTCCATCTCGACCAGAAGTTGATTGAGCGTCTGTTCCCTTTCGTCATGTCCCCCCATCATCCCGACCCCGCGGGCTTTTCCGACGGCGTCGAGCTCGTCGATGAAGATGATGCAGGGGGCTTTTGCCTTCGCCTGCTGGAACAGATCTCGCACTCGAGCCGCGCCGACCCCGACGAACATCTCGACGAAATCCGAACCCGAGATGTTGAAGAACGGGACCTTAGCTTCGCCGGCGATCGCTCGCGCCAGCAGTGTTTTCCCGGTACCCGGAGGCCCGACGAGCATGATCCCTTTCGGCAACTTCCCTCCGAGGATCGTGAACCGTCGCGGATCACGCAGAAACTCGATGATCTCCTTCAACTCCTCTTTCGCTTCATCCACCCCCGCGACGTCCTCGAAGGTGGTCGGTTGCCCTGCTTCCGCTTGGAGGCGGCCGCGGCTCTTCCCGAACTTCATGATCTCCGCCCCCGGACCCCCCATTCGGCGCATGATGAAAAGCCATGCGACGACGAAGAGCGCGACCGGGAGAATGTAACTCAGCAACTCCTGGAGCCCCTTGTTCTGGATCTTCTGTTCGTACGGCGTTCCGATTTCGTCCAGGAGTTTGTAAATCGAATCGTCGTTCGCCGGGCGGGCGGCGGAGAGACGCTCCGGGATCTCACTTAAAATCCGGGAGAACGAATTTTCCTGCTTTGCCGGTGCCGTTTTTTTCGGGAGCTCCCCGATCACGTACTGGTCGTCGAGATAGATCTTAATGAACGTCTTCGCGTGGATCTTCCCCTTCATTTCGCTGTACGGGATCATGCCCGGAGGTGCGGGGGGGCTCAGGATCCCATAGAGCAGCACGGCGCCGAGGACCAGCCCCACGTAGACGAACGGGGAGCGGACCTTTTTGGGCGGCACTTTCGGCGTTTTGCGGGGGGAGGGCATTCGAGTGCCGGGAATATAGTCTCCCCCGGGCGTTTGTCCATCGTGGGTCAACGTAGGCAAGCGGCGTCAGTTTTGATAAGTTCCGCCACCCATATGATGAGACGAACTCGTAGTGGAACCGTTTTCGCGGCGTTGCTTCTCCTCTCGGCGTGCAAGGATTTTGATTGGCAGACGGTCCGGGAGAAGTTCCAGAAAGGGGATCAGAAACCCTGGACCGAGAATGTGGCGAGCCAGCAGGCGACGGTGCCGTTCAAAGGACAGGCGCTCGCGGCCGACACCTTCATCCGGATCTCCAAGAACGCAGATCTGGGGGTCGTCAACATCCGAACCACGAAGATCTACAAACAGAATCGCGGCTATCCGTTCTTTTTCTTCGGGCCGAACAACCAACAACAACGCTCCCCGTTCGACGACTTTTTCGGAGGGGAAGACCCGTTCCGCCAGTTCTTCGGCGGGGGACCGAACAATGATCCGATGGAACAGAAAGCGACGAGCCTTGGATCCGGATTTGTTTTGAATGAAGACGGCTACATCGTGACCAACAATCACGTGGTTGCGAATCAGGACGAGATCATGGTCACGATCGGAAAAGACCAGGAGTACAAAGCGAAGGTGATCGGGACCGACCGGAAGACCGATGTCGCCCTGATCAAGATCCGCCCGAAAGAGAAACTGAAACCCCTCACGCTCGGGGACTCCGACCAGCTGCAGGTGGGTGAGATCGTGATCGCAATCGGAAACCCGTTCGGTCTTTCCCACACGGTCACGCAAGGGATCGTGAGTGCCAAGGAGCGGTCGATCGGCGCCGGAGCGTACGACAACTTCATCCAGACCGACGCATCGATCAACCCGGGGAACTCAGGGGGGCCGCTGCTCAATCTTAAAGCGGAAGTGGTAGGGATCAATTCGGCGATCGTCGCTTCGGGGCAGGGGATCGGTTTCGCGATCCCGATCAACACCGCCAAGAACATCATCATACAGCTCAAGGACAAGGGGGCGGTCACGCGCGGCTGGCTCGGCGTCTTGATTCAAAAAGTCGATCCGGAGCTTGCGAAGTCGCTCGGCCTCAAAGACCGCCGCGGCGCTCTGGTTTCGAGCGTCACGAAAGGAAGCCCCGCCGCGAAGGTCGGGATCAAGTCGGGGGATCTGATTCTCAAGGTCGACGGAAAAGAGATCTCGGAGTTCAACGAGCTTCCGCGTCTGATCGCGGAAGTTGCGGTTGGACGAAAAGTGACAGTGGAAATCCTGCGGGATGGAAAGCCGATCAGCTTCGAGGTGACGATCGGGGAGTTGAAGCAAGAGAAGGAAGCGCAAGCGGACGAAACGGAGGAGGAAGAGCCGTCGAAACCGATGAAGCCGGACCGCTTGGGGTTGGTCGTGGCGCCGCTGACCGACCGGATCGCTCGTGAACTCGAACTCGAGGCGGGGACTGCCGGGGTCTACATTCAGTCCATTGATCCGACCGGGACCGCCGCCGAAAAGGGGGTCCAACGGGGAGACGTGATCGTCGAATTGAACAAGAAGAAGATCAACAATGTCGGCGATTACCGTAAGATCATGAAATCACTTGGAAAAGGCGACACCGTGCTCCTCCTGGTCCGGCGTGGAGCAGGGGTCACACTTTATGTGGCTTTTACGTTATAATAACAAATAGTTATCTGCCATTGACAGAACGGAGAAGGAATTTTAATTAGCACTCGATGTCTGTGACTGCTAACAGATTGACGGCCCTCACCGTCCGCGACGGACTAGATCTCTATTTTCGAGAGCTCCACAAGGTTTCCGTTTTGTCGCGAGCCGAAGAACGACGTCTCGCCGATCGTTGGTATGAAACCAGGGACCGCGAGGCAGGTCGGGTGCTTGTTCTCTCGAACCTTCGCTTTGTCGCGAAGATCGCACAGGAATATGCGCGGTACGGACTCCGTTTGGCCGACCTGATCCAGGAAGGAAATCTGGGATTGTTGCATGCGGTCGACCGGTTCGATCCGCGCAAAGGGTATCGTCTGATCACGTACGCGGTCTGGTGGATTCGCGCTTACATCCAAGCGTTTATCTTACGATCATGGAGCATCGTCCGGACCGGGACGACGAGGATCCAACGGCGGATCTTCAGCGGGCTTCAGAGGGCCCGGCAGAAGATCGCGGCGATGACCGGTGCGTCGGAGGCGCCGACGAACCGTCAGCTGGCCGATGTGTTGAGTGTTTCAGAGGACGATCTCAAGGACACGGTGTCAAGGATGCAGCAGCGGGACGTCTCGATCGATCAGCCGGTCACGTTGGACGGAGACCGGGTTTTCGGCGACACGTTGGCGGACGAAACACCGAACGCCGAAGCACGTCTCATCGCCAGCGACCTTCAGATGAAGGTTCGGGAGAAGATGGACGAGGTGTACGAGGATCTCTCGCCGCGCGAACGATATCTGGTCGAGCATCGGTTGCTGGCCGAGACGCCGATTACGCTTGAGACGGTCGGCCGCCAGTTCGGTGTGACGCGAGAACGGGTTCGTCAGCTTGAAAGCCGCCTCAAAGGGAAGCTCCGTCTGGCTTTCGCTCCAGTCGCCTAACAGTTTTTCTCTGAAACCACCTTGGCTTGGGTGAACAAAAGCAGATAGTCGCGCCCCCCTGCCTTCGAGTCGGTGCCGGACATGTTGAACCCTCCGAACGGATGCGCCCCGACCAACGCCCCGGTGCATTTCCGGTTCAGATAGAGATTTCCGACGAAGAACTCCCGCCGCGCCTTCTCTAAGTTGGCGCGCGATCCGCTGTAGACCGCCCCGGTCAACCCGTACTCGGTGTTGTTTGCAACCCGGATCGCCTCGTCGAAATCCTTCACCTTCGTGACGGCGAGAACCGGTCCGAAGATCTCCTCCAGCGAGAGACGGGCTTCCGGCTTGATGTCGGTAAAGACGGTCGGAGCGATGAAGTAGCCGTCGCCGTGAACGGTCCGGCCGCCGGTCAAGAGTTTCCCTTCTTCCTTTCCGATCTCGATGTACTCGAGAATCTTCTTGTACGCCGATTCGCTGACGACCGGCCCCATGTTCACGTCGGGATCGGTCGGGTCTCCGACTTTAATCTTCTCGGTCCGCTCGCGGATTTTCTCGACCAACCGATCGTAGATCTCTTCGTGGATGATGGCGCGGGAGCATGCGGAACATTTCTGCCCCTGGTACCCGAACGCCGCGGCGACGATTCCGGTCGCTGCGTCATCGAGCGGGGCGTCGCGGTCGACGACGATCGCGTCTTTCCCCCCCATCTCGGCGACGACCCGCTTGATCCATTTCTGGCCCGGTTCCGCCTTGGCGGCGAAGTGGTTGATCCGGAGGCCGACTTCTTTCGAGCCGGTGAAGGAGATGAACCGGATCTTCGGGTGCGCGATCAGGTGATCCCCGATCTGCGCCCCTTTTCCGGTCACGAAGTTCAGGACGCCGTCCGGGAGACCGAGCTCCTTCATCAGCGCCGCTAACTGATATGCGATCCCCGGTGAATCACTCGATGGTTTCAAGATCACGCAGTTCCCGGAGACGATGGCTGCCGTCGTCATCCCGACGCAGATCGCGAGGGGAAAGTTCCACGGGGGGATGACGGCGCCGACGCCGAGAGGGATGTAATAAAGATGGTTGGTTTCGCCTGCCACCGGCGTAAGCGGCTGCGGCCCCCCCAGGCGGAGCATCTCGCGGGCGTAAAACTCCATGAAGTCGATCGCCTCGGCGGTGTCGGCGTCTGCCTCGACCCAGTTCTTGCCGGTCTCGAAGATCATCCAGGCGGAGAACTCGTGCTTTCGCTCCCGCATTTTGGCGGCGGCACGGAAGAGAAAATCTGCCCGCTTTTCGGGGGCGGTACGCGACCAGGTCTCGAACGCGTTCCATGCGGTTTCGATCGCCTGGTCGAGGTGAGCCGTCGTCCCTTTCTGGAAACGGCCGATTACCTGAGAAGTCTTGGCGGGGTTGATCGAAGGGAAGGTTTCAAGGTCGGAAATCTCCTTGCCGCCGACGACGAGCGGGTAGGTCTTCCCGAGGAGGGCGCGGACCTTCTCGATCGCGCGCTGCATCCCTTTCCGGTTCTCGGGTTTGGTGAAATCGGTCAACGGTTCGTTTCGGAATTCGGTTGGCATGGCGCGGGAGTATAACAACGGGGAAGGACGCCGCAACTCGCGCGGTTTGATTTTACCCCCGGGTTCCTCTACCCTCCGGCCCTCGTCGAACTGCAGGGGCGTAGCTCAATTGGCAGAGCACCGGTCTCCAAAACCGGGGGTTGCAGGTTCGATTCCTGTCGCCCCTGCCAGCAAATTCAAATCATTTCCCGGTGTTGGAAGATTTTCGAAAATCGGTGAAGTAGCTCCGGACCTTGTTTGTGCCCAATTTGTGCCTACCGCCAACATTCCCTGCGTCTTCTGATCGGGGCCGAAGGCACGGTCAAGAGCCTTCGCAGCGTTCAAAGTATGAGCCGGTGAGAGGTGCGCATATCGTAGGGTCATCTCGATGGTCTTATGCCCTAAAATCTCTTTTACCGTGGCCAGATCTACGCCTGCCATAACGAGATAAGACGCGGCGGTATGGCGAAGGTCGTGGAAACGGAAATTATCGACGCCAGCGGACTTACAGGCCCGCAGAAACGCATGGTGGATGTCTTGCCAGCGACCCGCTGTAATTGGATTGAAAAAGACATATGGAACGTCGAGGCGGCGAATCTTGCTGACCTCGCGGAGGAGTGCGGTGGCCGTGTCGTTAATAGGAACAGCTCTCCGTTCGTTGTTCTTGGTGTCTTCAAGAATTACTGAACGATTTTGAAAGGAGACCTGCGACCATTTGAGGTCCAAGATTTCCGACTTTCTCATCCCGGTATGGGCTGCAAAGATCACAATTGGCTTTATGTACCAGGGGAGAGCAGCAAAAAGCCGCTCCCGTTCGTCTGCCGTAAGGTAGCGGACACGCCCTTTTGGCTCCCTGAGCATCTCAATTCGTTTGACTGGGTTTTCATGCGCCCAGCCCCACTTAATAGCGATAGAGAAGCAGTGTTTTAGAAGGGACAGCTCACGATTAATTGTGCCGTTGGCGCGTCCATCGTCCCGTCTCTTCCCAACATATTTTTGGATTAGCTCAGGCGTAATCGCCTTGAGAAGGCTGTCACCGAAGAATGGAATCAGGTGCTTCGCGCTAGTTACGTGACGTTCTTGCGAGCGGGGCTTGTGGTGCGTCTCGGAATACTCGTTGATGTAGATGGAAAAATACTGAGTGAACGAAAGCCGGTTCGCTTTTCGGACCTCGAAATAACGCCCCTCCCGGACCTCAGCCAATCGCTTCCCGAGGTAAAGTTCCGCATCACGTCGGCCTGGGCCGATCAGCGCGCGAATACGCCGACCGTTGGCGTAGTAATCGACGAAATAATTCTTACCTCGTTTACGGACGCCCATTCGTTGCCCTAACCTTATCCGTTTTTGGAGCGAAGCCACACCCCTTCGAAACGGACGATAAAGACAGGCTCCTGCTACCCACAGTTCTTGTCCCGGTCAGAATATTCAATCTCTGTCGAAAGCTCTGACAGCCAAAGAGTTCTTGGATCAAAGAGAAGGCGGATACCCCCGCCCAGCGAGCCTGAGAAGTGATGGGAGCGAATCTTTAAGAAATACAGAAAGGTTTCGGGCTTTGTCCGGTCAGGTCGAAACAGCGAAAGTACGTTGGAAGCCTCCTGGGAGATCGCCGAGGACCCTTTCAAATCATCCAACCCCAACGGGCGGCGCTTCTCATCCGGCGAACCTTTTCTTGGGTGAACAATCAGGAGGATCGTTGCCCCGGTCTGATTCGCGACCAGCGCCAAGTCTCGCATCGTGTTTTCAACTGCAACGGTCTGGTTTTCGGATCGTTCTTCGTGAACCAGATATGCCAGGTGGTCGATAACGATAAGGCGTGTTTTCTTTTCGCAGACCGCGTACCAAATGGCCTTCAGTAGCCGATCTATTTTGAGTCGGCCGTAATGGTCGAAGAACCAGAAATTCAGGTGATCGAAAACCTCTCGTGTGGCTTGCAGATCAATGAAATTAGTCCCTCTGTCGAACTCCCGAACGGGTTTTCTTTGGATGAGTTGTGCAAGCTTCTCGGCAGTCGCTTGCTTCGACATCTCCAACGAAACATAGAAAACCCCGTTGATGCCCGGTCGGGCGTAGTCCGCAGCCCAGTTCAAGGCAAAGTTTGTCTTTCCCGTCCCCGTCTCGGCCGTGATCACAGTTACTTCTCCGGGTCGAAGTCCTCCGAAGGCTCTTCCAAACACTGGCCAGCATTTGGTGGCGTAGCCGAAGATGGTCTCGGGATCGGCGGTCCTCGCATTTATGACGTGATCGAATAGCTCCCGGATATGAACCACAGAATTCGAAATGTCGCCGACGGCAATAGGGCTTGTTTCATAAGGAGGCTTCCACCTGTCTACCTCTTCTTGGGTTATGCTTCTCGGGGTCAAAGTCGGGGCCATTCGGAAATTCCTGAAACGTGCGCGTTGTTGTTCTTTCTTTCTAGTTTGTTCCCAGGTTGCGTCTCGGGTTTCGTCCCATCTTGCGTCTCAAGACACGTAGCATCTTTGATCGCCTCTTTGTCGTAAGTGGTTAATGCCACAATGGTTATTATGGTTCCAAGGCGTCCCGGTTCTCGTCTCAATTTTCCTTCCTGCTCGTACCGTTTTACGTATCGCCATAGAGTGGAATGAGAAATGCCTAACCTCTTCTCAGCTCGGCGACTTCCGAAAAGGACTTGGCCGCGGCGTAGGACGTTGCCATAGATGGTCCGCGTTTCCTGGTTCACGTGTCGCAAAAGATCCAGCAGAAGTTTGCCGCCCTTTGGGTCAAGAATTGATCCATCGGTGATCCAAGAGAGAGGCAGTTTTATCCACGGCTCGGGCATGAGTCGTGCGTCTTACGATTGCTGAACAACGCGAACAGTCTTGGATTCGATGAACTTCAAGAGGTCATCGTCCCGAAACAACACCCTGCGCCCTAATCGGACAAAGGGAATCCGTGGCGGTGTTATCCTGGTCCATCCGCGCAGAGTGCTTACAGAAAGCTTCAGTTTTTCTGAGGCTGTGAAAATGTCGATTAGATCCATTCTGGGACCCCCTGATCTGAGTTGGTTTGACGAGACAAGAGAATTGTTCGGATGAAGTTCAACGACCGGCGACCCCAAAGGAAGTCACCGGAGGCGTCCCTTGTGAGACCGGGGATGCCATGCTCACGATGAACTCCATAGAGCCACGATGGCGGGACGCAAAAGAGTTGGCTTACCTCGCGGGTTTTGAGTTTCTTTCTGACTTTCGATGGCAATTGAACTGTGTTCATGCTCCTAGCATCACAAAAACACTCCCTTTCCTTCAAACCCGATGGAGGTTTTTCGGGAACAAAACGTCGGGGGCTCCTGTGGTAGCCATGGAAGAGGACTTGGTTAGGGTCCTGTCACGCGTGCTTTAGCAGGAAAGCGAGTTTTTCGGGAAATGCTCCCGCAATATTTGCGATATGTTGTTGCTGAGTTTCTTTCGGTCCGTGGATTG
>JAZDDX010000004.1:0-9480 GCA_043809315.1 Pseudomonadota bacterium
TCCACGCGAGAAGCACGAGATCGAGTTCCACCGCCCCGACCGCACGAAAAAAGAGAAGCGAAAAAGCCGCAGGCGACGCCCAGACGATGGCGCTCTCATAACCCGAAGGTCATAGGTTCAAATCCTATCCCCGCTACCAAAGTTTCAAGGGGTTAGCTCGATGAGAGCTAGCCCCTTTGAATTTTATCCGACAAATATCCGACGTCTTGCCGTGTCAGAACGCGGAACAGCTTCATTTGGAACCACCGTTTTGAAGGAGCTCGGTTTCACTGCCGATCGCCTCAAAGGCATGGTGGGGATGGAAGTACCGCTGAGCGAAGAACGTCGGGACGATCGCGCTGACGACGACGACAGATATGAGTACTGAGAACTGGGCCTGGTCGATAATGTTCGCGTGATACCCGTACATGGAACTGATCGTGCCCATCGTGAGACCCGTGCTCATGAGAAGCGTTGTGTAGGTAGCCTCTCTTGGAAGGTAGAGCTTCGATACCGGATAAACCCCCACGAACTTTGCGACGAGTTTGACTGCCAACAAAAGGAAGAACAGGCCGATGTTTGCGCCAAGAAGGGGAAGCGAGATGTTCATGCCGCCATTCAGAAAGAAGATCGGGGTAATGAACGCAAAAGCGACGACCCGAAGTTTCCGCTGAAGCTCCCGGTTTTTCTGAAACATGGGAGAAAGCACGAGGCCGAGCAGAAACGCCGGCAGGATCGCGTGGCTGCTCCCTCGGGATGCGAAGAACATCAGAATCAGGAGGAGTAAAAAGAGCAGTTTAATTTCGGGCTCGATGACCCGGTCTCCGTACCTCTTAAAGATGGAAGGAAGCACACGGGGAGCGAGAAGGATGACGGCGGCGGAAACAACAGCGAACCAAAGTGTCGGAATTCCAGGGGAGACGAACAAGAGCGACAGGCCAGCGGCGGTTCCGAAATCGGTCACAAATGTGCTCGCCATGATGATCTTCCCGATCTTCGTCTTGGTAAGCCCCGTTTCGACCAGCACCGCGTAGACGACAGCGAGCGAAGTCGTACTCAGCGCCAGGCCGCCGATTTCCGCTGCTTTCCAGCTCCAACCAAGAGCGTGCCGGCAGACAAGAAGCGTCCCGAAGAAGGGGATGGCAAAGGAGAGTCCGCCGATGAGAAAGCTTTCTTTTCCTCTTTCCTTGAGAATCCCGATGTCGACTTCGGCTCCGGCCAGAAACGTCAGCAGAATTCCTCCGAATCCGGCAATGTACATCACCCATGGCAGTTGTTGCAGACCAAGGAAGTTCCCGCCGATCACGCCGAGGGCGATCTCGATGATTGCAGCGGAAAGTGCGATTTCAACCGACAGCAGACTTGCGAGAAAAATGAGAACGGCGAAGACAAGGCCTACGTATAGATCCATATCGGGCTCCTCCTGTAACAAACCAGGTAGGAGCCATTAGTCTCTATGACGGTTCTGGGAGCGAACTACCCAAGGCGGACTCCATCGCCGAGATGGTTACTCAATTAGCGGCTGAGCGACTGGGAGTCAAGACCAACTACGAGGATTCTCTTTTCGTTCCCGCACGAATCCGAGCGAGCAGCCCCTTGCTCTTCCGTCCCTGTTTAAGCGCCTCGCGGAATCTGGGACCGAGCCGAGGATGGTTCTCAAGCCAGCTGTAAACGGCCTTCCTCTGGAGAGAGGCAATGGACATTCCCTCGTCCTCGGCCGCTTCGTGAACGAGATCGGCAATGATTTGGTCCTTGTAGCGCGTGAGTCCATAGACCTTGGCGCTGTAGCGCGCTTTGTACTTGTCCGGTTCTGGCTTCTTCGGGCTCATTTCTTCTTCTCATTGAGAGTGCCATGAAGGAGATCATCCATGACGACTTTCCGGACGTATTCTGAAACGGACGCGTAATGGAGCTCATCGGCTCGTTCTTTTAGAGCCTCGAAGAAGGTCGGTTCGACTCCGACCCAGACCTTCTTTGTTCGGTTCTCCTTGCCCCACGGCATCTTAGACTTACTCATCGGTGGTGGAGTGTAACACATTGGAGACAATTTATTAACGTTCGATCTTGGCAGAAGAGAAATCGAGCCGGTTGATATTCTTTCGCGCATGGTCGGGCGCCAGGTGCGCGTACCGTTGAACCATTTGCAGGCTCGAGTGTCCCAGGAGGTCCTTGAGCGAGATCAAATCTCCTCCCGCCATGACATAATGTGAGGCAAATGTGTGCCGAAGGTCATGAAAACGGATTTTTCGGGTAACTCCGGCCCGGAGAAGGGCCGATTCGAACGCCTTTCTGACTTCGTCTCTAGGCTTCATACGATCCCGTTTGCTTGGAAAGACCCAAGGACTGTTCCCCTTCAGGGTTTGTTCCAGGTAGGGCTTCAGCCGGAGCGGAATCGGGAGGATCCGACCTTTCTTGCTTTTCGTCGTGCCGCTCGTAGCGCTTCCGACGTCCACAAATACCTGAAGGTTGGATAGGTCCACACTGTCCCGGCTAAGGTTCATAAGCTCGCCTCGGCGCATACCAAGGTAAACCGCGCACGCAAAAAGCGGCGCATCCTCCGGGTGGGCAACATCAAGGAGGACGGAGACTTCCTCGACGCTTAGGAACTCGGAGTTCGGCATGGCTTCCGGAAACGACCGAACACCCAGACAAGGGTTGGCCCGAACGTCCTTCCACCGGACACCATCGTTGAAGATCTTTTGGAGGATTTCGAGTTCACGGTTGACCGTTGAAGGGGAGGGAGGCCGGCCGGTCTTTTCGGATTTGGTGTCGCGGCGAGTAGCCATATATTTCTGAACCATCTCGGCCGTGATCCGATTCGCGTCCCGGTCATGGAAGAAAGGGATGAGGTAATTCCGGATGACCCCCTGGTCCCGTTTGTGGGAACTCGGGGCCTTGTAATGGCGGGAGTGTAGGTCCAGCCATTTCAGAGCCAGGGCTTCGAAGAGAATCGTCTTCGTTTTGGAAAAGACCTCGGGGAAGCGGTCTTGGATCGATTTCTGGCGGAGATGAGCCTCGTACTTCAAGGCATCCGCGTGCAACCGAAAGGAGCGCTGTCGTCGTTGGCCGCCAGCGTCTCGGGTGACTACGTCGTACCTATAACCGCTAACCGTTCTTCTTCTCTCGATGGACATAGGATTCGCATTCTTCAAGCGCCTTCGTCACTTCAGCTCCACAGGTCCGGGCGGAAGCACCTGAGTTGATCCAGCTTTCCAGCTCCTCCGCCCGGTAACGGACCAGGTTCCCGAGCTTCAAAAAGGGGATTCGCTTCTGAGATCGTAGGTCCCGAAGGTAGGACTTCCGGACCCGAAACATCGTGCAGACATCCTCGTCGGTCAGGAGGTTTAAGCGCATGGAAGGCGCCTCGCTTTTTGAGGCCATCTTCTGTGCTGGTTTATCGAACCCTGCCATTTGGACCCTCAACCTCTTGTGTAACACATATACAAAACTGTGTGAGCAATAGTCAATTATTCTTTACACTCGATTTGTAACACGGTAGGAGGCAATTGTAATGAGACGCCAGCGACTTGCGCGGGGGTGGAAAGGATGGGGCGAAACCCTGGGTAGGGGCCCCTTAAAGCGGCCCCAACCCCGGGCGTTTTGCCCCCGCAGGGATGCAAAGACCCACTGTCTTTCATACAGTGGGTTGATTCAGTGGGTTTTTGCCTCCTCCTCCACCAATTCCGTAGTCGTTTCGGGCACCTCGAAATTTCAAGGGACGATCGCAAACCTCCCCACCTCCCACCCGCCACGATGTCGGTTGGGAGGTGGGGAGCTTTGCTCACGAGGAGGTATGGGAGGTGCCCGATTCTTCGGCGGGTGGGTGGGGCAGATGGGAGGTTTGGTGTGACAGAAATTGGATTAGCAAAGAGAGATTTTGAAGAAGGACGTCAAAACATCCGGATCACGGAACGAGAGATCGAGGCTCTTCGATTCACCCTGGAAATGAAGTTTGCTTCGGTCGAGGCGTTGTACCAGAAGTTCTTCCGGCAAGAAGGATCATCGAACAGTCGGTACGCATACGAGCGGGTGAATCTTCTTCGGAAGAACGGTTATCTGAGACCGGTTCGAATTCACACGGAAGGGACGGTCTATTACGTGGCAACCCAGGTTGTGGCGGACCTTCTCCAAGCCGAGCATCCGGACGCAAATATTCCAAGGGCGCTGGCCGGAATCGACGTCCGGACTTTCGAACATGATCGGAAGGTTCTTCTCTGCCGGGTTGTTCGGGAGTCGATTGGAAAAGCACGTGATTGGACCAGCGAACGGGTGCTTCGGCAGACCTGGAGCCTCGCGTCCGGAGGCCTTCCTAACGAGTTGGTCCCGGACGCGATCTTCACCAACAGCCGGGGGGAACGAGTCGCCTTCGAACTGGAACTATCGCCCAAGGTGACCTCCCGTTACTTCCGAAAAGTCGAGCGCTTTAGCCTCGTAATCCACCGACAGGATGGCCTCTTCCGGCGCGTCCTTTTCGTGACTTGTAGCCCAGGAGTTCACAAACGCCTCGGGGAGGTTTGCTCTCCCTATAAGGATTCAATCTTCGTCGTTCCATTCAAAGAAATCGTAGGAGGAAACCATGAGCGAGCGTGAATCCAGCAGTATTTCAACCTTCGAAGTGGTTTGTCTCTGTGCGGCTGTCTTTGCAATCGTATTTTTGCCGTTTGTTATCACGTCCGTTGTGATCGGGATCTGGGTCGGTTCATCGATGGTCGACGCCCGGAAGTCGTGGACTCGGTTTGTTGTCGTCTTGCTCTTGCCGGCTCTGATTGTCTGGTACCTTGTGGGACCTCCCGGACAGGCTGTGGTCGGCACTCTAATGGCCGTGTTCTGGGAGAGCATCAAGAGGCTAGTTATCTTCGTCCTAGCAGAGCACAACCGTATTTTACCTCCCTTCCTTCGACACCGTGAGATTTCGCCGTTGTTGATCAATTGGTTCCTCTGGATCTCACTTGGTGGAGGGTACTTCCTTGGGTTGGTCTATCTCTTCCGACACAGGCCAGGGAAGCCTAGGTGGTTCCAAAGGCTCTCGGACCGAATTGGGAGCGCACTTGCGGCACCATGGAAGCGATGGGCAGATTACGTAACTCAAGGTTGGTCGCTGTTCTGGAAACGATCGTTCTTTGTCCTAGTGCTGTTTGGGCTTTGCGGGCTTCTTCTCACCTCTGAGGGGTACGAAGGACCGATCGAGCGACTTGGAGCGTTTGTGGTCATGAGCAGTTTTCTTTTGGCTCTTCCACGCATCAGGAAAGATTTGCCGAGGGGGGAAATGGTCTGGATCGGAAAGGATCCCGAGGAGAATCCGTTCGGTCTGAGTCTGAGCCAACTGAATCACCACGTTCATGTGCTCGGGGAGAGCGGCTTCGGGAAGAGCGTTCTTCTGATGCATGTCCTGGAGCACCACATCCGCAACGGTCTCGGATTTATCTTCATCGATCTTAAGGCGGATCGTCGAACGATTCAGCGTCTGGCGGGCGTAGCTAAAGAGGAAGGTCGACTTGAGGACCTAAGCGTCTTTTCCTGCGCGAGTCCGGAGATTTCAGCTACCTACAACCTATGCCGGTACGGTAATGCGACGGAGATCAAAGACAAAATCATCGGCGGGTTTGTCTGGAGCGAGCCATATTACAAAAAGGTGGCCGAAGAAGCTGTGCTCACGTTGGCACGTGCGCTTGTTTTTAGACGGAACAACGTCGGAACTCCTTTCACATTAGCCGACTTCTATAATTGCTTATCTTCCCCCGATGTGACGAGGAACTTGGCCTCGACAGTAAGCCAGGTGGAACTTAAGAACTCCGTCAATCGAATCGCCGTACGTCTGAATTCGGAAAAAGACGCTCAGGAGCTCGCGGGACTTAAGGCGGATCTAGGGATCCTGATTCAAAGTGACTTTGGCCATCTACTCTGTTCTGCGGAGGAGGGGATCGATCTGTTCCGTGCGATTCAGGAAAGAAGGATTGTCTGCATCTCGCTCGAGTCTCTGCAATTTGGCGAGTCGGCGATCCGCTTGGGCAAAATGATCCTCCAAGATCTCAAAGCTGTTGCCGCCCAGATCATGGCCGAGATACCGGAAACCGAAAGGAAGCACTTTACGGTCGTGATCGATGAGTTCGCAGAACTAGCCAGTCCTCAATTCGCCAGCTTCATTCGGATGGCGAGAGGTTCGAAGATCGGCATTGTGATGGCACACCAGGAATTTGCGGATCTCGAGGCGGTTTCTCCGGAGTTTCGCGATCAGGTGGTTGGAAATGCTGCGACCACAGTTTCATTCCTTCAGAAGAATCCTCGGTCCGCGGAACTCGTCGCGGACATTGCGGGGACACGATCCACGAGAAAGGTCACTCGCCAGGTGGACGATAGCAGCTTCTTTAGAAGGTACACCGGGGCTCAAAGCGAACGGGACGTCGAGGAGTACCTGATTCATCCGAGCGAAGTGAAACAGCTGGAAATTGGGGAATGCTTTGTGGTTATGAAGTACCCGACCTCTGCGTCCGTGAAGGTTAGGGTAAGGTCTCTGACGGCGATGCGTGAGTATCCCGAACTTGTGAGAACTGTGCCGATTAGACCTGTTTTAGTGCCACCGCCGTCTGTATTGCCGCCACCTCCTCGACAGGAACAGGCTGATACTGCGAGCCTTTATTGAAGCGGGGAGCATAGAATGGGATTATCAATAGTCCATTGATATTTAAGGATTATTTCTATGTATGTTGATAATTATGTCAGATAAACATAAAATATATATAACATAAACAAGATAGCTACTACCATCCGTGTGCGAATAGGGCGAAAGACTTATGGCACTCCTTTCGTCTCTTCTGAATTTCTCAGCCTTGGGACCAGAGCTGTCGTTGATCAAACGCTTTCCAGGCTTGTTCGTAGCGGCAAGATTCGGCGGCTTTCCCGCGGAGTCTTCATTCGCCCCGCCCAGAATCCTTACGTTGGCGAAGTTATGCCGGGGGTACGGGAGATTGCAGAACGACTGGCCAAGCAAAGGGGGTACCGGATTCAAGAACATGGGTCTGAGATCGCCCGGAAGTTCGGGCTATCTACGCAAATGGCAATGCAATCGATCTTCTTGACGAATGGCCCATCCAGGAAAATTAGAATGGGCAATGGAGAGATCCAGTTGAAGCATGTTGCGGAACGGAAGCTCGGTCCAAAGAATTCAAAAGCCGGCGAGGTAATCTCGTTGCTTTGGTATCTCGGCAAAGAGGCGGTCGGGGAGGGCGTTCTGGCGAAGGTTAAGAGCCGGCTTTCCGAGGAACAGCTGCGAGAGGTTGAAGAAGCGATTCCCTCAATGCCAACATGGATGGCAGGAGTTATTCGAAAATCGCTCAGCTTTTAGAGCAGTTCCGAATACATCATTAACAACAACCACATGTAATTATTGTGTATTTGTCTATTTTGTTCAGTTTTTTATGTTGTTCACTTTTTTTGGACAATGCACAGCCACCCACAGCAGAGGGTTGGGCGCCATACGCCGGCTCGTATATGAATCAGTTATACGAGATAGAGTATATTGACAGCATATACGATATAGCGTATAGAATGATTGGAAGGGAGCAACGCATGGAACAGGTGGCACGCATTCCGAAGCAGCTTGGTGCGATCATCAAGCGCGAGCGACGGCGGCAAGGCCTTACCCAGCAACAGCTCGGGGAAAAGATTCGGATGAGGCAAGCTACCGTCTCCGAGCTGGAAGCCGGAAAGCCGGTTGCCAAGCTTCAAACGCTCGTACACGTCCTGTCTGCGCTTCAACTCGAGATCGTCATTCGTCCCAGGAGCCGTGAATCTGCAGAGAAGATTGAGGACGTCTTCTGATGGCGCGGTCGAAAAGCCGAATTCCCCTCCATGTTTTTCTGAACGGAAGAATGGTCGGGGTTTTACGGAGACAAAGCAGCGGGGCCATTGATTTTCAGTACGATCCGTCCTGGCTTTCTTGGAAGCACACGATGCCGGTTTCTCTTTCGCTACCCCTGCGGGAAGATCGATACATTGGCGATCCGGTGGTCGCAGTATTCGACAACCTGTTGCCCGACAACGACCAGCTTCGTCGGAGGTTGGCCCAGAAGGCGAGGGCGGAGGGACATGACACCTTCAACCTTCTAGCTGCCATCGGCAGGGACTGTGTGGGGGCTCTCCAATTCCTTCCGGAAGGCGAATCGCCGGGACCGGTGGGACGAATCGAAAGTCGCCGAATTACGGAAAAAGAAATTGCGAAGATTCTGGCCGATTTGAAACGAACTCCGTTGGGAATCTCGGTGGAAGATGACTTCCGGATTTCCATTGCGGGTGCGCAGGAAAAAACCGCGCTGCTCTTTTGGAAAGGGAACTGGCACTTACCGCAAGGCAGCACGCCTACGACGCACATTTTGAAGCCGGAAATCGGTATCTTGGAGAACGGTCTCGATCTATCCCAGAGCGTTGAGAATGAGCATTTATGCATGAGGCTCGCCCAAGCGTTCGGGTTACCGGTAGCCACGACCCGGATCGAGGTGTTCGAGGGAAAACAGGTTCTTATCGTAGAGAGGTTTGACCGAAGGTGGACGACCGACCGACGGCTCTTACGTTTGCCTCAGGAAGATTTTTGTCAGGCGCTTTCCATGCCATCGACGCTGAAATACGAGTCGGACGGCGGGCCGGGGATCAAATCCATTCTTGAGTTTCTGAAGGGCAGTGACGAGCCGGACACGGATCAAAGGATATTCCTGAAGGCTCAGATCGTATATTGGCTGTTGGCGGCTACGGACGGTCATGCCAAGAATTTCAGTATCGGAATCGCTCCGGGCGGACGCTTTCGATTGGCCCCTCTCTATGACGTGATGTCCGCTCAGACAAATCTCGATGCTAAGCGAATTCGGCGAAGCAAAATGAAACTGGCCATGGCGGTGGGACGAAGGCGCCATTATGTGATCGATTCGATCCTGCCTCGGCACTTCATTCAAACGGGTGAGCTGTCGGGGTTGTCGGGTCGGATGGTTGAAGAAATCATGGATGAGCTGCGTGAGCAGGTACCCGGAGCCATCGACAGGACGTTGAAGGAATTGCCGCGGAATTTTCCTGCTAAACTGGTCGACTCGATCGTGGGAGGCGTCCAAAATCGTCTTCGGCTCTCAGATCGAAAGTAGGGTTTCGTTTAGTAACGTCTTTCTCCTTCGCTCCGCTGTTCATGGAAAATGCCCGCATCCGTCGCGCCAGCGCGTAGGCCGCTGTCACGCCGGCTGCCTTGGGCGGGGAGGGTGAGCTCCGCTTTTTGGGATGTTTTGGACCTCCGAATTGGGCGTGAGGTCCAAAACACAGCCCAAAAGGAGAAAGACGATGACAACACAGCCCAAGACCCCTTCCGAAGATTCGAAATCGCTCGAACAGCTGATTCAGGAGAGCTGGACGCTGATGCCGGATGAGATTCGTTGTTCAGTCCCGGCTCTCTACAGCCAGGAGAACGAGAAAGATCCGATTTGCCGAGTGAAATACTTCGCACCGTGGTCCCATTGGACCTGGTAC
>JAZDDX010000005.1:0-61008 GCA_043809315.1 Pseudomonadota bacterium
TGAGAATTCCCGTCGATGGTCAGGATTCCGCTGTGCGATATTTGTGCGATAAAGCACCAAGGGGCTAGCTCTCGCCGAGCTAACCCCTTGAAATTTTGGTAGCGGGGATAGGATTTGAACCTATGACCTTCGGGTTATGAGCCCGACGAGCTACCAGACTGCTCCACCCCGCAACAACGGCGCTCCTTATAGAGGGGGTTCCCCTTGGAGTCAACCTTACAGAACGGTCGGATGCGGGGGGACTAGATGTCGCCGCAGGTCTCCGTAATTGTGGCGCTTCCTCCGTCCGCCGTTCCCCGGAGCGGGGTCACGGATATTTCGAACCGGTGCCAGTCGAGCGGCTGTTGACCGCGGAAATAGGTGGTCCCTTCGTACCGAATCAAGGTGTCAGGCGTAAGCGTCGCGCACCAGTTGTTCACCTCCACGACCGCTCGATGGTAGCGGGTCATGCAGTAGCGATACCCGGTGGGGACGAAACCGGTCGGCGCATCCCACACGACCTCGAAGGTGCAACTCATCTTGGTCCCCCCGAGGATCTTCGTGTCGGAGTAGTTCACGATGTGAAGGCCCCGAGGCACGTTCGGCGGCGGCGTTGGCGTGCTGGTAGGCGAGACGGTTGGTGTCGGCGTCGCTATCGGAGTCGCCGTCGGCGGCACGATGGCCGCGGGGGGGGGACAATTGAACTTCAGAGTCGAGGTGGGGGGCCCTTCGATGCCCGCTCGGGTGGCGCTCACCGTGAAGACCCACGGCTCGATCTGCTGCTCGTTGACAAACGTGACTCCGGACGGGGTGATCGACGGTAGCCACACGATCGTCGTGTTCGGTCCGAACGGGCCGTTCCAGCTGACGTTGTATGTGACGATGCCGGTCGGATCGCTCAGCGGCGGATTCCATTTGACGTCGAACATACAAGCGAAGCCCTTGGAAGCCGCGCCGGGGACCAGCGTGCTGATGGCCACCGACCTCAGATTCTCCACATGAAGGTTGCGCGGGGCGGACACCGAATACGGGTCGAACTCCGGGGCCCCGCCGATCTTGCTGGCCCAGATGTCTGCGAAGTCCCAGCCGACGAACGTCGCCTGGAGTTCCAGCTGTGCTTCGCTCTTCGGCTCTCCGCCGGCACTCTTCGGAGGGATCCCATTCCACAGATTGCTGTCGTTGCACCAGTAGGAGCTCAACGCCTGCCCGTACCCGGAGTTGCCCCCGACCAGGCCGCCGATCTGACCCCCGGGCAACCCCTTGCCCGAAACATGGATCGAAGCCATGGCGTATGATTTCGAAACATTCCCGTTGAGGTTCCCGACCAGACCGCCGACCGAGTTGCACCCTGTGACCGATCCCTTCGCGTAGGAGTTGGAAACGGACGACGTCTTGTCGACGTAGCCTGCAAGACCGCCCACACCGAGGGTTTTGTAGCTCGTGCAGGTCCCGGTCTTCGTGCTCGTCACCGTGGCGGCGGCCGAGGCGATCGAAACCGTTCCCGCTTTCACGTACCCGACGAGCCCTCCCACGTAATTCAACCCCACGACCGATCCGCCGGTGACGGACGATCTCGAGATCGTCCCCGACTTGAGGTACCCGACCAAGCCGCCGACGTAATTCTTCCCTGCGACGTTGACGTTCTCCAGAACCAGGTTCTGGATCGTTCCGCCGTTCACGTATCCAAAAAGTCCGATGTTCGAGGACGCCGCGCCGTTGAAATTGAAATTTGAAATCTTGTGCCCCTGCCCGTCGAACAGCCCCGCGAAAGGAGCCGAAGAGGTGCCGATCGGTGCGCCGGACCAGGTGCTCAGATCGAGATCTCGGCCCAGGACGAACTTGCAATACCGGGCATTGGGCCGATCCGGGCTGCTCCGAAGCCGGTCCAGGTCGCTGGCGGTGTTGATCGTGGCTTCGATTCGGGTCCAAGTGCACTTCGTCCTCGTCAGAGCATCGAGAGGGTTTTCGACCGAGGAATCGGTCGCGATGGCGGCCGAATCGGTTCCCTCCCCGAGCGAGCCAAGGTCCACTTTCCCGCACGACGCGCAGAAACCGGCGATCGCCAGGAAGAGAATCGATGGGAAGATCTCGTTTCGTTTCATGAGGCGCACCCCGCTACCCGAACAGACCGCAGAAAATGTGCCGATTTTTTACGGAATTAAACTTTAATATAACAGATAGGTGCGTGTATATCAAACGTCAATCCAAAGAAATGGGAACTAGGGTTACCGCTACGGATGATTAGTCAATGTCTTTGCAGGGATTGATTTCGTCGCTTCTGCTGCCGCCGCCCCCGATTGAACCTCTCGGGCAGATGTCGATCGGCGGGGTATAGACCTGGCAAGTCATTGCGGCGTTGATGAGCCCGCACTGAATCGTTACGGAAGCGAATGCTCCAATCTGTTCTCCGCGGAGTGAGGTTACGGTTGACCTCATCGTCTTTGTGCTGCCGGATCCAACGCTCAGCGAGTCGACGAACGGCGAGGTGGCCGGGAGAACGTCCCCCTTCTTGGCGCTCGAATACTTGTACCGGATGCCGGCGCCGGTCGGATCGCTCAGCGGAGCGCTCCAAACGAGGCTATACGAGCAATCCCAAAGGCTGGTGAATTCGTTCCAGGTGCAGATCGGCTTCACCTTGATGTTGGGGTTCAAGGTGAAATTCGTCGGCGCGCTCGGCGCGGGGAGCGTCGGCGTCGCGGTCGGCGTCGCGGTCGACTCCGGGGTCGACTCCGGGGTCGGCGTCGCAGTCGGCGTCGCGGTCGACTCCGGGGTCGGCGTCGCGGTCGGATCGAAGTTGATGTTCAAGCTCTTCCCCTTGTTTTCGCCTTCCCCACCACACGCAAAAAAGGCGAGGGCCAAGATCAGAGCCGCCGGGAGACACAGTTTGCCAGTCATGTCCTCTGGTGGAGCAACTTTTGTGCCATGCGGTAGATTAAATAATAACAGCTACTTACCGAGATCTTGCGTCCCGAACAGCCTGTTTATTGCTCAAAAGGGGTGCAAAAATTACCAGAACCGGCGGTGGTACCGCCCCCGGACGTGCCATCGGCGGTCTTGCCACCCGAGACGGTAGAACCGGGGAGTCCAGGAGTTCCAGTAATAACGTCCGGTCGCCTGATACTCGAGCGAACCGTACCTCCCCCCAAACCCGATCTCGAACAGGATCGCCGGACGGCCGGTCAAGCGATCTACATATGAATAGTCTCCGTACCGCTGACGCACACAGGCGGAAGCCGGACGGATTCGGTAGCCATCACGAAGAAATCGATCGGCGAACGCCGTCGTGACCAGCATCCCGTCGACCGTAACGCAGTACACATCGGCCTGCGCTTCGGTCGCCATCTCCCGGATCACCGCTTCGGCCATTGCCGCGCGGTCGTACAGATCCTGATTCACGACCGCCGCCGGGTACGACCGGTAGGGCACTGGAGCGGTATAGACCGTCGAGTAATACCCAGCGTAGGGGCCGCGGTTGAGATGATCATTGCCGCAGGCGAGACAGAGGAGAGTGAGTATTGCGAGACCGGAAAGGCGCCGGAAGTTCATTACAACTCCTTTTCTTACCCACCGTTCTATACCCCTCCTCCCCGTTTTCAAGTATTGATGACGGAGGATGTCAATCGGGCGGAAAGCGGGGTCGGTCTCCGTCGCGACCATGGTGAGCCGGGTTTTCGGCCTGATCCGCGACCAGATCTTCGCCGCCCTGATCGGCGCGGGGTTCTACTCCGACGCCTTCGTCATCGCCTTCCGGATCCCGAACCTCTTGCGCGACCTCTTCGCGGAGGGGGCCCTCTCCTCCGCCTTCGTTCCGACCTTCACCGAGTACGAGATGAAGCGCTCGCGCGGCGAGGCATGGGCCCTTGCAAACCTCGTGTTGGGGGCGCTTCTCGCCCTGATCGGCGCCGTGACGATCCTCGGGATCATCTTCGCCCCGCAGCTGGTCGCCTTCATCGCCCCCGGCTTCGACGCGATCCCCGGGAAGGCGGAGCTGACGATCCTGTTGACGCGGATCATGTGGCCGTTCCTCCTGATCATCGCCGCCTCTGCTCTCTTCATGGGGATCTTGAACGTCCACGACGAGTTCACGATCCCGGCGTTCGCGCCGGTCCTCTTCAACCTGGTCGCGATCGCCTTCGGCCTGTCCCTCTGGCTCTTCGGCTTCGGAGGAAAGGGGGCGGTGATCGGCTGGTCGATCGGGACGATGTGCGGAGGGTTGGCGCAAGGGGGGATCCAGCTCCCCAGACTCCTCCGCGGCGGGTGGAAGATCCGCCCGACCCTTCGTGGCTGGACGCAGAGCCCGGGCTTGAAACAGATCGGGATCCTGATGCTCCCCGCGATCATCGCGAACTCCGGAACCCAGGTGAACGTTCTGGTCAACTCGATCCTCGCCTCGATGCTCCAGCAGGGAAGCCCGTCGTGGCTCAACTACGCCTTCCGCTTGATTCAACTTCCGATCGGCGTGTTCGGGGTCGCGATCGCCGTCGTGACCCTCTCGACCGTTTCCAAAGACGCAGCGGCCGACGCGACCGACTCGTTCCGGGAGAACCTCACCACCTCTTTGAACCTCGTCTTTCTTCTCACGATCCCGTGCGCCGTGGGCTTATGGCTCCTGGGGGAGCCGATCGTCCGGCTCATCTACGAGCGCGGGGCGTTCCATTCCTCCGACACCGCCGCGACGGCCGCTGCCGTGGCCTGTTACGCGCTCGGTCTGCCGGCGTACGCCGCGGTGAAAGTGAAAGCGCCGGTCTTCTTCGCGCTCCGGAGTTCGAAGGTCCCGATGATGGCGAGCCTCCTGGGCGTCGTCGTGAACTTCGCTTTCAATCTCTGGGCGTACAAACGGATGGGGCACGCCGGCCTCGCACTCGGGACGTCCCTCGCCGTGACGGCGAACCTTGCCGTGCTCCTCTTCTGGTTCCAGTACAAACAGATGGGGCTCCCGCTCAAGAGGATGGGCGGGCTTCTGCTCAAGGTGATCCTATCGTCTGGTTTGATGGGGGTCGTTGCATATACGGGGTATCACGCTCTTCATGGAACAATGGCAGGACTCCCGGGGAAGCTCGTGGAGACCCTCCTTCCGATCGCGGCGGCGATCGCGGTCTATTTCGGCGTGCTCTGCTGGATGAAGGTTCCGGAGGCGGCGACGGCGATCCGCGCCGTCCGGCGGATCTACGAGCGGTTCTCCGTCACGAACCGCAAATCGGAAAATCGCTGACCGGTCTTCTCTTCAATTGCGGACAAGACCTCGTTCTTCATCATCGAAAGGTTCTGGGCCCAGGCGGGGCTCTCGGTCGAGACGGTGAGCGTCGTGCTGCGGATCGATTTCGGACTGGTCTTTTTCGCCAGCGACTCGCCGACGATTCCGGGCCAGTTTTTCCGGAGATGGTAGACGGCCATCAGCGTCTCCCCCCGCTTTCCGAAGATCCCGCGGGCAAAGACATCCCCGATCGGGATCAACGATTTCAATGCTGCGCGACGTCGGGCCATCGGGAAACTCCGTTGGTAGCAGATTCGACCTTGCCTTGACAAGGCGGGGGGCCGGCCCCTATCATCGTTATTAAGTAGTTAAAATCATGGCAGATTGTTTTTTCTGCGGCCAGCCGATCGATAAGACCGAACTCTCCCGTCATTACCTCGAGGACCGGGGGTTGTTGGCTTCGATCAAGGTTTCTCATCCGACCTGGGATCCGAAACTGGGGGCCTGTTCGCGCTGTCTCGAAACCCTGCAACGCGATCATGCGAGCCAGAGTTACAAAGGTTTCCACGTCGAGGAACCGACCGTCGTCAATCGATCCAGCAACCTCCTCAAAGACGCGGAGGAACATACCGGCGCCTGCCTGATCACGATTCACGGGCCGCAGATCGGGAAAAAATTCGATCTGACGGGAAACGAAACGATCATCGGGCGCGGGGAAACCTGTGCCGTCCGTGTGAACGAGGAGAACGTCTCCCGGCAACACGCGCAGGTGATCCGGAGAGACCAGGAGATCCTGATCGAGGATCTGAACTCGACGAACGGGACGTACGTCAACACGCGGAAGATCACGAGCCACATCCTGCAGAACGGCGACCTGATCCTGATCGGGAACACGATCTTCAAGTTCATCAGCGGTTCGAACGTGGAGCACGAATACCACGAGGAGATCTACCGTCTCGCGACGCTCGACGGCCTGACCCAGGTCTACAACAAGGCGTTCTTCATGGACAAGCTGGCGGAAGAGTTCAGCCGGTCCCGGAGATATGCGCGCGATCTCTCGATGATCATGTTCGACTTCGACCATTTCCGGGATCTCAACAACACGCAGGGACACCTCGCCGGCGACCACGCCCTGAAAAAAACGGCGCTCGTCATCCTGAAGAGCCTCCGGAAAGAGGATGTCTTCGGACGGTACGGCGGAGAGGAGTTCGTGATCCTCCTCCCCGAAATCCGGCTCCAGAACGCCCTGTTCCTCGCCGAGAAGATCCGCAAGATCGTGGAGGAGACGAAGTTTGAACACAACGAGGTGCAGTTCAAGGTGACGATCTCGTTGGGCGTCGCCACCGTCACGAAGGATATCCGGACGATCAAGCAGTTCCTCGAGAAGGTCGACAAAGCGCTCTACAAAGCAAAAGCCGAAGGGCGCAACTGCGTCCGTTAATCGGGGGACACAATACGTTTTTCGGTCGTTCTGAGGCTGGATTTCGGACTCTGCCCTGGCACCCTTAGCGGTCTCCAGCTCAAATCCCGTGGCACGGTTTCTGCTTCCCTTGGTTTCAAAGGAGCAACTGTGATAGACGACCTCACGAGCATGAATGACCCCGCCCTCGATCTTCTGCCGGTCACCCGTCGAGACTTTCGCGAGTTTTCCGGCATGGTCGACCAAAGGTTCGAAGCCATCGATCAAAGGTTCGAAGCCATCGACCAAAGGTTCGAAGCCATCGACCAAAGGTTCGAGGCCGTCGACCGAAGGTTCGATCAGCTCGATCAGAAAATTGACGATACTAAAAACTTTTTGGGCGTTCTTATCGAAGATCTCCGAACCAAACTCGAGCTGACGCTTGAAATCCTCTCCCCTTTTGCCGACAAGGTGACGAACCACGAGGAACGGATCACCGCCGCCGAAGAAGAGATCTCGATTCTGAAAAACGTCGTCCGGGTGCGCCCGTAATCCGGACCGATGCCGATCCGTAAGCTCTCGGAATCTCTCGTCCTGAAGATCGCCGCGGGCGAGGTGGTGGAACGCCCGGCTTCGGTCGTCAAAGAGCTGCTCGAGAACTCGATCGATGCGGGGGCGACACGGATCGAGATCCGGATTGCCGGAGGGGGACTCGAACGGATCACGATCACCGACGACGGGTGCGGCATCCCCGAAAATGAAATCCGATTGGCTCTCGAACGGCACGCCACCTCGAAGATCGCAACCGAACAGGACCTTTTTCGGATCGGGACGCTCGGCTTCCGAGGGGAAGCGCTCCCGAGCATCGCCGCCGTTTCCCATTTCGAGATCGTGACCCGACCGCGCGAGTCGGCAAGCGCCTACTGCCTGCGCGCGGAGGGGGGGGAAGTCCGGGTCGAGGAGCCGGCTGGCGGAGCCCCGGGGACGACGATCACCGTGTCGAACCTCTTTTATAATGTCCCGGCCCGGAAGAAGTTTCTCAGGACCTCGGGAACCGAGTTCGGCCAGATCGAGAAGACGGTGCGTAGGATCGCCCTCGCCCGCCCCGATCTCGAGCTGAGCCTCGATCACAACGGCGAAACGATCCTCCGGACACCTAGAGCCCAGAACCTGACGGACCGGATCTCCGCTCTCTACAACAAAGAGGTCTCCTCTCAGATCCACCCGATCGGCAGGGAGGAAGGTTCCCTTCGCGTTTCGGGGATCGTCTCGAATCCCCGGGTCACGTTCGGGCGCGCACAGGAATTCTGGTTCTTCGTGAACGGGCGACCAATCCAAGACCGGATGCTTCAAAGCGCGGTGATGGAAGGGTATCGGACGCTCCTGATGGAGCATCGCTGGCCTCTGGCCGTGATCTCTCTTGCGATTCCTCCCGAATTAGTCGACGTCAACGTCCACCCGGCAAAGTCAGAGGTCCGCTTCGCCGACGGACAGGCGATTTTTCGGTTGGTATCAAGGGCGATTGCAGAAGCACTCGCCCCACAAACTCGTTTCACCCCCCGCGAGACATCTCCCGCATTCCCGTCCCAACACGCGCAATTCGGGTATGCGCAATCTGCAGCCCCCGTGGTGGCTCGTGATGAATCTACCTTATATGTCTCGGATTCGAAGGTGGGAGGAGGGTTTGAAGGACTTCGGTATCTCGGAAGTTTGGATAAAACCTACCTGCTCCTGACCGATGACGAAACACTCTTTGTCATCGACCAGCATGCGGCGCATGAGAGGGTGAGGTTTGAAGAGCTTCGGAAGGCGTTCGCTTCGAAGAAAGCGCCGTCGCAGAAACTTCTCCTTCCGATCACGATCGAACTCACGGCCGAGAGGGAGAGCGCGCTCGACGGAATCACTCCGTTCTTAACGGCGATCGGGTTCGAGCTCGAGGAGTTCGGGCCCAGGAGCCATTTGATCCGGAGCGTGCCGGCCTCCCTCGGGGCGACCGATCCGGCCACCCTTCTGACCGATCTGTGCGACGACCTCCTCGCGGAAGGGGGAGTGAAGTCGTGGAGCGATCGTACCGATGAGCTGTTGAGCCGCCTCGCCTGTCACAGCGCGGTTCGGGCACACGATGACCTTGCGCCGGGTGAAATCGATCGCCTCCTGCGGGACATGGGGCGGGTCGACCTCTCCGCTCACTGCCCGCACGGCCGTCCGACGTTCGTGACGTTCGCTGCCACCGACTTCGAGCGGTTCTTCAAGAGAACATGACGACCCGTCTCTTCATCCTCGTCGGCCCGACCGCCTCGGGGAAGACCGAGCTTGCTCTCGCGCTCGCGAAGAAGTTCCCGTTCGAAATCGTCAACGCCGATTCCCTTCAGATCTTCCGCCACCTCGATATCGGCACCGCCAAACCGACCCCCGAACAACTCCGTTCCGTGCCCCATCACCTGATCGATGTATTAGATCCACATGAACCCGCGACCGCCGCTTGGTACGCGAAGGAGGCAGTCCACACGATCGCCGGCATCGCGGGTCGAAACCATCTTCCGCTCGTAGTGGGTGGATCGGGATTCTACCTCCGCGCGATCGAGCACCCCCCGCAAGCGGAGGCGACCGACTTCGAAACGTCGGCGGTCTCCGAGAACGATTACGAGTTTCTGAAAACGAACGATCCGGAGGCGGCAAGAAAGATCCACCCGAACGACCGGTACCGGATCGGGCGCGCGGTCTCACTCCTTCGAAAGGGGGTCCACCCAAGCGAGCGGTGGGAGGCGGCCCGCAACGCCCCCTCCCCCTTCGAAACCCACTGGCTCGGAATCGATCTCCCCCGCGATGGACTTCACCGACGGATCGATCGTCGCATGGAACGGATGTTTTCGGCCGGACTGATCGACGAAACACGCAACGTGCTGGAGCGTTTCCCGGCATCGGAGAAACGTCTCTCCCGATCGATCGGGTATGCGCAGGCGCTCCGCGTGGTCCGCGGAACGGCTCCTCTCGCCCCGATGATCGAGGAGGCGAAAGCCCGGAGCCGCCAGCTCGCCAAACGGCAGATCACCTGGTTCCGCCGGGAATCGCGTATCGCGTCGATTTCGGGTACAAATCTCTTTTCGGACGCGGTCCGGGAGATCGAGAGGGTGTTGACGCCATGAAGATGTACCTCGAGTTCGAGAAGCCGATCGTCGAACTGGAGCGGAAGATCGAGGAGCTGCGCGAGTTCTCGAAAGAGAAGAACGTCGACATCCACGATGAGATCAAGAAGCTCGACCGGAAGCTCGACAAGCTGGTTTCGGACATCTACTCGAACCTGACCCCCTGGCAGCGGACGCAACTCTCCCGCCACATGGAACGCCCCTACACGCTCGACTACGTCGAAGCGCTGTTCAAGAATTTTACGGAACTGTTCGGAGACCGGAACTATGGGGAGGACCCGGCGCTCGTCGGTGGCTTGAGCGAGTTCCGGGGGCAGACGGTGATGGTGCTCGGCCACCAGAAGGGGCGATCGACCAAGGAGAAGATCCGTCGGAATTTCGGAATGCCCCGCCCCGAAGGATATCGGAAGGCGTTGCGCCTGATGAGCATGGCGGAGCGGTTCCGGGTCCCGATCCTGACGTTCATCGACACCCCCGGAGCCTATCCCGGCATTGGTGCGGAGGAGCGCGGGCAGGCGGAGGCGATCGCCAAGAATCTCCTGGTGATGTCGGTTTTGAAGACGCCGATCCTCTCGATCGTCATCGGCGAAGGGGGCTCGGGGGGAGCGCTCGGCATCGGTGTCGCCGATCGGATTCTGATGCTTGAATTTTCCATTTACTCGGTCATCTCGCCGGAGTCGTGCGCGGCGATTTTGTGGCGTGATTCGACGAAGGGGGAGCTGGCGGCTCGCGCCTTGCGATTGACGGCGCCGGAGATCTTCCGCCTCGGGATCGCCGACGAGCTGATCCCCGAGCCGAACGGCGGCTCGCACCGCGACTTTCCGGCGACGGCGGTGAAGGTCGGGGATGTGATCGAGCGTCACCTCGGCGAACTCAAGAAGTACTCCCCGGACGAGCTGATCCAGCGCCGTTACGACAAGTATCGGAAGATGGGGGTCTTCTATACCGGCGTCTCGACCGCCTCCGCCGCTTCCGCCCCCGCGATCGGGTGATCGTTCCGGAACGCGATGATCCGCTTCTCGAACAGTTTGAAATCCTCTTTCGGAACGAGCGACGTGCAGATCCGGACCCCTTCCGACCTCGTGCTCGAAGAGATCGTCAGCGTCGTCACCGAGATCCCGTAGTAGAGAAGCTCCCTCAACAATTGCCCGCCGGTTAGGCCCGGGTAGGACACCGTGAAATAGAATCCGTCCGAGAGCGGCTCCCCGAGGTCGTCGGCGTAGACGAGCTGGAACCCGTACTTGCGCATGATCGCTTTGAGCTCTTTCGCCCGTTCGGCATAGACCGACGTCGCGCGCAAGAAGTTGTAGTCTCCGCGGTTCGCCTTCGAGAGAAGCGCCGTCAGACCATGCTGTGGGGACTGTGCCACTCCCGAGGTGATCCCGTAGAGCGCCCCCCAGACGAACGCGTCGAAAAACGTCCGGTAGCCGTATCTCTTCTCCAACCCGTCATATTCCCGCTTTGCGAGCTTCGGCGAAATCGCCGTCAGCGCAATCCGCTGACCGGCGTAGCTGAAGATCTTCGAGCTCGAGAGCACGATCACGTAGTTGTCGGTGTGCCGTCCGATCGTCGGCGGAAACGGCGGCTGCCCTGGGATCGAGTAATCGACGCGGGAGTCCATCGCGAAATAGGCGGCATCCTCGATCGCGACCACATCGTACTGCGTGCAGATCCTCCCGAGTTCCTTTAATTCCTCTTCCGTGAAAATCAGCCAGGCCGGGTTGTTCGGGGAGGCGAAGAGGATCCCCCCGATGTCACCAGCGGCACACAACTGTTCGACGTTCTTGAGCCAGTTTCCACGGTCGTAGATGTCGACCGACGCTTCTTTGAGCCCCAGAAACTTCACCTGCGTCCGGTAGACGGCAAAGGTCGGATCGATGAAGAGGATTTTGTCCCGTCCCGGATGGCAGAACCCCGCAATCGCCTGCGAGAGAAAGGTTCCCTGCATCGCCCCAACGGTCGGAATCACGAACTCCCCCGGGATCTCGAGGTCCATGAACAGCTTGAAAAAGCGGCTCCCCTCCTCCTTGAGCTGCGGAATGCCGGTCAGGAGCGCGTAGGAACTGGCCACCTTGGGCTTGCGAAGGGCCCCGATTTCCGCCTCGATCCCGATCGGGCTCGGTTCGATCCCCGGGATCCCGAACTCCATCCGGAGGTACCGGCACCCGATCCGCTTCTCGACCTCCGCCACCACCATGGCGATCCGGCGGATCGCGGCGGTTTCCGGATTGACCCGGAACTCTTCGATCACGGAATCGACGATGGAACGGTCAAACGGGGCTTCAACGTAAGTCATGGCGACCGATTTATATCTCGAAAATCCTTGGGGAGAGAGGGGAATCTTCATTAGGCTATCCCGGTGAAGTTCTCGCTTCGGACCAAAATCGTCGCCACCTACGGGATCCTCTCGGCCCTCTTCATTTTGATCCTCGTCAGCGGTCATTCTCAACTCCGCGAAATCGCTCTCCGCCTCGACCTGATCCAGCTCGGGTACCTCCCGATCACGAAGACCGTCAACTCGTTCGGCAACTTCAACCATTCGTTCGGCAACTTCAACCATCTGAACGAGTCGTTCGACGTCGCGAAGATCGTCGCGAACCGGGAAAACCGCCTCTTCATCGACTCGATCTCGATCACGAACCCGAGGCTGATGGAACAGGGCCTCCGGAAGGGGTTGGCCGACGCCCGGGCCGCGCTTCGAAACAGCTCCTCCCCGCAGCAGGAACAGGCTCTCGACCGGGTTGGGATCCTCGTGAACCGCTTCCTCGAGGCACACCGCGCGTACGTCCGGATCTTGATCGCCGCGCTGGAGGATGTCCGAAGCGACCGGGTCCCGCAGGCGCTCGGGCGAAACGACACCTTGTTGGAGCAGAAGCGGAAAGTTCACACACAACTCGACCTCCTCTCGCGGAAGCTCGACGAGCTGATCCGCGACGGAATCCGGGACACGGTAAAGGAGGAACAGTTCGCCGTGAGACTGGTTCTCTTCCTTTCCGTCCTCACGATCGGGTTGGCGATCCTGATCGGCTGGATGGCGATCCGGGCGCTTCGTCCGCTCGCAAGGCTCAAGCAGGCAGCGCGGGAAATCGCCGCTGGAGAGCTTGAGAAGCGGGTTCAGATCCAAACGGCGGACGAGGTAGGAGACCTGGCCACGGAGTTCAACCGGATGGCCGATTCGATCCAGCAACGGGACGCGGCGATCCGGCAAAGCCAGGAGAAGCTCCTGCAGTCGGAAAAGATGGCGGTGGTCGGGCGGATGGCGGCCAAGATCAGTCACGAGGTGAAGAACCCGTTGAACTCTCTGGGGCTCAACATCGAGCTTCTCGAGGAAGAGATCCAGAGCGAAGAGGGGCGCAAGACCCTCAAGGCGATGTCGACCGAGATCGACCGCCTAAACCAGGTGGCGGAAGGGTACTTGAGCCTGGCCCGCGGCCGGCGGCCGCTGGCGGAGCTCACCGACCTGAACAAGGTACTTTCGCATCTCGAAACGCTCGTCCGCGCGGAATGCGAGGAAAAAGGGATCGCCATCGAGATCGAGGCTCCGCCGGAGCTTCCTCTCCTTCATGTCGACGTCACACGCCTCGAGCAGGCACTCTTGAACCTCGCGCGGAATGCGATCGAGGCGCTTCGAAGCGGCGGAAAGCTTGGTGTCCGGATCGCGCGTGAAAACGGCGGCATCCGCCTCGAGATCTGGGACAACGGCCCCGGGATCCCCCCCGAGATCCTGCCGCACATCTTCGAGCCGTTCTACACGACGAAAGACAAGGGGACCGGACTCGGGCTCGCGATCACGAGCGAGATCGTCCGGGCCCAAGGGGGGACGATCGAATGTCGAAGCACGATCGGCGAAGGATCGTCGTTTTTAGTCCGCCTCCCGATCAAATCTCATGACGTTTGAAGAAACGCTTCACTATCTCCACGAGCTCGGGGAATCCCGAATGCGGCTCGATCTCGAGCCGACGCAAAAACTGTTGGATCTTCTGGGGCGCCCGGACCGTTCGCTTCGATCGGTCGTTGTATCCGGTACGAACGGAAAAGGCTCGACCTGCGCCTTCTTGACCGCGATCGCCAAGGCATCGGGAAAACGGGTCGGGACCTACACCTCCCCCCATCTCACTTCCCCCGTGGAACGGATCGCGATCGACGGCGTACCGGTGGATGAAGCGACGTTCGCGGAGGTCACGTCCGAGTTGGCTGCCCTCATCGCTCGAACGAACTTTGGAACGATCACGTATTTCGAGTTCCTGACGATCCTGGCGGTTCTGATCTTCCAGCGAATCGGCGTCGATCTCGCGATCTTTGAAGTCGGACTCGGCGGCCGGCTCGACACAACGAACGCGCTGGAACGAGTCGGCACGATCACGACGACGATCGACTACGATCACACGGCGATTCTCGGAACAACGCTTGCGGAGATCGCGAGGGAGAAAATCGCCATTGTACGCGAATCGCTACCCGCGGTTGTGGGAGAACAGCCTTTGGAGGCGAGGGAGAAGATCTTCGACTTCGTCGCGGCCTTGGGCGCGAGGAGAATTTACCTTGGAACGGAGTTCCACGGTCTGGGGGGATGGAAAACGTTCCGCTACCGTTCAACGGCCTATGAAGTCGGACCGATTGAGTTGTCGCTCCGCGGGGATCATCAGGTCGGAAACGCGGCCTGTGCTGTCGCGATGGCCAGAGAACTGGGTTTGAACGCAATCGAGGAGGGACTTCGGTCGGCGGTTCATCCGGCTCGTCTGGAGCGGTTCATGGTTCGCGGGAAGGAAGTATGGCTCGATGTCGCGCACAATCCTGCGGCAGCGCGACGCCTGACGGAGTTCTTCCGCTCCGAGAAACTTGCGCCGGTCGACCTGGTGATCGGAGTTCTGGGGGACAAAGATTGGAAAGGGATCACGGAGGCGCTTCTGCCGATTTCGAAATCGGTCACGCTCTGTAAGCCGAATTCGTCTAGGGCCTGGGAGCCAGCTCTAGTGAGAAGCGAGCTTGGGCTCGTGATGAATCTACCTGTTTGCGTGGTCGAAACACCGGTCAACGCATTTCGAGAGGTCGTCGAACGATCGGAGCGGGTGCTTTGTACGGGGTCGTTCTACGTCGTGGGAGAGATCCGAAGAGAGCTGGCTTAGTTCGAACTCGGCGGTCGGACGTCGGAGAACGGGTTTCCGGCGCTCTTGGACGACGGCGGTTTGGAGCCGCGGCGCGGGCGGGGAGCCTGCTCCTCGTCCTCCTGGAAATCGCTCTGGACCGTTTCGGTCTTCTTGACCCTACCGGATGGCCGACGCTGAACGACTTCCTCGTCCGACGTCGACGGTTTCGTCTCCTCGTCGTCGAGGCGGTCGAGATTGTATCTCCGCTTCGGCTTTACATCCTCCCGCTCCGATTTCTTCGGCGGCGGGGCCATGTTGAGCCCGCTCTCCAGGTCGTAGTCGTACAACGCCCGGTTTTCGCCGATCCCCTGGACCTTGTTGAACCTACGACGCTCGGCGTTCTTCCGGACCGAAACGCGCGTCATATCGGCCGGCTCGTGGATCACGTGCGGGGTCAAAAAGATCATTAGGTTGATCTTCTCTTTCGAAACCGCCGTCTGCCGGAACAGGTACCCGAGGACCGGGATGTCCCCCAAGAGCGGGACCTTGCTGACCGTTTTCGAATCCTTGTCCTTGATCAGACCGCCGATGACGATCGTCTGACCGTTCTGCGCGATCACCGTCGTCTTCGCCGTCCGTTCGGAGGAGGCGACATCCCCGAACATCGCCTTGGAATCGGGGATCAGGTCCTGGATCTTCTGCTCGATCTCCAGGGTCACTTCATCCCCTTCGTTGATCTGCGGGGTGACGGAGAGTTGAATCCCGATCTTCTGGCGGCTGAAGTTCGTGACCGGCTTCCCCTGCGTGTCGGCGTATTCGTTCGTCTTCATCGGGACATCCTGTCCGACGAGGATCTCGGCCTTCTTGTTGTCGGCCGTCAGGATGTTCGGCGCCGAGAGGACGTTTACCGCCCCTTGCTGCTGCAACGCCCGGAAGACCGCTCCCTGAATCGGGATCGTCACGTTCGTCCCCGGGATCTGTACGGTCTGTCTGCTGAAGCCGCCCAGAACCAGTCCTTGTCCCTGGCCCATCATCGCTCCGGCCGCCTCCCCCGCCGCTTTCCCGCCCAAGCCAGCCAATCCAAGGGGTGACGCCGCGCTCAAGTTCGTCATGCCGAACATCGACATACTCCCCGACTGCCCTCCTCCGCCGCCCGAGAGACCGACGTCGACCGTCTTCGAGATGTTCACCTCCATGATCAGCGCCTCGACGAAGACCTGCGGGCGCCGGACATCGAGCTGCTCGATGATCGGCTCGATCGTCGTGTAATCGTTCGGCGAGGCCGTGATCACGAGAGCATTGATCGAAGTGTCGGCCACCACGCGCACTTCGCTTTCGAAGAGTTGCGCGGAGCCCCCCTCTTTCACCTTCGCCGAGGTAAAGGACGAATTCTCATTGCTGCGACCGGAATCGGAATCCCCCGACGAACTTTCCCCTTGCGACTCCCACGGAAGCGGGGCGGCCTGACCGAATCCGCGTTTTTCTGCGGAGGTCTGTTTCTTCTCTTTCTTCTTTTTCGCCCCTTGGCCGGTCAGCAGGTTCCCCAGGAGATCGCCCAGCTCCTCGGCGTTCGCATGTTTCAGGTACTTCACGTGGATCCGGCCGCGATCGAGCGCAATTTCCACCTTGCGGTCCAGTTCACCGACGATGTCGAGAACCCGGCCTAACCCCTCGCGGGTCGCCATCACGACGAGCGAGTTCGTCCGCATGTCGGGGATGATCTTGGAGATCGCGTCCCCCCCCGCAACGTCGTCCGACCGGCGCCGGGTCGAGGTGGTCTTCTCTTTCTCGAAGATCGTCGTCAGCTTGTCGGCGATGTCGTCGGCCTGCGCGAACTTCAAGGGGATGATCTCAACGGACGACTGGAACCCCTGCTTGTCGAGCTTCTGGATGATCTTCATGAGGCGCGAGATGTTCGACGCCGAGTCGGTCAGGATCAACGCGTTGGTCGGGCCGTACGCCACGATCGAACCGGTGCGCGACACCATGCCGTTCAGCGCCTGACGGATCTCGTTGGCGCTGATGAACTGAAGGGGGATCAGGCGCGTGACGACCTGGTCGCCGTAATTCGTCTCATTCCCCGACAGGAACGGAACCGGGTTCGCCGGCGCTTCGCGCTCCGGGATAATCTTGGTGACCTTACCGGTATCAACGGTCGTGAGCCCCTTCGTCCGCAACGCCGAGATGAACGCCTGATACGCTTCCTCGATCGTGACTGGGTTCGGGGAGATGATCGTGACCTTCCCGCGGACATGATCGTCGAGGATGAAGTTCTTCCCCGTGATCTCGGAGATCGCTTTGACGACGTCCGAAATATCGACGTCGTGGAAATCGAGCGAGACGGTCCCGCCGGTTTTGGGGAGCGACGGTTTGCTCTGCGCGTACGCGGCGGAGATCAAAAGAAGAGAAGCCAGGATGGCGGTCGTAAACCTCATGCCTCTTCATTGTAAGGCAAGGGGCGTGCCGAAGCAGAGTCTTATTAACTGCCTTGATTTGCTCTTGTTTTTGCGTCGCGTTATGTCTCTTGGATGCCGAAAAATCGGCGCTGCGACAAATACTTACCTACCCTGGATCGCCTCGACCATCCGGACGACACGGACCGTCGGACCGACGTCGTGGACCCGGAGCATCGAAGCTCCGTTCCAGGTGGCGATCGCGGCTGCGGCGAGGCCCCCCTCGAGCCTCTCCCCCACTTCGAGATCGAGCACTTTTCCGATGAACGATTTTCTCGAAGCACCGACCAAGATCTGGCAACCGAGTGTGCGAAACTCCGACAGACGCCGAAGGATCTCCAGGTTCTGCTCGACGCTCTTTCCGAACCCGATCCCGGGGTCGAGGATCACGTTCTCCTTCAACCCGATCTCGACGAGCCGTTGCTCGAAGAAACGGATCAGGTCCTTCACGACGTCATCATAGTGAAAGTCCTGTTGCATCGTCCGCGGTTCACCGAACATGTGCATCAGAACAACCGGGAGTTTTGTCTCGCGGACGACCTTGACCATTTCAGGATCGCGTAGGCCGCGCACGTCGTTCACCATCCGGATCAACCCTTCCGCGGCCGCGGCGTGAACGATCGCTGGCTTCGATGTGTCGAGCGAGATCGGGACCGGGAACCGTTCCCGAGCAAGGCGGGTGAGAATCGGCCAGAGCCGCTCGCGCTCCGTCGCTTCATCCACCCCATCCGAACCGGGGCGCGTGCTTTCGGCTCCGATGTCAATCCAGTCGGCCCCCTCCTCCTTCATTTGGAAGGCCCGCTCGACCGCCTTCCCCGGGTCGAAGAATTTCCCCCCGTCCGAAAACGAA
Source organism: Pseudomonadota bacterium (assembly GCA_043809315.1). GTDB lineage: Bacteria > Bdellovibrionota_G > JALEGL01 > JALEGL01 > DATDPG01 > JAZDDX01. The sequence goes on from JAZDDX010000005.1 coordinate 18,106, forward strand.
TCGGGCGTCACATTCAATATCCCCATCACCTGCATTCGGGGGACACAATACGCATTTCGGCGTGGGGCAGGAAATAGGTATTGTGTCCCCCGAAATGCTAAAGTGAGACGGATGCCGAGGACGATCCTATTGGTCGAGGACGACGAGGCGAACCGCACGTCGGTCGCCAAGATCCTGGAGAAAGAGGACTACCGGATCGTCCAGGCGAAGGACGGCCGGGAGGCGCTCGACTGGCTCCGGAAGGAATCGATCGATCTGATCCTGACCGACTTCAAGATGCCGGAGATGGACGGGATGGATCTCCTGAAAGCCGCCCGCCTCATCAAGCCCCGGATCGACGTCATCCTGATGACCGCCCACGGAACGATCGAAACCGCGGTCGAGGCGATGAAGGAGGGGGCGTACGACTTCATCCCGAAGCCGTTCAAACGGGCGACGCTGCTGCGGATCATCGAGAAGAATTTCGAGAAAGTCGTGCTGATGCGCGAAAACGAGCGGCTCCGGGGTGAACTCGAGCGGTACCACGCGCAGAAGGAGATCATCGGGCAGTCGAGCGGGATCCGACACGTCCTCGAGATGGTGAGCCACGTCGCACCCAGTTCCGCGACCGTCCTCCTCCAAGGGGAGAGCGGAACCGGGAAGGAGCTGGTGGCGGAGGCGCTCCACCGTCAGAGCTCGAGAGCCGGAAAACCGTTCGTGAAGGTGAGCTGTGCCGCGCTTCCAGAAACGCTCCTCGAAGCCGAACTGTTCGGATACGAAAAAGGAGCGTTCACCGGAGCTCTCAACCGCAAAGAGGGTCGGTTCGAATTGGCCGACGGCGGTACGCTCTTCTTGGACGAGATCGGCGAAGTCTCGCCTTCGGTGCAGGTGAAGCTGTTGCGCGTCCTTCAGGAGGGGGAGTTCGAACGCCTCGGCGGAACGCAGTCGTTGCGATGCGATGTCCGGATCGTGGCCGCCTCCAACCGGGACTTGGAAGAGGCAGTCCGGGAGAAGACGTTCCGCGAGGATCTCTTCTACCGCCTGAACGTCATTACGATCGCGATCCCCCCGCTTCGCTCTCGGCGCGACGACATCTCGATTCTGGTCGAACACTTCCTGAAGATCCACGCTGCGAAAAACGATAAGCGCCCTCCTGCCTTCGATGAGGAGGCGATGAAGGTTCTGTCGAACTACAACTGGCCCGGGAACGTGCGCGAATTGGAGAACACGATCGAGCGGGCGGTCGTTCTCTGCCGATCGGAACGGCTCACGGTGAGCGACCTCCCGGAGAACATCAAGAAGGCCCCCGTGGCGGAGGGGGACCGGATTCCGATTCCGATCGGGATGCCGCTCGAAGAGGTCGAGGCGCTCCTGATCCGGGAGACCCTGAACCGTGCCGGAGGGGACAAGACGCTCGCCGCCAAGCTCCTTGGGGTCGCCCCGCGCACGATCTACCGCAAACTCGAAGAGCGCTGAGCCCCTCGTTCGTCAACCGATTGTCAACCGCTTCCACGAGTCGTCGTCAACTACATGCCGGACGACCGCTGCCAGTTTCGTGCGCAGGTTCACGAGCCGGATCCGGATCGCCGGATGATCGGCGGGAAACACGCGGAACAGTTCGTCGGCGAATCCCTGCCCGAGAATGCGGACACCGCGGAAATCGAGCTCGATCTCCCGGAAACGATCCAAACGAGCCAGCAGGCGGCGCGCTTCGGATCGGGAGACGAACTCCGAACCGAACAGGTGGACCGCTACGCGCGTCCGCTCGAACTTGAAATCGAACTCCTCCGGCGCGAATTCGGAGAAGACCCGCTCCAGCTGACGTTTGGAGTTCCGTCGCAGGGTGAAACTCACCTCGGTCCCCTCGAAGAACCGCCCCTCCCGGAAGAAGGTATCCTTTCGGAGCGCGTCGAACGTCATCGAAAGGCGATGCGAGCGGAACGAGAGGAGATCGGCCGCTTTGGACGTGAAGAAGATCCCCTCCCCGGAATGGCGTTCCTTCATCGTCGTGATCTTCCCCTTCGTCAGTTCCCCGACCGCCGCCTCCTCGGATCCGAGATGAAAACGGGACGCCACGGAATGGAAGATCCCGATTCCGCGATCTCGGACGAAAAACCGGACTTCATAAGGCTCGAGTGAGAAAGCGACCGTACAGGTTTTGGACCGAGAGTGGTCGATGGCGTTGTTCAGCATCTCGGTGAAGGCGAAATGGACGATGTTCAGGGCGGGTCGCGAGAGCATCCGCTCCAGCGACAACGCCTGGGAGATCGTCCGGAATACCTCCCCCTCCTCCAAGCCGGCCAGCCGGTAGCTCCGCCGGAACTCTTTCGCGGGCTTCGGACGCGTCCCTGCGGTTCGGATCTCGAACCGGGCACCTCTCGTGGCGCCCGTGCGAACGACCGCCGATTCCGTCACGAGAGACTTCAGATGTTTGTGGACGGCCTGGCGGGAGACCCGAAGCTTGCGGGCCAGACGGGCTCCGGTCGCCGGTCCGTTCCGACGCAAGAGCTGGACGATCTGCCGCCTTACGTTGGTGGGAGGAGCATTCATTGTCAACCGATTGTCAACCAGTATGACAAAAGATTGTCAACCTGACAACCGGTCCGGAGATCTACCGGTAGAACTTAGAGTTGTAGAACGGGGCGAAGGCGGTCAGGAGCGCCGTTTCGAACGACTGGCTCCGCCGGATCAGATCGTGCGTCAGAACCCCCCAGGTCCCCTGCTTGCTCCGGACATCGTGCTGGAACGCCACCTCGTCGATCACGGCGCCGAGGTCCCGCTTCTTCTCCATCACCTCGTGGGCGATCCGATCGGGGACCTCGATGTTCCCGGAGCTTCCGTAGTACCCAACCTTCCCGTCGCTGACGTACGCCCACCCCTGGAGGAAAACGCAGCGGCGGTTTTCCGTTGTGATCGTGTGAAACCCGCCTTCCAGGCCGACGTAGTACTCGGCCCGGGTTCGTTGCTGCAGCATCTCGACGCGGCGGCGCGCTCCGTTCATGAGCTCTTCGAGCGAACGGGGCATCGAGATCCCGGTGTCGATTTCGAACGCTTCGATCTCCGTTCGGGGATCGTCGGGGTTTAACAACAGCCGGATCCGGTTCAAGGTGTTCTCAAGCGCTTCGTACTTCGGTCCGCGTTTCGATCCGAGAGCGATCTTCATCATACGGTTGCGAGGAGTCTCTCGAAAATCGCGTACGAAGTCGAGTCGAAGAGAACGTGGACAATGCGCTTCAATCGTTTCGCATCTTTTTCGGCAAACGTGCGCGTGACGCCGATCGCGATCCCCGCCGCCCGCTCCAGCGGGAAGCCATAGAACCCGGTCGAGATCGCGGGAAAGGCGATCGATGCACATCCGAGGTTTTCGGCCAGTTGAAGCGAGGATCGATACGCTGATTCGAGAAGTCGGTCCTCACTCCCGTCCCCCCGCCAGATCGGGCCGACAGCGTGGATGACGACCCGGACGCCGTTCTTTTCGAGATCGAATGCGGGGGTCGAAACGGCGTGCCCCGTCGGACAGCCGCCGATCTTCCGGCAGGCTTCAAGGAGTCTCGGCCCCGCGGCCCGATGGACCGCCCAATCCACTCCGCCTCCCCCAAGTAGTTCTGAATTCGCTGCGGTCACGATCGCGTCGACCCGCTGGTCGGTGATGTCGGCGCGAACGACCGTCAACGGGGACCCGGAAATATCGACTCGTTTCATGAAGAGGTACCTCGCAAACGTTGCATAGTTTTGCAAACTTTAGCTCCGCTGTCCTTGGGGTAAACTGCTCCAACCCCCTGAAACTCCTGCCTCTTCCGTTTGGCACGCTTGATGCTCTTTCATCTCTTCCAAGGGAGACTGAGCATGAAACGAGCTACTGCAATTCTGATCCTGATCTTGATGGCAGGGCTTTTCGGCTGCGGCTCCACCAAAGACAAAGCGGAGCAAGGACTTACGACCGCTCCCGTCGTCCTTCCCTACACCGCTCCCGTCGACCGGGTGGTCACTCTCGGTTGCGACCAGCTGTGCTTCAACCAGTGCGGTGCGGCCCCCTCGGTCGGCTCGGCCACCCCGGAGGCGATCCATACGTACCAGTTCTGCAACAACGACTGCGTATCCGATTGCCTGAACCGCAACGGGAGAATGTGAACAAAAGATCCTCTTTGACGCGCGCGCTAAGAGTCCTACAATAGATGCTGCTGCCCCCGTTCTAAAGCCAAGGGAGGTCGCATGGCCGCCGCCTCGAGACGTTTTGAGTTTCACCGAGCGTTCGCGCTTTCTCACTCTTCCATCCGAAACATCCCGTCAACCCGCAGGCAAAGGGGAGTCGTATGAACCAACCCGCCCGTCTATTATTCTTCGTTTCGTTCTTGGTTTGCTGTTCGCTCGCGTTCGGAGCGACCGCTCCGTTGGAAGGCGATTCCCCGCCTAAGACAGAGGGGACGACGGGGGTGAATCGAGACATCTTTCCGAAGGACATGCCGAACAAGCTTCCGGAGGTGGCCCAGAACGTCGATCAGTCGAGCGGGTCGTTTTCCTGGTCGATTCCGATTGAGGTGCCGAGTTATTACGGCATCGAACCTTCGTTGTCGCTCAGTTACAACTCCGGGGGTGGAAACGGGATTGCGGGGGTGGGGTGGTCGCTGTCGGGGTACAGCACAATCGAGCGGGGGGGGCTGATTCATACGCCGCCCCAATACGACGATAACCGGGACACCTATTATTTGGACGGTCAGGAGCTGGTGGAGTGCAGCAAGCAGTTCGCAAAGGTTACCGATTACAGTCCGACGTGCAGGAACGTCCAGTCGGCATCCCTCTCGCTCTCCGGTCACTTTTCGACGCGGATCGATTCGTTTCAACGGATTCAAAAGGACGGGGACACTTGGTACGTTTTCCGGAAGAACGGGACGAAGGCGACGTATACGAACAAATGCAGCACCACCTCCACGAACAACAGTCTGACGTTCCGATGGGGGCTTTCCAGCGTGGTTCATCCGAACGGCGCCACGGTCACGTACGAATCCGATTGCGAGACCGGGTTAACGGCGGTTACGTATCACGGGAGCGCGGTGAGGGTGGAGCTGGTCCATGAGGGCCGAGGCGATCCGGTTTTTTTCAGCGACGGGACCCAAACCAAAACGATTTCACAGCGGCTCAAAGCGATCCAGGTTCAGGTTCCGAACCAGGGGACCGGAATATTCCGTTTGTATCGGTTGTTCTATTCGGCGAGCGCGGGTTCCGAGCGTTCGCTTCTGACGTCGGTTCTGCCGTGTAAGAATGCCGCTTGCCTGACTTGTTCCGATCTTGCGACCTGCCAGGCGGCGAACCCTTTGCATGTTCTTCTCCCGACGGTGGTCAATTGGTACGGCGGGCCGGTGTTCCAGGCACCGCAGGACCTGACGAATGTTCCGCTGAGTGCTGAGGACTGGGCGGGACAGTACCGGAAGGTCGCTTCGGGGGATTTCAACGGGGACGGGTACAACGATCTTCTTCAGGTCGGTTCTGTGGGGGACCGGGGGACGTACGTTCTGTTGGGGTTGCCGGGCGGGGGATTTGGTCTAAGGGAACTGACGACGCATCCCATCGCGGGCGGCGGAACGATGAACAAGTGCAAATGGTTTGGGGGTTCGACCGGCGAAGGAGCTTCGGCGATCTTGACGGGGGATTTCAACGGCGACGGGCGGACCGACGTTCTGGTTCAACCCTGGCAGGCCAGTGTTACCGGTTGCACGTTGAGTTCCGATTTCCGGCCTTGGCTCTTGCTGGCCTCGGGGGACGGAAACATCTTCCAGCCGGCGGTGGATGCGAGCACGTTCGGATGGATTTCCGGTTCGGCCTGTGGTGTTTCCGAATCCGACCGATGGCAGTGCTGGGACGCTTCCAAGTACGAGGCGGTGACCGGGGATTTCAACGGCGATCGGCTGACCGATCTTTTGTTCCGGGACGGTCCGCTTTGTAATGGGTCCTGTTCTTTCAAGTGGTTGCTGATGGCGAAGAATTCTACGTTAACGAGCGGTCTTTTTAACCGGAAAGATCGGGACGAAGTTCTCGGAGCCGATAGTTCGATGGCCTACTGGGATGTGTTGAAGCACAATATGATCGCGGCCGATTTCAACGGCGACGGGAAGACCGATCTCTTGTTCCAAGGGAAACCCGACTGTACCGGTCAGTGTCCCGGGACAAATCTGTTGTACAGCCGGCGGCCCAACCCGGACTACGCCGATCAGTACCCATTCAGGCTAAGGGATTTGACTTTGCAAGCGGAGTGGAATCCGTCGAACGTGATCCCGGGTGATTTCAACGGCGACGGGTTGTTGGACATCTTTCTGCAACGAAGGGTATCGGGGAGCGCGAGCCGGCTCTTGCTCAACCGCGGCTATCGGGCGTTCGAGTTGGGCACAGGTATGTTCGTGTCCTACGACGTAAACGGCTCGGATTGGCATGCCGACTCGCGGAATCTCGTGGCCGGGGACTTCAACGGAGACGGAAAGACCGATTTGATCCGCCAAGGGGTGGTGCCGCAGGGTGGCTCCCTGCCGACCGACGACAACTTAAGCTTCCGCAGCCTTGTCGAGATGAGTACGGGGGCTGTCAACGTCACGTTTAAGGAGCTTGCGACGCTTTCGGGAACGTACGGCTCGCACTCCAAGCGGTTGGTCACGGGGGATTTTGTGGGACACGGGAAGACCGACCTTTTGGCCCGGAACGTCTTTAGGAGCCAACAAGATCCGGTCCCGTATCTGATCCCCTCGAACACGGCGGCGACCGACCGGGTTCAACGGGTGACGAATTCGTTCCGCGGGACAACCAGTGTGGTTTACACCCCTTCGGCGGTCTGGCCGGGAAACCAAGCGGGGCTGCCGGTGACGCAGACGGTGAAGTCGCTGACGGTCAACGACGGCCGAATGCCACCGGTGATAACCGAATTCTTCTACCAACAGGGGAAGTACGATTACAACTGGAAGAGACCGCTCGGGTTTCGGTGGGTGAGAACGAAGCTCCCGATCACCGCGGGAGAGTCACAGAACCCGTTTGTCCAGACGAAATATTTTCAGGAGTATCAGACGGCGGGAATGCCCGAGGAGGTCCGGTACTGGGAGGGGGATCCGGGCGATGATCCGGATGTCCCTTCAACGGGAGCGAAACTCTGGACAAGATCGGCAGCGGCTCCCTGTATAAAGATGAGTAACGGGGGTTCACCCGGGCTGGCGAAGATCTTGGAGCTTCCCGGCGGCATATATCCCTTCTGGTACATCGTGTTTCCAGAGTTCACGGTGCAGGAACACTTTGACGGCGTGGTTCACGATCCGAAATACCGAACGGCCCAGGCGACGGTCTACGACTCCTGCCGTTACAGCAGCAGCAGCGGATTCGGAAATCTCGTTCTCCAGATAAACTATGGGGTCTATGAAAATTCCTTGACCCAGAATCTCGCCGACGACACGACAACCGGATTCCAACATCAGATCGTCAACACCAGTAATACCTACCGGGTCGATCGAGTGGTTACGCAAGAAACGCGGGCGGGAAGCTTAAACGCCTTTACCGGAACGCTCCTGGCCATAACGAGATTCGACTACCGCGCCAACGGCAATCTTCAGAATCAGAACTCCTACGTCGTCCAGTCGGGCGCCTTGACGGGTGGGCCGTATTCAAGAACCTACGGCTACGATGACGCCACTCAACGCAACCTCGTGACAGAGACGAACGAAGTCAATGCGACCACGAACTACGACTACGAAACGACGTTCAACTATTACCGCGAGAAAACAAGGGTGAAGCCGTCCAGCACGGCCGCGGAGCAGGTCACACAGGTCACCGGTTGGGACTTTCTCTGCGGGGCGCCGACGAGCGTGAAAGACCCGAACGGCCAGATCACCACCACGACGTACGACGGCTTCTGCCGCGTTACACAGAAACAGCTTCCGGGAGGGAGCTGTGCGACGCCGATGAAGGATTGCGAGAAGACTGATTATTCGAAACTCGACGACCCCACCAAGGGTGTCGGGAGTGGACGGTACGTCGAAACGTTCACGCCCCCCCCGAAAGAGGCGCCGGGGGCTCCGGCGAACCAGAAGATCTCGACCCGGGTTATCCCCGACGGTTTGGGACGGACCATTTTTACCAGGATCGCCCCCGAATTCTCGGCAAACCCCATTTGGAATAGTACCGTTTACAACTCGAGGGGTCTGGTCGAGTACAAGTTGAGGCCCACGCACGATCCCATGACCCTCAACGGCTGGACCCGTATCTTTTACGACGCACTCAACCGCCCGGTCGAGATGCGCCCTGACAATTACAGGTCGAACGCCAAACTGAAGGCGAGTTACGAACCCCTCGCCCAGGACAATTCCCCCGCGCAAGGAACCACCAACAGCTACGCGGTGTTCAAGGTGACCTACACGGACGAAGAGGAACACACGGCGGCCGACATGTACGACGGCCGCGGGCAGGTCGTCCGGCACGACGACTCCCCGGGCGTGGCACCGAGCAGTTGGTCGCTCTCGTCGTACGACCTGTTGGGGAACCTGGAGAAGATTCGGGACGTCAACGGGAACGAGATCGTGACCGTCTTCGATTCCCGTGGGCTTCTGCGCCGCGAGACCGATCCCGACCGCGGGACGACGACGTTCTTCTATGATGCGGCCGGCCGCCTCGAGAGAACCGTGGATGCCAAAGTGCAACAGGTCCTCTTTACGTACGATCTCATGAACCGAAAGGTTCGGAAGCAGGCCTTCGGCGTTTCGGGTTCACCCGGGGCCGACGTCACGTACAAATACGACGACGTCCGGATCGGCTATTTGAACATCGGACGCCTGACGACGATCCTGGACGGGACGGGGTACGAGTATTTCGACTACGATCCGATGGGACGACTCCTGCGGACGATCCGGGGAATTTCGGAAGGAGGGGGTGGCTCGTACTACACCTATTCCCAGGTCTATGACGGCAGCGGCCGGCTCTACGGGAAGTATTACCCGCACAACGTTTCGTTCACGTACGGGTACGACCCGTTCGGACGGATCACCTCGATCTGCACCACTCCCGGTTGCACGACCCCCGATCTGGTCTCCTCGATCACGTACAACGCCGCAGGCCAGCCGGAGTTGCAGACCAACGGGAACGGCACGCAAACAACATACGTTTGGAACGACGCCCGCGGGTGGTTGACCCGGATCAGGACCATAACAGGCTCGACGGTTCTTCAGGACATCAATTATGCGGACCGGAACAACGAGGGGATGCTCAAGTCATGGGCCAGTTCCTACCAACCCAACCAAAGCGTGGTGACCGAGAGCAACTGGAGCTTCGGCTACGACAGCCTCCACAGGCTGAAGACGGCGACCAACAACCTCAATTCCAATCATTCGGAGTCGTTCGATTACGACGCGATCGGGAATCTGACGCAAAAAACCGTCGGCACCGCTTCCCCGCAGACGTTTGCCTACGCCTACGACCGAACGGGAGGAGCCGGACCTCACGCTCTGACCAAAGTGAGTGGGGCCGTCGTGGGCAGCTACATCTACGATGTGAACGGCAACATGACCAACCATGCCGGCGACACGATCACGTTCAACGCCGAGGGGTATCCTGCGAGGTTTGTGCGCGGCGGCCAGACCACCTCGTTCACGTACGACGGGAACAACCAACGGCTCATGATGAGCGTGACCGGCGTTCCGGGCCCGAGAACGATCTATCTGGACGGGGGAGCCTTCGAGCTGCGGCCATGAGGTCCAAGCTTAAAATAGCCCGGACGTTTCTGGCGTCTCTGGCGGCCTTGGGGTTGTCCTCGGCCTTCGCCCAGAGCGGAACCACCCGCGAGTACAGCACCGCCTACGTCCAAGGCCCGCTCGGTCCGGTCGCCAAGATCGTCACCACGATCACGAGGGCAACGACCTGCGTCCAGGTCACCTGCCCCCCCGCACCCAAGACCGCCGCTCTTCAAACAAAAGCCGCCACCGTCCCCGGGGGCACTTGCCAGAGTTGTTCCACGAGTACAACGACCGACACCAAGAAGTTCTGGCTCCACACCGACCATCAGGGCTCGGTCCATGTCGAGAGCAACAACGTCGGAGTCGAGGCGGCCCGGTTCACGTACAAGCCGTACGGGGATCACCTCGGAACCAACAGTTCTCTTCCGGGGCCTGAATCGCTCGGCTACACCGGCCAGCGTCAGGATTCTTCGACCGGACTCCTCTATCTTCACGCGAGGTATTACGATCCCGTTCTCGGCCGATTCATTTCCCCCGATCCGATCGTTCCGGGGAATCTCACCGTTCACCTGAACCGCTACGCATACGCCGACAACGATCCAATCAACAAGACGGATGTCAACGGGATGCAGGCGGGAGGTGGAACGGCTGGCCCAATTCCCTTCATTCAGTGGGACAAACCAGCAGTTCGAAATATTCAACTTGGAATGGCGGCACTATTGTTTGGCGCAATGGGCGCGGCGGTTGCTCCCGAACTTCTTGGGCTTGCCCTCACGCATCCGGCGACAACGACGACGGTTGTGACGACAATTGCGGAAACGGTTGGGGCGGCGGTGACAGGATCGGATGCCCCGTCGGTGCTTCCGCAGGGAAAAGGCGCCGTTCAAATGGCAAAGGCGATGGGGATCGGTGGGGCGGTGGAAGCTGAAGCAAAAACGGTGGAAAAAATTGCGGCCAGGTCATTTGCGGAAATCCGAAAGGTCGAGGGGGCGGTGTGTCGGCATTGCGCGCTCAAGACCATGACACGACTGGGAACAGAAGGCATTTTGCCGACCGGTATCGCCGCGGTTTCGTTGGGCACCAAAGAGGGACACATAGTCGTTCATGGGCTCTCGTCAACGACCGGCGTTCAGTACATGGTCGACAACGGAAAGGCTTCAATTGTCGAAAGTATCGAAGAGGTGACGAACTACGTCTCGAACCGGGTTCCTATGGCCAATTTGCGTCAAGAGTTTACGGCGGGCCAACTGTTCAATGATCTTCTTGAGGCCGGAGAAGGAAACACCGTCAAGCAACTTTTCCGAACGAGGGCACCGTAGAATCGGGGGACACAATACGTAATTCGATGACGATGAGACACAAAAGGATAGGGTCCAAGATACTCTCCCTTGCCGTCGCCGGAACGACCGTCGCATTCGCGACCCTTGTCCCAATCTCCGCCTTCGCCCAGAGCGGAACCACCCGCGAGTACAGCACCGCCTACATCCAAGGTCCGCTCGGCCCGGTCGCGAAGATCGAAACCACCATCACAAGAACCACGACCTGCGTCCAGGTCACCTGCCCCCCCGCACCCAAGACCGCCGCTCTTCAAACAAAAGCCGCCACCGTCCCCGGGGGCACCTGCCAGAGTTGCTCCACGAACACAACGATCGACACCAAGAAGTTCTGGCTCCACACCGACCATCAGGGCTCGATCCATGTCGAGAGCAATGTTGCCGGAGCCGAGGCGGCCCGGTTCACGTACAAGCCGTACGGCGACCACCTCGGAACCAACAGTTCTCTTCCGGGGCCCGAATCGCTCGGCTACACCGGTCAACGTCAGGATTCCTCGACCGGACTCTTCTATCTCCACGCGAGGTATTACGATCCCGTTCTCGGCCGGTTCATCTCCCCCGATCCGATCGTTCCGGGGAATCTCACCGTTCACCTGAACCGCTACGCATACGCCGACAACAACCCGATCAACAAAACGGATGTGAGCGGGATGCAGGCGGATTCGGATGCGACAAAGGTAAAACTACCGGATCTGGTGAAAGGCAGCGGAGCAAATCCATTTATCCTGCCCGAAGTCACGATCACTGCAGACGCTCCCGCAGAAGTCGATCCGGAAGCCCTGGCGCATTTTTTCAACAAGCCCGCCCCAAGCGATTTCATGTCCAAGCAAACAGGCCAGGTGAACGACAATTCAGTTGAACTCGCTGCAGCCGCGGCCTACCCCGGTCCAACCTTGAGGGCCGCTCTCGTGGGAGGGGCGGTCTACGGCGCCACGGGGAACCCCGTGCTGACCATGGCGAGTACGATGCTCGTGGGGGGGCCGAAAACGGATTTGCCCGATTTGGGCAAGAGGTTTTCGGACGTGAAGGGCGCATTAAAAACGATGAAGGACGTGGTCAAGAAAACGGAGAGATGGAAAAACGAGACGAAGATCCTGCCGATGGTGATGACGCACGACACAGAGTTCTTCGATGCCGTGCTTCGCAAACCGCTCGTTGCGCCCATCATGATGCAGACCTACAAAGGAAAGCCGGTGTATTCTTCACCGATCAGCGGTCCCACCAGTCTTGAAAACGCCACACGCTCTTTGAACCAATTTCTCGGTGGAAGTGACTACATGTGGATGCATACCGGAGAACTCCTTTCGCCTCGGGAGTTCATGATGAAATATTACAAATTCTATTAGGCCGTCCTCCTCCCAGGAAGATCGAGACACAGACAAATTGACAATCCCTCCGCGGTCCGGCCGGACAATTTGTCAATTGCGAGATCGTGGGGTTATCCACAACGTTCATTCTCGGAGATTTTTGCAGTAGTTTCAGTCAGTTCAGAGCCCCTCCCTCCCGGTTTCCCTTCATTATATTGGCACGGCGATTGCCTCTGTCGGAGTCGATGCGGTGGACCTATCTCATCATCGACCGGTATCGGACCATCACCAACATTGCCGGAACGGTGTTGTTCGCCTGGCTTCTCTCCGCGATCGTCGGGCAGGTGATCGGCATGGTTCTTTCGAAAAAAGCGCCGACCCAGATCACGATCCCCAATTCCTCCTCCGAAGACCGCTCGCTCTTCGCAATGCAGGCGGAGGACGTGAAGTCGTACATCCCGATCTGTGAACGGAACATTTTCGACTCCCAGCGCCGGACCCCCTGCGGGCTCCCCGAACTCGAACCGGAAGACGAACAGGATCTCGACGCGTCGCCGGTCAAGAGCGACATCGCCGCCACGCTGATCGGCACGATCGTCTGGAGCGATCCGAACCGCTCGTACGCGACGATCGCCCCCCGTAGCGGTGAAGCGTCGAACTACCACATCGGCGACTCGATCCTAAACGAGGCGAAGATTTACGACGTCCAGCGGAACCGAGTTTTCTTCATTCGGAACGGTCATCGGGAGTATATCGAAGTGGAGCGTCTCGCCTCGATCTACGGCGATTCCGGCGGATCGCAGTCGGGCCCACCTCCCTCCGGTGGCGGAATCCGTCGCGTCGGCGACAAGACGATCGTCAACCGCTCCAAAGTCGACCAAGTCCTCGGGAACTTGAATCAGATCGTCCAGGAGTCCCGAATGGTCCCGAACCTCGACAACGGCGTCGTCAACGGCTTCAAGATCTTCGCCATCAAGCCGGGAAGCATCTTCCAGGATCTCGGGATTCAAAACGGCGATGTCATTCAGCGGATCAACGGCACCGAGATCGACAGCGTCGAGAAAGCGGTCCCGATGCTGCAGGTCCTCCGGGATCAGTCGGCGATCTCGATCGACCTCCTGCGCGGCGGGACGAAGAAAACCCTTTCGATTGACATCCGATAAATGGAGAACTTCATGAAGAAAACGCGGAAGAGTATCCTCTGGCTGACGGCGCTGGCGTCGCTTGCATACATCGGTGCGGCGGGCGCACAGGAGAACCCTCCCCCGCCTCTTCCTCCCGACGCCGTTTCCGCTCCTCCCACGCGCCCTTCCCAGCCCTCGACTCCACCCATCTCGTCTCCCGTGGCGGCTCCGGTGACGTCTCCGGTGACGTCTCCTGCGGCGCCGGCTGCCGGGACCGGTCCGGGCGCAAAGGTGAACCCTCGCGACCATCTCGCTCCACGTACGGCCCCACCGGCGGCACCTTCCCCGGCACAGGGAATCGTCACCACGGACGTCCCGCCCCCGGCACCCCCTCCCCCGCACAATCCTTTTTCCTCCGGAGGGAAGAAAGAGGGGAAATCGGATCAGAGTCTTTTGAAACAGAACGACCAGGGGCTGGTGAACCTCGACTTCGTCGACGTCGAGATCGGTGACATCGCGAAATCGATCAGCGAGCTCACGAAGCGGAATTTCCTCATGGATGACAAGATCAAAGGGAAGATCACGATCATCTCCCCGAAGCCGGTCACGGTGGAAGAGGCGTACCGCGCGTTCATCTCGGCTCTCGAGGTCAAGGGGTTCACGATCATCCCGATGGGGAAAATCTTAAAGATCGTCCAGATCCAGAACATGAAGGGGCTTCCGATCGCGACCGACGAGGAAAAACCGTCCGGGGGGGAGGACATCTTCGTCACGCGCCTGGTTCCCATCCGCTACACGAATGCCGGGGAGGTGGTCAAAGCCCTGCGCGCCCTGATCTCCCGGAACGGCGACGTCATGTCGTACGACCCGACGAACACCCTGATCCTGACCGACAACGTCGGAAACATCCGCCGGCTCCTCAAGATCGTGGAGCGGCTCGACCAGCCCGGCTTCCAGGAGGCGGTCGTGATGATCAAACTCAAGTACGCCCCCGCCGTCGACACGGCGGACAAGGTGATGAAGATCTTCAGCCTGCAGTCGTCCGGCGGACCGGCGATCCCTCCTCCGGGGGCCGGGATGGCGGGTCAGAGCAATCAGCTGATCTCCAAAGTTATCCCCGACGACCGGACCAATTCCCTGATCGTGGTCGGGAACAAGGAGGGGGCGAACCGCGTCCGGGAAGTCGTCCAACAGATCGACCAGGCGGTCGGCGACCAGATGAGCAAAGGGAAAATCCACGTCCTCTATCTCCAGTACGCCGAGGCTTCCGAGTTGGCGGGGACATTGACCGGCGTCTCGAGCGGGATGCGTTCTTCGCGCGGAGGCTCCTCGCCGTCCCGTGGCGGCACGATGTTCCCCACGACCAACCCGTCGTACACCCCTCCGGTCTCCTCCGGCCCTGGGGGCGGTGGGGGAATGAACGTCCTCGGTGAGAACATGAAGATCACGGCCGACGCCGCGACCAACGCCCTCATCATCACGGCCTCCCCGAACGACTTCGAGACGATCCTTCCTGTGATTCGCGCCCTGGACGTCCGGCGCCCGCAGGCGTTCGTCGAGGCGATGATCCTCGAGGTCGATGTCGCCAAGGCGAGCTCGCTCGGCGTGGCGGGAAATCTCGCCACCCAGATGGGAAAATCGGACACGACCTCGCTCTTCGGCGCGACGACGTTCGGAAGCACCAGCTCCGTTTTCCTTCCCAGCACCGGCTCGGCCCTTCAGGGGCTCACGGTCGGCATGCAGGGAAAAACCCTCGAGGTGCCGCTGGCAGGGGGGACCAACCTCACGATCCCGGTGTTCGGCGGGCTGTTCCAGGCGTTGCAGACAAACGGAACGATCAACGTCCTTTCGACGCCGAACATTTTGACCCGTGACAACATGGAGGCCGAAATCGTGGTCGGCTCCGTCGTTCCGTTCATCACGGCACAGGGGCGGGACATCAACAATCAGCCGATCAACCAGATCCAGCGCGAGAACGTCGCGATCACGCTTAGGGTCACGCCCCAGATCAACGCCTCCGACGAGCTGACGCTCGACATCTATCAGGAGAACCAGGACATCGTCCCGGGAACCGATGCATCCACGCTCGGCCCCTCCACCTCCAAACGGTCGGCGAAAACGACGGTGCTGGTCAAAGACGGTCAGACGATCACGATCGGCGGCCTGATCAACGACTCCGTTTCGACCTCGGTTTCCAAAGTGCCGGTTCTCGGGGACATCCCGCTCATCGGCTGGCTCTTCAAGAGCAAGAGCACGACGAAGAAAAAGACGAGCCTCGTGATTTTCATCACTCCGTACATCATCCGCCTCCCGGAGGACTTGCAGGACATCTCGATCCGGAAGAGCAACGAGCGGCAGCGGTTCCTCGAACAGAACGCGATTCCCGAAAATCCCGCGATCGAAAGATACAAGCTGGACCGGTCCCTGGAAGTGATCCCTGCGAGAGCGAAGGAGACGCCGGCCTTCGAACCGGAGGAGATCCCGCAGGAGAAGGAGCCTGAGAAAGAGACGGTGAAGCCGTGAAGACCCCCTGGGACCGGGACTCGAAGACCGTCCCGATCAAAATCGGGGAAGCGACGGAAGTGTCCGACCCGGATACCGGGCCGGCGATCCCGAAGGGACCCCACGCCAAGAAACCGCTCACCGAGGAGCAGCACAAGGTGGCGCAGGATCGAACCGTCCGGATGGACGCCCCCTCTTCTTTCGCCATGGAACAGTCCGGGACGTTCAAGACGCTCTACGGAATCGATCTCGGGCAGATTCTCCTCAAAACCAGCCGACTCAAACCGGAGCAGCTCGAGGAGGCGCTGGTGATCAAGCGGGAACAGGGTGCCCAGGAGATGTTGGGGGAGATCCTCCTCCGGAAGAAGTTCATCACGGAGGGGGAACTCCTCCTCGCCCTTTCGGCGCAGCTCGGGATCCCGATCGCGGCGAACCTCGGCAAGGAGGAGATCGACGTCAATCTCGCTACCAAGGTCCCGATCAACTTCGCGAAGAAATTCAGCGTGGTCCCGATCCGGATGGAGGGGGGATTCGCGATCGTCGCGATCGCGAACGGGAACGATCTCTCCCCTCTCGACGACCTGCGGATTCTGCTTCAGAGCGATGTGAAGCCGGCGTTGGCACGAAAATCAGAGATCCTGGACGCCATCAACCGTGTCTACGACCGGGCGACGAAGGCGTCGGAGGGGTTGCACGAAGACCTGATGGAGGACCTCGAGGCGCAGGGGCTCGACAACGTCAACTTCCAGGAGACCCAAGACCTGCTCGACAGCGAAGACGAGGCGCCGATCATCCGCCTGGTCAACTCCCTCCTCTTCCAGGCCGTGAAAGAGAGAGCCAGCGACATCCACATCGAACCGTTCGAGAAGGAGATCTCGGTCCGGTTCCGGATCGACGGCGTTCTGTACGACATCATGAGACCGCCGAAAAAAGCGCAGGCCTCGATCAGCTCCCGCGTCAAGATCATGGCGCAGCTCGACATCGCCGAGAAACGGATTCCGCAGGACGGCAGGATCCGGATCAAGATCGGCGGCCGCGACGTCGACATCCGGGTCTCGACGCTCCCCACCTCCCACGGCGAGCGGATCGTCATGCGTCTCCTCGACACCTCCAAAGTGCTCCTGAACCTGACTGACATCGGGTTCAGCACGAGGCAGCTCGGCACGATCGAGAAGGTCCTGGCCCTGAGCCACGGGATCTTCCTCGTGACCGGTCCGACCGGATCCGGAAAGACGACGACGCTGTACGCCTGTCTCTCCAAGATCAACTCGAAGGAACTCAACATCATCACGGTCGAGGACCCGGTCGAAATCCAGCTCCAGGGGATCGGACAGATCCAGGTGAACCCGAAGGTCGATCTGACGTTCGCGAACGGTTTGCGTTCGATTTTGCGGCAGGACCCGGACGTGATCATGGTCGGAGAAATCCGCGACCTCGAAACGGCGGAGATCGCGATCCAGGCCTCTCTGACCGGTCACTTGGTCTTCTCGACCCTTCACACCAACGACGCCGTCAGCGCCGTCACCCGTCTGGTCGACATGGGGGTGGAGCCGTTCCTGGTCTCCTCCTCGCTCGTCGCCGTCATGGCGCAGCGCCTGATCCGCGTCGTCTGCAAGGAGTGCCGCGAGCCGCACAAGCCGACCGAGACGGAGCTCAAGGAACTCGCGATCGACCCCGTGGCGGCCGCCAAGGGGAAGATCTTCCGCGCGAAGGGGTGTGGCAAATGTTCGAACACCGGGTACCTCGGGCGATCCGGGATCTACGAGATGCTCCCGATCGACGAGGTGGTTCGCTCCCTGATTCTCAAAGCCTCCGACGCCTCGACGCTGAAAAAAGTCGCCGTCTCGCGCGGGATGAAAACGCTCCGCGAGGACGGCGCCTACAAGGTCCTCCAGGGGGTCACGACGATCGAGGAAGTCCTGCGCGTGACCCAGGAAGAAATGGTGATCGAGTAAGCCATGCCGGTCTATCAATACAAAGCAGTCACGAGCGCCGGGAAAACCGTCAAGGGAGTGATCGACTCCCCGAACACGTCGGAAGCCCGAGCTCGACTCCGACGCGAGGGGGTCTTCTTAACCGAGATCGCCGAGACGAAAGCGGAGGGAGCGAACGCCGTACCGGGGAACATCCAGTTCTCCCGCGGGGTCGCCCCGCAGGACGTGACGATCATGACCCGCCAGCTCGCGACGCTCATCGGGGCGGGGATCCCGCTGGTCGAGGCGCTGACGGCGCTCGTCGACCAGGTCGACAACATCAAGCTCAAGCGGGCCTTGTCCGACGTGCGGGAGCGGGTGAATCAGGGAAGTTCGCTGGCCGAGGCGATGCGTGTTCATCCGAAGATCTTCTCGAACCTGTTCGTCAACATGATCCGGGCCGGCGAGGCCTCCGGCGCCCTCGACATCGTCCTGAACCGACTCGCTGATTTCAGCGAGAACCAGACACGGCTGCGGGGAAAGATCATCTCGACCCTGGCCTACCCCGCGATCATGCTGGTCATCGGAGCGATCGCTCTCGTCGGAATCTTCACCTTCGTCATCCCGAAGGTGGTGAACCTCTACAAAGACATGGGACAGGCGCTGCCGCTCCCGACGCAGATCCTGATCGGCACCTCCAAGATCTTCACCAGTTACTGGTACTTCGTCGCCGGGTTCGGGATCGTCGTTTTTTTCACGGTGCGCGGATACTTACGAACCCCAGCGGGACGGAGACAGTTCGACCGTTTCTTGCTCCACATGCCGATCTTCGGGCCGGTCTTCCGGATGGTGGCAATCGCCCGGTTCGCGAACACCCTTTCCACGCTTCTCGCAAGCGGTGTCCCGATCCTTCTCGCGATGGACATCGTGAAGAACATCCTGAACAACATCGTCCTCGCGGAAGTGATCGAGAGCGTCCGGACGAACGTCTCGGAAGGGGATTCGATCGCCGAGCCGCTCCGCCGGAGCGGGGAGTTCCCCCCTCTCGTCACACACATGATCGCGATCGGCGAGAAGACCGGCGAGGTGGAGGGGATGCTCAAAAAGGTTTCGGAGACGTACAACAACCAGGTGGACGCGCGCGTCGCCACGATGACGTCGCTTCTGGAGCCGCTCCTGATCGTCGTGATGGCGGTCGTGATCGGCTCGATCGTGGTGAGCGTGATGCTGCCGCTGTTGGACATGAAGATGGCACTTTAAGAAGGGAGAAACGAATGAAGCGCTTCAGAAAACGAAACATCGGAACCCGGGGATTCACCCTGGTCGAAATCATGGCGGTGGTCTTCATCATCGGTTTGTTGGTGGGGATCGTCGGCGTGGGGGTGAACTCGCGCATCAAGAAAGCCAGGATCGAGGCGATGAAAGCGCAGGTCGCTTCGCTCGAGCAGGCGATCTCGATGTTCCACCTCGAGTGCGGCTTCTACCCCGACGCGCTGGAATCGCTCGTCAAGCCGCCCGCGGGCGGCCGGACCTGCAAGGGGTATCCGTCGGACGGTTTCTTGCGGAAATCGGAAGTTCCGAGCGACGCCTGGGGAAAACCGTTCGTCTATTCCCAGCCCGGAACGCACAACCGGGACAGCTACGACCTCGCGTCGGCCGGTCCGGACGGCGAGGAGGGAACGGCGGATGACATCGGGAACTGGTCGGCGGAGCAGACCGAGGAACAGTAATCGGATGGGGATGCGCCGCCGAGATCGCGGTTTCACGTTGATCGAGCTGACGGCGGTCGTGCTGATCATTGGGCTTCTCTCCACCATCGCCGTTCCGAAGCTCTCGGCGGTCACCGGTATGAACCTCCGCTCCTCGGCCACTCACATCGGAGGATACCTGCAGGCCGGATACCAGCAGGCGGTCCTCCGGCACGAGCGGATCCGCGTCCGGTTCGACACCGCCCGGGGACTTTACTGGGCGGAGAAATTTGAAGAGCCGGCGACGGTGCCTCTTCTCGATGCGAGCACGAAGATCGACGATGCTCTCCGAGCGTTCGAGGATCTGGAGCGAAGTGCGGACGCCTCGGAGGAAGAGAAGGCGGCACGTCTCGACAAAGCGTTCAAACGAATCGAAAGCGTGACGCTCAAACCGGAGAAACTCCCCTCCGGGATCAAGATCAAAGCGATCTACACCTCCTTTGAAGGAAAGATCCAATCGGGGGAGATGCCGTGGGTCGATTTCCCTCCGAGCGGTTTTTCCCCCAAGACGATCGTCTACGTCGGGACCGACGCCGGCGACATTTATAGCGTCATCCTTCCGCCCCTTTCGGGCCGACCGCGGATCGAAAAAGGGGAAGTGAGGCCGGAGGATGTCTAGGAATCCTCTTTCCGCTTTCTCGTTCGTCGAGGTGATGGCGGCGGTCGCGATCCTATCGATCTCGCTCATCGTCCTGATGGACAACCAGGCGAAATCGATGGATATGCTGGGACGGGCACGCACGGCGGATTTCGCGACGACTCTTGCGATCGCCAAGATGACGGAATTGATCCAGACCGCGAAAGCGAAAGGGGTCGGGGCGCTCCGGGACGAAGATGCGGGGGAGTTCGATCAGGAAAAGTACGCCACCTACAAGTGGCGCTCCTGGAAGACGGATGTCCCCACCCCCGATTTCGAAGCGTTGATCACCGGGATGGCGGGGGGCAAGGAAGAGGGGAAGAAGGGCGCAGCCGCCTCGAGCGGACCGCTCCAGGCGATCGAACAGGTCTGGGGATCGGCGCTCAAAGAACTCCATGTCGAGGTGACGTGGGGGGAAGGAAGAACTCCGCGAAGCTATGAACTCGCCACCCAACTGATCGCCCCCGACGCAGTCCTACAGATCCAGGCCGCCCTCGCCGTGATGACCGGGGGAAGAGCCGGCCCCGCACCCGAGGGAACGCCATGAGACCCGATTCCACCGGCTTCACGCTGATCGAGGTGGTTCTGGCGGCGACGATCTTCGCCCTGGTGGCGGCGATCACCTGGGGTTCTCTTCATGCCACGTTCAAAACGGAACGCACCGTCGCCGAACGGACGGGGCTTCAAGAGGTCGGCACCGCGGTCCTCAACAAGGTCCGGGAGGATCTCCAACAGTCGTTTCTCGTCGAGGCTCCCAAACCGCTCACGTTCATGAGGGGCGAAGACCTGATGGACCACGACAAGATCTCTTTCTCCGCCCTGGCCCACTATCCGAGCCGTCCCGAAGCACGCGAATCGGAACAGACGCAGATCACCTACGAGACCGATACCAACCCGTCGGAACCTCAGCTCTTCCTCTTGAAACGGAAGGAGACGACCTTCCTCGACGGCACCGACAAGGTGGAGGCGGAACCGATCGTGATCGCCTCGAACCTCCTCGTTTTCAATCTCGAGTACAGTGCCGACGGGACGAACTGGCGGCCGGCCTGGGATTCCAAGGCCCCCGAGCAGATGAACAAGCTCCCGAAGATCATTCGCTTGGCCTTGAGGCTCCGGGATCCGCAGGGGCGGGAGGAGATCTTCGAAACTCTCGTCGATCTTCCGATGTCGGAAGGGATCGGGGTTCAGACCCAGACTCAAGCGCAGGGACAGGCGACACCAGGGCCGAGTCCTTCACCCACGGTCGTGCGAGGGAGAACGCGGTGAGGGGCGCGACGAAGAACAACGCGAAAGGTTCCATCGCTCTCGTTCTGGTGCTGATCACCGTCACGCTGATCACGGCGCTCGTCGTCGAGATCACCTACCGCTCGCAGGTTTCGGCTTCGGTCGTCGTGAACCGGCGGGAGAGTGCCAAGGCGTATGAGCTGGCACGCGCCGCCATCAACTGGTCGGTTTTTCGACTCCAACTCGACTCCGCGCTCGACCAGATCCCGGTGATTCCCGGGACGAACTACGGCGGGAAAAAGGATGATCTCCTGGAGGTCCAGTGGGCGATTCCGATCCCGTACCCGTTCGCGCCGGGGAAAACGACGAAGGCGGACGCCGCCTCTCCCTCGGATCTGGGCGGATCATTCGTAAGTGTTCTCAGCGACGAATCGGCGAGGATCAACCTGAACGACGTCGGTTCCGGCGGGCCGCAGGGGAACGTGAAGTGGTCCGGCACGGCGGAGATTCTGGAGAACCTCCTCCTCTCCCCGCGATTCAAAGCGTACTTCAAGGGAAGGGACCACCGCGAGGTGCTTTGGGGGATCGACGACTGGACCGACGCCGACTCGATCGTCAACCACATCGGCGGCGGGATCGAGGACGCCGAGTACCAGATCGAAGGAATGAAGTACCACGTGAAGAACGCCCCGTTCTATACGCTGACCGAACTCCATTATCTGAAACCGATGACGGACGATCTGTATCGGGAGCTGGCGCCATTCGTCACCGTCTACCCGTTCGATGCCCGCCTCCCGAGGTACAACATCTCCCCGGTCAATCCGCTGGGGAAGATCAACGTCAACACCGCTTCTCTCGAATTGATCGCTTCGTTATTCAACCGCGACACCATGCCGGACTGGCGGGAGCGGCTCGACTGCGCGCAGAAGTTCGTCAAAGCCCGCGAGTCGATGGCGTTCCGGTCGGTCCGAGGGGAAGAACCGAGTTTCCTGACGTTCCTGGGACGTGCCTGCCGTGTAGAGACGGGACAATCGGGGGAGACTCCGATCCTGACCCCGTCCGTGGAACGGGTCCTCTCCCCCACGTGCGCCTCCGACACCTTCTCGGTGGAGGCCAACGGCTTGGTCGGAGTGACCGACAAGGCGATCCGTGCCGTTCTCTACCGGAAAGATTCGAGCAAGATCAAAATCCTCTACTGGAAGGTGATCTGATATGCCGCAGAATGTACTGGGTCTCGACATCGGTTCGTTCTCGATCAAGGCCGCGCTGTTCGACACGACCTTCCGATCGTACGCGCTGACCGACCTCTTCGAGTCCCCCCCTCTCCAGACCGACGAGATCGACGCCGCCGAGCGGCCGGTCGTCATCACCGAGGCGATCCTTCGGCTTCTCAAAGACAATCGTCTGCACCCCTCCACGATCGTGACCGCCCTCTCGGGGACCACGGTCAGCACCCGACACTTGACCCTCCCCCTTCCGGACAAACAGGTCACGAAAGTCTTGCCGTTCGAACTCGAATCCGCGCTCCCGTTCGATCTCGAGGACATCATCGTCGATCATCACATGATCGCCACCTCGAAAGCGGGAACGACCCTTCTCGCCGCGGCGGCGAAGAAGAGTGCGATCACGGAGCACCTCGCGTTCCTTCGAGGAGCCGGTCTGGAGCCGGCTTTCGTCGGTCTCGATTCGCTCTTTCTGTACAACCTGAACCAGCTCACGCTCAAGAACGATCCGTCGACCTACGCGATCGTCGACATGGGACACCAGAAGACCTCGATCTGCATCGTCTCCAACCACGCCGCGCAACTGGTCCGAACCCTCTTCACCGCCGGACACGCGGTGACGGACTCGGTCCGCTCGCAACTCGATCTGACGTTCCAACAGGCGCTCGAGGCGAAACACAGTCACGGCATTCTCGAGCTCGAGAGTCACCCGCTCCGGAGCGACGACTTAAAGCGGTTGTCGGCCGCGATCGTGCGCGTGCTCGACCCGCTGATCGTGGAACTCCTCCAGACCTTCCAGTCGTACCGGGCCCAGCGACGGGGGATCGGCGACGGGAATCCGGCGATGGTCGAGAAGATCTTTCTCTGCGGAGGGACATCCCTGTTGCGGAACCTTCCGGAATACATCACCGCCCGCACCGGTCTTCCGACCTCCCGCCTGGCGCTCTTCTCGGACGAATCCGGAGTGAAACCGACCGGGATCCGCGAACCGGTTCTCGCCCCGGCCGTCGCGTTGGGGCTCCGGGCCGCGGTCCGAGGCGCCAGCGCCAAGCGCGTCGCGACGATCAACTTCCGCAAAGGGGAGTTCGCCTTCGCCAAAGATCTGACCGGGATGCGCGACAAAGCGCTCTTTTTCGGGAAGTGGGTGACTGCCCTCTTCCTCCTGGGTCTCCTCCATGTCGGGTTCAAGTACAATAACCTGGCCCAACAGAAGTCCGGGATCGACAAGGTGATCCTGCAGGAGGTCCGCCGGATCGTCCCCGACGTGAAGAAACCGCCGAGTAAGGCGGGCGAGAGCTTAAAACTCTTGCGCGAACGAATCGCAAAGTACCGCGAGAAGCAGGAGGTCCTGACTTCGGGACTGAACGACCTCACCGCGTTGGGCGTTCTGAAGGAGGTGTCGACCCGGATCCCGGCCGACATCCGGATGGATACACAGGAGCTTTTGATCGAGCGGAACCGGATGACCCTCCGGGCGACGGTCGACTCATTCGCATCGGTCGACCGCGTGATCTCGGCGCTCAAGGAAAACCCGCTCTTCTCTCGGATCGAGAAGGGGGATATCCGGGAGACACCGGACAAGAACTACGGGTTCCAGCTGATGGTGACGATCGGGAAGGAACCGGAGGAGAAAGGGAGGAAAGGGAAATGAGCGCCTCGTTCGAAAAATGGAAAGACCTCCTGGGACAGTTCGAGGTCCTCAAGACCTACTACGCCTGGCTCACGGAGCGCGAGAGGTACATCGTCCTGGGGATCGGGGCGGGAGGAATCGTCTTTTTGCTCTTCGTGATCTATGCCTCTCTCCTGACGGCCGCCGCCAGCAAGGCTTCCCAGATCGACGCCAGCCGCGGATACTTGAAGGAACTCGCTGCACTCAAGACGGAGTACACGAAGACGGAGCGACAACTCGAAGATCTGGAACAGGTGATCCGCCGGTCGGATCCGAACTTCCAGCTCGCGACCGAACTCGAGAGGATGGCACGGAAACATTCCGTCTCGATCGACTCGATCAAGGATCGTCCCGGACCCCCGAACGACTACTACCGGGAAACCCAAGCGGTCGTCGCGGTCAAACAGATCACGATCGCGAACCTGATCAACTTCCTTTTCGACATCGAGCACTCCAAACAGCTCATCCGAATCACCTCGCTCCAGGTGAAGCCGGGTTTCCAGGATCCGACTCAGCTCGGGGTGAACTTCGTGGTCTCGACGTTCCAGCCCGGGGAGGGGTTATGAAGCTCATTCCCAGCGGAAGAGCGATCGCGACGACCACTCGGTATCTCCTCATCGGCGGAGCGGTTTTCGCGATCGGCCTGATCTGGAACTTCCCGTACGAGCGGATCCGGGACACGCTCACCTCGCTCCTCTCGCAACAGACCGGCTATCAATTCGACGTCGACACCCTCTCTCCGGCCCTCCCGATCGGTTTCGTGGCGAGCGGAGCCCATGTGGTCGGCCCCGCGATCGGCGATATGCCAATCGACCTCGAACTGGACCGCCTCAAGCTCACCCTCTCCCCGGCCATGCTTCTCTACCCGTTTCGGAAAACGATCGCTGCATCGTACTCCGCACAGCGTAAAACAGACCGGTTCTGGGGAAGTTTCTCCTTCGGTCCGGGAAAATCGGCGGCCGAGTTCCGAACCAAGGATTTCAAGTTTGACCGAGCCTTTCCCAGCTCAGATGGGGAGTCGATGCTGGCGGGGTTGAAGCTCGCGGGGATTCTGGCCGCATCTCTCCGAGTCGAGGGGGGAACGGCGGCCATGCAGCGCATCGACCTCTCGGAGGCCGATGGCGAATTGAACCTCACGGGGAAGGGGATGACGGTCGAGGCAGCGGCGTTCAAGGGGATCTCGTTCGACAAAGTGACCGTCGACGCGCTCCTTCAAAAGGGGACTCTGACCGTCAAGTCGATCGAGATGGTCGGCCCTGAGGTGACGATTAAAGCGAAAGGGTCGGTGAAGCTGGAGCCGTTCTACATCCGGAGCCAGGTCAATCTCGAGGCGAAGGTCACGATCGCCGAGAAGGCGGCAAGCTTACGAACTATGGCAGGAGTTCTCATCGCACAAGGCGATGGGCTTACGATCGATTCGACCGGAACGATCGCCATGAAAATCGTGGGCTCCTTAGACCAACCCGACATCCGCCCCTTTTAGGCGGTCGGCTCCAACTCTGTTAAACTCGGAACCGTAGGTGGAATCGAGCGATCCGAAATCCGCGAGCACGCGGCAGGCGTCCCGCGCTCCGATCGAGATCCAGGTCCATCTGGAGTTCGAAAAGTTCAGCGGCTTCATCACCGAATATTCTCAGAACATCTCCGAAGGGGGGATGTTCATCCAGACGAAGGAGCCCAAGCCCCTCGGGACGGTCGTGAGCTTCGAATTCAAGCTCGCCAACGACTTCAAGTTGATCCAGGGGCTCGGAGAGGTCGTGTGGGTGCGGACGGAGGATCTCTCCGACGACCGGCCGGCCGGGATGGGGATCAAGTTCGCCGATCTTGACTCACAAAGCCGGGAGTTGATCGCAACGATGATCACGAACTACGTGAAACGGGGAGGAGCCTCGTTTCGACTTGAGGAGGAAACTCCCTCGCCAACCTCACAGCCACCCGCCGAGACACCGGAGCTGACCGAGGAGACCGAAGCCCCGTCGGAGGCGGCGAAACAGGTCGACCTGCGGAAGCTTTTCGAGATCACCCCAGATGATGTTCCGGAACCGGAATCGGCCGGGCGCTCGTCCCCGGCGGGTTCGCTGGATGGGCCGCTCCAGTCCGATTTCCAGGCCCTTTTTGCGGCGACACCAATCCCCGAACCCCCTCCCCCCCCTCCTCCGCCGCCGGTCGAGGCGAAGAAGAAGGAAACACCCCCGACGAAGGAGGCGGTCGCGAAACCCCCGGCCGGGAAAGCCGCCCCGACCCCTGCGAAGGCGCCGAAGCCGATCGTCGACCTTCTCGAGCCGGAGAAAACTCCTCCCCCGAAGCCGAAGCCGATCAAACGTCGGCGGAGGATCAAGGTCGGCGTCGCCGTCGCCGTCACGCTCGTTTTCGGCCTAGCGCCAGCCCTTTTCTTCCGGACCCAGATCACCCGATTTATCCTGAACGTGCTGGAACCAGAACGGGAGAGGGAGGAACCGTTCGAACCGAAGTCCAGCTCCCCCGTGCCGGCGGCAACCATCGCCCCGACTTCGGTGCCGACCGCTCTCCCCGAAGCCACGATCAACGCTCCCGCGGTGACCTTCCCTGCCGCAGTCACGACCTCCGCCCCCTCCCCCACGCAAGTGGCCCAGTCTCCGACTCCCGCACCAACGCCGGGGATCCCGTTCAGCGAGATCAAAAACGTCGATTACGAGCGGATCTCCGGGGAGTTCGTTCTGGTCATCGTGGCGAATGCCCCCTTCCCCCCGGGGAGTTATTCGACGGCGCGCGTGCCGGAGGGCCCGGCGCGCGAGGTGGTCAAGATCCTGGGGATCACGAAGCCGTATCCCCGCCAGAAGTTCAAGGTGAACGCGAAAGACGTCGAGCGGGTCCGGTTCGGGTATCACGAAGTCCTGGGGCAAAAGGAGTTCCACGTCGTCATGGATCTTCACGACCCGGCCATCCGGATCGTAAAGATCGACAACGAAGGGGCCATCCTCCGCGTTCACCTCCACTAACGGTCAACGGAACCGTTGACTTCCTCCCGACGTTGAGGTATTGCGCCGTGCGTTAAAGGGGGAATCCAGTGAAAATGAAACTCGCTTTGGCTTTTGCAGCGCTACTCCTTCTTCCCGGCATGGTCCGTGCCGAAACGAAGGCGACTCAGAGAAGTTGGTTTGGAAATCGCTTCAAAACCGAAATGGCCAAGAACGCCTGCGTTCAGTCTCGAGAGATCACGCATCTGGAGCGGGAGGGGGTACTCCTTTGGAACGAGAGATTGGACCTTACGATCGATCAGAAGGGGACAACCCTGTCCCTATGTTCGCCGGTTGGGGCCTCCGAGTGGGAGTACGCGCTCCATTTTGCGAATGCCGAGGTTACTTCGACCTTTTCGAGCGACGGCCGTGACAGCACGACTACCGTGGATTGTCTGAAAAACTTGCAGAGCGGAAGATCTTGCCACACCTACTCAGGTACGGTCTTAGAGACCGTGAAGGACATCAAGGAGTATTACACCGAGAATCCGGACGATGCCTCCGTCGACCGGACGAACTCTGCAAATTGCGCCGAAGAACTCGTGACCGGATTCCAGGCCGAACTTAAGAAGGTCTGGGGTCACGCCG
Source organism: Pseudomonadota bacterium (assembly GCA_043809315.1). GTDB lineage: Bacteria > Bdellovibrionota_G > JALEGL01 > JALEGL01 > DATDPG01 > JAZDDX01. The sequence continues at coordinate 46,045 of JAZDDX010000005.1, forward strand.
TAGAAACAAGAGAATAAGAACACCGTCTAACTGGAGGCGACGGGCGGATTCGAACCGCCGAATAACGGTTTTGCAGACCGGTCCCTTACCACTTGGGTACGTCGCCCCGGGCGCAGTCTCTATCAACTGGGGCGCGAGTTGTCTACGAGTTCCCCTACCACGCCATGATCGGCGTCTTCGGCCCCGCTTTGATCGCCATCGGCGACGACGTCACCTCCCAGAACCCGCCGTCCCCGGAGATCACGAACGATCGGCTCCCCTGCCGCGAAGCCAGTATCGACTCCACGTCCCAGTGGACGTACAGGCTGATCCCCGCCACCGGCTCATCGGGTTTCTCCTCCGTCGCGAAGTTGATGATGTCCTCCACCTTCGAGTCGAACGAGGCCTCGAACCCAGGCATCACGCTGATTTGCTCCGGAACAACCCGGACGTTCATCAGGTACTTCCCCCCCTTATCCTTGAGATGACCGCCGTAGAAGAACCGGATGGCGTAGTCGATCCGGACCACGTCTATCCCGTAGAAGTTCTCCATCAGGAGACCGAACCCCACCGACTTCGGAAGCTTCGACCAGCCGACCATCTGCTCCCACTGTTTCTTGGCGTCCGCCTCACTCTCCACGTTCTTCATTTCGAATGGTAGGACCGACGTGAACGGAAGATCGGTTTTCGAGACCGGTTTGTTCTCCTTTAAGAAGGCCCAGAACTCCTTGAACAGGTACACATACGTGCCGACATCGCCGCCGTACCCGGTCCCGTACGGGGACGGGGTGGTCCAGCGCCCGGTCGGGAGAGTCGTCGTCCCCCCTCCCGGCAAGATCACACGAGGTTGCTGCGTGATCCATTTGACTTTTTCATCGAACAGTTGGTAGCAGCCGGGATAATTCGCCTTTTCCAGGTCCCGCGCCGTCTTGTCTTTCGGAAAGAGACAAGGCCCTTTTGGGATCAACTGTTGCGCGGATGCGATGTTCGACAAAAGAATGGAAAGCGCCGTCAGTGCGCCAAGGCACCAAAGATAGGATTTTTCTGGTTGCATAGCCCCCCCTCCAGAAAGCTACCGGTATTATTTCAAAAAAAGCCGATTTGACAAGGGGGGCCCGGAAGAAAGTTTGGAGCGGGAGAAGGGGCTTGAACCCTCGACCCTCACGTTGGCAACGTGATGCTCTACCACTGAGCTACTCCCGCTCGTAACAGGTCGAAACCGAAGGGAAACCTGGTATCGGAGGAGGTGCTCCCTGTCAAGCATGTGATATAGTCTTTTCCCTCGACCGGAGCCAAATGAGCCGAACCCGAATCGTTCTTCTCTTCGTTGCCCTGCTGGGTGCCTCTGTATTCCTCTCCCAGAGCGACATTCCGATTCAACGCGGCTATTCACTAAGTCCTGACTGGCTCTCCGGGCATGATCGCCTCGTTCGCCTCGAAATTTTGAACCGCGTCCTCTATCACATCAAGGAGAGTTACGTCGATCCGGAACGGGTGAAGCCGGAAGAGATGTTCAAGAAAGCGCTCGACAACATCTCGCTCTCCGTCGCGGAGGTCCGGGTTCTCTATCCATCCCCGAAACGCGCGATCCTCGTCGTCGATCAGGAGCGGAAGGAGTTCGACACCGATCTCCCGACTCTCTACGGCGTGCAATCGTCGATCTCGGAAGCGTTGCGATTCGTGAAGTCTCACAAACGGAGCGACATCTCCGACGACGATCTCGAAACGACCGCGATCAACGGAATTCTTTCCACGCTCGATCCCCACTCCGTCTACCTCACCAAAGAAATGTACCGCGAAATGAAGACCGGGACCTCCGGCATCTTCGGGGGATTGGGGATCGAGATCGGGATCCGGGAGGAGAAGCTGACCGTCATCCGCCCGATCAAGGACACCCCCGCCTACCGCGCGGGACTCCAGCCGGGGGATCGGATCACGCGGATCGGCGAGGACTCGACGCGGAACATGCCGCTGGATGAAGCGGTCGACCGGATGCGGGGCCCGAAGGGAACGAAGGTGACCATTACCATCTCGCGGAACGGATGGAATACCGATCGCGATTTCACCTTGACACGCGACGAGATCAACGTCGTGAGCGTCGAATCCGAGCTGCTTCCGGGGCGCATCGCGTACGTCCGGATCAAGAGTTTTCAGAAGAACACCTCGCGAGATCTCTCGGCGTCTTTGAAGCGCCTTCACGAGCGCGCGGGGGGGGCGTTGCGCGGGATCGTCCTCGATCTCCGTTTCGATCCGGGCGGGCTTCTCGACCAGGCGATTGCCGTCACCGACAAGTTTTTGAAAAACGGCGTCATCGTCACGACGGTCGACATGGCCACGAAACTGCGGAAACAGGAGATTGCGTCGGGTCACGGGACCGAGACCAAGGTTCCGATGGTGGTTCTTGTGAACGGATCGAGCGCCAGCGCGTCTGAAATCGTCGCGGGCGCCCTGCAGCGGCAGAACCGTGCTCTCGTGATCGGAGAAAAGACGTTCGGAAAGGGGACCGTCCAGTCGATCTTCGACCTGCCGGAAAAATCGGCTCTCAAGCTCACGGTCGCGAAATACCTGACCCCGGGAGATATCTCGATCCAATCGATCGGGATCGATCCCGAGATCCGGACCCTTCCCGCGGCGATCTCACCCGACCGGATCGCGATCTTCCCGAACCATTCGCGGATCAGTGAAAGAACCCTCGAACGCCACTTCGAGAACCCGGAAGCGGCACGCGCCGTCCCTCCCCCGATCTTGTCGTTACGGTATCTCGAAGAGCGGACCGACAAGGAGATCGTTCAGGACGATATGAAGTTGAGCGCCGTCAAGGAGGATGCTTCGGCGTACGCCGAGGGGCTCCTTCGCGATTTTTCCGTGCGACTCTCCTCCGAAATCCTGCGTACGGCGACGGGACCGGCCCGGAAGGAGATGATCTCCGCTGCAAAGCGAGCAACGACCGTCATCGAGCGACAGGAGGAAGAAAAGATCCGGGCGGCGCTCCAGAAGCGCGGCATCGACTGGGCGGAAACGCCGAAAACGGCACCCAAGGATTGCGGCACGCCGACCGCCACCACCAAGATCGTGGACGGATCCGCCGCTAAACTCCGCGCCGGAGATACGATCCGTTTCCTCGTGACGATCGACAATCCCGGCCCCTGCCCTCTTTTCCAGGCCTGGGCCAACTCGAAATCGAGGAACTACCTCTTCGACGACCACGAATTCCTCTTCGGCGGCGTTCCCCCCGGATCGTCCGTCACGCGGGAGGTCAAGGTCGAGATCCCGAAATCGTTTCCCACCCACCTGTCCCCCGTGACGATCGAGTTTCGCGAGGCCCACGGGTTGGTACCGCGCGCGCTTCGGACCTCGGTCGGGATTGCGAGCGCCCCCGCGCCGCAGTTCGCCTTCAACTATGACATCCGGGATCTCGAGCCGACCCGAGGAAAACGTACCCCCCCGAACGGACTGATCGAGGCGGGAGAAACGGTTGAACTCCGGGTGCGGGTCCGGAATGTCGGCCCTGTGGTTTCCTCGGAGGGGGCCGCATCGATCCATCAGGTCGGGGAAAAGACGGTCGATCTCCGGCGCGCGTACGTCCCCATTCCGATACTCCAGCCGAAGGAAGAGACGGCGGTCTCGTTCCTGATCGACGTTTCCCCTTCGTTCAATCTGAAATCGTTCGACCTTGACCTCGCCGTCGCGGATGTTTCCTACCGCGTCTACGTGACGAAGCGGCTGTCGTTGAACGTGGTGTCCGGGCGCGAAGTGCAGAGTCGTCCGCGTGTCGTCGTGGTACAGGATGGGGAAGCCCCCGTCTACGCGCTTCCCCTCACCGACTCACCGGTCATCGCCCACGTTTCGAAGGGGTTGGTTCTTCACTCCCCCGGATCGTTCGACGACTACTACCGCATCTCGCTCACGGGAAAAGTGATGGCTTGGATCCAGAAGACGAGCGTGTCGACCCGACGTCCGGCGAAACCGACCTCCGAATCGGCCGGAATCGAATGGACCTATTTCCAGGCTCCGATGATTCGGACCGATCTGGAGACGAAGGCGTTCGCTCCGATCGACAGCCAGTTCATCTCGTTCTCGGGGGATGTACAGGATCCGCAGTCCGTAAAGGACCTGTTCGTCTTCGTGAACCAGAAGAAGGTTTTCTATCAGAACCTGTCGGAGGGGGCGGCGACCGGGAAGGAACGGAAGTTCAGCGCCACGATTCCGCTCGAGCCCGGATCGAATCGGATCGTCGTGGTCGCGCGAGGCCAAAACGATCTTCTCCAGCGCAAGGCTCTGATCCTGGAACGGACCGGCGCACCGGCAACCTCGGACGGGCGCTCCGAGGAGTTTGACGAGTTCTTGTTCGAATCGGGCTATTGATCCGGCTTCGCGGCGACAGAAACCACCTCGCCGTAGTCGGCCTCGGCAACCCCCTTGGTGTCGTTCGCGTCCGTCAAGAAACCGACCGCCACTGGATCGGGGGGCGGACGACCGAAACTGTCTTTGAAATCGGCCGCCACATCCCGCGATTCCTTCACCCACGTCCCGGTCGGACTCCCGCCGCTCCGGACCACGAGAATCGAATACCATTTGCTCCGCCGGATCACGGTTCCCGCCGGAGCGGATTCGCTCCAGACGTACTTGAGAATCTGCGGGACGAACCACCAGCGCGGCCAGATCACGTAGATCCCCGCGACGCTGTCGTTCTTTCCGGGGACCCGCTCATCCGCTCCCGCAGGGAAGCGGTGAGCACGCCAGCTCCAGGTGAGAAACAGTTCCTTCTTGATCGGCCACCCTTTTTTCCGGAACAGCTGGACCGACTGGCCGTGGTCTTCGGCGTGGAGGAACTTCGTCCCGTTCTCTTCCTCGATCCGGTAGATCCCTTCCGCCGATCCCTCGCGGGTTTCCCACCCGTCCGTCGGGACGCTCTTCGGGGCCATCGACTCGAAACCGATGATCGTCGTATCCGCCCGCGCGAAACCGACGCACAACGTCAACAACGCAACCGCATACTTTTGTGTTGAGATCATCAAGAATCTCTTATACTTCCGCCGCGTGTTTAAGTCTCTAATCGGTCTCTTCTCGTCCGATCTAGCAATCGATCTCGGGACAGCCAACATCGTCGTCTACCAGCGGGGCCGCGGCGTGATCATCAACGAACCCTCGGTCGTCGCGATCCTAAACGACGGCAGCGGAGATCGTCGGGTCATCGCCGTCGGCCACGAGGCGAAGGAGATGATCGGGAAAACCCCCGATCACATCACTGCGATCCGACCGATCAAGGACGGCGTCATCGCCGACTTCTCGACGACCGAGGCGATGCTCAAGTATTTCATCGCCAAGGCCCACAACCGGAAAACCCTGGTCCGCCCGCGGATCATCATCTGCATCCCCTCCGGCGTGACCGAGGTCGAACGAAGAGCGGTCGAGGAATCGGCTCTCTCCGCAGGCGCGCGAGAGGTGTTCCTCGTGGAGGAGCCGGTCGCGGCGGCCGTCGGGGCGGACATGCCGATCATGGACCCGTCGGGGAACATGGTGGTCGACGCCGGTGGAGGGACGACGGAAGTAGCGGTCATCTCCCTCGGCGGAATCGTGATCTCGAAATCGGTCCGGGTCGCCGGGGACAAGATGGACGAGGCGATCGTCAACTACATCAAGAAAAAATACTCGCTTCTGATCGGGGAGAAGACGGCCGAGCAGATCAAGATCACGGTCGGCGAGGCGTACCCCTCCGAAACGCCGATGTCGATGGACATCAAGGGGCGGGACCTCGTGCGGGGCGTCCCGCGGACGATCAAGGTCACATCACCCGAAATTCGCGAGGCACTGCAGGAACCGATCCGCGCGATCGTCGACGCGGTCAAGATCACGCTCGAAAAGACGCCGCCGGAGCTGGCCTCCGACATTTACGACCGCGGGATCGTTCTGACCGGCGGATGCGCGCTGTTACGGAATCTGGATCAATTGATCGCCAAGGAGACCGGTCTCCCGGTGCAACGGGCGGAAGATCCACTTCTGTGCGTCGTGCTCGGTTCGGGGAAGATCCTCGAAAACTTCGACACCTTGAGTAAACTCCTCGTCCGCCGCTGATCGGGGGACGCTTAATCCCGATACAGTCGTGTGTCCCCAATTTCGAAGTTGCCGTTCGACATGAAGACCACCACATCCCCCTTCTTCGCACCCGACTTCACCCGCTCGACGATCTCGTCCATCGTCGTTGCCGCAAGCGCACTGCGACCGGCTTTACGGATTGCGGACGCGACTTCTTCAGGATGAAGCAGTTCGGCGTCGGTTAAGGAGTCCTTCTTCCGATAGACCGGCGCGAGGATCACCTCGTCCGCCAGCCGAAAGCTGTCAGGCAACGAACTTTCGAACACCCGCCGCCGAACCGTGTTCGATCTCGGCTCGAAAACCGCCCAGAGCTTCCCCTTCGTGACGTCGGCGAGCGGGCGAAACCCCGCCAGCGTCTCGCGGATCGCCGTCGGATGGTGCGCAAAATCGTCGTAAAAACGGATTCCCCGGACCTCCCCCAGAAACTCTTGCCGGCGACGAACCCCTTCAAACGTCGAGACCGCGGCCGCCGCCTTCTCCGGCGATACGCCCTGGATTTCAGCAGCCGCCAGACAGGCCAGAACGTTGAGGACGTTGTGATCTCCCAAGAGTGGCGAATTAACCTCAGCGAGCTTTTGCTCGTGATGAATTACCCTGAAATGTCTCCCCTTCGACGTCTGCCGTAGATCTCCCGCTCTCCAATCGTTTCCACCACCGAGCCCGTAAAACGACACGGTAAGATCACCACGCGCCACCACGGTCTTCTTCACTGTGGCGTTGTCTCCCCATGCGCAAATGGACCCATTTTTCGGAAGGATCGAAACCAGCTTCTCGAACTGTTCCACGACGTGCCGCTCGTCCCGATAGATGTCGGCATGGTCGAACTCGATCGACGTCACGATCAAATCCCGAGGCACGTAGTGCAGGAACTTCGGTGTTTTTTCGAAGAAGGCGGTGTCGTACTCGTCCCCCTCGATCACGAACGGCTTCCCGGTCCCGATCCGACAGCCACGCCCGAAGTTCTTCGGGATCCCCCCCCCACAAACAGACCCGGAGCCTGTCCGGCCCGGTCCAGGATCCAGGCAAGGAGGGAGGTCGTCGTGGTCTTCCCGTGTGTCCCGGTCACGACCACGCTCCGGCGATCTTTCAGGAAATACTTCGCAAGCGCCTGCGCCATCGACGTATACGGGATCCCGCTCGTCAAAAGCGCCTCTGCTTCCGGATTCCCGCGCGAGATCACGTTCCCGACGATCACGAGATCGGGTTTCGGCTCGAGATTCTCCGGCTTGAACCCCTCGAGGACCGGAATCTTGAGCTCCGCAAGTTCCGTGGAGGCCGGAGGATAGATCTTCTGATCCGATCCGCGGACCTTCCACCCTTTCTCGGCGAACATCCCCGCGAGAGATGCCATCCCGGAACCGCCGATCCCCATCAGGTGTACCGTCTTCATGAATCCAGCGCCTCCCAGACCGCATCGTGAAACAAGGGACGAAACTCTTTGATCTTCTCGTTTTTCGACGTCGGGTGAACCCGATTGGTCAGAAGAACGACGACCGCCCCGCGCAACAGATCGATCCAGATCGATGTGCCGGTATACCCGAGGTGCCCCACAGCCCTCTCGGACACCCGTTCCCCGGCCTGCGACCCCGTGGGAGAGGGGAGATCCCAACCCAACGCGCGGGAAGAACCCTCCCCCGCCGAGAGCGGCGCCACGAACTCCGCCGCCACTTTTTTCGAAAGAAACGATGTCCCGATCGCCACGGAATCGCGCCAGATCTTTCCAATCGCGAGACAGTCCCCAACCGTTCCAAAAAGGCCGGCGTGCCCTGCGAGCCCACCGAGCACGTATGCGTTGTCGTCGTGGACGACCCCCTGGATGACTCCACCCCTCCACGGGAGATCCTCGGTCGCGGCGATGCGGGAACTCGGAATCCCAAGTGGGATCGGATCAGCCAGCGGGGTTTCCAGATCGAGGGGTCTCCGGAGCCGTTCGTCGATCAAGCGACGAAGCGGGTTCCCCGAGATCTTTTCCAGGAGCGCGCCGAGCAGGATGAACCCGAGATCGCTGTAGATGACTGCACTCCGTGGGGAACGGAATGCCGGCATCGAGGCAATCCGGGAAAGAATCCTCCCTCGGACTTCGGGGGAACCGGGAACAAGAACAGAGCCCGTTCCGCGATACTCACGCGCAAGATCGCACCAGGCCGCGAACCCGGCCCGATGGGCGAGCAGATCCCGGATCGTGACGTCGCTCCAATCGGCGTGCCAGGGAAGGTCGGACAGTACTTCTACGACCCGATCGTCGAGCGATAACTCCTTCTTCGCCGCCATGACAGCAACAATCCCGGTCGTTCCGAGAACCTTCGTAAGGGATGCGAAATCGAACAGCGTCTCCTGGGTCACCGGTTTCTTTTCGTCGTCCAGACGGATCGTTCCGACCGGTCGGATCCATTCCGTACCGTCGTTCGCGAGAACCCCGGCGCAACCGCCCGGGAAAACGCCGCCTCCCGCCCCTTCCAGAAGGAGTTTTTCGACGGAGGAAAAGTTCATGAAGCGACTTCCCGAACGAACGGCGGGAGAAGGAGTCTGCGTCCGCGGGCTTCGATTCGAACCGGCGCGCCGATCGGAAGAAGGACGTTCGCATGTCGATGTCCGGCCCGGATTCCCGCCAAAACCGGGATCTTCCGCGCTCCCAGAAAACGGTCGACGATCCCTTCGAGCCAAGCCGTCCGGTGGGGCTTCCCGGAAAGATCGGTGAAATCCCCAAGAAGAAGACCTCGAATCTTCCGGAAGTACCCGGACAGAGCGAGTTGCGCGAACATCCGGTCGATGCGGTAGGGGGGCTCGGAAACCTCCTCCAGGAACAGAATCCCGCTCGCGGGGATCTCGAAACGGGTCCCGACAGCGGCCGCCACCGTAGCAAGATTCCCGCCCCAGAGTCTTCCCGACGCCGTTCCGGCATGAAGCACGCGATGATCGTGGGGAGCTTTCAGAATCCGTTCTTTCCCGCCTCGGAAGAACGAAAGCCAGCGTCGCCGGGAGGTCTCGGACATCCTCTCGAAAAGATCCCCGGCCAGGACCGGTCCGTGAATCGTCGGAAGGCCGGATTCGACCGAGATCCGGTTCAGAAGGACGGTCAGATCGCTCATGCCGCTTACGATCTTAGGGTGAGAGGGGCGCCCGAAAATCTTCGATTTTCGAACGAGCGTCTCGAGAAGACGCATCGATCCGTACCCACCGCGGGCGGCGAAGATAGCGTCGATCTTCGGATCGCGCCAGGCCGTAATAAACTCTTTCAACCTCCTGGCATCGCTCCCGGCCAGGTATCCCTTCCGGGAGAAGATCTCCGGACGGTACCGGACCGAGATCCCCTCCCCTTCGAGCCACCGAACGGCCCGATCGAGCCGCTTCCGTTCAAATGGGCTCGCCGGAGCGATCACCGCTACGGAAGATCCCTTCGAAATCGCTCGCAGCTTTCCTTTTCCTCTCGGTAAGATAATACTTTTCTTCTTCATGGACGTTTCTTCCCCGTCCGGCTTCTTCTCACGGTGGTTCGTTCGACGGATCCGGACGCGGGTCTCTTTCTCCGCCCCCGTGCGAGACCCGTCTTCCACCGCAACGGTCGTCTATGTCCTTCGAGGGAGGAGAAGACTCGATCATCTTCTCATGAACGCCGTAGCTCTCCAACAGGATCTTCCCCCGCCGACCCACGCAGCAGGCGCCGATCCGGAGCAAACCGCCCGGGCGTTCGAAGCGCTCCTGCGCAAGAATAGCGTCGTTCTTTTCCTTCGGGATTCACAGTCCCTCGACCTCTGGAGGGAGCTCTTGGACCGGCAAAGAGACGGAACCTGGGACCTTCGTCTGGTCCCCGTCGGTTTCTTCTGGCGCCGGTTTCCGGGACGACTCCATCCGGTCTGGTTGGACCGGATCCTTGGAACCGATGAAGATCCCGGGCGCCTCCGGTACGCGTTTCGATATCTCCTCCACCGCCATCACGTCGCCGTGCGGTTCTCAAAGCCTCTGCCTCTGCGCGATCTCGCAAACGATCCGGTGTCGGAGGTATCCCTCCGACGCCTCCGCCATCGCCTTCTCTCCGCGATCGACCGGGAACGGAGAATCCTCTGCGGACCTCGGTGGCAACCGCGCAGCCGGATCATCCGGGCGATCCTCCGGACGCAAGAGGTCCGAAAAGCGATCGTAGCGGCCGCCCGTCGGAAGAAGCGGACCGAACGGGAGACCCTTCGAAGGGCCGAACGGATCCTCCGTGAAATGGTGGCCGATTATCGCCACGCCTACGTATGTCTCGCTTACCGGACCGTTCGTTTCCTCTGGCACCGGATGTTCACCACCCTCAACGTAAACCTCGAGGGGATCGAACGGATCCGTGCCGTGGCAAAAGACCATCCCGTGCTCCTTACGCCCTGCCACAAGAGCCACATGGACTATCTGCTTCTCTCCCTGATCTTCTACGAAAACAGAATCCCTCTTCCTCACGTCAACGCCGGAGCCAACCTCTCCTTCTTTCCGATGGGGATTATGTCCCGAAGCGGCGGTGCGTTCTTCATGCGCCGGAGCGTCCTTGGGGAAACTCTCTACACTCCGCTCCTCTCCGCCTACATCCGGTTCCTGATCCGAAACGGATCCACACAGGAGTTTTTCATCGAAGGGGGGCGCACCCGGACCGGAAAAGTGATTTCCCCGAAGACCGGGCTACTGACCCTCGAAGTCGATTCGTTTCTCGACGGAGCGGCCGACGAACTGTTCGTAGTTCCGACGGCGATCACCTACGACCGGGTCCCCGAGGACGAGGGGTACCGCGCCGAGCTCGCCGGCGGACTCAAACGGAAAGAGACATTTTGGACCATGTGGAGATCCCGGGGGCTCGTGTTCCGGAAGCACGGCGAGGTCCACGTCCGCTTCTCGGATCCGATCTCGCTGAAAGAGTTCTTTTCCACCCCGTCGGCAGAGAACTCCGAGAAACATCGGAAAGGTCGGACCTCCGAACTCGCCGACCGGATCGTCCGGGAGATCGCCTCGGAAACGGCCGTCACCCGCTCTGCTCTAGCAGCTACCGCTCTCTTGAGCGATGGAAGTGGAATCGTTGATCCCGCCACTCTTCTCCAACGAACCGCGCTACTTCTCCGCGTGTTCCATACTGCCGGAGCCCCGATCGCCGAGACCGCCCGGGATCCGGGGCGCTTCGTCCCGGAGATCCTCTCCTTTTTCGCCTCCAACGGATGGCTGAAAAAGAACCGGATCGACGAAGAGTCGAGGTTGATCCTCGACTTCTACAAGAACACGACTCTGTTCCATCTCCTTCCGACAGCAATGGCAGCATTGTTGAAGGAGAGAAGCGTCGATCGGTATCGGGAGGAGGACGGGGAGTTCCTACGTCGGCTCTGTGAAGAAGAGTTTTCAGAGGAAGTTCGCCCCGGATCGGTGGAGGGGGAAACACCCGACGATCGCATCTTTCTCGCGGGGCTTCTGGACAATTATCTCGAGTCGTACCGCCTGGCCGGGTTGAGCGCCGATCAGAAAGGGATCCGCTTCCCGCTTTCCGTGGATGCGATGGGAACCGTCCTCTCGTTCGGGCGTGAGCTTCTCTCACGCGGCGACCTGCGCCGAGCGGAAGCGCTGTCGACGGCGAACCTGAAGAACGCCTTCGCATACCTGCACAAGGAAGGGTTGCTCAAAGACCGGAACGGTCTTTTTATCTGGATGAAACGTCTGGAGCGCCTCAGCGGCGCGAAACGAAAAAGTTAAGGAACGATGGCCGGATCTTCCGGCAAGAACTCGACCCCGAGCCCGATCATCATCTCGCCGCGAGCGTTCGTCTGGGTCATCGCCCGGATGACCTTCGCCGAGACCGTCGCTTCGGTGCCGGAGGGATCGATCAGGCTCACATGAATGCGTGTCCCCGGATCGAGGAGATAGTGCGTCGCCAGGAACGCCCCGCGCTCGCTCACGTCGGTCGCGCGGGAATAGATTGAGAAATCGCTCCCCTCGAACCGGACGAGCGTTTCCTCCTTCATCCTCGGACTTCTGCGTTTCTCCTCCATCGGATCCTCCATCGTTGCTCTCTATCCCATCATAAGAGCAGGGTCTATGCCAGCGACTCCGCCATAAAACCATCTGTATTTACACATGTTTTTTGTTGCGTCGCCATGGGTGGGACGTCCGTTTCGCCCCAAACCGGTTCCGTTGTCCCAGCCCCAAGCCTCCGAGGGTTGGGTCACGGCAATTTGATTGAAAGGTCGGGTGCAACCCGTTACAAACTTCGGGTCCCATTTTATTCATTCTTAGAAAGGAACCATGGCCAAGAAGAAATCGTGCAGCAAGGAAGTGTTGGTTGTCGGCAGCAAGGTTCGCGCGCACATCAAATCGAAGAAGTGCATGACCTCGTCGGAGTTCCTTCCGGCGCTCTCCTGCACCGTCGCCGGAATGGTCGACCGGGCATGCGAGCGGGCGAAGGCCAACAAACGTTCCACGCTCCGGGCCCGCGACCTGTAGTAAGATGTAGGTCGTGAGCTGGGAGAAGACCGAGAGACGCCAACCCGGCCCGTCGCGGATCCCGGCTCAGCTCCGGATTGAACTCCTCGAGGACCCGGTTCGCGAGGCGTTCACCATCAATATCAGCCATAACGGGCTATTGGTCCGCATGCCTCACGATCGCGAGATCGACAGCTTCGTGCGGCTGCGGCTCTATTTTCGGCCCAACCAAGAGCCGATCGAAATCCTCGGACGGATCGCAAGCAAGGTGCATGCGCACGGGAAAGAAGCGATGGGGATCCACTTCATCGACTTCCCGTCTCTCGAGAAGGAGAGATGGCTCGCATACATCGCGCGGATGGAGGCGGTCGCCGCGGAGCAGGGGGAGAACACTTCTCCGGAAGGAATGATCGAGCGGAGAACCTCGATCCGTTCCCCCTCCGCGTTGATGGTCCGATTCCGCGGAAGCGAGAGGCTGGAGGAGTTCATCACCAAGAACGTCAGCGCGGGGGGGCTGTTCCTCGCGACGACGCACGCGAGAGCGATCGGAGAGCAGCTCCGGGTCGTGATCATCCATCCGGTGACCGATCAAACCTACGAGTTTCATGCGGAGGTGGTCCGCGTCGATGGGGCGGAATCCCCCACCGACCTGATGGGGATCGCCCTCCGATTTATCGATGTCAGCGAGGAACGCCTCGAACTGCTCCAGCAGTTCCTCGCTTCTTCAGGTTCCTGAGAACGTCGCTTAAGTCCGGCTTCCCGATCTCTTCGAGTTCGTACGTCACCCGGCAGGTGTCGTGACGGATCTCGCAGATCCGCCGGAGATCGATCGGTGTCGCGATCAGAACGGTGTCACACGGCGTCCGGTTGATCGTCTTCGCCAGATCTTTCACCTGCGTGCCCCCGTACCCCATCGCGGGGAGGAGATCCCGGATGAACGGGTATTTCATGAACGTCTCGACCATCTCGCCACTCAAGAACGGCTTCGGGTCAACGACCGAGCCGGCCCCGAACTTTTTGGCGGCCAGGATCCCCGCTCCGAACGCCATCTCTCCGTGCGTGAGCGTCGGGCCGTCCTCGACGCAAAGCACCCTCTTCCCCTTTATCGATTCGGGTTTTTCTACCGTCACCGGCGAATCGGCGTGCGCGATTTTCGCCTTCGGATTCAGTTCCACGAGCGATTTTTCGAGCTTTTCGATGTTCTCCCGGCTAGCGGAATCCTCCTTGTTGATCACGAACACATCGGCCAGCCGCGCGTTCAGCTCGCTTGGGAAGTACAAGCGCTCGTGTCCAACCCTGTGGGGATCGGTGACGACCACGTGGATGTCGGGTTTGTAAAAGGGCAGATCGTTGTTTCCTCCATCCCACAGGATGACACCGGCCTCCTTCTGCGCGGCATCGAGAATCTGGTGGTAATCTACACCCGCGAAGACCAGGAAACCCCTTTCGAGGTGCGGCTCGTATTCCTCCCTTTCCTCGATCGTGCAGTTGTACCGGTCCAGGTCCGCCACCGTCTCGAACTTCTGGCATCTCTGTTCGAGCAGTTTGCCATACGGCATGGGGTGCCTGACCACCGCGACTCGCACTCCGCGTTCCTGAAGGATGGAGGCGATCATTCTCGTGGTCTGGCTTTTCCCGCAACCGGTTCTCACCGCGCAGACCGATATGACGGGGACCTTGGCGGCAAGCATGGTCGAAAGGAAGTCGCCGAGGACGAAATCGGCGCCCGCGGCGTGGACTATCGACGAGCGGCTCATGACGTATTCGTAGCGCACGTCGCTGTAGGCGAAGAAAACCTGGTCCACCTTCTTTTCCATGATGATGGAAGCGAGCTCGCTCTCGTCGCGGATGGGAACCCCGTCCGGATAGAGGCGCCCCGCGATTTCGCTCGGATAGGTCCTCCCCACAATGAACGGTATCTGGGTGGCCGTGAATGCGACCACTTCGACGGATTCGTTGTCTCTGAAACGGGCGTTGAAAAGATGGAAATCCCTTCCTGCCGCGCCCATGATGACGGTACGACGGCGAATCATAAAACCTCCAATAGGCATTTAAGGATGATCGCGTTTTGCACGTGCATCCTGTTTTCGGCCTGGTCGAAGATGATCGATTGGGACAGCTCGGGGATCTCCTCCGAAACCTCCTGGCCCCTGTAAGAGGCAGGCAATGCATGAACAGCGCCTTGCCCAGGATTTCCCGAGTCACCTTGTAAGGCATGAGGTCCCGCAGCCTCTTCGCCTTTTCTTCCTCCTGCCCCATCGAAACCCAGGTGTCCGCGTAGACGACGTCCGCTCCGTTCGCCGCCTCCAGGGGATCATGCCCGATTTCCAGGACGCCCGCCTTGCGCCCCTCGGCGATCGCTTCGGAAAGCGGCTCGTACCCCTCGGGCGTCGCCACGGAAATCCTCATCCCCGTCCTCGAACAGGCGATGATCAGCGAATTGCAGACGTTGTTTCCGTC
>JAZDDX010000006.1:0-19416 GCA_043809315.1 Pseudomonadota bacterium
GGTTTCGTTGGTACTCTGATCCGCCCAGGTCAGGTTAATTGCCAGAGGGTTCGCTGAAAACACCGCCGTCAGATACGCGGGGGCGTTGGGCGAACCAACAGCGACCAACGTAGTTCCGAAAAACAGGTCCGATTCCGTGGGAAAATTGGGTTTCACGGCGACGATTTTGTAGGTATATGTGGTTCCGGGAGCGAGACCCCGGTTAATAAACAGCAGCGGGTTGGGCGTCCCTGCGGGCAAGGGGATATTCGTTGTTAGCAAAAGGAAGTCCGAGCCTTGATCCCGTTTCCGTTTCACCTCGAAATTGACTCCGGTCCGATCGGCGGCCGGGTAGGTCCAGGTGATCTTCATCTCTTCGAACGGATTGCCGCCGGCATCTCGGTTTGCCACGGCGGTTCCGGTCGGCTTGTTCGGATCCAAGATGACCGAGGGGCTCCTTACTCCACAGGCGGTAAGTCCAAAGAGCGTGGCGACAGGGAGGGGGGCGCATTGGGTGACGGCACTCGGATCGGAAGCCAGCGTTTCGTGACTCGCCAGATCGACGTTGCTCGACCCGCAGCCGATCACGCCAAGGAGAATCAAAACCGCCCACGTGCTCATTCTTTTCGTCATCGATTTATTTCCTCTCGTCGTCTAGTGCGTGTTTATGGGGAGGGAGCCACAACATTTTCGACGATCAACCCGTCGGAAGTTCCACTGTTCCCTTCCGCTTGGATTCGGAAGTCGTAATGGATGCCCGGTGTGAAGTCGTACGTGGCCCAAGGATCGATCCAGCTGTAGACCGTTCCTCTTGTGGTACTCGTCGTAGAGTCAGGAGAGCCAAGCGGCTCAAAGGCGGGTTCCACCGTCGCATGGACTCGATAGAAGATTTGGAACCGAAGTTCGTTGATCGAATTGTCGGTCCATTGGAAGGTGAAGCCGCCGCCAGAGGTCCGGGGGGTCACCGTGAAATTCGTGGGGTCGGTCGGAACACACAACGGGCAATCGGTGACCCCGCTGTTCTGGTTGCTGTAAGTCGACAGTTCCGCTCCGCGCTTCGCACGGACGCGATAGGAGTACCAGGTGTTATCCGGGAGATTCGTATTCAAGTAGGTCAGGTCGGTCACGGTGGTCGGCAGCGGTTGATAGTCAGGAACGGCTCCCGGAGCGAGATAGTTCCCCTGCCAACGCTCGATGATGAATTCGACGCCGGTCCTGGAGCCATCGAAGCTCCACTCGAGGACGATCATCCTCGTTCCGGGGGTTGCGCGCAGAGCGTACGGCGCGCCCAACGGATTCGGATTCGGGTTCGTCGTTGCCGTCGCGTTGTTGGAAGCGTTAGAGGGCCCGGCGTCATTTCGAGCTATCACATAGAAAGTGTAGGACGTTGATGCGGTCAGTCCGTCGATGATCGTGTCGACGGTGTTGGCGGTGTTGATCGCTTTAGCTACGCTTCCGTTTTGGAAATAGACGGTAAATCCGCTTTCGTTATCGGCATTGTCCACCCAGTGAAGTTGAATCTGCGTGTTGCTGTACGCTGTGGCGGTCAGACTCGTCGGAGCCTGAGGGATGGAGAGCAGCGTCTTGGGAGATACGGTATTCGAAGCGCTGGATTCCCCTGCCGCGTTGTAGGCTTTGACTAAATACGAATAGGTCGTATTCGGAGTCCGACCAGTATCGGTCACGGTCGTCACGTTCGTGGCGACCGTCAGGGCCGAAACCAGCGCTCCATCGCGATAGACGTGAAACTCGGACTCGTTGTTGGAATTGTCGGTCCAGTTGAGCTTCACGGTGGTATCGGTCGTGGAGGCCACAACCAGCGTCGTGGGAGCCGCCGGAATCGTGGGAGCAACCGACGTAGTGGTTGCCGTTGCCGGGAGCGAACGGGACGACTCCCCCCCGGCGTTGAAAGCAGCTACGGCGTACACGTAGGTCGTCAAAGCGGTCAGGCCGCTGTTGGTGAAGGCGACGGTGTTGGCGGCCAGGTTATCCTTGATGATGACCCAGGAACTCCCGCTTTGGCGGTAGACTCGATACCCCGTTTCGTTGCTGATATCAGACCATTGAAGAAGGATTTCCACGCTGCTGGTTGCCGTGGCGGTAAGGCCTGTCGGGGCTGCCGGGGGCGAAACGGTCGGAGTTGCGGTTGCCGTGGGCTCGGCGGTCGCTGTTGCGGTCGGAGTCGGCGTGAGGCCTGTCTTGGGGTCGATGTGCTTATTGTTGGGGCCATCGCGACCACATCCGACAAAAACGAGTGCCGAAAGAAGGGCAAGCATTGCAGGAATTCGTTTCATACCGACTGGAGTAGGCAACGGTCGTGCCAGAACGAAGTGCTTGAAATCAAACAGATTTTATCGATGGGGGGGCGAAGTAAGTGCTGAAAATCAGCGCAGCAGAGCCGGCGAGTTGAGGATCTCCTCGGCGATCCGTTCGGAACGGGCGATCACGTCCGGCACGCCGACCCCCGTGTAACCGTTCCCGCCGAGATACAACCCCGGAAACGCAGCCGCCTGCCTCTCGATTTCGGCGACCCGCGCGACATGTCCGACGGTGTATTGGGCCATGCTCTTCTCCCAGCGCGCGATCTTCGTGAAGATCGGCTTTCCGGAGATCCCAAGGAGAGTTCCGAGATCTCGTTCGGCCGCGATGCCAAGGTTTTTGTCATCCATCTGATACGCCTGTTCGTCGCGCTTTCCACCGGCGAAGCCGCGCAAGAGAACGAACTCCTTGGGAGCACGCCCCTCGAACTTCTCGCTTGAGAACGAGCAGGAGTTGATCGTCCGTTTCTCCGTCGCCGGAACGATCAACCCCATCGCGTTCAGCGGATGCCGGATCTGCTCCCGCCGATACGCCAGACTCACCGTCACCGACGATCCGTACTCGATCTGCTCGAGAGCGGTTGAAAGTGCAGGCGCCGTTCCACGAAGAATCTTTCCCGTCGCATGGGCCGGAAGCGTCATGCAAACGAAGTTCGCCTTTTCCGTCCGTCCGTCCGACGTTTCCACTTCCCACTGATATGGTGCCAAGAAACGCATGGAATTCACCCGTGTGTTCCGACGTAAGACCGACAGTAGATTCTCCACGAGCACAGTGGGCAGCTCACTCATCCCCTTCTTAAAGGATAGAAACAGCGAATACCTCGGCCCGCTCGTCCCCTTGTCCCTCGTCTTCGGCCGATGGCGGAGCCCTTTCAGGATGCTCCCGTACTTCTGCTCCATCTCGAGGAAACTCGGAAACGTCGCGCGAAGGCTCAAGTCGGTCGGATCGGCGGAGTAGATCCCGGCGATCATCGGCTGTGCCACCCGATCGAGCACCTCCTTCCCGAGTCTCCTC
Organism: Pseudomonadota bacterium; assembly: GCA_043809315.1. Lineage (GTDB taxonomy): Bacteria > Bdellovibrionota_G > JALEGL01 > JALEGL01 > DATDPG01 > JAZDDX01. The sequence continues at coordinate 3,313 of JAZDDX010000006.1, forward strand.
TCTACAAAAGACGCGAGCGCTTCGTCCTCGAACGGGGGAGGGGCGGGGATGAACGGTTCCATCAACGTCCGGAACTTTCCCCGCCAGCTGACGAGGGGGGAGGCGAGGAACGGGCCGATCGAGGCGGGGGCCATCAGATAAAACCCCTGCGGGATCGGGTGGAGCTTCCCGTTCTTCACGATGAAGGCGCGCCGGTTTTTCTCCTGCGTTCCGATGATTTCGTTTTTGAGACCGATCTCTTCGGCGAGGCGGATCCCGGCCGGTTTGTCCGAGATGAAGCAGTCGGGCCCCTCTTCGATCAGAAATTGGTCCTGTCGGGACGTCTTCAGTACCCCTCCTGCCGAGGAAGAAGCCTCGAGGATCGTTACCTCGATCCCCTTTTTCCGAAGACGGTAGGCAAGGGAGAGCCCGCCGATGCCGGCTCCAACGATGATCCCCTTCACCGGGTCGATTCCTCCCGGACGAAGTCGATCAGGAACCGGACATTGTCGACCGGTGTCTGGGGTAGGACGCCGTGCCCGAGATTGAAGATGTGGCCGGGGCGCCCCGCCGCCTGATCGAGGACTCGCTTCGCCTCTTGCTCGATCTCCGAACGACTTCCGAGAAGAAGGTTCGGGTCGAAGTTCCCTTGGACCGCGACATCCCCAAGCTCCTGCCAGGCTTGATCGAGAGAAACGGTCGAATCGAGACCGATCACCGTTCCCCCGGCCATTTTCATGCGCGTGATCAGGGGGGCGGTGTTCGTTCCGAAATGGATCGCGGGGATCGAAGCCGGGAGCGCGGAAAAGATCGATCGGACATGCGGCGCCACCGATCGGTCGTACTCCTCGGGACTCAAGACACCGATCCAGCTGTCGAACAGTTGGACCGCGTCGGCCCCCGCGGAGATCTGCGCGTTCAGGTAACCGGTCGTGGCCATCGAGATGGCGGAGAGAAGCGTGTTCCAGGCCGCCGGCTCCGTTTCCATCAACTGTTTTGTTTTCTCGAACGTCCGGCTCTTCCCCCCCTCGATGAGGTAGGAAGCGACCGTGAAGGGCGCGCCGGCGAAGCCGATCAGAGGGATCTCGGGCGGAAGAGCCGCGCGCGTGTTCCGGATCGCATCGAGAACGAAGCGGAGTTCGTCGGCGGCCGAGAACGATCGAAGGGCCGAGATGCTCGATTCACCCAGAAACGGATTTTCGATCACCGGTCCTTCCCCGGAGGCGAAGGTTAGGCGGAAGCCGAGCGGTTCCGTGATCAGAAGGATGTCGGAAAAAATGATCGCCGCGTCGGCCCCGATCTTCTCCGCCGCGGTCACGGTCACTTCGCAGGCGAGATCCGGGCTCTTGCAGAGTTCCAGAAAGGGGACCTTCGCCCGAATGTCGCGATATTCCTTCATATAGCGCCCTGCCTGGCGGAGAAGCCAAACCGGGGTACGGGGGGTCGCCTCCCTCCGGCACGCCTTCAGGAACAGGGCATCGTTTCGGGTTCTTGCCATGCGAGGGAGCCTTTCTAGCACATTCCTGGAAATGGAAAACAATTCCGATGGGTTGAGGTGGATGGGACATGAAAGTCCCCAAAAATGTAAACTTTTGTGTAGATTTTTCCTGATTGGGTGATATGTAGAGGGTTATAGATGCCACGGTGTTGAAGGCGCCGTGGTTTCACAACCTGAAATGGGAAGGAGGGGCCCATGAAAAGGTTCTCAGTAGCGCTAGTTCCACTATTTTTGTTTGTCACGACGGTTGCGCACGCCGACATTTCGACGCGCTTCGATCAGAGCCATCTATTTTATACCGCAGACGAGTCGCAATCGGTTCGGAATGCAACGGCGGATACCGCCGGTTCGAAGATGAATGAAGCGACGAACCAGTTCCTTCAATCGTTACGAACCGAATACAATCTTCCTGCCGAATCCGGTTTTACCGATCCGAAAACGACCTACGTCGGCGGGCATGTCTGCCGGCGTTTCGCTCAGACGTTCGAAACGAATCGAGTGATGGGAGGGGAAGCGCTGATCTGTTTCGATCGCCTGGGGGAGAAAGAGGAAACGGCCAGCACGATCTGCGACGGGACCTGCCTTGCGGGGGCACAACCGCGTGTGTTTCCACCAGATAGCGTCGGTCGTCTTGCCGAGGACCGCCTCCGGGAGAGACTGGGGAATCGTCTCGGGTCGGTGAGGCCGGATACCGTCGCGATTCAGAAAGTCTGGATCGACGACCTCGCGGGGACCGGGTTGATGGAAGCGTACAGCGTGTCGTTCGATGCGGAACAACCGTACGGGCGCTTCACGGTTTACGTGAGTGCCTTGGAACGGAAGCTGATCGCGTTTGAGAATCACGTCTTCTCGGCTTCGGGACAGGGGCAGGTCTATCCGCGGGATCCGAAGACCTCGGCGCTGGCGACAGTAGAGCTGCGGGATCTCCCCTTCGACTTCGCTCTGAGCAATCGCTACGTGGCGATCAAGAACGACGACACCGAAAACACGAAAGGGGTCGACGGAAGTTTTGTATTCCCTCCCGACGACACGCACTTCGATGAAGTTCAGGTCTACTATGCGATGCAGTTCGCTCTGGGCCGTTTCATGGCGTGGGGATTCACACCGAAAGGGCAGTTGCCGATCGTAGTTCATTTCGGCGATAAGTACGCGAACGCCTATTACGACGGGAAACAGATCGTTTTGGGGGACGGCGACGGGGTCGATCTCTCCGATCTGGCGAAGGACAACACGATCGTGACGCACGAGTACGGTCACAAGATCGTCGATCAGGTTTCGCCGATCAGCGGGAACGGCGACTACGGGGAGGACGGGGCTCTGCACGAGGGGTTCTCCGATTACTTCGCTTGTGCCACGTACGACATGCCGACCCTCGGGGACGGCGTGATGATCGATCCGAAATATCCTTCCCTCCGTCGATGTGACACCGATCTTCCGTTCGCAAACAAGGACGGCGAGGTTCACGATGCGGGACAGGTCTGGTCGGGGGCGACATGGGAAGCCCGGGGAGCGATCGGGGCGGATGCGATGGATCAGATCGTCCTTCAGTCACTCCACCGGATCAAGGCGACCGGGTACATGGGGACGGTGAGCATGAACGACGCCTATCGCGCGGTCCTGGCGGCCGACAAGACGCTTTTTAAAGGGCAGCACAAGAAAGCGCTGCAGGCCGTTTTCACGCGACGGGGGTTCGACGAGAAAGACAAGGGGAAGAAGTCGGAGACAGATCCGAATCCGTATCACAAGACGCCGGGAGAGCCGCTCGTTCGGGCTCAAACCGGACGGATGTAGGTCAGGCCGGTTTTTTCGAAAGGATCTTGTACATTCCTGTGCCGCACGTGGCGCACTTCCCCTTCAGAGCGGGGCGCCCGTTCTTCATCTGGACCTGTTCGGCGTTCGCGATCGGTCGCTTTGCCTTGCACTTGACGCAATACCCTTCCGGTTGTTCCTGCGGCATGGGGGTCTATCTATCGACTGGACGGCGGTCGGTCAAAGAAAAGCTTCAGCCGCCGCTCTTGAAATCGATGATGACCGGGGGGTTCTCCCCCTTTTTAATCTGAATCTGCTTCTCCACGTCCCGGAAGTCGGGATGGCGGAAGATGACGTCGTGCGATCCGACCGGCAACTCCTGGTTCATGATCGGCGTGTCGCCGATCTTTTTTCCGTCGATCAGGATCGTCGCCCAGGGGTTTGCGCTCAAACTCACGGTACCCATCGGTACGACGACTTTCTTGAGTTCGATGTCGAGCTCCATCTTCGCTCGGGTCGCCTTGATCTCGCGGGTTTCGGATTCATACCCTGGGGAACTCAAGGTCAGCTTGTAACTCTTCCCGATCTCGAGATCCTCGATCACCTGCCCGTGTTCCTTGCCGTCGAGGTAGACGGTAGCGGTGCGCGGCGTGACGTTGATCTTGAGCGTCGTCATCGGTTTTCGTTCCATCGCGATGTCGATCCGCTCTTCGGGCTGCTTTAAGACGACCGTTTGTTTCGTGCGACGGAACCCTTCTTTTTCGAGCGTGATCAGATGCTCGACGTTGAGGCTCAAGTTCTCGATCGTGGCCGGCGTGGTCTCTTTGGTCTTGGTCTGATCGTACGAAATCCGAGCCCCCGGCGGATCACTCTCGATATAGAGGGAGCCGATCGGCGGGATGTCTTTCTCAAGCTTGAAGCTGTACTGGGTCTGATCCCCGGTGACGAGAAGCTGCTCGGTGAGCGGCTTGAACCCCTCTTTTTCCAGGCGGATCTGGTACGTCTTCTTCCGAGCGAGGGGGAGGGAGAGAGGGGTCTCCCCTTTCTGCATTCCGTCGACGAACAGAAGGGCCTTCGGAGAGCTGGAGAGCTTGATCTCGTCAGTCACGGAAGGTTCTGCCGTCGGGGATGGGGGGGCTCGCAACGGGTTCTTCTGCGGATGGAAGTAGATCCAGCCTCCGCCGACGAGAGCGACGGCAAAAAGGAAGGTGAAGAACGCTCGGAAGAACGAAGGGCCCGATTTCTGTCTCAGCGTGACCCGGACGGGAGCACCGATCGGAGGCGGGGCGGACGGCATTTGAAACTTGCGGGACGGGGGGGAGAAGGAAGGACGGGAGATCCCCGATGTGGGTGGAGTCGGGGCGCGAACCGTCGATGGTTGCGAACCCGGGCCACCCCGGGTCTCCCCGGACGACGTCATCGCCGCCAGTTGGTCCGGTGGGATCGAATCGAGGGCACGACGGAGGAGTTCCTGCTCTTGTTCGATCTCGGCCGCGAAGAGGGTTGCAAGGAATTCGGAGAGATCCTTGGTCGTGAAATCGGGATACGTGGCGTAAAAAATCTTCGAAAGCGCCACCTGCATCTCTTGCGCCGACGCGAAACGATCGTCGCGTTCCTTAGCAAGCGCTTTGAGAACGACCTCCTCCAGTTCGGGTGTGATCTCCGGCTGGTATTTCGACGGAGGAGGGACGGAGCACTCTTTGATCGCCTCGAGCGTTTCGAAGTCGTTCTCGCCGAGGAAGAGTCGACGCCCGGTCAACATCTCGTAGAGAAGGATCCCGGCCGAGAAGACGTCGGTCCGGCGGTCGAGCTCGAGGCCAGCCGCCTGCTCGGGGGACATGTACCCGAACTTCCCTTTGAGGACCCCGGCCTGGGTTCGATGAAGTTTGAACTCGGTCTTCGCGATCCCAAAATCCACGATCTTCACCTCGGCGTGGTACGAGATCATGATGTTTTGCGGGGAGATGTCGCGGTGGATCAGGTTCAAGGGTTTTCCGCTGACGGTGTCGGACTTTTCGTGAGCGTGCTCGAGCCCTTTGAGCATCTCGATCGCGACGTACAGAGCCTGAGGGACGGAGAGGGGGGTCTTCGCGGTGTAGCACTTCTTCAGGATCCCGCGGAGATCCTTGCCGTTGATGAACTCCATCGCGATGAAGTAGTTGTCCCCGATCTTCCCGAGGTCGGTGACTTGGCAGATGTTCGCGTGGGAGAGCTCGACGGCGATCTTCGCCTCGTCGATGAACATCTCGACAAATTCTTCGTCCTTCGACAGGTGCGGGAGAATCCGTTTGATGACCAGAAGTCGCTCGAAACCGCGGACGCCGAACGTCTTCGCTTTGAAAACCTCTGCCATCCCGCCGACCGCGATCCGGTCCAGGAGAAAGTACTTTCCGTATACGGCTGGATGAAAACTCACAGGGTCCTAATTCCAGATTAACGCAAAAATAGTCAAAAAGTGAGCTAAGTTGTGTAAAACCATAATGAATCCGGTGATTCGAGTCAACGCGACGTTCCGTGTCGTCCTAATTGTGGCGCTTCTTGTGCTCGCCGTGTGGGGGGTGACCCTTTTGTTCGGCTGGGTCTGGGACGATTTCCCGACCGTGGTTTCGAACCCCTCCCTTCATGACATCAAGACCTTGGGATCCGCTTTTTTTCACGACTTCTGGGGGCTTCACGAGATCCCCGCGCGGAGCGGGTACTGGCGGCCGTTGCCAACGGTCATCTACACCCTGGCAACTTTGGTTTTCGGAACACACGCGATGCCCTTTCATTTGATCTGTGTCTTGGTTCACGGGGGGGTTGCTGTTCTTGCCGTCCTCCTTCTTCAACGACTGGGCTTGGAGGGAGTCGGCCTGCTCGTGGGAGCACTGTTTTTTGCCCTTCACCCGATCCACTCGGAAACGGTCAGCTTTGTCTCGGCTCTCCCCGATCTGTTGGCGGCGCTCTTCGGTCTTGGCGCATTGGTGGTTTGGCCGAAGAGGTTTTGGCTTGGGACGCTGTTATTCGCTGGCGCACTTCTTTCGAAGGAATCGGCGATTGCGTTCGCGTTTGTTGGAGTGTGGCTCAATTGGAGAAGCCGCCCCGGGTGGCTCGCGGTGATTTTACCGGTCTGTGGGGTCTATAGCGTTGCTCATTTCTGGGTCACAGGCGGCACGGGAGTCCGTGATCTTTGGGGCGGGAGCGTAAGTTCGCATTTGGGCACGGTCCTTCGTTTAATCCCGTACTCCGCATTCCTAACTCTGATCCCCATAGGAACGACACCGACGAGAATCTTCACGCTCTCAAGCGGGGTCCTCAATTGGGCTACAGTGACCTCAGTTGCAACTCTGGCCCTCGTGATCATTCTTGCTTGGCGCTTCCGTAAATCAGCCCCCATTGCGGCTCGGGGAATTGTGCTCTTTGGTCTCTTCTACCTTCCGGTTTCGAATCTGATCCCCGCGGAGGGGTTGCTCGTCGATCGGTATCTCTATCTTCCTGCGCTCGGAACGGCGGCGATCGTTGGAAGTCTTGCCGCTTGGATCGTTCCCTATATGAGGACCCGAGATCTCTGGATCGCGATTACGCTCCTCATCGTGTGGGGCGGATGGGCGGCTCAAGCATCCCAAAAATGGAAAAGCGATGACTCGCTCTGGAACGCCGCGACCGTATCCTCTCCAGAATCTCCCGTTGCCTGGAACGAACTCGGAGGGGTGTTTCTTACGAAACGGGAGTTCAAAGATGCGCTGGCGGCGTTCGACCGGGCTCTCGAACTTCGACCGGCGTATCGGGAGGCGTCGTTCAATCGGGCGGTGACGTCGTATCGGATGGGGGATCTTGCGGGAGCGAAATCGGGGTTGGAAAAACACCTGGAACGATTTCCGACGGATGCGGAGGGATGGGATCTGGCCGGGACGGTCGCGGTGACGCTCCGAGATCTTTCGAAAGGGATCGATTGCGGGGTTCGGGCGGTTCGTTTCGAACCGGGCAACTGGAAGTGGCGTTACAATCTCGGGCTGACGTACGTCCAGGTTCGCGACCTTTCTTCGGCCGCAACGGAACTGGAAGAGGCGCGAAAACTCACGAATGGAAGGCACGAGGTTCTCTCGAAACTCGGCGGCGTCTTCCTGTTGGCCGGGGAGTGGAGAAAGAGCGCAGACGTCTTTGCCGAGGTCACTCGGCGATGGCCGGAGGACGAGGAAGGAGGTCGCGCTTTGAAGCAGATCCGGGATATTATGGCGGTTACGGGGGATCGGTAACATGGTTGCGGCAAATCGGATCGGGAGTTCGGTGGTCACCGTCGGAAACTACGACGGTGTCCACCTAGGACACCAGGCGATCGTTCGGGCTCTCGTCTCGGAGGCGCGCCGCCGATCGGTCCCGTCCATCGCGGTCCTCTTTGATCCGCATCCTACCGTCGTTCTTGGCACGAAGATCCCGCCACTTTTGACGACACCGGAAGAGCGTGGCCGACTGATCAAAGGACTGGGTGTCGATCGCGTCGTCATCCGGAAGTTCACGCAAGATCTGGCGGAGACGCCGGCAAAGATGTTCCTGCTGGAACTTCGGAACGAATATGGGATGGAGTCACTCGTGGTTGGTCCGACGACCCATCTCGGAAAGGGGAGGGACGGAACGCCGGAACGGCTGGAAGAAATGGGGGAGGAGTTCGGTTTCGACGTGAACGTGGTGCCGCAGTTTTTTCTAAACGACGAGGAGCGCGTTAGCAGCTCCGAGGTCCGTCGAAGTATCGAGGAAGGGGAGATGGAGCGGGCCCGGCGTCTTCTGGGCCGGTTCTATCGGACCCACGGAACGGTCGTGCCGGGGGATGCGCGGGGGCGTCAACTCGGGTTTCCGACGGCGAATGTGGCCGGGATTCCGACCATGCTCCCGCTTTCCGGCGTCTACGCGGTTTGGGCCGAGGCGGGCGGTACGCTGCTCCCCGGTGCCGCGAACGTGGGGGTCCGGCCAACCGTGAAGACCGGGGGTAGTCTCGGGGTAGAGGTTCATCTGCTCGGGTACCAGGGATCGCTCCTGGGAAAGGATCTACCGATCTTCTGGGGGAAGCGCCTACGGGAGGAGCGGAAATTCTCTTCCCTCGAGGAATTGAAGGCCCAGATCGCGACCGATTGCGGAGAGGCGAAAACCGCTTTGTCGGGGCTCCCAAAGGCGGTCGAAAGCGAATCGTAACAAAAGTGGTCTAAATGACATATAACGTAACAACTATTTAAAATTAAATATAAAACAAAGTTGACAAAAATTGTCACTATTGCTAATTTTGATTCGCTCCCGACGGCGGTGACGATCTTTTTCATGACGGGCACCCCCTTTCAACGTACGTTTTGGATCGGGAGAAAAGGAGATGATCGATGAGCAGCCGCCTGGGTGAACTCCTCATTCGGCAAAACCTAATCTCGAGCCAGCAACTTCAAAAGGCTCAGGAAGAACAGAGGAAGTCGGGGGGTCGCCTCGGGTACAACCTGACCAAGCTCGGCTACATCAAGGAAGCCGACCTGACGGCGTTTCTCTCCAAACAGTACGGCGTTCCCTCGATCAACCTAACCGAGTTCGAGATCGAGCAGGACGTCATCAATCTCGTTCCGAAGGATGTCGCGGAAAAACACCAGGTCATTCCGGTCAACAAGAGCGGCGCAACCCTGATCGTCGCGATGGCCGATCCGTCGAACATCTACGCGATCGACGATCTCAAGTTCCTGACTGGGTACAACATCGAAGCGGTCGTCGCTTCGGAAGTGGCGATCAAGCAGGCGATTGAGCGGTATTACGATGAAGGAGAGCGGTTCACCGAGGTTCTCGCCGACTTCGACGACCAGGGGATCGAGTACGTCGCGGACGAGGAGGAGGTCGATACCGCGGACCTCTCCAAATCGGCCGAAGACGCGCCGGTCGTCAAGCTGGTGAACCTGATCATGATGGATGCCGTCAAGAAAGGGGCGTCCGATATCCACGTCGAGCCGTACGAAAAGGTCTTCCGGATCCGGTTCCGGATCGACGGCGTTCTGTACGAGGTGATGAAGCCGCCGCTCAAGCTCAAGAACGCGATTACCTCGCGTATCAAGATCATGTCGAAGCTCGACATCGCGGAACGGCGTCTCCCGCAGGACGGACGTATCAAGATCAAACTCGGGAAGGGGAAAGAGATGGACTTCCGCGTCTCGGTTCTCCCGACCCTTTTCGGCGAGAAGGTGGTCCTCCGGCTCTTGGACAAATCGAACCTACAGCTCGACATGACGAAGCTCGGGTTCGAGCAGAAGGCGCTCGACGACTTCAAGGGGGCGATCGCCAAGCCGTTCGGGATGATTCTGGTGACCGGGCCGACCGGATCGGGAAAGACCACGACGCTCTATTCCGCCCTCTCCGAACTGAACAAGATCTCGGACAACATCTCGACCGCCGAGGACCCGGTCGAATTCAACCTCCCCGGGATCAACCAGGTGCAGATGCACGATGAAATCGGGTTGAACTTCGCCGCCTCGCTCCGGTCGTTCCTTCGGCAGGACCCGGACATCATCATGGTCGGCGAGATCCGCGATTTTGAAACGGCGGAGATCGCGGTCAAGGCCGCCTTGACGGGACACTTGGTTCTCTCGACGCTCCACACGAACGACGCACCGTCGACGATCAACCGTCTCCTCAACATGGGGATCGAGCCGTTCCTGGTCGCTTCGTCAGTGAACCTGGTCGGCGCCCAGCGTCTCTGCCGAAAGGTCTGCAGTGAGTGCAGGGAAGAGCTTAAGATCCCGCCGCAGACGTTGATCGACGCCGGGATGTCGCCGGAGGTGGCCAATAAAGCGGTCGTCTACCAAGGGAAAGGGTGCGCGACCTGCAGCGAGACAGGGTACAAGGGACGGATCGCCGTCTACGAGGTCATGCCGGTCGGGGAGGAGCTCCGGGAGTTCATCTTGAACGGCGCCTCGACGGTCGAGATCAAGCGCGAGGCGATGCGCCTGGGGATGAAATCGATGCGCAAGGCGGCCCTGACGAAACTCGAGGAGGGGGTGACGACTCTCGAGGAAACGTTGCGTGTCACGATGGCGGACAATTAGGCGGAAGGCGGGACGAACGTATGGCCAATCTGCATCAGCTGCTCAAGACGATGATCGAAAAGGGGGCGAGCGATCTCCACGTGACGACCGGCACGCCGCCGCAGCTTCGCGTTGATGGGAAACTATTCCCACTCAAGCTACCGCCGCTGACGCCGCAGGAGACGAAACAACTCTGCTACTCGATCCTGACGGACGCCCAGAAGCACAAGTTCGAAGAGAACAACGAGCTGGATCTTTCGTTTGGCGTGAAGGGGCTGGCCCGGTTCCGGGCGAACGTCTACATGCAGCGGGGGGCGGTCACGGGTGCGTTCCGGGTGATCCCGTACAAGATCCTCGGTCTCAGTGAACTCGGGCTTCCGCCCATCGTCGGCGATCTCACACGGAAACCGAGAGGGCTGGTTCTGGTCACCGGACCGACCGGGTCGGGGAAATCGACGACGCTGGCGTCGATGATCGACTTGATCAACCAGGAGCGGCACGAGCACATCATGACGATCGAGGATCCGATCGAGTACCTGCACCCGCACAAGGGGTGCATCGTGAACCAACGGGAAGTGAACACCGATACGTCGACGTTCGCGGTCGCGCTCAAGTACGTGCTGCGTCAGGACCCGGACGTCGTCCTGATCGGGGAAATGCGCGATCTCGAAACGGTCGAAGCGGCCCTTCAGATCGCCGAGACAGGTCACCTCGCCTTCGCGACGTTGCACACGAACGGATGCGTTCAGACGATCAACCGGATTATCGACGTCTTTCCATCCCACCAGCAGCCGCGGACGAGAGCCCAGCTCTCGTTCGTCCTGGAGGGAGTTCTCTCCCAGTGTCTGATCCCCCGAGCGAACGGAAGAGGGCGGACGCTTGCGATCGAGGTGCTGATCCCGAACCCGGCGATCCGCAACCTGATCCGTGAGGACAAGATCCATCAGATCTACTCTCAGATGCAAGTGGGGCAGACGAAGTACGGGATGTCGACCCTGAATCAGTCGCTCTACAGCCTGATCTCGAAGCGGGTGATCACGATGGAAGACGGGATCGCCCGTTCCTCGGATCCCGACGAACTTCGGCAGATGATCGCGAATGGCGGCGTCATCCCGCAAGGGCCGGCGACCGTGCAGGCGCGGCGCGCGTGAGAGGAGAATAGAAGATGCCCGTATTCAAATGGGAAGGGACGACCCGACAAGGAGTCGTCAAGAAGGGGGAGCGCGAGGCGCCGAACCAGGCGGCGATCATCGCGTGGCTTCGCCAGCAACAGGTACGTCCCAAGAAGGTCGTCGAGAAAGGGACCAAGGCGCAGTTCACCATGCCGGGGATCAAGCATGGCGTGGCATCGAAAGACATCGTCATTTTCGCGCGGCAGTTCGCGACGATGATCGACGCCGGTCTCCCGCTCGTGCAGTGCCTCGACATTCTGGCGAGCCAGCAGGAATCGCGGACATTTAAGACCATACTGTTCGCGGTGAAGAACGAGGTCGAAGGGGGATCGACCTTCGCCGACGCCCTCCGGAAACACCCCAAAGCGTTCGACGAACTGTTCGTGAACCTGGTTTCCGCCGGCGAGATCGGCGGTATCTTGGACACGATCTTCATGCGTCTGGCGGGATATCTCGAAAAAGTCATGAAGCTCAAAAAGAAGGTCAAGAGCGCCATGGTCTATCCGGTCACGATTCTCGTGGTCGCGATCGCGGTCGTGGCGATCCTGCTCGGGTGGGTCATCCCGATCTTCGAGAACATGTTTCGGGAGTTCGGGAATGCGGAACTTCCCGGGCCCACCCGGATCGTCATTCAGATTTCGCAAGGGTTCAAACATTACTTCATATTCATCGCGATCGGGGTGGGCGGGATCATCGCCGGGTTCAAGTACATCTACGGCACGAAAAGGGGACGTTTGACGATCGACAAGATCTCCCTTCGCGTTCCGGTCTTCGGACCCCTCCTGCGGAAGGTGGCCGTGGCCCGGTTCTCTCGGACGCTGGCGACGATGATCACAAGCGGGGTCCCGATCCTCGATGCGCTGGAGATCGTCGCGAAGTCAGCGGGGAACAAAGTAGTGGAAAACGCGATCATCGAGACCCGCCAGTCGATCAGCGAGGGAAAGACGATGGCGGAACCGCTCGAAGAGAGCGGCGTTTTCCCTTCGATGGTCTGCCAGATGATCAGCGTCGGAGAGGCGACCGGCGCGATGGATGCGATGCTGAACAAGATCGCCGATTTTTATGACGACGAGGTCGATTCGGCGGTCGACGCTCTGACCTCCCTGATGGAACCGGCGATGATGGTCTTTCTCGGCGTGATCATCGGCGGCCTGGTCGTCGCCATGTACCTGCCGGTCTTCAAACTGGCCGGCTCCATCAGCGGCGCCGGCGGCTAGGAGCGCCGTCCGAATGCCGCTCGACCTCCGCTCCTCCGAGCGTACCGGCCTCGAACAGCGCCTTCGGCAGCTGATCTGGGCTCGTCTCGCGATCGCCTCTGCCTTGTCCGGCGCAACGCTCGCCTTCCGCCCGGGGGGCGGGGTCGAAACGATCTTCGGTCCGTCGTCGATGGTGGCGATGCTCGTCGTCACGTTGACGCATCTGTTCATGGGGATCGCCTTTCTCCTGATCTTCAAGTTCTGGAAAGTGGGATCACTGTCCCGTTTCGCGTTCATCCAGATCGTCTGGGATCTTTTGTTTGCGACGGCGCTGGTCTCGATCACGGGGGGGATCGAGAGCCAATTCTGGTTCCTCTACTGGCTCACGATCCTGAATGCGGCTTTTCTTTTGTTCCGGGCAGGCGCGTTTTCGGCTGCCGCGTTGAGCGGCATCTTTTACGCGACGCTAGTCGACCTGCAATACTTCCGCCATATCCCCGCCTTTCTGAACATCGTCGGGGATCCCCCCAGCTGGCAGGAGACCAAAGTGATCGCGTCGATCGTCTTGAATGCGATCGGGTTCGGCGTCGTCGGGCTGGTTTCGAGCCTGATCGCCTCCACCTACCGAGATACGGAGACGAGGCTGGCGGAGAAGAGTCTCGAAGTGGAGGACCTCGAGGCGTTGATGGTCCGGATCGTCGAGAGCTTAACGAGCGGTCTCGTGACACTCGATTCGCAGGGGAAGATCAACTACTGGAACGGCACGGCGGAGGAGATCACGCAACTCCGGAATCGGGAAGTCCGCGGGAAAAAGTTCGCGGAACTGTTCCCCGACTCGAAAGAACATCTCGAGAAAGATCTGCGCGGAGGTCGCGGAGACGAACGGCCATGGATATGGGAGATGATCTTTCGCCGGCGCGACGGGAGTGAGCGAATTCTGGGATTTTCCGTGACCGGTTTGCGCCATGGCGATGAAACGGTGCGCGGGACACTGATCATGTTCCAGGATTTGACGCACTACCGGGAGATGGAAAATCGGGTGAAGCGGGCCGACCGGCTGGCGGTGGTGGGAGAACTCGCCGCGCGAATGGCGCACGAGATCCGGAATCCGCTGACATCGGTGTCGGGGGCGATCGAGGTTTTGCGCAGCGAACGGTCCGCATCTCCGGAAGATCGGCGGTTGATGGACATCGTGGTGCGGGAGACCGATCGCTTGAACTTCCTGTTGACCGATTTTCTCCTGTACGCCCGGCCGACGCCGCCCCAGTTCGAGGATGTCTCCCTGGACCGGGTCGTCCAGGAGACAGTCGACCTGTTCGCCAGCAGCCTTGGAGATACGCGTGTGCGCCTGAAGGCTGATCTGGAGCCGAACATCGGTCTCTGGGGGGATTCGAAGAGGCTCTGTCAGCTGGTCTGGAATTTGATCAAGAACGCGTCGGAGTCGATGGGGAAAGACGGAGGCGAGGTCTCGGTCCGATTGCAGGAAGATCCCAAGAGAGGTGACATCACCATCGAGGTGCGTGATCAGGGCCCGGGGATTTCATCGGAGATCCGGGAGAAGGTGTTTCAGCCGTTTTTCACGACCAAAAGCAAGGGGAGCGGTCTCGGACTTGCGGTGGTGCACCGGATCGCCGAGGAGCACGGAGGGTCGGTCTCCGTCGAGAACGGAACCGGCGGCGGCGCGATCTTCCGGGCGGTTTTTCCCCGCCGACGGGACCGAATCTCAGGGGAGGCATAGGACGATATGGCGCGACTGTTGGTGGTGGACGACGAGCAGTCGATCCGGGAGTTTTTCGAGATCCTTCTCGCGCGGGAGGGGTATAACGTCGACGTCGTTTCCGGCGGGCGCGAGGCGATCGACCGGATTTCCGATCAGATCTACGACCTGGTGATCACCGACCTCGCGATGCCCGGCGTGGACGGTATGGCGGTTCTCGATCGGGTCAAGGAGGTCTCCCCCGAGACGCTGGTATTGATGATCACGGCATATGCCACGGCGGAGTCGGCGGTCGAGGCGATGAAGCGCGGGGCCTACGACTATTTGATGAAGCCGTTCAAGGTGGACGAGATCCGGCTCGTCATCCAGAAAGCGCTCGAAACCCGACGTCTGCGTGACGAGAATGCGAAGCTCAAAACGCGGTTGAAGGGGGGGCGGGAGTTCCTGGGAGTGAGTGAGAAGATGAAGCAGGTCTTCGACCGGATCGACCGGATCGCCGCCGGACGTTCCAGCGTCCTGATCTTGGGAGAGAGCGGGACCGGCAAAGAGCTGGTGGCGCGTGCGATCCACGAGAAATCCCCGCGCTCGGGCAAGCCGTACGTTTCGATCAACTGCGCCGCGATCCCGGAAAGCCTGATCGAGAGCGAGTTGTTCGGATACCTCAAAGGGGCGTTCACCGGAGCGATGACGAACAAGATGGGGCTCTTCGAAGCCGCGCATCAGGGAACGCTTTTCCTCGACGAGATCGGCGAGTTGCCGGCCGCGGTGCAGGTGAAGTTGCTGCGCGTGTTGCAGGAGAGGGTGCTCCGGCGGGTCGGGAGCACGACCTCGACCCCGGTCGATGTCCGGATCGTCTGCGCGACGAACCGCAATCTGGAAGCCGATGTTCAAACGGGGCGCTTCCGCGAAGACCTGTTCTACCGTTTGAACGTGATTCAGATCCAGGTGCCGTCGTTGCGGGACCGACCGGAGGACATCCCGATCCTGGCGAAACATTTTCTCGAACGATACAGCGCGGAGCACGGGAAAAAGATCACCGAGATCGCGCCGGACGCGCTCGAACGGCTGATGGCCTATCCGTTTCCCGGGAATGTCCGGGAACTGGAGAACATGATCGAACAAAGCGTTGCGTTCGAGACCTCGGGGGTGGTCCGTCTCGAATCGTTGCCGGAGAAGATCCGAGGGGAGATCAAGGGGGGCCTGGAGGTGGTTCGATCGTTGCCGCGCGAGGGGGTCGATCTCGAAAGGACCATCCATCGGTACGAGAAGGCGTTGATCGTCGAGGCGCTTGCGGCCACGGGGGGGGTTCGGAAGAGGGCGGCCGAACTATTGAAGATCAGTTTCCGATCGTTACGGTACCGCCTCTTGAAGCACGGCCTGGCTTCCAAGGAGGAGGCTGAAGACGAATAAGAAGGGATCCTTAAGGTGACAATAATTGTCCATGGATCGGACGAAATTTGTCACTTCAACGGGGTTGCCCCTTGATCTCGCAAGGTTGTCAGATATAACTTGCTGTTTTAATTGTTGATATTATCCTCCTTAGGTCGTGTCGATTGGCATGGACCTTGCTCACGCTCGACGACAGCAGTTGTAGAACCAATTTCTAGAGGAGGAGTTCATGAAAACAAACAAGAAGGGCTTCACGCTGATCGAGTTGATGATCGTCGTGGCCATCATCGGGATCTTGGCCGCGGTGGCCATCCCCGCATTCCTAAAGTACGTGCGGACCTCGAAGACCGTCGAGGCTTCGACCAACCTTCGCAAGATGTAT
>JAZDDX010000007.1:0-135075 GCA_043809315.1 Pseudomonadota bacterium
CCTACAACAAGGTCTTTGCAGCGCTGGGGCTGCCCGTACGATCTACTCACACGCTGCGTCACACATTCGCCACGCTCTACACGGAGCAGACGCGAAACCGTATGGCGACCCAGGGCGTGTTGGGGCACTCATCGTCGAGCATGACGGATCGCTACGCAAAGCCGACGCTGAAAGCGCAGCGGGACTCGATGGAGGACTTCCTCGTCGGGAAAAGTAGGCCGGTCTCAGAAAGTAAACCGTAAAGAGATGAAACGAGCTGTTCCACAAAGTTCCACAAAACGCCCTTCGGGAGCTCTCGATCTTCGTGATTTCAATGAGTTAGAAAAAAAATGGCGGAGAGAGAGGGATTCGAACCCCCGATACCCTTACGGGTACACCTGATTTCGAGTCAGGCGCCTTCAACCACTCGGCCATCTCTCCGCTTTTCGGCCCTGCGCTCCTTGAAAAAATCTTTCAGGAGCTGGGCGCACTCAAACTCACATACGCCGGAAACGATCTCGACCTCGTGGTTCAGGCCGAGAATCTTCCGGTGCTTCGAAACGAACCGGAGCGCCCCCCCTTTGGGGTTGGCACAACCGTATACGACCCGCTTGATCCGCGAAAGGGATATGGCTCCCGTGCAGAGGAGGCACGGCTCCACCGTGACGTACATCGTCGCGGTCTCGAGCCTCCAACTCTCGCACATCTCCGCCGCGTGCCGGATCGCCAACACCTCGGCATGCGCCGTCGGGTCGTTCCGCTCCTCCCGGGCGTTCCCACCGGAGGAGTACAACTCCCCGTCGATCACGACGATCGCGCCGACCGGAACTTCCCCCGCAACCGCGGCCTCTTTGGCCCGGCGGATGGCAAGAGACATATAATAGGCGTCGGAAAGCGGCGCTCTTTTGTCGGACTCGGTCATAATCAGAATGGTGCGCCCTGGGTGATTCGAACACCCGACCCCCAGATTCGTAGTCTGGTGCTCTATCCAGCTGAGCTAAGGGCGCGGAATCAGGGTCGGTTCCTTACTCAACGCGGGATATAATGTAAAGGGAAAATCTGGATCTGCTCCGCATCCCATCTTATGATTTGAGGAGTTGAACGTGTTGAATAGAAAGGGATTTACGCTTCTCGAGCTGATGATCGTCGTGGCAATCATCGGGATCCTGAGCGCGGCGTTCATCTCGGCCGGGCCGAATCCGCTGGCCGTTCCGGCCGCGGTGAAGTCGACGGCGAACTGGTCGGACGACTCGTGGGGAGAGGTCGTCGGCGGATCGGGTATTTACAAAGTGAACGAGGTCGATTGATTACACCCTGGGGAGAATGGAACGTCCTCTTCGAGGGCCCTTCCTACAAAGTCAAACGGATTACCGTGAACCCGGGTCACCGCCTCAGCTATCAGCGGCACCTTCACCGGAGGGAGCACTGGATGATCGTCGAGGGGAGCGGAATCATGACTCTCGACGGCCGCTCTTATGAAGTCGCCTCGGGGCAAACGGTCGACATTCCGATCGGTACTCCTCATCGAATCGCCGGCGCGGGAACAGAGCCCCTGGTCTTCATCGAGATCTGGAGCGGAAACTCCTGCGACGAGGAGGATATTATCCGCCTGGAGGACGACTACGGGCGGACCGGGAAGTAACGAACCGCGATCCGGCGACCGCAAATCGATACGGCCATTCCACCCCGCGCGTGATCCCGATCCGTGCGGTCGTTTCGAATTCAACCGGTTCGTGATTTCGCCCATCGCAAATCCAGAGAGGTTTTTGCCCCAGGGCGTTTCCGTTCAACCGTCGACCGATTGAAAGCGCCTGCGTGAGCTTGCCGGGGCCCGAGGCAAGCTCCTCGAGTTTCGTCCGATTCCGCCGCCGTTGCATGACGCCGATCCCTTCGATCGGCTCCAACGCACGGATCAGGACGGCGCTCGCCTCCCCTTCCCTTCCGGTCACGACGTTCACGCAAAAGTGAGTGCCGTAAGTGAAGTAGACGTAGGCATGCCCCGGCGGGCCGAACATCACTTCATTGCGCGGGGTTTTTCCGCGATAGGCATGGGAGGCGGGATCCTCCGATCCCAGGTATGCCTCGACCTCCACGATCCGTCCCGCCGTGACAACGCCGTTCCGTTCCCGGCAGAGGATTTTTCCAAGAAGCTCCGGCGCGACCTTCAACGCACTACGGGCATAGAACCGTTTGGGGAGCGGATGGTTTTTCATTTTAGGAGCCGCAATTATATATGAGTATATTCCCTCCGCATGCCCCTCCGGCAACTTTGGCTCGGATTGGTCCCGGTCGTGCTGGCTTTCATCGCGGCAGCACCGAGCGTCAGCTACGAGTTCGCGGCGGATGACGGCCTGTTGATTCTCGAGAACCGGGACGTTCAATCCCTCCGGAACGTTCCTTCTCTTTTCCACAAAGATTTCTTCGAACGTTCCATCGTAGGGCTTCCTACGAGAGGTGAGATCGGTTACTACCGGCCGCTCACCAAAGTCTCCTTCGCCATCGATTGGTTTGTTTGGGGGAGAAACCCTTTCGGGTTTCATCTGACCAATGTGTTGCTGCACGGAGTTGCGGCGTTTCTCGTCTTCTGGCTTGCCCTCGCCCTTCCCCTGAGCATGGAAGGAGCGCTGATCGGTTCGATCCTGTTCGCGCTCTACCCATCGCACCCCCAGGCCGTGGCTCTCATCAACGCCCGATCGGATCTCCTCTGCGCGATCGGCGCCTTGTTTGCGTGTTTCGGAACCGTCCGGAGAAGCTGGCCGGTCGTCGTTATGGGAACACTCCTGGCCGCCGGTTCCAAGGAGACCGGCTTGATCGTTCCCGGCCTCGTCGGGTTGCTCCTTTTCGTACGAGAGGGTCCCGTCCGGACGAATCTCCGCCTCTTGTACAGCTCGTGTGTTTCGGTCGCCGCCTACCTCGTCGTTCGTCATCTCGTTCTCGGTCCGGCGTTCCCGAAACCGCCGGCATCCTCCAGCGGGACCTCCGGCTCCTGGTTCCTTCTTTCGGGGAAATCCCTGGGAGCCCACCTCTATGCTCTGGCCGGGCTGGACACCTCCGGTCTTTCGTTGATTCTCCTGCCTCGCAACTGGACGGACCCTTTCGTTTGGGTCTCCTGGCTCGTCGTCTTGATCTTCATCGCGGTTTGGTTTCGATGCGCGGTCCGACGAGAAGTTCCGGGGTTTGTGCTGTTTTGGGTGATCGGGGGATTCCTTCCTCTGTTGGCGGTTCGAAATATTCATGTCCCGTACTCCGGGGTGATCATCGCGCTGCACGAGCGCTGGACGTACCTTCCAAGTATCGGGATTTCGCTGACCATCGGGTGGCTTCTGGGACGACAGCCGATCTCTCGTCGGATTCAATGGCTCGGCATCGCAACCGCATTGATCTTGGTCGGTGTGTATTGGACCCGAATGTCGTCCTATGCGTCCGATCGATCGATGGAACGGGCGGAGCTCGAAGTCTTGCAACAGGCTCCGTTTGAGACGCTTCCCGGCCCGTTTCAAGCTAAGCGACTGGGGATGGAAGGAGTCCAGGCTGCCCTGGGAAATCATTTCGATGTCGCGGCCGAACGATTATCGGAGGCTCTGACCCTGGAGCCCGACAATCCTTACTACCAGCAGAATCTGGGGACCGTCCTGATGCAGCAGGGGGATCTCCCCCGAGCGATCATTCTGCTGCGAAAGTCTCTCGCACCCAAAAAGATCGGAACCGCCGGAGGGATCGACACGTTCACCGTCGACGACGGTCAATCCCGCGGACGACCCGAACGGTACGCGCTGTTGGGAGAGGCGTTGCGCCGCGCAGGGGATCTTTCCGCATCGACCGCCGCGCTCGAAATGGCTCACGAAGGGGATCCGGCCAACGCCAAGTACGCGCTGAATCTGGCCGTCGTGTTGGCGGTGCAGAGACGTTGGGAGGAAGCCAAGAGGTATTATCGAACCGCTCTATCGCTCAAACCGTGTTACCCCCTTGCGTTGATCGCCCTTCAAGAGATCGGTCGGATTCAGAAAAACGAGACGCTGACGAGCTTCACTCGCGAAACCATGAAAGCTTGCGGGCCATGACCCGTTGACCCAGAAAAATCTTCATAGTCTCCGGAGTAAGGTCGTTTTTAAGTCACTGAAAAGACAGGGGTTTGTCTGGCATGCGGGGTGCAGGCATTCTCTTCAATGACCTCTCGTCGGAGCAGTCCCCTCTTTTTCGTAATTCTCGCTCTCTGGATAACCCTGGGCCACGCGTCGGCCGCTACATATTACGTGTCGACCTCCGGAAGTGATTCCAACTCTGGAACCGAATCACTGCCGTTCAAGACGATTCAGAAAGGGGTGAATGTCGCCGTTGCCGGGGACTCGGTTTACGTGCGTGGCGGAACCTACCATGAGGCGGTGATGTTCGGCCGGTCAGGGGAGGAGGGGAAACCGATCACGCTGGCCGGGTACCCCGGCGAACGGCCGCTCTTGGACGGCGAATACACCCTGCCGGGAGGGGCGATCGTAGATACCGATCCGAAGACCGGGAACACGACCGTGTCGCTCCCGATGATCCATTTCGCCACGTACAGCTACATCGTCGTCCGGAACTTTGAGATCGCCCGGTCGCACGGGGCCGGCATTTACGCCTCGTCGCACGACAACCTGATTGACGACGTCTGGGTGCGCGAGGTCCGCACGAGCGGGATCAACCTCTACAACTGCCAGCGAAACACCGTGCGGAACAGCCGGATCTCCGAGAGCGAGAACTGGGCCCCGTACCCCCGCTCCGCCTCCACCCTGAACTGGGGGGGCGGTCTTTCGGCGTGGGGCTGCACAGACGGCCGCTTCGAGGGGAACACCGTCTTCCACACCTGGGGAGAGGGGATCATCATCATGGGGGCGGAGCGGTTCGTCATCGAGGACAACGTTTCGTATGACAATTTCGGCCTGCAGATCTACAGCGAGCACTCCGCCTATGTCACGATCGCAAGAAACCTCGTCTACAACACGGGGGATCCTGTCTATCTCCGAGACGGGAATCCTTCCGAAGGGATCCTGATCGCCGACGAGGTGGGGATGGATCAACACTTTCCGAACATCTACACGCACGACATCCAGGTGCTGAACAACTTCGTCACGGGGGGAATGTATAACTTCAACTGGGCCGGGAACCTGAACGGCAGCACGCGGTGGTGCTGGGAACCGGGCGATCCTGGGGGGCTCGCCAACTCCGTCATCGCGAACAACACGTTCGTCAACGCCCGCGGGATCGCCTACGACCCGACCGGGATCCGGATCGACGGGGGGGTTCATACCAACGCCCGGTTCGAAAACAACATCATCGTTCAGGAGACCGGGACCATCGCCGAGATCTTCAACGACCCGAACCTTCATTTCTCCAACAATCTCTGGTCGCGGACGCCCTCTACGAATGCGTCCAGCCCGAACGATGTCATCGGCGATCCTCTGCTTGCGAAGACGGGACCGACGGGACCGGGGGAACTTCTTCCCGATTATTTCAAGTTGCTCGTGAACTCCCCCGCCATCGATCACGCCAAGGTGATCTCCGAGGTGACGGGAGACTATTTCAAACACCTTCGGAGCACTTCGCCCGATATCGGGGCGCACGAGTACGGAGCGGCTGAGGAAGATCCGTCGCCGACGGTGCCACCGAGCGCACATTCATCCGGCGGATCGGGTTGCGCATCGAAGAGTGAACCCAAAGAAGGACTCTGGGTCTTCTGGACGGCTGTCCTGATGATCCTTTGGCGGAGAGGGCGAAAATCGCCGAATTCGGAAAAGATTTCATAGTTTTCGAGTGGCCCGACCCACCTATCTGCTTGACATCATTGGGTTTTGACCTGGCACGGCTCCTGCTCTGAATATCTCCCTGTGAGCCTCTTCCGCCCCATCCCACTCCTGGCCGCGGTTCTGGCTTTTTCTGTTTTCGTGAATTGCGGCTCCGATCCTGTCGCCAGCATCGATCGTGGCCTCACCACGACCACCCCGACCCCCACCCTTCGGCCGATCATCACGGTGACCCCGAACCCGACCCCGACGCCGTTCCCGTCGGGCGGGACAGCGACGCCTACCCCTCGCGCGACCAGCACACCGAGACCGACGGCTACACCGACCCCGACGTCGACCCCCTGCACTGGATGCACACCGACCCCGACCCCAACGCCGAGACCGACGGCCGTTCCGGGATCTCTCTGGGTTACGGCTTACATCGACCAAATGGCGGCGGGATGTTTCTCCGGTTCGATGGGCGGCTGGTGGACCCCCGAGTATTGCTACGCCTCCGCGAACGACATCCCGTGGGACACGTTCAGCCACCTGGTCTACATCGGCTCGGACATCGATTCGAACTATCTGACCAGCACCAGCGCGCTTTTGAACGGGACCGACCACCTAAGCGCCGCTGCTCTCGCCACCGCAGGGCACGCACACGGAAAACCGGTCCTACTGAGTTTGTTGGCCAACGGAAACACGAACGGGATCAACGCCGCCAAGAACGACCCCAATACACTCGTGAATGATGCTCTGGCCGTCATTCTCGCCAATCATTTGGACGGCGTCGATATCGACATCGAGAACGGCAGCGACGGCGGGTGGAGCCTGGTGAATGTTGCGGGGGACAAGGAGGCGATGATCAGTCTGATCACCAAGATGCGGACCGCGTTCAACGGGCACAACGCCTTTTACGACGTCACCAAGCCGCTGATCATCACCTGCGCCGGGAGCGCCTGGGACGCGAAGCTCTGGGCTGACCCGGCCGTTCACGCGCAGGTCGATCAGGTGAACTTGATGACGTACGGAATGGCCAGCGTGGGTCAGGGGAAGGCCTGGCATCACAACGCCGTAAAAAGCCGGAATGCAAGCGGGGTGATCTTCGCACGTGATACCGGCGGAAACGAACTCCCGAGCATTCAATCGGCCTGGGAGATCTTCAAATCCCGCGCCGCATCGAACGGCTACGGCTCGTTCAACCACCGGATGCTCGGCGTCGGGATCGGAACCTACGGAAGCGGAACGAGCGGCGGAGTCTTGGCCTCCGACCACCTCAAGGGGATCACCGCCCCCTATCAGGTTTGGTCCACGGCCCCCGCATTCCCGAGCAGCTACTGGTTCACATTCTTCCACACCTGGTCGCTTTCTCAGATCACGTCCCGGATTCTGGATTTTCACAACTCCTCTGAGATCCTCTATGACACGCAGGCCAAAGCCCCCTATCTGTCGCTCGGTTCGACGCCGTCCGACGCCCAGTTCATCTCATTCATGAACGGGGAGGAGGCGGCCGATTTCGCGCAGTATTTGAAGGACGAGGGGATGGGGGGCGGGATCGTCTTTCAATTGGGATACAGCCACTTGACCGCCACGAACAAGAGCACCGGCGCTGCACGCCCGGACCGCGATCCGTTCATGCGCGCGCTCAAGATGGCGGCCGGAATTCAGTAACAGAAAACAAGATGGCGGAGAGGGCGGGATTCGAAAAACCCGTCCCCAACGCCGCGGCATCGTTACGGAAATGAATAACATCAAACCGTTACGCTTCAAAGACTGCCGCCCATTACCATGAATTCCCGCCTGTAACCGTCCGCGTGTTCCGCAAATGTTCCGCAAGATGCTTATCTCGAGGTTTGAGTTGATCGTTCAATCACCCACTGTAGGAGAGTGAGTGACTTCTTTCAGTGGTTTCGGCCCCGCGCGCACGCAAAAACCTGAAGAGTTTGGGGCATCTTCTGGTTTTTGGGTCTCCGGTCAAAAATCCCCACCCCCCGCCCTCCACGAGGAATAAGTGGAAAGAGAGAGGCAGTCGGGGGGTGGGGATTTTCTCCTACGACCTGCGCGCGGGGCCGGGGTCCAGACGGAGGGGAGGAAATTCAATAAATAAAGGGGAAGAGCCGTTTGGTATGGGATTGGTAAGTCGCGTACTGCTCCCCAAACTTGGCTGCCAACGCCGTTTCTTCTGCGCCGATCCGCTTGGAATAGGCATACAGAAGGACCGGCCAGGCGACGAGCGAGCAAAGCGGAACGTCGAGAAGAAATGGAAGAAAGCCCCAGAAAAGGATCGCGCCGGTGTAGCTCGGATGCCGAATATTTCGGTATACACCGTGTTGGATCAGTTGGTGCCCGTCTTGCGTCACAACAGCGGCTGTGAACCATCTTCCAAGCGTCCGGATGGCAACAACGCGGAAGATCATTCCGCCCGTGGTGAGGATAGCGCCGACGATCGAAAAGGGATCGGCACAAGGCGGCGAATCGCGGAGTCGCCGATCCCACAGATAAACTCCATACGAAAGCGCGCAGACGAAGTACGCGGCGACCTGCAGGATCAACAGCGTCGAACGGTCTTCGTGGGTTGCCTGTTCCTTCCCAAGCTTGGCGTAGCGAAGATCTGGTTGGCTTCCGATCAGGACGACGCCGAGGACAAAAAAGAGCCAGAAACGCCAGTCGATCAGAGGGGTTCGAACGAAGATCGCAGGGATCCCAAGAAGAAGCGCCGGGATGAAGACGGCTTTGAGCCACCTGGGAAGCACGGGAGAACTCTATCTTATTGTGATCGTTGGGAAAAGAAGATACACAGACGATGGAGGGCGACTCAATGTCTGCCGGTGTGACTGATCTCTTTTCCGCGAGTTTCTTTGCGAACGCCGCCCTCTTTTCCCGTCGAGAAATCACGACGATCGGGAAACAGACCGAGATTCAAAAATTCTTCAGCCGCCTGTTCGTGGAGGATCCGTCCATCAAGATCTCGCTCCTCAAGAACGGGATGGTCACGGAAACCACGATCTCCGCCGTACAAGGGCCGGAATTCGTCGAAGGAGTTCGGACCACTACGGAAAAAAAGGGTCCATTCTCCGTCGTGCTTCGTTGTCTCAACGAGGTCTATATCTTCGAACTCGGCGGGCCGGAAAGCGGCCTTCCGGAAAGGATCTACAAGGTCCACCGGCGGTTTTCCGATCGGTACTCGACGGGGGAGTTCAGCATAACGGCGAAGCTGCGCGACCCGAAGGGCAACTCCTTTTCAGGGAAATTGGTCGATTATTCCGACCGAGGATTTGGTTTTCTCTGCCCGACCGAGGCGGAGCAGGTTCCCCTTTTGGAGGAGATCGAGGCCGAGATCGCCGGCCAAGCTCCAGTAACTTTCAAGGGGGAGGTTGCGCATCTCACGGCAGACCCCGGGAAGAAGGATGTCCGGGTCGGTCTTCGGCTCACCCGCGCGGCCGATCCGTCGGCGCTCGCGGATTTCCAGCGTTCCCTTCTTCCGAAGCTTTTCCCGGCCGTCCGGGAGGCGCGTTCCGACGCCGATTTCGACCGCGTGGCCGATCTCCTCACCGTGATGGCGGGGGTGGCGCGTCTTCCTAACCGCGCCAACCTGATCGCTCTCTGGAAAAGCCTCGGCCAGGGTCCGGATCGCCCGGCCGAGGTCTTTCTCGAACAGCGCGCAGGAAAATCCGTCGCAACGATGACGGCCGCGCAGGTTTATTCCCGGACTTGCTTTCTCCACACGTTCGCCATCGAAAAGAAGGAGGCGTTCGCCCTCCCCGTCGAGATGTTCCATCGGATGCGGGATTTCGCCATGCGGGAGAAGGGAGCGGAGTTCGTCTGCGGGATGTGGCCGGCGGGGCACCGCTTCATGGAGCGGTACTACGCCGAATTCGTCCGGCGCGATTTCGATCCGGCCGACCACCATTTCGAGACGGTGGAGGTGACAAGATTCACCTCTTCGGGGAATGGGAAGCGGAGTCCCAGGTTCGATGTCGCGACGGCGACCCGGGAGGAGGAGGCTACGGCCTGGGAGACGATCCGATCGACAGCTAGCCCGGTCCTGTTCGAAGCCGCCGACTGGGGAGAGAAAGATCTGTCGCTCCAGAAAGTCGGGGAGGCTTATCGGAAAGCGGGCCACCTCCGAAGCCGGGAAATCGTGGCGCTACGGGAGAAAGGGAAGCTCCTGGCCTTCGCGACGGTCGAATATTCGTCCGGCGGCGCGGGGGTTTTCGGCCTGGCGAACAGCTTCCGGATCTATTTCTGCGAGGGATCGGCGGTCGAGCAGCCAGCCATCGGGACCGCATTGATCACCGATGTGTTGGGACGGTACGCCGATCGGAAGATCCCGACCGGTTGTCTTTACGGAAACGAAAAGTTGGATTGGCTCAAGGGGATTCCTGGGTTTGAAGCGGCTCTCGGCTCGGTGTCTCTTTGGATCGTGCGTCGGACACGGGCGAAGGCGTTTTTGCGACACCTGGAGCGGGTCAACTGGGAGCTTAGCCTGTTCCGCGGCGGCAAAACGCGGGTCCGCCCTTCCCTTCTCCAAGCGTTCGATTACCAGTCCGAACCGTTCAAACCGCGGAAGTGCATGCGACTGGAGGATGCGGCCGGGGTGGATGGAGTCTCGGGACGTCTGAAACGGGCGGGGGAGTCGGCCTGCCCGGTGCGCCTGGCGAACCTCGATACGTACGGCGCTTGTTTGATCCCGGAACAGCCGTTCAATGTGGAAGTCGGCGACGACTTCACGCTGGAGCTCAAGCTCGGGAATGCCCCTGAGATGACGCTACAAGCGTTGGTGCGGTTTTCCGAGTCGCGGATCGCGCCCGGATTTCAGGCCCAGGCATTGGTGATTGGAATCGAATTCATCGGCGCTCCAATTGGCCATCTCGAAAGCATTCGCGACTTTGTGTTTTCACGCTTGAATCCAGAGGTTAAGTTGTTTTGCGCTGGCGATTTTGACCCCTTAGCTGAGTTGTTGCAACGATCCAAATATCTCGACTACTTTGAATCCACCGATCATGAACGGATTATTCGAGAGGCAAAGCCAACTTTCGACGCGATCAACAAGCTTTACCCTGATTTAGCGCGAGTCACCGTTCTTCGTTCGGATCGACTGGTCATTGGAAGTCATTCCTTCTTTCGAATGAACTCGCGAACGTGGCAGCTCCATCAATTAGCCGTTGATCCCGATTTGTCGCTTTACAAGAAAAAGATACCGACAAAGATCATCCTTCAAAGCACTTTTGAATATCTTTGCCTCGATCCAAGGATTGAGTACTTCGTCACGTATTTCAACGACGATGCAGCCATAGCTCGGGCCTATTTTGAAGCGGGGCAGAGTCACCACAATGCACGTGATGTGGCATTCGTGCCGACCAGGTGGACGCCTATCGAGCATATTGACGCCGCTCGCCCCCCTATCGCGTCTCGCAGCGCAGAGGCCACTTCCGAGGAGGTGGCTGCGATTTCTGACTATTTGACGGCGATTGTTCCAAAACTTGAATATGAATCTCTTGAGTATTCGGACCCACTGCTTCGCAAATTCTTGAAACAGTGGACCAGTGAACCGATTGATCGTGTGAGGAAGGTTTTTGTTGCGCGGGACAAGAAAGGCGAAATTCGGGTATTTGTGCTCGCTAATCTATGTCCCCCTAGCCTAAACTTTCTTGGGGTGCTCGATAATTTTCGTCTCTTTGAGGTGCCCTGGTGCAACGTCGACACGCGGCAGATGCGCCTAGATCTTGTTTCTCACACGCTCGACTACTATAAAAAGGCCGGCCGGGAACGGGCGTACTTTGAGATGGATGAACGTGATCCGGCAGACTACTCAGCTATCGGAATCAGCCCGGTTGGCCGAACCTGGAGACTAATTGCAAACAAGAGTGCCTTTCTGACAGCCCTTCAATTCTTCCTGGGCCGATACGGCCGACTCGAAGAGCGATTGATAGCGCAAGAGGGTAAGGGAAGATGATGACTGCGACTTTAGCAAGCAGGATCCGACTTGGCTTTACCTGGCTAGCGATCGGTCTGGCGGCTCTTTCATCTCCGCCAGCCCATGCCGGTCAAAATATCGACCGACACGGTTTGTTCCAATCGTTACCCTCGGCAGTCCGTTATCATGAAGGGGATTCAACGGCCTGGAAAGACCCTGCTTTCGACGATCAGTCATGGCCGCAAGTCAAGATCCCAGCGGATTTGAACTTATCCAAAGCGAACTCGGACGGACGCTACTGGTATCGAATCACATTCGTTGGCTTTCACGACGATATGCGCGATCCAGCTGTGTTTCTCGGTCAGATTGCCGATATCGACGAGACTTATCTAAATGGATGCCACATTGGGCAGACCGGTGATTTCTATCCCCACGGAAATGCACCCCTTCATCTGAACCGTATCTATCGAATTCCTGAAAAGTGCTTTTTCAAGGGCGGTCGCAATGTTCTGGCGATCCGTGGGCAAAGCATTTGGGGCCTGCATGCAGGAATCTACAAGGGACAGGCAGGGATTGGGGAGTATCGCGCATTCAAGAGGGCTGCTGATCGAGACTATTTTTTCGGAACAACCCTCAGCCTTCTGATGGCGTTTTTCAGTATCGTAATGGGTCTTTACCATCTGTTTCTTTATTTCCGGCTGCCGGTCAAGCGAGCTAATCTTCTGTACTTCTTCTTCTCCCTGACGAGCAGCTATTTCATGGTCTCTTTGGGCCTTAAGACGGTCGAATGGTTCAGTAGCCCAATCTTAGTGATTCGACTTCACGCCCTCGCTGGCATCGCAACCATCATGCTTCTTCACGTCTATTGTCTGATCGCCACAAAGAGATCGTACAGACGATTTGATTATGGGCTCTTTGCTTTGAACGCGTTGGTCTTCCTGGCCATCCTGGTACCAGGGAACTATCATCGCGTATATGGGATCTTCAACGGTTGGTACCCGATCGTATTGGTCTCGCTCGTTTATCTAGCCACAATATCCATTCAAGCGGTTCATCACGGCAGACGAGACCTCTTGTTTTTGGCCAGTGCGCTGGTCTTTGGCTTTGGAACGGCTTTTCTCGATGTCTTATACGGACTTGGAATTGTTAAGTTCGGCCAGGTATCGGCGGTCGGATTCTTTGTACTCAATCTAGGAATCATGTTCTCGCTTGCCTATGAATTTACCGGCGCTTATCTCAACGTGGAGCAGAAGGTCGCGGACCGTACGCAGGATTTGGCCATCGCCAATGAACATCTCCGCGATCTGGAAAAGATGAAGGCGAAGTTCTTCACGAACGTCTCGCACGATTTCAAGACACCTCTTGCGATCGCCTTTTCGCACATCGAGGAAGCCCGAAGGCAAGCCAGCGAGGCGATCCGGGCCCCCTTGGAAGGGGCCGGGAACGCCCTCAACAAGCTCCTGGGAATGGTGACCGACCTCCTCGACACCATGCGGGCGGATTCGGGAGCATTAAAGCTCCGCTGGGAAACCGCTTCGCCGGCCGATCTCGTCCGTGTCTGGGCCTCTTCCTACAACTCCCTTTGCGCCCAAAAGGGGCTCGCGCTCGACGTTCAAATCGATGTGCCGGACACACTCAGGATCCCCCTCGACGTTGCGAAAATAGAACGGGTCTTTGCAAACCTGATGTCGAACGCCATCAAATTCACTGACTCCGGGTCGATCCGCGTACGGGTTCGGAGCAACGCCGCCAACATTCATTTCGAGATTTCCGACTCCGGCCCCGGAATCCCGAAGGAGGAACGCGAAAGAATCTTCGATCGGTTCTACCAGGGGTTCAACACGGCGCTGCGGGACCATGGTGGTTCGGGGATCGGCCTCTCGTTCGTCAAGGATGTCGTTGACGCCCACAGTGGAAGAGTCTGGGTCGACGAAGCCAAGCCATCAGGGAGCACCTTCACCGTCGCGCTTCCGATCGCTCAGGATGTCGAGATCACCGGCGAGCATAGGATCAGCGGCGACGACCTCAGATTGATCCCCCCCAAGGGATCGGTCGACGTCCCCTACCCTCCCTCGGAGCCTCCCATTGTCGACCCGAAGCGCCCGAAGGTCCTGGTCGTCGAGGACAATCCGGAGATCGCCCAAGCCCTTTTCAATTCCCTGCGGAACGACTTCGTCCTCTATTTCGCGCCGAACGGCGCCGAGGCGATTAAGATTCTCGGACGGACCCGTCCCGACGGGATCCTCACCGACCTCATGATGCCGGTGATGGATGGAACCGAACTCTTGAAAAAGCTCCGCTCGGAACCGAAGTGGAAAGGAATCCCCGTCGTGATCCTCTCCTCCAAAGGGGAAGACGACGACATCGTCGAGCATTTGAAGCTCGGCGCTCAGGATTACGTTTCCAAACCGTTCCGCAGAGACGTCCTGATCGCTCGGCTAAGCGCCCAGATCGAGCGCCGGAGATTGTTCGAACGCCTTTTGAACGCTGACAAGATGGTGACCATGGGGCTTCTTTCGTCCGGGATTTCACACGAGTTACGGAACCCGTTAGGCCAGGCCCAGACAAGCGTCGCCTTTGTGACGGCGACCGTCCGTGCAGCGCCAGAGACGCCGCCCAAGTTGGTGGCGGCGGCCGAACTTGCCGAGCGCGCCATCACCCGGATGCGTGGCATCGTCGAAAGCATGCGCGGTTTCGCCTCGGGGTCCCAGCAACGAGGGGAGTTGAACCTCAAGGAACTAATCGAAGAGGCCGTCACGCTCGTGGCGGGGAAGGCCAAAAAGAGAGGGGCGCAGGTCACCGTGATGCGGGCCGACCCTGTCAAACTCCTGGGATACTCGACCCTCCACCAGGTTCTGGTGAACCTTCTCGACAACGCGATCGACGCCTGCGAGGAGTTCAAGGGGGAGATCGGCATCTCCTGCGAGCAAACGAACGACGGAAGCCGGATCACGGTCAAGGACAACGGCTCGGGAATCCGCCCCGATGTCCTGCCGCATATCTTCGATCCATACATGACGACCAAACCGCCGGATCAGGGGACCGGCCTCGGGCTCTTCATCGTCCGGCAGATCGTCGAGCTCCAACATGGCGGAAAGATCTCCGTCGACTCCACGATCGGACGGGGGGCCCTCTTCTCGGTTGAGCTCCCGGCCGAGGCGCCCGTTATGGAGGTCGAGGGGGTCAAACTCTTTCACGGCTACGACTTGGGCGTGAGCTGACATGAAAACCCGACCGCTTCGAGTTCTGGTTCTGGACGATGAGATCGACAATATCCGGATCTTGGAGGTCGTCCTCGGTGAGAGGTGGAAGATCCGAGGGATCACGGATGTCGACGATCTGTACCAGGGGCGGGTCCGTCTCGAGGATTATGACGTTCTCTTTCTCGATCTCGTTCTGGTGGCATCCAAGGACTGGCAGGTGACCCCAACAGGCCCGGATCCGAAATTGGGATACCAGGTCCTCCAGTGGGTGACCCACAAGATCAAGGGGTACCCGGTCGTGGTCCTAAGCGCCGCCCTGAACGAAGAACGCTTGAAGATGTTCCAAGAGGCCGCGGCAAAGAATGTTCTTTGTGTCCCGAAACCTGCGGACCTTCATGCGCCCGAATTCCAGGAGATGGTCGAAAGGTTCGTCGCTTCCGTTCCGAGAAACTGACGTCCCGGTCCGCAAAGTTCCGCAAATCAGGATCTTGAGACGTTCAACCCGAATGATTTCCAGGACTTAAAATTTTTTTGGCGGAGAGGGCGGGGATCTAATCCGCGCCTCGTAACCACTCCAAGAAAAAGGACAATACTGTCACATCAATAGGATGTCGATTCGACATCTCATCCGAGCACATCGGTTTACACGGATTCACAGGGTCACCTGTTACCGAAATGTTACCGCAATCAATCATTCCCCTCCTCCACCCCCTGCTCCTGTTTGTTGGCAACGAAAAGGCGGAGAGAACTCAAGCTGAAATACACGATTCCCACGCAGTTCTTTCAGAGTTCACTGGAAAGAACTCCGTAGGAACTCAGGTCAAAACGATAAGTGTTCAAATCCACACCTCAAAGGACGGGCCCCTGGAACTTTTTCCTCTCGCATTTTCCGCCGACCACGCCCCCCCTACCATGTAAGAAAGTGATTTGGGGGGTCGTGGTCGGTGCAAGAATGCTCGTGGTTTGGGTAAGGGGCACGAAGGAGCTCTGTGATTCAAGAATAGGGTCTTCAGGTTGATAGAAGTTGGATAGTTTTGCCGATGGTTTGAAGTTCGTCCCAGGCCTGAATAAAGCGGAAATGTTCAAAGTCGTTCGATCTCAGTACGGGGCGGAGATCGGTTGTTGTTTGTCGCTCGAATTCGAGATGCCGGGCTTCGCTAACGTCGATTGGCGGAGTCCCCGGTATGGCCAGCTTCTTCAAGACGAGTTCACGGAAGCTTTCTGCCTCGATATCGAAGAGCTTCGAAGTCAGCGCTCGGTGGATGTCGTAAAGGTCCCGAATGGCCGGCGTTTCCCGCGTAAGTGCTGCCCGCAGCTTTTCTGCATAGGCCTCCTGCCTTGAGAGAGCTGTGGCCGTGAATGGCTCGATTACTGGCTTTTGACGGAACGGATCTTGAAGGAGGGTTTTCAGGTTCTGCGGCCTTGGTTCAAACACCTTTTCCCGCAACCCCACCTGAAACAGGAGGGTTTGAGGTTCCGGCCCAAGGATCGAGCGATACTCCAGAATCCCGTTGTATTGCTGAGATTCATTGGACCCCCTTAGGTCTTCCCGGACCTTCACTCCGGGTATCCGCTCGGGCAGATCTGAAAAGATCGCCTTTGGTTGTCCGGCCAACTTTTTTCTCTCCGCGCGTTTGGTTTCGTCCCGAACGGAGATCGAAAAATCGAGGTCCTCGCTCAGCCGGGAAAAGTCCGTGTACGCCTTGTTGAGAAGAGTTCCTCCCTTGAACACAAGGGAAGTTTCCAAGGTTTCATACACAACCTTAAGAACGACGGAGCAGAAATAATCTTTTTCGATCAGTTCTGGAGCGAATTTCTCGTTTGCGGCGGTGGAAGAAACGGCCGAACGGAAGAACTCCGTATCCTCATGTGGCCAGGGCTGGGATTTCACCATTTACAATTACCCCCCACTTACGGTCCAAAAATCCCCGCGCGGGTTTCCCGGGAATCAGAGGAATCAAGGATGTTGCCCGAGGAATCGCCGCTCGGAGTTTGTTCAACCATCGTGGATTCACCTTCAGTGAATCCAGGACATAGCCCAGGCGACGTTTCGTGCCAACGTTTCCATAGGCAAGGGTCATTTCAACGAGTTTCCGTATTGTGTTTCGATCACTCTGCTTGCTGGCTATCCAGCTATATGCACGAGGTATGGTCCCGAAAATTTCGTAGTCATAAACGGCGTCCAGGAGCGTGCGTGGAAGTGAACTTATGGAGATGCTGATCGGTGTGCCGGTTTCGGTTGTGATTGAAAAGAGTTCGTCGCCGCCGAGACGTTCCGGGGCAACTCGAATAAAAACAAAGCTCAGGCCTGCGATCGTTCTTTTGCCCGAAAGCACGGTGTTGAAAACGGTGATTTCGTTCGGTACTTGGGTTTCAAGGCTATACCTTTGGAACGCCGCCATTCCCGTTACTTGGTACTTGGCGCTTTGTTCCTCCATTAGTGCGACCAGGATTCGGTACGGAGAGGGAAGCCACCTACCACCCGCTGGGATTCCATTGGGGACGAGATAAAGGCCCCGTCTCACCTGAATAAGCAGCCCTTTTCGACCCATGTTGCGAAAGAGATTGGCCTCCTGGATTCGGGTAAGGCCCAGCGCCTGGACGAGATCCCCCGTTCGAACCTTTTCGGTCCGTTTCACCTGTACCCAGGACAGAAATCGGGTCTCCAGGGAGCCGAGCTTCAGTGAGTTAGACTTCATTGTATATTAGTATATTCGTCTATTAAACGAATTACAAGATATAGCATGTATTCACGGACACAAAGTTCGACACGTCACGTAGACATAGATATGAGGTTGATAGATCAAAAAGAGTGGAAGAAATGGAACAAAATAGCTCCAGGAACGGTCTTTCGCGTTGGCAACGGCTCGGAGCTGTTGCGGGTGGAGCAACGGCATTGATTCTTGGAGTCTCCTATACCCTCTTCGGCGCATATACAGCCGGAAACGCCATCGGCACGGTAACAATTCTTATCTTTGCGGTAGTTCCTTCTGCCGTGATTTCGTCGGTTGTCGGGACATTGGGAGGTTGGAGTGTTGCCACCATAGCCTGGGTTTGTTACCGAATCTTCCGACGAGATTTTAGCAATCAAGAACGATTAGAATTCAAATGGCTTCAGGTCGCGGTTGCTATCGTAATAGCCGTCGTTCTTGTTCTGGGAGCCATGCGAGTTCAGGATGACTTGAGGTGGCAACGTATCGCAGCATCCAAGACATCTACAGAACGTGAACTACGAGATTCGTATCAAAGGGCACTCTCAGGGACTTCTCTGGAAGATCAAATCTTCATTACCGTGTTTAGTGTGTTGTTTCCCGGTTCCATGTCACACCAAGAACCGTATCAAGATCGGGGAATCATGTTCAATCTTGCTGATAATCCCAATTGCCCGAAAGACGTCTTGTTGGAAATGACTAGATCCAATGATCCTCGAATCCGATCCCGCGCAGAGGCAAAAGCCGGAACAACTTCGAAGTAGGGAAGACCTGTTACCGTTTGTTACCGAAACGGTGTTTTGGGTAGTTGCGATCTGAATGTTTTCAGGGAGTTAAAACTTTTTTGGCGGAGAGGGCGGGATTCGAACCCGCGAGACGCTGTTTAGGACGTCTACCCGCTTTCCAGGCGAGCTCCTTCAACCACTCGGACACCTCTCCGCAAGAGTCGACCGCGTCTTGTTACGTGAAATAGGTCGGGTCGACAAGTTGATCAGATGTACTTCTCGATCGTCTTCAGGATGTCGATCCGGTCGATCAGATCGGTGATGTAGTCGAGGCGGTCGCTCTCGAGAACGAGCGTCGGCGATCGCTTGTACGAAGCGAACCAGCTTTCGTAGAGGCGGTTGAGCGCCCGGAGATAGGTGACCGGGATCTGCTGCTCCTCCGGGCGGGCCCGGATCTTGATCCGCTTCCGGATCGTCCGGATCGAAGCTCGCAGATAGATGAGGAGGTCCGGCGGCTCGATCGCCCGGAGCGCCGTCTGATAGAAGTCCTGGTACAGCCCCCAGTCCCGCTTGTTGATGAACCCGCGCTGGTGGAGATTCGCCGCGAAGATCTCGGCGTCCTCGAAGATCGTCCGGTCCTGGACCACCGTCTGGCGGGTCCGCCGCAGATCGAGATCCTGGTGGATCCGAAACTTCTGGGTGAGGAAAAAAAGCTGGGAGTGGAACGCCCAGCGTTTCATGTCGGCGTAAAAATCGACCAGGAAAGGGTTCCGCGCGTTCGGCTCGAAGAACGGCTCCACCTCGTACGTCCGGCAGATGAAATCGACGAGCGTACTCTTGCCGCACCCGATGTTTCCGGCAACAGCGATGTATGTCGGACGGCCCAAGCCGGACCAGTAAACCACAACCCACGCGAATCGGACAGTCTCCCCCTTGCCACCCCCGCCCCGGCGTGAGAGTCATGGGCTGTCAGGCTGATAAAAACTCCCGTGAACCGGACGAATGACCTCGAAATCCGCGACACAGTCCCGCTTCTGGTGATACCTTTGGCGTCGAACTTGAGCGCGTGATGAAGCGCCCATCGGCATGTGATGATATTCCATCGTCATCGTCTCACCGCCATAGCGTTCTTCGTCGGACTGACCCTTCTTTCATGTTCCAGAACCCAAGAACTCAAGAACGAATTGAACGTCTCCGTGTCCGGGGAGATCAAATCGTTGGACCCGGCGCAGGCGACGGATGTTTATTCGCTCGACGCGCTCCAGCAGGTGTTCGAGGGGTTGTACGAGTTCGACTACCTCGCGCGGCCGTACCGTGTGCATCCGCTTCTGGCCGAATCGGATCCGGTGATTTCGGACGGAGGGAAAGAGTACCGGTTCAAGATCCGTGAGGGGATCCGTTTCCAGGACGATCCGGCGTTCGGCGGAAAGCCCCGGTTCTTGAAGGCCTCCGATTTCGTCGATTCGTACAAGAGAATCTTCGATCCACACCTCGCCTCGCCGAACCGTTGGGCGCTCGCACGGGTCGCCGATCTTTCGGTCCCCGACGATCGGACGCTCGTCATCCGCCTGACGCGCCCCTGGCTCCGCTTCCCATACGCACTCGCGATCCCGGCGTTGGGGGTGATGGCTCGCGAGGTAGTGGAGAAATATGGCCCGGAGATCGTCTCCCATCCGGTCGGGACGGGACCGTTCGCGCTCAAGGAGTGGGTCCGGGGACAACGTCTCCGGTTCGTCCGGAACCCGACCTACTGGGGCGGGATTTCCACGCCCCCTCTTCCGCTCGTGAACCAGCTCACGATTTCGATCTTCAACGAGACGCAACCCCGCTGGCTCAACTTCCTGAAAGGAAACCTCGATCTCGTGCCGATCCCGACCGAGGCGTATTCCTCCTCGATCCGGGATCGGCAGTTGTCGGAGGAGTTGGCTGCCAAACGGGTCCATCTCGATCGATCGGACCGCCTCATGATTGCGTACCTCGCGTTCAATCTCGACGACCCCGTGATTGGGAAGAACCTGACCCTTCGGCGCGCGATCAGCCAGGCGATCAACCGTGCGGCGAAGATCGAAGTGGTCGATAACGGACGGGGAACGGTGGCCAACGGGCCGATCCCTCCCGGCCTGTTCGGATTCGATCCCTCCCTCAGAGATCCGAACGGCTACGATCCCGAGGGGGCGCGCAAATCGATCGCCAAGCTCGGAAAGAAGATCCCGGAACTCTATTACGACCGCGCTGAAAACCCGTATCAGCGACACATCTTCGAGCTGATCGCGGGGGACCTCGCGAAGATTGGAATCACTCTAAAACCCCGGAGTTGGACCTTTCCGCAACTGCTGGAGCGGATCAACCGACGCGACTTTCAGATGGCCTACCTCGAGTGGGTCGGTGACTACCCCGATCCGGAGAATTTCCTCCAGCCGCTCTGGGGAGGGAATGTCGGGGGTCAGAACCGAGCCGGGTTCAGAAACGCGGAGTTCGACGCCCTGTATGAAAAAGTGCGTGATTTACCGGACGGCTCTGAACGTCTCACGGTCATTCGGAAGATGAATGAGATCCTCCACGCGAACATCCCCTGGGTTTTCTTGAACTACGGCGTCGACTATTTTCTCCATCACGATTGGGTTCAGAACTACCGGCGGAACCAGATGGCCACCGGTTCGTACAAGTACGTCGGCGTCGATCTCGAGAAGAAGAAAGCCGCGCTACCGCTTCTGAAGTAGAGAAAGCTCCTCGATCAGATTCGGAGCCCTCCCCTTTCTGATTAGATATTCGAGTACCGGCCGATCGAGGGTGTTGATCGGTGGCTTTCGGAAGTTGAGAGCCTCCGCCACCGCACGTTCGTCCAGAAGGCGATGGGAAAGAAACTGGTCGACGGTCTGGATCCGATAGGGGGTCGTCACAGGGGAAGGACGTTGACGCATCCGTTTCTCGATCTTCTTTCGATCGAGGGGGGGGTCTCGATCGCTCCCGAAGAAGAAGAAATAGGGGGCTTCCGGCGTCGTCCAAACCGAAAGATGAGGGTAAACGCTCTGCAAACTCGATAGCGCCGAAAAAAATGCGGCGGCGTTGATGTGTGCCGGGAAGGCCCAGAAGATGATCATCCCCCCCGGCCGCAGTTTCTTCCGGACGATCTCCACGAACTCCCGCGTGTAGAGGCGGGCGGCACTCGGCAGTTTCGGAGTGAACGCGGTCACGGCGACCACGTCGTAGGTCTGAGAAGTATATTTGAGGTAGTTGAAGCCGTCGTCGACGACCACGCGAACTTTCGGGGAATCCAGGACGTGGTCGTTGTACGAGGCGAACAGGGTCCGCCCCGCGACGACCGCCTCCTCCATGATCTCGATGATGTCGACATTCCGAACCGCGGGATTCCGCGCGAAGTGGGAGGCGGTGGCGCCGGCCCCGAAACCGATTACGGCGACCCGTTCGGGAGCCGGATGGAGAAGGAGCGGAAGATATGCGCTCATCTCGCCGTTCGCCGCCTGTTTCGGGGCGGCCCCTCCGGACCAGATCCCCCCCATCCGGATCCGGATCCCATCCTCTATTTGAAATGCCAAGTAGATCCCCGAGCGGTCTTCTCCGTAATAAAGAACGGGCCGGTTATCCAGATTCATCAGCTTCACCAGAATCTTTCCGGGGCTTACGAAAAGAATTCCGAACAGCCCCAGAAGAACGGCCCCGGCAACGACCGGGGAACGGGGCAACCTCTTCTGTCGCCATTCCGAAACCAATAGAGCCAGGCCGAGACTAATCCCAAGAACCACCATCCCTTTGATGGTCCGCTCGCTTCCGATCGACGGGATCAGGAGAAATCCGCACACCAGCGGACCGAGGACTCCGCCGATCGTGTTGATCGCATACGCACGCCCCACCGATCCCCCAACGGCTTTCCAGGTCGAGGTGACCAGAGAACACGACAGAGGGAATGAATATCCGAACACGAGAGCGGGAATCCCGACCAGAAACGCCGCCTTGGCCGCCTCGTTGAGAAGGAAGTTCCACGGAATCCAGAGCTGCGCGAAGAGGCGATTCCAAGCGAGAAGCCAAAACAGACAGTAGACACTCGCCGCCACGACGATCTGCAGGATCCCCAAGGCGGCGGTCTTGTTCGAAAGACGGCGCTCGGTCTTCGCATGGAGGAATCCCCCTCCGGCGATCCCTCCCAGGAATACCGCGAGAACGATCGTAAACGACTTCATGTCCATCCCGGAGGGGAAGATGAAGGCGAGAACACGCGTCCAGATCAACTCGTACGAAAGAGCGGTGAAGCCAGAGATGAAAATGACGGACAGCAACAGTGCGGATGCAGGCGGTCTGGGTTCGTCGGTTCGAACGGCGGGTTCCACGGATTCCTTGGAACGCATTTGATGGAGAAGGAGTGCGATCCCGGCGATTACTAGATTGGTCGCGCAGGCCAGGTGAAGGGTGTAGCGAACGCCCAAATATCTCAACAGGAGGAACCCGGTTAGAATCGTACCCCCCATTCCTCCCAGGGTGTTGATGCCGTAGATCAACCCGAGCGTACGATCGGTTTCTTCCGGACGTCGGACCATCGCCCGAACGACGACGGGGAATGTGGCCCCCATCAAGAAGGTGGGAATCAAGATGGCAAATCCGCTGATCGTGAACCGCGTGAGGAGAAGACGAAGGGAGGTTGGATCTCCCGATGCATACAGCGACGCGATCCAAGGCTCAAAGACATTCAGAAGAAAGGGAACGAAGAATGCCGACACTCCGATCGCCGCTTCGACGCCGGCGTAAAAGAGCAGCGGACGGCGGACACGGTCGGCGACGTTGCCAAAAACAAAAGAGCCGAGCGCGAGCCCCCCCATGAAGACGGCGACCACGACCGCCACCGCCTGCGTGGAGTCGCCGAACAGGACGGAGAGCATCCGCCCCCAAACGAGCTGATACGCCAGAGCGCTGGCGCCGGAGAGAAAGACAAGGGTCAGCACCGCAGCAATCCTACCATGGCGGAGGAGGAGGGAGGCTTTAAGAAGACCGAACAGTTTTTGTTGCAATGCAATAATCGCGGAGTTAGGTTCCGTTTCGATTTCTTCTTCAGGAGGTTGTTGATGAAACGGAGTCTCCTTTTCGCAATTCTTTTCCTGATCCCTGCCCAGGTCCGAGCCGACGCGATGTATCTCCCGATCAAGGGGCAGATGCCCCTCGAGGAGATGAAGCGGATCGGGTTGACCGTTCCGCCGGAACGGATCGAAGCGCTGGTGAAAACGGCCGTGGGTGTGCTTCAGTGGCCGAGCGGAGGCTGCACGGCAACGTTCCTCTCGAAGGACGGCCTGCTCGGGACGAACTCTCACTGCGCCGATTTCTGCGCCTCCGCGATTCAAGCCGAGTCGCTCAAACAGAAGGGCCCCCACTCGGACCTCGTCACGGAAGGGTACGTTGCGGCGAACGAGGGTCAGGAGATCGTATGCCCGAACTACGAGTTCCGCGTCCCGTTCGAAGTCCAGAACGTCTCGAAACAGTTCGCGGACCTGGAACGGAACCAAGACTTGAGCCCCAAGGAATGGGCGGAGAAGGTCCGGTACCGAAGGGAGGAACTCCGGGAGAAGTGCCGGGGGAGTTCGAAAGAGATCGTCTGCGACGTCGTCCGGATGAACACCGGGGCGAAACCGTACGTCCTATATAAATACCGCCGGTACACCGATCTCCGCCTGGTTTGGTTTCCGCCGGACGTGATCGGCGAGTTCGGAGGGGAGACCGACAATTGGGAATACCCGCGCCACACGGGAGACTTCAGCTTCCTGCGCGTCTACCAGGGGAACCAACCGTTCCGCCCGGCGACATACGCCCGCGCTTCCGCCTCAGGCATCAAGCCCGGCGACCCGCAGTTCATCCTCGGATACCCGGGGGCCACGCAACGGAACATCACATCGTTCGAAGTGGAGTGGATGGCCAAACAAAATCTGCCTCTCATGGGGGACGTCTCCCAGACGCTGATGGACACTTTGATGTCGATCTACCCGAACCCGCAACAAGGACCGTACGGGAACGCCTACCGCTACCTGGCGAACTTCGCCAAGAACTTCCCGCGGAAGGCGGAGATGATACGGACATCGAATGTCGTCGCCGAGAAACGGACGGAGGAGGAGACGGTTCGCGATCGCGCGAATCTCGACCGCCTGGGTACGATTTTCCACGATCTCTACAGCTATTATCCGACAATATTACTTTCTCACGTTCCTGACCGGGCGGACCTTCCCCGTCAAGAGCTTCGTAGCCGCCAACTACATCTACCAATGGAGTACGCAGCCGCCGGACGACAAGGATCGGGG
This sequence comes from Pseudomonadota bacterium, assembly GCA_043809315.1. GTDB lineage: Bacteria > Bdellovibrionota_G > JALEGL01 > JALEGL01 > DATDPG01 > JAZDDX01. Next base: position 24,588 of record JAZDDX010000007.1, read on the forward strand.
GGACGAGCGTTTCAAGAGCTGGAACAAGGCGAACATCGAGTCACAGATCCGGAAGTCTGACAATTACGGGACGCTCGAGGGGGAGAAGGTCTTGATGGCCAAGTATTTCGAGATGGCCGCTTCGAAATCGATCCGGATTCGGGCGTTCGACAAGCTCGCGGAGAAAGCCCGGGAGATGCCGGGATCGGGATCGATCTACGAAAAGATGGCGGATCGGCTCTACTCCAACGCGTACACGATAGCGGCCAACGACACCCCCAACGAACGGACCCGGGCTTCGGACGTGCGAATGCGGATGTTCCATTACTTTTCCCCGGCTTCCGTGGAGGCCTCGGGGGACACGCTCGTGGAATTCGCGGTCGACGTGGTCAAAGAATTGGAAGAGATGCGTTCCGGCGTGGCGGAAGCGTTCGCCTACGAGAAGGATCGCGTGAACTATCTTCAGAATCAGGCGATGGGGGTCAAATACCCGGATGCCAACGGGACGGTTCGTTTCGTGGTCAGCACCGTGCAAAATGAGTACGAGCCGGTCTACAAGACCGGGACCTTCCCGTTCGTGACCACGCTCAGCAGCATGGTCGCGCGGGATCGGTTCGTGACGAAGGGGCCGGACGCGGAGCTGTTCGTTGTCCCCGAGATCCTCAAAAAGGCGGTGCCGTGGCTCATGACGTACCGGTCGAGGTGGTACTACGACCTGAGTGTCGGGAACATCCCGATCAACTTCATCACGCACCACGTGATCACCGGCGGGATGTCCGGGAGCAGTGTCTTCGACAACAAAGGAGAGGTGGTGGGGTTCGCCTTCGACGGAACCCCCGAATCGATCCTGGACGACGTCTGGCTTCACCCCGCGTCGCGCGCGATCATCCTAGATATGCGCTTCATCGGATTCCTGGGGAACGTGGCGTTTCCCGCGGCCAAGCGCGTGATCCGGGAGATGGGGCTTCCGGTCGACCGGTAGCAATTCGGACTCGACGCTTATTTAAAATGCTTGTCGAGCAGCGCTTGATCGCGCTCACCATCCGGAGTTTTACTCTCGCGGGGTGGACAGATATCGGCCACTTCTTTCAGGATCGCCACTCGCTCCGACGCAAACCACCCGTCGTTGAGTTGAATCCCGAACCTCCGTTCCAGCAACCGGAAATAGGGAGAGGAAGCAACCACCCATTCAGGACTATCTAAATACTTGAGAAGCTCCTGATACGCCTCCTCATACGCCTCCTCCTGACGGTTCAATTGATTATCCAGGACGGAATCTGCTAGATGACGCGTCTTTTCCTTCTGCCCTCGTACGAAATTGCCCAGCTTCTGGACCATCATTCGGTTCACAGCGTCGTGAGCCAAGTCAAACGAATACGAAATTCTTCCCAAGGGATCTTTTTTCGGGGCTGGATCCTTGACGTAAAACGGAAGAGACTGAACGAAGTGAAGCATGGTTACCATATCGGAAAACGTCTCCAGATTCGTGAAATCCACCCTAGAGACCGCTTGTTCGATCAATCCGTGGATTTTCTCGTACATCTTTTCCCAGCCGATCGGCTCCCCATTCCAAAGATATTTTTCGTTTAGAGCCTGTTCCTTCGGCATCGGAAACGGGAACGGATGTTCGGCAGATTCGATCTTGAAAACTCCCCCGATGGCATCCTGAAATTTCACGACCCCAACTTTCTTTTCCTCGGCCGCAACGCGGAGTAGCTCCATCGTGTGTTTGGCAACAGGATATCCCTGCCTTCCAATCACCTGGAATTTCCAAAAATCTTTTTTCCCGGCGAGAAAGTCTCTGCGATCGAACTCAAAATAGATTTCAACGTGGTGGGCATAGATATGGTCCTCCACCCCCAACCCCCACTTATTCTTTTCTCCGATCACGACGTCACTCTTGCCGGGATCCAGAAGAAGCGTCAGCCGTCCGGAGAGAACCTCGGGCAGCAGCGATTGGATTTCCTCCTCGTCATCCGGAGGAGAAAACGTTGCAGCGGTCCCCGTCTGTACCATGGGCCCGGCCAACAAGATCGAGATCCAAAGAACTTGGTTTTTCATGTTCGCAAACCCTCCCCGTCTTTCCTTCATGGGATTCTGTACCCAATTCCAACTCTTGTGTCGGAGGAAGAATAGTCGTAGCCCGGGCCGGGTCGACTGATCTGGAGAAACTGTCGGTTCCAGGTAAAAGAAATCGCCCAATCCTTCAAAATCAGATCGGCTCCGGCGGTCACACTAGCCATGTCATAGCCGTACGAAAAAAGCGGCTGTCCAAGACCCCAATACCCTCCGGCGTCAAACCGGAAGTCGACCACTCTCGCCCGCACATGAATATTTTCGGCAAATCGAATCAGCGGCGTCATCCCCACCCTCACTCCAATCACATGCATTCCCTGCACGTTCTGCCGTTTCCGTTCTTCGTCTTTCCACTTGAGATACTGGTATCCGAGAGCTTCGACGGCCACCCAAAGGAAGTCTTTCGCTCCTTCCATCCCAACCCCCCCTTCAATCGCACTGATTCGAAAGGACTCCTTATCGGCCAGTGGAAGGCTCTTTTGGTATGTGACGGGGGCCACTTTGATCCAGGAAAGAAAATCCCGGCTCAACCCGTTTTTCTCATAAATGTAGGGCTCGAACTTGACGTTAGCAGCAACGACTCCCAGCGCGCCGTTTTCCCCTCTGCCGAGAGATAGATCCCCCGACACACGAACCAGGCTTTCCACAATTCCTCGTTTGCCCACCTCCGGTAGGCCAAGGAATTGCATCCGAAGAAAGAGAGGTTTTTCCCCCGTCTGAAAGTGTTGAATCCCGGCTTGAACCTGCATCTCCTGAACCGGAAGTCCGTTTTCAGAGAGCGGGGCCGGATAAACCGAAAAAGAAGGATTGCCTGGGATCTGAGCTGCGGCCGTCTGGATTAACCAACAAGAGAGAAAGACGATCCAAAAAAACGCGGGGACGAGGTTTCTTTTCATATTCCCTCCCGACTTTATGTGCGCACTTCGGTCCCCTCTACCAGCAGGACAGTAACGCAATGCGACTTACCGCGGTGAGTGCTCCCTGTCAAGGGTGGCCCGAGATCGTTCCCGAGGGGGATTCCCGTGTAATCTTGTGGCGCTAGAAAGATTTTGGCAGGGGAGGAGGGATTCGAACCAGCCTGACAGCCGCGATTGAAAAAACCCCCGCGCCGCCCGGGGCGGCGCGGGGGAGGCTGTTTTAGATCACAGACCGCTTACTGCGCTACAATGGTGTCGGTCAGAATCACCCTGACCTTCTTCCCCTCCACCTTATCCGGAAGGCCGTCAGGACGCTGCCCTCGGGGCGATTCCACGTACAGAACGATCGCCGCCTCGACCGGGTTGTCCTCCGCCGCTCCGACGCCGACGCCCAAGACACCGGGATGGAGGAAAAACTCATTTTCATGGCGCTCTTTGATCCGTTTCGCTTCATCCACGTCGCTCTCGCCGGGCGTGACCCCTTGGAAGGCCGCCGCCATCGGCTCGATCCCGGCCAGGGTGGTGCCACCGCAGTTGTTCCCCGCAAACAAGAAGGTGTGGCTGTTCTTTACAAACGCGTTCACGACGTCCTGGATCGGGTTGTAGATCGTCGTGGAGTTGCTCCCGGCGTACAGAAGGCCGACCGGATTAGGGGTTCCGTCGTTCGATACTAGGAGCGAGCCCGAATCCCCCCCCGCGCTCATGTTCCCGGTCGCGATCTGGTTGGTATACAGGACGTTGAACTTCTTCCCTTTTCCGCAGCCCTGTTGGTACTGGATCTGGACCGTCATGCTGATCGACTGCACCGTGCCGGTCGTGAATCCGGTCGTGCGGCCGCTCTTCATGACCGGAAGCCCGATCGTTGCGGCCTGGATGTTGGAGCAAGGAACACCGACATCCAAGATCGTCCCGCTGGAATCCACCATGCCGGAACGCGCTTTCGAGAGAGCCGCATCCACGTTGGCTCCCAGGGGAATCACGTTGCCGATGAAGTCGCCGACGATGTTGCCGGTGGCGCGGCAGGAGCTGTCGATGAGGCCGGGTTGGAGCGTGTCCTCACCGGTCGCGGCGGCTCCCGAGCGGGCCAGGATGTGGTTGTTGCTCAGGATATGAAGCATGCCGTCATACAGCACGGCCGATCCGAGCGTTCCACCGCAACAAAACGCCTTGCTGCTGTCGTTCGCGCTTCCGCCCGATGTTCCCATCTTGACGGGCGGGGTTTGTTTCACTTGGTGCTGTGGGCCGCTGTCCGCAAATACCAAGCTGGTTGTGAAGAGAAGAAGAAGGGGTAAAGCTCTGAGAGGGTTCATCGCTCTCCTCCATGGCGAAGGTTATCGAAAAAAAACCAGAGGCTGAACCGGCCCTTTACCACAGATCTTCCGAAACAAAAACCTCCCCGCCGCTTCCGTTCGGCCGAATGATTCCGAAGACTTAAAGAAGTGTTGGCGGAGGAGGAGGGAAGCAGTCCCGCCCTTCGTAACTACGCCAACAAAAAGGAAAATACTTTCCGATCAGCAGGATAGCAATTCCTCAATATCATCCGATTACATCGGTTCACACGCATTTACAGGTCACCTGTTACCGAAATGTTACCGTAACCGATCATTCCCCTCCCCCACCTCCACCACCTTTTCGCTGGCGACAAACGGCGGAGAGGAAACAAAAGCTGAATTGCGCTTCCAACCTTCTTCCGAGGGAGTTCCCTTCGGGTTCCTACGGGGTTCTTTCACAGTTCACTGGTAGGAACTCCGAAAGAACTCTGGCCAAAACAACAAGTGTCTGAATTCACAAATCAAAGAACGTGCCCCGGAAACTTTTTCCTCTCGCATTTTCCGCCGACCACACCCCCACTACCATGTAAAAAAATGATTTTTGGGGTTGTGGTCGGTGCAAGAATGCTCGAGGGGTGGTTGGGGGCACGAAGAGAGATTTGGGATTCAAGAATGAGGTCTTTGGGTTGATAGAAGATGGAGAGTTTGGTTGATGGTTTGATGTTGGGAAGAGGCAAGGTGAGGGTGGACGTGTTCGGGGTTGGTCGGTCTCCGGAAAACGGCTGTTTACTATATTCGCTAAATTCGTTATATTATCTAGTGTAGTAAAGTTATGAAAACGTCACCCCGGGAAAGACTGCTAACGTTTCTGAGCCGGAACGACTTCGCCACCCTCAAGGAGGCACATGCCTTCGGGGTCAGCAAGATGACCCTTTCCCACATGGTTCGAGGGGGGGTGCTCCACCGCCCGGCCAAACGCATTTACACAACCAAGACAGGTTGGCTGGCCGATCCCCTGCGGCGATATGCCCCCGCCTGCACCCTGTACGCTGATGCCGTGGTCTGCGGAGTATCGGCACTAGCCTATTACGATCTGACCGACGAAGAGGAAAAGAAGATCTGGCTCGCGTTTCCCCAGCACCATCGGATCGTCAACCAGGAGTACCGGCTGACCTACCCCAGCGGCCCGTCATACACCCTGGGTGTTACCCGGCATACGGTCGGCAATCGGGAGGTGCGCATTTACAGCCCAGAGAAGAGCGTGGTGGACGCGTTCAAGTATCTTCCGATTGATGTTGCTCACAAGGCCGTTCGGGCTTACCTCAAGCGGAAAGACAGGGACCTCGACAAGCTCTCGAAATATGGCAAACAGATGCGAAAGCCGCTGGATGATATTCTCACGGTACTTCTTTCGGATGAGTAGCCCATGACGACCAACGCCGAAAGCATTCGGGCCAAGCTCCTGACTGTCTCCAAAGAGAAGAAGATCATCTTCCAGGATCTGCTGAACCGCTATGGAGCGGAACAGTTCTTGGCGCGACTTTCGGCGTCCCGATATGTGGAACGTTTTATCTTCAAAGGCGGATCGCTTCTTACCTACCTGATCGAGTCTGACCGCCGAACCAAGGATCTCGATTTTTCTGTTCTCAGGATCGGCCACGAGGTTGAAAAGGCTCTCGAGGTCATCAAAAAGATCTTGGGAATCACCCTCGACGACGGGCTGACCTGGCTTTCTCCTCAAGGGGCGCCGCTACGCCACCCGGAGTTGGTTTATCCGGGCCTACGGATTAAATGCCCATTCAAGCTGGGCACGGCAAAAGGGATGGTTCGAATGGACCTGGCGGCTGGAGATCTCGTCGAACCCAGGAAGATCTTTCTCGCAAGAATTCGTTACCGAGGCAAACCGCTGATCGGACCGGATTTTTCCATTATGGCTTACCCGCCTGAAACGATCTTCGCCGAGAAGATGCAAATCGCCGTCAAGCGGGGCGGCCAAAATACGCGAATGAAGGATTACTACGATCTGTTCAAACTCGCTCAGTCAAAGACTCTGGAGCCGTCTCTTCTTCGGCGCAGCATTGAGCGAACTTTCAGCAAACGCACCACAACGTTCACGACCACCTTGGACCTGAGCGACGAGAATTTGAAGAAGTTGCAGGTTTACTGGTCTGCGTATCTCCGAAAAATGACCATCACCGATGCGCCCGGAGCATTGAGGGAGGTTGTTCGCTTGGTTAACCGCCTATTAGAGGCGATTCACAAAGATGAACGATAGACTCGAACTTGCTATCCAACCGCAAAGAAATCTTAGGTTAAACTGGGGCAAAAAACTGTCTCCAGCTCAGGTAGGCCCCAACGACCAAGAAGGTGACTCCCGTGATCTGTTTCCCCCATCGCTCGAGCCGGCCAAGGATGTCGAGCACCCTTCCGACGTAGTTCGCGCCGAAAGCGAGAAGAGTTGCGACCATGACAACGGGCAAGGCCGTTCCAATCCCGAATAGCGTCGGAAGAATCACCGGCGACTGATTCGTGATCGCCAGAGGGATCAGGCTGCCGAAATAAAGTCCGGCGGACACCGGACAGAAAGAGAGACCAAAGATGAATCCCAGGAAGCCGATACCCCATAACCCCCATGCCTTGGCTCTATGAAAAGATCTCTCGCCCAGACTCCAGGAAGGGAGGGGAATTCGAATCCACCCGAGGACGATGAGACCGATGACAAAAAGCAACGGACCGAGAACCTGGTTCATTCGTCGTTGGAGAAACCATGCGACTGGGGGAATCTGAAGCAGGCCCGCAACAAGGAACGCTCCAAGGAGGACATATGCTGCGGCACGCCCCAGAGTGTAAATGAGCCCGCTGACGAAGATCCTTTTTGAGGAGGTCACCTCACTCCCAATAAAGGAGATCGCTGCAATGTTGGTTGCCAGCGGGCACGGACTGATGGAGGTCAGAATCCCCAACCAGAGCGCCGTGACCGCGCCGACAAGGGCTGTGATCAAGAAGGACCCTCCAGATACTGCCGCACCTCTGCAACGACGTATTGTTTGTAAGCATTCTCGTCCCGCACAAGCTCCCAAATCTTCGCCAGGCTTTTCCACCGTTTCTGCGTCCCATTGTCCACATCCGCAACCACAAGCGACTTCGTGAAGAGCTGGTAATCCTTCACAAAGTGTTCGTTTCCCCCGTCTTCAACGTTGATCGCCTGCCAGACCAGATTTCCGTTCTTCATCTCCTTACCGAAGTTCTCCTGAATCGCCTCGCGGGCGAGGTTTTCCAGCTTGTGACATGTGACGCATCGTAGGGAACCGTGGAAGTAATAAACGCGGACAAAGTGTGCCTGGACAGGAATCTTGGGAGCATTCGATTGCGCCGCGGTTTGGGGTAGCTCCGTCCGTTTCGGACGCTGGCCCACCAAGAAAAAGGCGATCCCCAAAACGAGCAAGACGGTCGTCTGAAAAACAATGTCTTTTCGACTCATTCCAATTCCTTTCCGGTCAGCCGTTCTTGGCAACCGACGTCGCGCAGAACCGTCTCCATCCGCTCTACAACGGCATCGACGTGGGAGCGGACCACCGGGGTTTCCCCCTTGACCATACCCAGGTTTGTCAGGCGAAGGTGGCGCACTTCGGCAAAGCCTTTTTGTTCCAGCAGGGTGCGGGCGCAATCCTTCTCGCACCCGTCGATCGCCGCGATCGACTCGGCCCCTCGGGCAGCATCCAGGTACATTGGAATTCCGGCACCAATCGCCGCGAGGCAACCGAGACGAACTTTTTCATGGCGCCCCAGAGCCCGACCGGCCTGATCGGCGATCGCCCCCAGATTCGATGCTCCCGAGCATACGTACAAAAGTGTGACTGCGGTGCCTCCGCACGAACAGGTCGTCCCACCAGCCACGTTTATTTCTTTGCCGCTGCGTTCATCAGCCATGTCACGATCTCCGATGTTTCCGGAATTCTCCCGGCCGATTTCACCTCGCCGTCCACCACGAGCGCGGGCGTCATCATCACGCGGAATTTCATGATGTCAGCCATGTTCTCCAATTTTTCCAGCTCCACCGTCAACCCCGAGGCCGCCACGGCTTTCTCAGTCTCCGCGTACAGCTTCTTGCACTTTGTGCATCCCGGTCCCAATACCTGGATCTTCATCGTTCCTCCTATAAGAGAATGTTAAACACATATCCGACCACTATGATTCCCGCGCCCACGACGGCTGCGAATGTCACAATGAGCGGAACCTTCAGAACTTTACGTAAAATGATCATCTCCGGCAGCGACAGGCCGATGACCGACATCATGAATGCCAAGGCCGTGCCCAACGCCGCCCCCTTACCCAACAGCGCCTGCACCACGGGAATGATTCCGGCTGCATTGGAATACATGGGAATGCCGATCAGGACGGCGAGCGGAACCGACCACCAGGAATCCTTGCCCATGATGGAAGCCATGAAGTCTTGCGGCACATAGCCGTGAATCCCAGCACCCACTGCAATACCGGCCAACACGTAGGGCCAGACTCTTCCGACGATCTCTTTGACGGCGTCGCGCCCGAACCTCGCGCGGTCCTCCCAAGTCACGTTGGTTTCGGCTCCAACAGAAGCTGGTTGTCCCGCGTCGTCCGTCGTCCGATAGACCCATTCCTCGACCCACTTTTCCAAGTGGAGTCTTCCGATGACCCACCCGGCTACCATCGCAATGGCTAGGCCGGTACCGAGATAAAGTGCGGCGACCTTCCAGCCAAATAGGCCGAACAGGAGCACCAGCGCCACCTCGTTGACCATGGGAGCGGAGATCAAGAAGGAAAACGTCACCCCTAGCGGCACCCCGCTGGTCACGAAGCCGATAAAGAGCGGCACGGCGGAGCAGGAGCAGAACGGCGTCGGGATGCCTAAAATCGCAGCCAGAACATTGCCAACGGCCTCCCGTTTTCCGACCAGGATCCGGCGCGTGCGTTCCGGCGTGAAAAACGACCGCAAAACCCCCACTCCGAACACAACCAAGGTGAGCAGCAGGACTACCTTTGGAGCCTCGAATACAAAAAACTCCACGGCAGCGGCTATGTGGCTGCCTGAAGACATGCCGAGCATCTGGTACGTGAAGAACTTTGAGAAAACCTCAAGATGTCGGTAGACCGCCCACCACACAACGACACCAAGACAAATGAGGAGTACCTGAAGCCATCGTCGTGGTGGTTGGTCCTTAGTCGTAAGGAACGCTTCGATGCGGCGGCGTAGCTCGTCCCGTGTCTTTCGGAAAGCGTTGAGCCGATCCTCTTCCGAGCCTGTCACAGCTGCCGGATCGGGGAGCCCCCAATGGAGACGGCGGGCATTTCCCAGGAATACGGGGCACTCCTCTTCGGCGCACAGGGTGATGACCGTATCGACCTCACCGGTGGGTACCTCCGCAACAGCTTTGGAACGATGACCCGAAATATCAATCCCGATCTCCCGCATAATGGTGATGGCTTCCGGGCGGACAGCGGTCGGCCTCGATCCAGCGGACCAGACTGGAACCGAGGAAGGCAAAATGGAACGTGCAATTCCTTCCGCCATTTGGCTCCGGGCCGAATTCGCCACGCAAAGGAAAAGGATTCGAGATTCCCGCTCAGTCACAGGTAGCGCACCTCACGGATTCGACTTTGGCCTTGTCCGACGGGAAGTAACGTGACCGGAGCCGGAGCGCGACGTTCACCAAGCCGATCAATACTGGCACTTCGACCAGGGGACCGATTACCGCCGCAAAGGCCGCCCCGTGATTGATGCCGAACGTGGCGATAGCCACAGCGATGGCCAGTTCGAAATTGTTCGATGCCGCGGTGAAGGAAAGGGTTGCCGATTGACCATACGTCGCACCCACCTTCTTGCTCATGAAGAAGGAGACGAAGAACATGACGACGAAGTAGATGAGGAGCGGGATCGCAATCCGCACCACATCGAACGGGAGTTGCACGATGTACTCCCCCTTGAGCGAGAACATCACGACGATGGTAAAGAGCAGGGCAATGAGCGTGATCGGGCTGATCTTCGGAATGAACTTTTCGTGATACCAAGTCTTGTTCTTCCACTTGATCAGCACAAAGCGCGTCGTCACCCCCGCAAGGAATGGAATCCCCAGGTAGATAAAGACGCTCTTGGCGATCTCTCCGATGGTCACATGGACCGCCACGCCCTTGAGGCCGAACCAGGTCGGCAGCACGGTGATGAATACGTAGGCGTAGACCGAAAAGAAGAGAACCTGGAAGATCGAGTTAAACGCCACCAGACCCGCGCAGTATTCGGTGTCGCCGTCCGCCAGATCATTCCAGACGATGACCATAGCAATACACCGCGCCAAGCCGATCATGATCAACCCGACCATGTACTCGGGCTTGTCATGCAAGAAGAGAACGGCGAGACCGAACATCAGAATAGGTCCTACGACCCAGTTCTGAACCAAAGAGAGTGAAAGGACTTTCACATTCTTGAAGACCGGCCCCATGTCCTCATAACGGACCTTGGCTAGCGGCGGGTACATCATAAGAATAAGGCCGATGGCAATTGGTATTGACGTGGTTCCAACACTAAGACGGTTTAGCGCCGGAACGACACCAGGAACCAAATAGCCGAGAAACACCCCGAATCCCATCGCAAGAAAGATCCAGAGCGTGAGGAAACGATCTAAGAACGAAAGTGCTGCAAAAGCTCCTGATTTCACTCTCACTTTACCCTCCCTGCATCCGCAGACTGCCTAATCGGCTTTGTCGTTCCGCTCTCAAAACAGTCAAGAACCCTGCAACAGGTTGCTGAAAGGTCTCTCGCTTCGACCGTTGCGGACAATTTTCTGAGCGAAGCCCTTATGCGTTTAAGGTCCCGGATCTTTGCTTCCACCTCAACCAGCTTTGCATCGGCCGTTGTTTTCAAATCCCCGCAGGTTCCCCTGGGGCTTACGTTGAGTTCCAGAAGTTCCTTGATCTCCTTCAACGTGAATCCAAGCTCTTGGGCCCGCTTAACGAACTCGATTCTCCGGCTGTCATCCGGAGCATATTGCCGGTATCCGGTGCCTTTGGACGGTTTTCGGATGATCCCCTTTCGCTCGTAGAAACGGACCGTTTCCACGCCGACGCCGGATTGTTTTGCTAGATCACCAATCGTGAACTTTCGGCCCGAAGACATGGCCGAATGTTACACCCCGTACTAAGGTACGGAGTCAAGAGGTCAAAACAAAGACATTGGATGTATCGACAATAAAAAGTCAGTTCGATTCGATAGAAATCAAAGAATTGCGACCGTCATTCTCACTTCCGTCGGATTCCTTTGAAAAATTCCCTTCGTCGGTGTTTTTCAGTTTCCTGAAAAGCTTCCAACGATTTGAGAAAGGTTTCGCCAAAGCGTTTCTGGAGCGCCTCGTATACGAGTTTTTCGTGGAGTGCCCCGACACTCAGATGCAATTCGTTCGCTAACTGCCGCACGAAAGAGCTGATTTCCCGGCTATGGTACCGAGCGATCCCAATCAAAGCCGGCTTCTTCGTGTAATCGAGACGCTTCGCCCTGCCCTGATTCTGCGGCTTCTTCTTACGACGTACATAGACCTCGGGAGGATTCTCCAGCTCATCAACCAATACCCTTCGAATCACTTCGGAAAGACTGACCGCGTTCTTCTTTGCAACCCCTTCCAATTGACCTTGGGTCCGTTCATTGATAACCACCCGTAAATTCACGGTCTTATTCTGATTTGACCATTGAGGAGATGGGCCCTTGGGAAGTGATTCTCCCCATCTCATCCCCGTTTCATGATCGACCAGGGTTGCATAGATAAACTCCGTGATCGTCTCCCCATAATCCAGCGCTCTCTCACCGAGCGCATTCCGGAATTCCGGCTCCAGCCGAAGAGTCATAAAGAGCTTCCGTATGAGCGCGGTGGATAGGCTTGGAAGGATCTGAGTCCGCCGAAGAACCAGGTAATCGGAAAAAGTTGGCTTTTCCTTGGGTGCCCCCGTCACAGACCCATAAATCTAAAGGAATTCAAGGAGATGCACAATGCACAGAGTACAGACTCTTGTGGCCTTGCATTCGATCTATCGTGGCCGTATGTATGACTCATAAATACATGCACCTAGTTCGACGAGAGATTGCAACTCGACCCCCGAAAGAGCGGTGGATTCGAATCCATAACCACCCAGGAATTGCCCGCCTGGAGAAGTGGAACCCTGTTTTAAAGCGATGGATCGATCCACGCCATGATGCCTACTGCCGCCTGAAGGTATTTTGCGCCTACCGGCGAATACGCGTCCTAGGCAAGAGCACACTCCAAAAGAAGCACTTCCAAACTATTCGCGAAGCCAAAGCCTGGCGGCTGGAGGCCAATCCCGAGCCGACAGCTCGCAAGGCGATCCAGGTAACGGTTGGGGACGCGATCGAAGGGTGGAGGGAGTGGTCCAAACCTCCAAGGTTTCGAAAGACTTCCTGGCTTCAATACGCCAAAGACGTTCGCCACGCGGAGTCCCTCAAAGATGCCCCGATCGAAGGACTGACTGCACAGGATATTGACCGCTGGCTCCAGCACCTCAAAGATCCGTCATATCCCAAACAGAAGACACGGGTGTCGTTCGAACGCGAGCTCAGCACACTTCAGACGATCTTCCGATGGTATCGGGAACGTCGAAATGAGAAGTTTCAGCACCCGATCCTGGCCCGACACAGGCAGGACTCGTACTTTCGGGATCCTCCCCTCGGGGGCATCGAGGTTCTCTCCGCCCATCAGGCGGAGGAATTCTTCGCCCGAATCTCCGCCAGACATTCACCCGTCTTTCAGCGGACCGCGGCCCTACAACTCTTCGCCGGCTTACGAATCGGCGAGGCGTGCGGTCTTTATTGGGATTGCGTCGATTTCGAAGGAAGAACAATCACGGTTCGTCGGTCGTGCATTTGGCCCCAGCCTGCGATGAGGGCAGAGATCCAGGACACGACCAAGACCAGCTCGGTCCGAAGCATCCCGATCGTAGACCGCCTCTACGATCTTATAGTGACATGGAAAGCCGAAGACGGAGAGATGGAGATCGTCTGCCATAAGGCCGGGCGGCTGATCCGGCGGAATACCGTGGCCGGAGCCTACGGGAAGGTGTTCCGACAGCTTGAACTTCGGGTCAAGAGCGTCACCCACATTCTCCGCCGGACGTTTGCCACCCTTCACGCCGAACAGACCCGAGACCTGGCTGCCACTCAGGCGCTCCTGGGACATACTGACATTCAGACGACGCAGATTTACGCGAAGGTAACAGATGGAGCCGTAAGAAGGTCGATGCCTGATTTCGCGTTCGGCCGGAGAAAATCCTGAGACCTGTTACCTTTTGTTACCTTAATGGTGTTTTGGGTGAGTGTGATCTGAATGTTTTCAACTGGTTAAGAATTTTTTGGCGGAGGAGGAGGGATTCGAACCCCCGATACGAATCTCTTCGTATGCCGGTTTTCAAGACCGGTGCCTTCAACCACTCGGCCACTCCTCCGCTACCCACGGTTTTATCAGGACCACCCGAAAATGACACCTCAGCCGGACCCCGCCGAGCCGCCAGGTTCGCGGCGCCGGGGGCCGACCCCCGCCCCATTGCATTGCGTTACGAATGTGGTAAATCGACTTCTATTATGACCTACTCTCGTACCCTTCTCGTGATTGCGATTCTCTCGATGGCCGGAACCGCGGCTGCCGCGGATTGCTCGTACCGGCTCCGCGCCGCCCCCGAAAAATTCTGGAGCCTCGATAACCGGAAGCACGACGCGCCGAACGATGCGCCTTGGAAGACCGAGAAGGACACGGGGCTTCTCGGCTGCATGAAGCTCGCTGCCGTAGATTACGCGGATAAACTCGGAACGAAGAAAGGCGATCTCACGATCGGCGCCATCGACTTCAAATGGGAGGGGGACAACGTCACTTGGACCGGCTGGATTCTCAAGAACACGGAGGGGCGGAGCAAGGCCGTGAAACCGTGTCTGACTACCGAGTTGCAGGGGATCCTCGACACCCTCTTCCAGTACTCCGAACAGACCGGCTACAGTGGGCTCGACTGCGCGGACTGGCTCAGCTGGGTTCAGACTTACAGCGGCATCGGCGACGTTCTGATCGAAATTACCGCCAAGCCGAAATAGACGCTTAACCCGTGATCCGCGTCTCGCCGCCGACGTACGGCTGAAGAGCTTTCGGAATCGCGATCGAGCCGTCTTCCCTCTGACCGTTTTCCAAAATTGCGATCAGTGTCCTGCCAACGGCGAGCCCCGATCCGTTCAGCGTGTGAACGAACTGCGGCTTCTTCCCGTCCGACGGTTTGAACCGGATCTCCGCTCGGCGTGCTTGAAAGTCCTCAAAGTTCGAACACGAGGAGATCTCCCGATACTCCCCCTGCCCCGGGAGCCATACCTCGATGTCGTATGTCTTCGCCGAAGAAAATCCTAGATCGGCCGAGCAGAGCGATACCACCCGGTATGGAAGCTCCAACCGCTTGAGGACTTCCTCTGCATTCGACGTCAACTGCTCGAGCGCCTCGTATGACTTTGCGGGGTGGGCGAACTTCACCAACTCCACCTTGTCGAACTGGTGCTGGCGGATCAGCCCCTTCGTGTCTTTCCCGTACGATCCCGCTTCGCTGCGAAAACAAGGGGAGTAGGCCACGAACGAAATCGGAAGATCGGCCTCCGGGAGGATCTCATCCCGGAAATAGTTCGTGACCGGAACCTCCGCGGTCGGAACGAGGTAGTACTCCGGTTCCGCGAGACGGAACGCGTCCTGCGCGAACTTCGGCAGCTGACCGGTCCCCGTCATCGAAGCGGCGTTCACCATGAACGGCGGCCAGATCTCCCGGTAGCCGTGCCCGCGGTGGAGCTCCATCATGAAGTTGATGATCGCCCGTTCCAGTCTCGCTCCCCATCCCAAGAGAAACGCGAAACGGGTTCCCGTGACTTTGGCGGCTCTCTGGAAATCGATGATCCCGAGCGCTTCTCCGAGTTCATCGTGCGTTTTCGGCTTCGCGATCGGTTTCTTCGGTTCCCCCCAGGTCCGGACGACGGGGTTGTCGGCGGAGCCTTTGCCCGAAACTACGCTCTCGTGCGGCATGTTCGGAAGATAAAGGAGAACCTGCGACAGTTCCCGATCGACCCCCTCGAACTTCTCCTTGAGCGACTGGATCTCGTTCTTGAGTTCCCCGGTTTCTTCCTTTAACTGCTCCGCTTTCTTCGGATCGCTCTTGATCACCTTTCCGATCTCGCCGGAAAGGGTGTTCAAGCGGGCCCGTTTCTCGTCATGCTCCCCCTGAAGGCGTAACCGATCCTTCCCCAATCGGTCGACGGTTGCGAAATCGAAGTCGATCCCCCGGAGTTGGAGAGACCGGGCGATCCGCTCCCGGTTGACTTCCACGTATCGGTAGTCGATGGCCACGATTCACCACTCCTGTTCCAGCTTGCGGATGACTTCCTCGATATCCTCGCGTTCCTTCGATTGCGGATCGAGCTTCAGATATTTCCGGAACGCGAGAATCGCCGCTTTTTTCTGACTGATCTCCCGGTAGATGAAGCCGAGCAGCTTGTACGGCTTCGGGTTGTCCGGGTCGGCGGCCTGCGCCTGTTTGTAATACCTCATCGCCAGGTCCCGGTTCTGCCCCTCCTCCGCAAGGAGCCCCATCCCGACGAAAGCATCCGCGGCTCTCGGGTCGATCTTGATCGTTGCCTCGAAAAATTTCTTCGCCAGCTTCAGCTTCTCGTCGTTCCGGTACGACTCGGCCAGTTTCAGAAGAAGGGAGGCGTTCCGGGGATCGATCTTCCGCGCACGTTCGTAATACTCGGCGGCATTCCCGTACATGTTCTTGCCCGTATAAAAATCCCCCAGCGCCAGCATCGGGTCGATGAACTTCGGATCGAACTTGACCGCGTTCTCCATCGCCTTCTCGGCGTTCGGGAGGTCGTTCCGGTAGATGTGCGTGATCCCCAGGTGGTAGTAGGCCTCCGCGGCCTCCGGCCGGGTCGCCAGAGCTGCGTTCAGGGACTCGAGGCTTGCCTCGAGATCGCCGACCCCCCGCCAGGCGATCCCCAGATTGAACTTGGTCGGGTAATACCCCGCCTTGTACTTCGACGCCTCCTGAAGCTCGGCGATCGCCTCTTGAAACGCCCGCTGATCGATCAGGACTTCCGCAACTTTGGCCCTGGTAGCGTAGTCCTTGGGGCGCATCTCCAGGACCTTCCGATAGGTTTCCAGCGCTTTCGTGTACTCCTTTCGCTTGTGCTGGAGCTCTCCCAGAGCCACCTGCGTATCGACGCGGGTCGGGTCGATCGCCAGCGCCTTCTGGAAATAACTGGAAGCCTGATCGATCTTTCCGATCGCCAGATATGTTTTTCCCAGGTTCGCAAGGACCGAGACGTTGTTCGGGTCTTCCTGCTCCCCGGCTTTGAACTCGGTCAAAGCTTCGTCCCATCTTCGGGTCGCGAGCAACACCGATCCCATCGCGTCGTGAGCCCGCACCGACTTGGGGGATAAGGCAAGCGCTGAGCGAAGCTGGGTCTGGGCCATGTTGAAGTTATCCTTTTCGGCGTACAATTCCCCCAGAACGATCATCGAATCGATATGCCGGGGGTCGGTCTTGAGCGCGTTCTCGAGTGAGGTGACCGCCTCGTCGACACGGCCCAATTTTCTCTGGGTAAGCGCCAGCTGGTACAGCGCCTCCACGCTTCCCGGGGCCTTCTCCACCGCTTTCGTCCCCTCGATCAGCCCCTCCTCTGGTTTCCCCGCTTCCCGCAACGCCCGTCCCAGGAACATTATGTACTCCGGCGTGTCGGGAGAAAGAGAACAGATCCGGCTGAACTGCGCGGCTGCCTTGTCGAACTCGTTCCGTTCCAGGTAGAGCTGGCCGAGATGAAACCCGTTTGCATGGTTGACCGGGTCCTTTTCGATCGCCGCTTCCATCGCCGTGATCGCTCCGGCGATGTCTTTCGTCGCCTCGGCGATCTCCGCCAGATAACGCCAGGCTCTCCCGAGATCGTAGTTCCCCAGGGTCGTTGATTTGGTCTTGACGAGCGCCTCCAGCCCGGCACGCGCTTCATCGACCTTTCCGCGGATTGCGTACGTCAAACGCCAGAGTTCCACCTCGGACCTCGGGTGGGGCAGCGATCCGGAAACCAATCCCCGCAAGATCTCCTCCGCGGCATCCGCTTTCCCCTGCTGCAGATCAACCACCGCAAGGGAATATTTCGCTCTCGGGGCGGCCGGGTTCGCTTCGACCGCACGGCCGAACTCCTGCGCGGCGTTTTCCCAATCCCCTCGGGCGATCGCGATCTCCCCGAGCAGCGTGATCGTGTCGACATCTTTCGGATTGAGGGTCAGTGCCCTTCGGGCGAGTGACTCGGCCTGCGCCAGCTGATTGAGCGACAGAGCCCCTCTAGCCCGGGCACGGACTGTCTCGAGGATCCCGGGATGGTACTGCTCGCTCTGTTTGAGGAGATTCTCCGCCCGTTTTCTCGATTCAGTGTCGAGCGACTTGTCCCGCATCAGGAAGAGCGTCTCCGCGAGCCGGGCATCGGTCGGGCTGTTCCGCGGATCGGTCTTCAGGATCTCCTCGAACTCCGAGACCGCTTTTCGGTAGTCTTCCTGGCGATCGGTGACGAGAAACGCCGAGGCCGCGACATATTTCTGGTTCAATTGTTCGAGCACGCGCGCGTTGGGGGGTTCGTATCCGTCCGCCGCCTTCTGGCTGAACTTGAAGCCGAAGAACCCCGCCGGCGTGAACCGCGCCATCACGACGGCGGCCAGCGCGATCACACCGATCGCCGCCGGAACCGCGACTTTGACCGCTTTCGGCAGCTTGAACTTCCGTTGTTTGTATTCGATCCCCAGACCCGATTCGAGGGCCTCGCCGCTTTCCGCCGCCTCTTCTTCGGAGACCATGGGACCTTTTCCCGACACTTCGGCGAAGAGATCCTCCAGATCCTGGGCCGGCTGGCTCGGCGTCGTCACGGGGGAAGGGGACCGCTCGACGCGAGGAGGTGGAGGTGGCGCGGCTTTCGTCACCGGCTGGGCCGGGGCAGCCGGTCTCGGCGGCGTCTTCGGTTTGGCGGCGTCTTCGGTCTCTTCCGGCAGGAAATCGTCGAACAGATCCTCGATCGTCTGTTCCTTAGGGGCAGGAGGTGGGGCCGCCTTTGTCTCGGGAGGCGGGGAGATGGCCGGTTCGGACGGAGGGGCCGAAGCCTCCGGAGTCGGGGCTTTCGTGGCTTCGTCGAAGAGGGCGTCGAAATCTCCGAGAAGCTTGTCGTCCGTTTTTGGATCCGCCGCGATCGGTTCCGTCGGGATCGGTTTTCCCGGCTTCGGTTTCGGTTCCGTTTTCTTGTCCTGCTGGGACGGAGTCGGATTCCCCTTGTCGTCTTCGAGCTCAAAAAACTCGTCGAAATCGCCCATGATTCGGAAAGTTATCCCTCCTAGAAGTAGAGCTCAACGTTTGCTGCGTATACTTCGCTCGTCGGGTTGAGACGCTCCGAGAACGCGAAGACCAGCGACACTTTCGGACCGACCAACGCCGCACCGACCGCGTAAAAGTTGTTGTCGCGCACACGGTCGAGACCGAATCCGCCACGCAGGAAAACCCCCTCCGTCGCTCGCAGTTCAGCGCCAAAATAGCCGTTCATCCCGTTCGCCCGGTCGGTGGCGAAATCTTTCTCCAGGTCGATCGCCAGGCGCGCGTAGGGCGGAAGCGTGAGCCCGATCCCAACGCCGAGAATCGTCGGAAACTCCTTCCGATTCCCGCCCTGGATCACGTTCTGCCCGGTCAACGCAAAGGAGACCATCGGGATCGGCTTGATCAGCAGGCCGAGATCGCCGTCGATTCCGCTGGGACTGTCCTGGAACGCGGAGTTGACGCTCGTGAAGTACCCCTTGGTGGTCGCGCCGATGAAGAGAAGATCGTCGAAGGTCATCGCCGCCCCAAGTGTGACCTGCTGAACCGTCGTGCCGATCCCTCCGATCGTCGGGTTGTCGCGGTCGTACGAAACCCCGACCGCCATCCCCGGAATCGCCTGCCCGTCGACCACCGAGGCACCAATCACGGTCGAATGGGTCACTCCCACATGCGCGTATTCCCCTCCCATCCCGACGGTCCCCTGCCGTTGCGCCATTCCGGCCGGGTTATAGAGGATCGCCGCGTTCCCATCGGCCAGTGCCCGATACGCGCCGGCAAAGCTCAGCTGGATCCCCTTGAGCATAATGCCGCGAGTCCAGTCGACGGTCTGGGGAGTCTGCGCCGAAGAGAGGGCCGGAACCAAGAGAAGGAGGAGAAGAACCGAACGTCGCAAATCAGTTCCCCGAGAGGAGTTCCGCACAGGCGCCCGCCAACTCCCGCATCTCCTTCTGGGCATCCCCTGTGGCGGGAATCCGCTTCGTTTTCTCCAGAACGAACGTATTCCGGTCTTTTCCCAGGAACTTGATCTGGAAGAAGCGGTTCGCTCCGACGGGGCTCGACACCTTCCCGACGAACAATCCATCCAGGCGATTCGCCTGAATCACTTTTCGGATGCTTTCGGGCGACTCGATCGTGGCTCCGCCCGCCGCGACCCCCCCGATCACCTTGAACTTGCCGGCGGTCTGGATCGCCGACGAGAAGGCCGAAAACAACCCCTGCCCGAACGTGTCGCGAGGATCGGACCCGAAAAACGGAAGAACTGCGATCCGCGTGTATTTCACATGGCGCTTCGACGGTGGGGAATAGACCGTCTGCTCCGCGATCTGTGATTCGGTCGTCCCGGAAGCACCCGCGCCACCGCTCACTTCGTGATACTCCCGATACCGCTGGACGTTCTTGCTCTCGATCCAGCCGATTCCGGCGTCGTCGCCGGCCGCTCGTGAGATCCGGACCCACCCTTTCTTCTTCGTCTTCGGGTGGGTGATGATGAAGATCTTATCCCCGACCCCGAGGCGGTCGGCGAGGAGCGAGCCGTCGTCGGCGGTGATATCGACGTTCGGCGCCGTGATCAATCCGGGAACCACATCCGGTTCCTCCTGGGCCCCGGCGGTCGGAATCACCGCCAGCGTCAGAAGAGCGGTCACCCCGAGGACAAAGGATACGGTTCGAATCATTCTTTCCATTCCAACGTCTCCCCGGCTTTCATTTGATGGGACACGAGCACGTCTTTGATGAACTCGGCATCGTACGGAACGTCGCGACCGAGAACCCGCCGGTGACATTTGTCACACGTGAGAGCGATATACGCGGGCTGTTGCGGCGCCCGGACCATCTCGAAGTGCCCTTCCTCCAAGTCTTCCGCCCACGGATTTCCCCGGTGGCAGGTGTCACACCGGTAGTTGTGATTCCGCGCAATCGGTTTCTGATAGATGTGGCAGGGGAGACAGACCCGCTCGCTCCCCCAGAGTTTTTCCGCTTTGTCTTTGTCTCCCGTCGGTCCCGCTTTGCTGCACGAGAAAACGAGCGCGCTTCCGGCCACGAACGCAAAAACCACAAGCCATCTGTTTCTTCCCGACATGATGAACGCTAACCCTCCGGGTTGACGGGGGAAAGCTTAACAAATCCAGTGGAAAGATGCCCAACGAAAAAGTCGGCGCGTGATATACTTCCGATCCGTACCCATTCGCATGGAGCCGCACGAAACGACGTACCCATGCCCGCACTGCGCGGAAGCGATCCAGCGCCAGGCGGTGAGCTGCCGGTTTTGCGGGAGGGACGTCGTCTGGAACGTCTCGATCTCGCGCAAACCGCCACCCGCCTCCTTGCCCGCCGTCTTGAAGGAGCTGTTCGAGCGGATGGGAAAGAAGCGGTTCCCCAGCTACGGCTCGATGCGGAAGATCGCCGAGCTTCCGGATCACGTCCTCCTGACCGGCCTGAGCCGCGAAGAGGCGGAAACCGCGGGAACGATCCTCTCCGCAGGCGGAGGGGGGGCCCGCCTCGACCTCGACCGGACCGAGTTCATCACCCCCCCCGAGCCGCCGAAGAAAAAGCGCCCTGCGGTGCAGTTCCTCATCGCGGCAGCCGCCCTGATCTCCTGCGCGGCGTTCTTCTTTCTTCGGAAACCACCGGTGATCCCCTCTTCCCCTCCGCCCGTCCGAGAAGTGCCAGTCATCCTCGAACCTCTCGTTCCCACAAAAGAGGAACCCAGCGTGCCCCCTTCGGCCAAAGAGGATGTCCAGAAGCATCTGAAGTCGCTCATCGAGGCGACCGCCACGCTTTCGGGAAACGGCGTGACCGGGTCGGCGTTCTTCATTTCGTCCAGCGGGTATCTCATCACCAACAACCACGTGACCGAGCGGATGCGGAACATCTCGGTGCAAACCTCGGATGGGGTGACAAGACCCGGCCAGCTCGTCCGCTCCGATCCCCGCCTCGACCTCGCCCTCGTCAAAGCGGACGGGGGCCCCTACGCCGTCCTGAAGCTCGGCGACGCAACGGTCCTGGAACAAGGGGAAACGGTCTGGACGATCGGAGCCCCGCACGGCCTCTCGTTCACCGTGACCCGCGGGATCGCCAGCTTCATCGGACGAAACGTGAACGGCCGGGCTTTCATCCAGGCCGACGTTGCGATCAACCCCGGGAACTCCGGAGGTCCGATGATCAACGAACGGGGAGAGGTGGTCGGGATCAACAACTTCATCGTCTCGAACGCCGTGGGTCTGAACTTCGCGATCCCGATCAATTACATCCACATGGGGTCCGATTCGATCGCGAACGACATCATCCCGATCCAGCCGGATAACGCCGTGATGGCGAAGTGGCGATCGTACACGAACGGGGATTCGAGAGCATCCGCGCAAGCCCGGACGGCGGACGAGCCGGTGACCGACGAGCTCCAACGTCTGGTGCAACGGTCGAGCGAACTCCAAACACAATTCAATCAGAAGAAGAGTCAAAGGGAGAAGACGATCGCCCGCTTTCAATCCCAGTTGACGGAGCAACAACAACGCTACCAAGGGGGGGGAGAGACGATCTCCCAGGAGACCGCCCGCGGCGCCCAGGTTCGAAACCTGACCCAGCAGCTGCTGAAGGAGCAGATCGCCCTGGCGGACGAGATGCTCGAGTATTGCGGCCAGCAGGAATCTCTTCTAACCGAGATCCGGAACTCGGCTGGCGGGGATCCGCTCTCCGAACAGGCATCGGCCCAGATCGGCAAGATCCGAGAGCTCCGTACCGCGACGGAAAGTTCCAAGAACAAGATCCTGTCCGATCTCCGGGACACGCAGGAGCAGATGTACTGAAGATGCCGAGAAGGAAACGTAAAGAGGTTGAAAAGAGCGTGTTTCACACGCTCCAAGGGTTCGCGAAGACATTGGAGGCCAAGGACCAGTACACCGCGGGACACTCCGGTCGCGTGGTGCTCTACACGTCGATGATCCTGGACGGACTTGGCCTCAAAGGGATGGATCGGGACCTTCTTCTCGAAGGGGCCGCGATGCACGACATCGGCAAGCTCTGCCTCGACCTCTCGGTCTTGAACTCGCCCAAACCGCTCAACCCGGAGCAGGTGGAACTGTTCCGTTCCCACCCGGTCCGCGGCCGCGAAATCCTGGAGCCGATCACGTTCCTGAACGATCTGATCCCGATCGTCTACTCCCACCACGAGTATTTCGACGGAAGCGGCTATCCGGAAGGGTTGAAGGGGGAAGAGATCCCGCTGGAAGCCCGCGTGGTCGCGGTGGCAGACAGCTACGACGCGATGACCAGCGCCCGCTCCTATCGCCGGGCGATGAAACACGTAACGGCGGTCCGGGAATTGACCCAGGGGAGCGGAACTCAGTTCGACCCGGAGATCGTGACCGTCTTCCTCGCCCAGATCGAGGGCTACCTCCATGACAGCGAGATTTCCAGGCTCTTGAACCACATCCCGACATAGTTGCAACCGTACCGACGCATCATTAGAGTCGCGGCGTGGTCCGTTCCCGTTCCCAGTTCGTCTGCCAACAGTGCGGCTCCACCTCCGCCAAGTGGTACGGTAAGTGTCCCGAGTGCCAGGCGTGGAACAGTTTCGTCGAGGAGGTGGTTTCGTTCACCCCCTCCAAGGGGAACAACCGCTCGGTCTCGGGCGACACCCATCCCATGCGCCTGAACGAAATCAACGACGAGCGGATCCCGCGGATCGCGCTCCCGTTCCCGGAACTGAACCGCGTTCTCGGGAACGGACTCACTCGCGGATCGGTGGCGCTTTTGGCCGGCGACCCCGGAATCGGGAAGTCGACGCTTCTCCTCCAATTGCTCGGGGAGTTGGGACGGAAGGAGGGCCCGCCCCTTCTCTACGTCTCGGGGGAGGAATCGGCCCGGCAACTCCGCCTCCGATCGGAACGTCTCGGCATCGACGGAAGTAGGATCTTCGTTCTCGCCGAGACCGATCTCTCGGAGATCCTGGGACGGATCGAGGAACTCAAGCCGGAGATCGTCGTCATCGATTCCGTGCAGACGCTCTATTGGCCGGAGCTCGACTCGGTGCCGGGAAGCGTGAGCCAAGTGAAGGAGGTTGCCGATCGGTTGATCCGTCTGGCGAAACAGCGAGACTTCACGGTCTTCTTGGTCGGGCACGTGACGAAGGATGGGAGCATCGCAGGACCGATGGCGCTCGAGCATCTGGTCGATACCGTCCTCTACTTCGAAGGGGAGCGGGGACAGCCGTACCGGATCCTGCGCGCCGCGAAGAACCGCTTCGGACCAACCGACGAGATCGCGGTGTACGACATGCACGAGGAGGGGCTCAAAGAGGTCTTGAACCCCTCCGAGCTCTTCCTGCGGGACCGTCCGATCGCCACCCCGGGGACCGTCGTCTTCCCCGCGATGGAGGGATCGCGCCCGCTCCTCGTCGAGATCCAGGGGTTGGCGACCCGGAGTTCGTACGGTGTCCCGCTCCGAGCTTCCGTCGGATTTGACAAAAACCGTCTCACGATGCTGCTGGCGGTACTCGAGAAGCGGGCCGGCCTTCATCTCTCGGGGGAGGATGTCTACGTCAACGTCGTGGGGGGGGTCCGGATCACCGAGCCGGCGGCCGATCTCGCGGTTGTTGCTGCGGTGGTCAGCTCTTTCCTCGGCAAGGTCTTCCCGAACGACTCGGTGATCTTCGGTGAGGTGGGGCTCGCGGGAGAGATCCGCGGAACCAGCCGTTTCGAACTCCGGATGAAAGAAGCCTTGAAGCTCGGCTTCCGCTCCGCATTCGCGCCATCGACATCGGAAGCCCGGGGAGGCTCTCTGCGACTTGTTCCGGTCAAGTCGGTCGGCGAACTCGTTGACTCCCTCCGATAACGGGGCAAGATAGACGCAACCTAGGGAGGATTTATGCTCTACGTCGTCCTCATTCTTTTGGGTCTCTTCGTCGTCGCCATCCTCTATGTCGTCGGGATCTACAACCGGCTCGTGAGCCTCCGAAACCAGTTCAAGAACGCCTTCTCCCAGATCGATGTTCAGCTCCGTCGCCGGTACGACCTGATCCCGAACCTCGTCGAAACAGCGAAGGGGTACATCAAGCACGAACGCCAAACGCTTGAAGCGGTAATCTCGGCTCGGAACAGCGCCGTGACCGCCAACCAGAAGGTGGGGGCCAACCCGGCCGACGCTTCGGCGGTCAAGGGGCTTCTCGGCGCCGAGACCGTTCTCTCCGGGGCGTTGACCCGCTTCTTCGCCCTCGCCGAAGCGTACCCCGATCTCAAAGCGAACCAAACGATGATGCAGCTCTCCGAGGAACTCACGTCGACCGAGAACAAGGTGGCGTTCGCCCGGCAGGTATATAATGATGCCGTGATGTCGTACAACACGGCGATCGAGATGTTCCCGAACGTCCTGATCGCGGGGCCGTTCCAGTTCGGCGCGGCGCAGGCATTCGAGATCCAGAACGAGGCGGAGCGAGTCGCCCCCAAGGTTTCGTTCGGATAAGCCGGCTTGAATTTCTTCGAGCGCGAAGAGCGGTCCCGAAAAAAGACCCGATGGCTCGTCGTTATCTACGCCATCGCGGTTGCTCTGATTCTCGCCGCCGTCTACTCCGCCCTTCGAATCACCTACCTCTTCATGGAGATTCACCACGGACACAGCTCGGAACTCCCGGACTTCCGATTCTTCGATCCCCGCTTTTTCGCCTGGACCGCCGCGGGAACCCTGGCGGTGATCGTCGTCGGGAGCCTGGTCAAGATCTCCGCCCTCTCGGATGGCGGGAGCGCCGTCGCCGAGGATCTGGGGGGGACAAAGATCGAGCCGAACACCCGGGATCTGGATGAAAAGAAGCTCCGGAACGTCGTGGAGGAGATGGCGATCGCTTCGGGGTTGCCAGTTCCCGAGATCTTCGTCCTCACGAACGAGCCGGCCATCAACGCCTTCGCGGCCGGGTTCACCCCCAAAGACGCAGCGATCGGCGTCACTCGCGGCACGATGATGAAGCTCAACCGGGATGAGCTCCAAGGGGTGATCGGCCACGAGTTCAGCCACATCTTAAACAGCGACACGCGCCTGAATCTGCGTTTGACCGGTCTTCTCGCTGGAATCTTCTTTCTCTCCCAGATCGGGTACGGGATCCTCCGAGGAAGTGGACGGTCCAAGGGGGGAGCACCGATCGGTCTTTTGGGATTTCTCCTCCTTGTGATCGGCTACATCGGCGTCTTCTTCGGCCGGTTGATCCAGGCCGCCGTCAGCCGCCAGCGGGAGTTTCTGGCGGACGCCTCCGCCGTGCAGTTCACACGAAATCCGGGGGGGATCGTTTCGGCGCTCCGGAAGATCGGGGGGGAGGCGGGCGGGTCGTTCCTCAAGGATCACCACGCATCCGAGTTCTGTCACATGACCTTCGCAACGGCGATCGGCTCCCGTCTCATGGCCCTCTTCGCCACGCACCCTCCCCTCTCCGAACGGATCCGCGCGATCGATCCGACGTTCCGGGGGGAAGTGACCGATCTGCCGGAGTATCTGGAGACGGAGAAGATGCAGACGGCTACGCTCCTCGCTTCGGCCGGGCATTCCTCGGCGAAGAATCTTTCGGATGCCTCGACCGTCCTTGCGTCTCGTCCTCCTTTCATCGAAACGGCGCTGACCGATCCGATCGGGGCACGCTCCGTCGTCTACGCGCTGGTCGCGGCGGAGGGAACCGATTCCGCCCGCTTGGCCGAAATCGTAACGTCGAACGATCGCGCCGCGGCCGGACGTTTGTCGGAAGTTCAAACCGGCCTCGCCTCCTGGGCGAACCGGGACCGCCTTGCGATCTTGAACCTCGCGATTCCGGCGCTTCGGCGCCTGTCGCCGGCGGAAATGATTTCGCTCCGAACGACGCTGGAAAAACTCGTCCGCGCGGACGGGAAGGTCAGCACGTTCGAGTACCTGTTGGTGAAGTCGCTCGAGCGCTCCTTGAAAAGTCGCGTGGGATCACCGGACCGGGGGAGAATTTCGTTCCGCACGTTGGGGCCGATCGAATCGAAAGCGGCCAACCTTCTTGCTTTCTTGGCGCACAGCGGATCGGACCAGACGGCTTCGGTCGAGACCGCTTATCGGAATGGGCTCAAGCGACTGACCCGCAACATGTACCCGGTCCTGCCGAAAGAGAACTGCGACGCTCAAACTCTTCACGACAGTCTGGAACCGCTGGCGAACGCTGCGCCTCTCTTGAAACAGGAACTTCTCGAGGCGTGCGCCGCCACCGTCGAAACGGACGGGAAGGTGACGAGATCGGAGGCGGAACTCCTCCGCGCCGTCGCCGACACCCTCGGCGTTCCGTTACCACCGCTTCTGACAATGTAGATGTAGAAAAAAGTTACGAACCGCTCGGGTTCGATGCGCCGGCGGCCCGGTGATCGACGATCTCTTTGAGCTCTTTCCCGACTTTGAAGAACGGGAGTTTCTTGGAACGCACTTCGACCTTGTCCCCCGTCTTCGGGTTCCGGCCGACGTACGGCTTATAATGTTTCACTTTGAAGCTTCCGAAGCCGCGGATCTCGATCCGGTCTCCGGCTTTCATCGCTTCCGTCATGGAGTTGAAAACGTGATCGACGATCGACTCGGCCTGCTTCTTTGACAGCTTCCCTTGCTCGGCCAGTTTTTCGATGAGATCGGACTTGGTCATCGGTCGGCTCCTTACGGGCGGATCAGGCTCCTCGAATTCACTAATTAAATCGGCATTTTGTAATGCCGCACTGAAGACTATTCTAGCCTAACACCTTGAAATTACGAAAGGAAATTCCGTACCCCGGACACAATCCGGCGGTCGCGCGCAAGTTGCTGAAATTACGGTGCTTTACTGATTCATCGAATCGAGGAACTCCTCGTTCGACTTCGTTTTCGTGAACTTGTCGAGCAGGAATTCCATTGCATCGACACCGTTCAGCGGTTGCAAAAGCTTCCGCAAAATCCAAACGCGGTTCAACACCGAGTCGGAAAGAAGGAGCTCTTCCTTCCGCGTTCCCGACTTGTTGATGTCGATCGCCGGGAAAATTCGCCGGTCGGCCAGTTTTCGGTCGAGGTTGATCTCCATGTTGCCGGTTCCTTTGAACTCTTCGAAGATCACCTCGTCCATCCGCGAGCCGGTGTCGACCAGCGCCGTCGCGACGATCGTCAGGCTCCCGCCCTCCTCGATGTTCCGCGCGGCTCCGAAGAATCGCTTCGGGCGGTGGAGCGCGTTCGAGTCGACACCACCCGAGAGGATCTTCCCCGACGGGGGGACGACGGAGTTGTAGGCGCGAGCGAGGCGCGTGATCGAGTCGAGAAGGATCACGACATCTTTCTTGTGTTCGACCAGCCGTTTGGCTTTTTCGATCACCATTTCCGCCACTTGGACGTGTCGTTGCGCCGGCTCGTCGAACGTGGAGCTGACGACCTCCCCTTGGACGGTCCGTTCCATATCGGTCACTTCCTCGGGGCGTTCGTCGATCAGAAGAACGATCAGGACCACTTCCGGGTGGTTCGCCGTGATCGACTTCGCGATGTTCTGCAGGATGATCGTTTTCCCGGCGCGCGGCGGGGAGACGATGAGGCCTCGTTGCCCTTTCCCGATCGGGCACAAGAGATCCATGACCCTCGTCGTGTATTCCTTGCCGTTCGATTCGAGTTTGAGCCGTTCATTCGGGTAGAGGGGGGTTAGGTTGTCGAACAGGATCTTGTCCCGCGCGACGTCGGGGGCATCGAAGTTGACCGAGTCGACCTTCAAGAGGGCGAAGTACCGCTCGGAATCTTTCGGGGGACGGATCGTCCCTTTGATCGTGTCGCCGGTCCGTAAGTTGAACCTGCGGATCTGCGAAGGGGAAACGTAGATGTCATCCGGCCCGGGGAGGTAGCTGTAGTCCGGAGCCCGGAGGAACCCGAAGCCGTCCGGCAGGATCTCGAGAACCCCTTCCGCCTCGATCGCGCTGTCGGTCTGCGAAGCGGCCTGGAGGATCGCGAAGATCAGCTCCTGCTTCCGCAGCCCCGCCGCGTTCTCGACGTTCATCTCCTTGGCGAGAGCCGCCAGGTCGTTGATTTTTTTCTCTTTCAGTTCTCGTAGATTCATAAAACCCCCAAGGGACACCCAAGACCGGAGCCGGTTACCGCGAAGACATCAAGTCGTTGTCGAATGCCGAAGCTTGCTGGCTGGGTGCTGCTAGATGCGCGCGGATCATGCCACGGACGTGCCGCGTGTCAAGCGGCCAGCTCAATTGGTCGGGGCGACGGGATTTGAACCAGCGACCTCTTGGTCCCGAACCAAGCGCTCTACCAGGCTGAGCTACGCCCCGACCGTCCTTGAAGAAGAAAGGGCAATGGTTTCGCAACCCTGCGCCAGGCCCCTTTCAAGGGAACGGGACACTAAACAATTCGCCCCCCGACGTAAACAGGTTTCTCGGGTCGGCTCCCCCCTGTGATAGAATCGCCGTCATATGAGGTTTTCCGCCGCGCCGTACCGGATCCTCGCCGTTGCGGCCCTTTTCCTGGTTGTCTCCCCTCTCTTTGCAGCCGGATCGAAGTCGTCCGACCCCAAGCCGGGCGAAGCCGGCGACTATCTCGAGGCGGTCACGCGTGCCAAAGAGATGGAGGTGGGCGATCAGATCGACCTCTGGCGCCGCTTCCTCGACAAGCATCCGCAGACCTCGTTTCGGGACGAGATCGAGGGAAACATGCGGAATCTGGACGAGCTTTTGACCGAAACCGATCCGATCCGGAAGCGGGAGCAGAAAGATTCGGACCGGTATCTCCGGGCGGTCGAGTTCTCGCGGAAGATCCCGACCGACGATCAGATCGATCTCTGGGAACAGTATCTGGAGGAGCGTCCGAACACGATGTACCGGAAGGAGATCGTGCAACGCCTCGAGGAACTGCGTGCCAAACAACCGAAGACGAAGCCGCAGCCGGCGCCGGGAAAACCCTCCGCGGCGGTCGGACCGGTCGCGAAGCCGGCTGAAATCCCGATCAACCCCCGACTGCCGTTCAAGGACAAACAGACGGCGATCCTACTTGGGACGTTCCCCGGCCTCATCGTGCCGGGACTCGCGCACTGGTACACAAAGGACTATGTGATTGCCGGAACGTTGACCGGCCTTCGAGTCGGCGGATTGGCGATCGGGATCCCGGGGATCGTCGGCGGGAACAAGGTCATGATCGCGGCCGGTGCGATCATCGCGGGGTTCAGTTACCTCTTCGACGTGGCCGACGCGCCGTACGCCGTCGACCGGTACAACGAGGATCTCGAGCAGAAAGCGAAGAGTTCGCCCGGGATGTCGGTCAGCTTCTCATTTCGGTTTTGAGGCCGGGGCCGGTTCCTTCACCAGCTGGTCCAGCAGCTCCGTCAGTCGGTCATCCTTCATCAACGCCTCGACCTTTTCGTTTTTCGCAAGCTCGTCGAAATCGCCGGTCCGAACCGCTTCGACGAACTTTTTTTCGTCGAGCGCCCCTTTGAGGTCGTATTGGGAGAGGATCTTTTCGATCTGATCTGATCGCGCAAGCCGTTCCGCCTGCTTCGGATCGATCATCGTCGTCCGGAGACGGCGCATCCGCTCCAGCATCGCCTGTTTCCCCATCGGGTTGTGTTTCGCCGCGAGTTGAAAGGCGCGGCTTTCCGGAAGTTTCGGGAACCAACCCCGGACCTGTTCCGACGGAATCAGGGCGAGAAAGCACAGAACAATCGCCAGGATCGCGGCCGTCTTCAGTGCGCCAAAGATCGCCCCGCCGAGACGGTTGACCGTTCGGAATGCCTTCACCCGACCGACTACCGCCTTCTCGATGCCGTATCCGATCAAGCGGCAGGCGAGATAAATCGCCACCCCGACGAAGAAGATCGAGACCTTCTCCGCCATGAACTTCGAACACCCGAGCTGCCCCTGGACGAAACCGGCGGCCAACCGCCCCCATCCGGGAGCGAGAAGATAGGCCGCCACGAGCCCCAGAATCCCCATGATCTGGCTGACAATGCCGCGGATCAGGCCGAAGACCGCCGAGACCCCAATCAACCCGAGAATGATGCCGTCGACCATGGAATGCCTCAGTACGTAAACGCCACGAAGAGGGTGTCCTGCCCCCTCTTGAGCAGAAGGAGGACGGAGTCCCCTTTCTTGAGTCCGGAGATCGCGGAGAGATACGAGGCGCGGCTCTCGATCGGCTTCCGATTCACCTCGAGAATCAGATCCCCCCGACGGATCCCCTTCGCCCCCGCCGCACCGTTCGCATCGACCGCGACGACCGCGGCTCCTTTCTCCGTTCCGGGGAGATCTTTCACCAGAAGCCCCAGCTTGTCTTTGTCGGTCGGTTCCGGCGTCCCCTTTTCCGCCTCCGGATCCTCGAGCTTCGCAATCTCGACCGCGAACGTCTTCCTCTCCCCGTCGCGGATCACGACCACCTGCGCTTTTTCCCCGATCTTCGCGTCGGCGACCGCCGCCGGAAGCTCATGCCAATCCTTGATCTCCCGCTCCTTGA
Source organism: Pseudomonadota bacterium (assembly GCA_043809315.1). Classification (GTDB taxonomy): domain Bacteria; phylum Bdellovibrionota_G; class JALEGL01; order JALEGL01; family DATDPG01; genus JAZDDX01. Next base: position 55,660 of record JAZDDX010000007.1, read on the forward strand.
ATCGGACGATCACGTCCCCCGTCTTGATCCCCGCCTTGAGCGCCGGGGAGTTTTTCGCGATGTCCGACACCAACGCGCCGCTGGCGCCGGGAAGTTTGAGCGCCGTCGCCGCTTCCGGCGTGACTTTCTGGATCACGACTCCGAGCCAACCGCGGACGACTTTCCCGCTCTCTCGAAGCTTGAGCAAGACGTTCTTCGCCAGATTGATCGGGATCGCGAATCCGATCCCCTGCCCCGATGCGACGATCGCGGCGTTGATGCCGACCACCTCGCCCCTCAAGTTGAGAAGCGGCCCTCCGGAATTCCCGGGGTTGATCGACGCGTCGGTCTGGATGAACTCGTCGTACGGCCCCACCCCGATCGTCCGCTCCTTGGCGCTCACGATCCCCTGCGTCACCGTGTGCGAGAGACCGAACGGGTTCCCGATCGCGACCACCACCTCTCCCACCTTGAGTTCGTCCGAATCGCCCAGAATCACACTTCGGAGCGGTTTGGGACTTTCGATCTTCAAGAGCGCGACGTCGGTTTTCGGATCCCGGCCGATCACCTTCGCTTTGAGTTCCGACTCGTCGTGAAGGATCACCTTGATCTCGTCAGCGCGTTCCACCACGTGATTGTTCGTCACGACGTATCCCTCGGCATCCAAAATGAACCCCCGAACCGAGACTCGACTGGCGGATCTCCTCCTGCGGCTCCCGGTTCGGAAGGCCGAAGAAACGGTCGAAGAAATCGTCCCCGAAGAGATCCCCCGGGTTCTCCATCCGGGGCTTCGGTCTCCCGCCGCGGTTCCCGAACGGCATCGGGAAGATCCCTCCGTGGGGGTTCTTGATCACCTGCACGGTTGAGACGTTCACCACCGCCTCGTCCACCTTTTCCGCGACCCGGATGTACACATCGGGGCTCAACGCCTTCAGATCGACGTTCACCCGTTCGTTCGGACGGTCCTTCCCCTCGACCCAGAGAGGGGATTCCGCCGAGACAATTCCGGAAACGGAAATGAGCAGTGCCGCAAGCCAAAGATATCGCATGAGATCCTCTACTTTCCGGCGTCTGGATTAACCGCCGGGGGGTGAAAGTCAAGTCTCAGGTTCGGGATTCACGGGTCAGACCGTACTTCTCTACCTTTCCGATCAGCGTCGCCCGACAGATCCCGAGTTCCCGCGAGAGTCTCGACTTATTCCAGCGGACGCGGCGCAACCCCTCGAGGAGGACTTGTCTCTCGACCTGTTCCAGCGTGTCCCGTAAGCGCCCCCCGAGTTTGAGTTGTGTCGAAGGTCCGGTCGACGCCAGGACCGGTACCGAAAGCATCTCATGCTCGATCACTCGTTTGCGCGCGGCCATCACCATCGCCCGCTGCACTTCGTTCTCCAGCTGCCGGACATTTCCTGGCCAGTTGTAGGCGACCAACGCGTCCATCGCCTCGTCCGCGAACTGCTTTTCCCGGTCGACATCCGTGTGCGCATACTTTTTGAGAAAATGGTCCGTCAAAAGAGGGATGTCGGCCCGGCGCTCGCGCAGGGCGGGAACTTGGATGTTGATGACGTTGATCCGGTAGAACAGGTCCTCGCGAAATCTCCCCTCGTCCACCATCTTCCGAAGATCCCGGTGGGTCGCCGCGATGATCCGGACATTCACTTTCTTCGGCTGCGTCCCTCCGACGGGAGTGAACGTCCCGTCCTGAAGGAACCGCAACAGCTTGACCTGGAGTGTTGCGGACATCTCGCCGACCTCATCCATGAAGAACGTCCCGCCGTCGGCCACCTCGAACAACCCCTTCTTGTCCCGGATCGCTCCCGTGAACGATCCCTTCACGTGCCCGAACAGTTCGCTCTCCAGGAGATTCTCGTTGAACGCGGAACAGCTCTGCGACACAAACGGCCGCGCCCGCCGCAAGGAGTTGAGATGGATCGCTTTCGCCACCATCTCTTTGCCGGTCCCGTTCTCCCCCTGGATCAGGAGCGTTGATTCGCTTTCCCCCAGTTTGTCCAAGAGATGGTAGAGCCTCTGCATCGCGGGAGCCCGGCCGACGATGTCGTGAAACCCGTGGCGGTCGACCCAGGCGTTATCCAGCCCGCCCGTTCCCCGTTGATCCGCCAGCTCGCCGTGATAGCGGCGGATCTCGCCGAGCCCAAAATTGACCAGCTCGAAGAAGTACCGGAGTTCCGTCGGTGATAGAAAAGAAGCGTCGGCCCGCGACGTGGGTTCGGTCGCGAAACTGCTCGACACGAGCGCCCCGACGATCCGCCCCTCCAACAGGAGGGGCGCAGCCAGCGTTTTGAGCCCACCGCGACAGATCTCGAACAGACCCCCGCGCGGATAGTTCCCGAGAGAAAGCTTTTCTAGGATCTCGCCGACTCCCCGTCCATGGCCGCGTTCCGCTTCACTCTCTCCGCTGAGACAGATATGGCAGACCGGGTTGCATCCGGCGCGATCGGACTCCCAGTCCGGATCGAGCACCAACCCATCCAGATCGACGAGACACAGGTCCAAGCGCCACAGGCGCCGGACCAGATCCCGAAGACTGAGAACGGTTTTGAGATTCCGATACGACTCCACCAAACGATGGGCCGCGTCTTGTTTTGCCATTCGGTTTTCCCCCTGACCCGAAAGGACCCTTCCTGCTGTATAGGCCTTTCGCTTTCGGCGTGTCAATCGGTCGGGTCTTGACGCAGATAACGCGTTGTGTTATATAGCCGGCACAGTGAGTGACTGGACCAAACGGCTTAAAATTATTGACTTTTTCATGATTCGGGGGTATTAAGCGACTACTATGGCATCGTTCCGAGAACAGCAATCCCAAGAACGTTTCGAAAAGCGGAAAATCCCCCGTTTCCCGGTCCAGCTTCCGGTCGAACTCGGGTATGGCGGAGAGGATCTCGCATCGATCTGCACCAACTTGAGCTCGGAGGGCGTTTCGATCGAGACCGCATGTCAGATCTCGGTCGGAGAGCGTCTTTCCATCCGGGTTACGATCGCACCGGAAGAGGATCCGCTCCGGATGATGGGACAGGTGATCTGGAAACGGGAAATCGGGGCGGTCACTACCGACGCAAAGCCGATTCACGAGATCGGGGTCCGCTTCCTCCGTCCGCTCCCCTCGCCTTGGAAAACCCAGAACGAGCCGGAATACTCTGCCGATCCCACCGGGGAGGAGGAGATTCCCGAGCTTCCTCCGATGCCCCTCTAGAAGGACATGAGAACGGCGAGCCAAGAAGATTTTTATCTGAACCGCCGAGGCGGACTGCGGGTCGATTTTCGCCACGCAATCCGGTTCCAGTCGAACCCCGACCGGCGGTTCCAGCTTGCGCACGCCATCACACAGAACCTCTCCCTCCGCGGGATGCAGGTCTTGAGCGCCACCATCCTGGATTCCCGAAAGAAGTTTGAGGTCTGGATCCCGATCGACGGAACGACCGTCATTCCGGCCATCGCCCGGACCGAATGGATGACCGTCGAGGACACCCTCGCCGATTCACCCTACTGGGTGCGCGGAGGGCTGTCGCTGGCGTTCCCGAAAGAGAAAGATCGGAAGCTTTACGTGGAAACCGTCCTCAAGCGCGTCGACATCGATCGTCTCAAGAAAGAGGCCGAGAGCTCCAAAGTCGGTTTCGTGTTTTAGCTGGAATCGCGGTTCGCTCTATTTAACCGAAACTTTCTTCATCTCGATCCGGTCGAGCGGATTGTCGTTCGAGTCGCGTTTCACGGCGACGATCTTGTCGGCGACGTCCAGCCCCTCGGTCACGCGGCCGAAGACCGTGTACTGACGGTCGAGAAACGGCGAATCGTTCACGACGATGAAGAACTGGCTCCCGGCGCTGTTCGGATCCTGCGAGCGGGCCATCGAAACCGCACCGCGGCTGTGCCGCTCGGGGTTAAACTCCGCCGGAATCATGTACCCGGGCCCTCCCCGGCCGTGCGTCGAGCGATCGGCGTTCTTGGAGTTCGGATCCCCTCCCTGAATCATGAACCCGGGAATGACCCGGTGGAACGTTGTCCCGTCGTAGAAACATTCGTTGGCAAGCTTCTTGAAATTGGCGACCGTTTTCGGCGCCACACTCGGGAGAAACTCGATAACGATTTTTCCCATCGAGGTTTCGAGGACCGCCGTGTTCCCGTCGTTCGGGGTTTTCATGGTCGAACACTCCTTCTTGGTACAGGCGCCGAGGAACAACATGGCAACGAGAATTGTAAGTACAGATGATTTCATCGTGATGATGGGAACGTTAGTTTTCTGGACGACTCTGTTTGTACAGGTCTCGGAGCTGTTTTAAAAGTCGTTCGCGTCGTTCGGTTTCCGCAGGGGAAAGATGGGTTTCTTTGACCTGCTGCACTTCGGGGCGTTTCGTCCGGGTCTCCGCCTGAACCTGCGCTGGAATCTGAGACGAAATCAATACGATTCTCGCGGCACGGGCGATCTCCGCGCAAAAGACCCCGGAAAGCAGGAGGAGAATGCCGAAAGCATTTCTCATGATCGCGTTATAACTCTTTCGGGCTGTTGGAGTAAAGGCCTGGCGCCCCACGTCTAACTTATTGAAATAACAACGGCATTAAACGACGGAGGGGGAGGCTAATTTGAGAAAATTGTTCAAGCCCCGGGTAGCCAGGAATGAATTTCCCTGTTTCTCCATTCCGAGGGTGGAGGTGCATTCAGGGCCGTAGTGGTGGCCCGGGCAGAGGATGAGGGAGTCGTCCAGCTGACGGATCTTCTGGAAGCTTTCGAACAGCTCCTTGGCGCTTCCCCCCGGAAGATCGGTTCGGCCACAGGCACCTACAAAAAGCGTATCCCCCGTCAGGAAGTTCTCTCCCGCGATGAGACAGACCGAGCCGGCGCTGTGCCCGGGGGTGTGGATCACGGAGACGGAAATCTCGCCGATCGAGATCGTTCCCCCCTCGTACGGGCGGATCTTCGTCCGAAGGTCCTTGAGCCAGAAGCTTTCCGCCGGATGTGCGTAGACCTCCGCCCCCGTGGTCGATGCCAGCTCGTCGACGCCGTTCGCATGATCCGGGTGCCCATGGGTCAAGAGAATCCGCGTGATGCGATAGCCGTCGTCCTCGGCGGCCTTGATGATCCGCTTCACATCCCAGGCCGGATCGACGACCGCCGCGGTCTTCGTTGCGGGATCCCCGAGCAGGTAGACGAAGTTGGCCATCGGCCCGATTTCCATCTGTTTCAAATGGAACACGCTCTCCGTATACTCCTTCCGATGCTTGAGAAGAACCTAACGAAGCATATCGAGACTTCCAGCGCCCTCTGGATTCCGTTCCGGCTCGAAGGGATCGAGTACCTCCCCCTTCGTACCGACGTGGACGAGCGAAGAGGAACGTTTCTGTTTCGGATGCCGGCCGGGACCACCTACCCGCGCCACCGCCACCCCGCGGGGGAGGAGATCCTGGTCCTCAAAGGGGAAATGATGGCAGGGGAACGGAGACTCAAAGCGGGGGATTTCCTTTATTCCCCCCCGGCCTCGGTTCATGAACTGATTACCAAAGAAGGGTGTGTCTTTCTCGAGATCCTTCCGGAGCCGATGCAGGTGCTGTCGACGATGACGATCGATGAGATCGAATCGATTCCGGACATCGCGGAATCAGGAGGGGCGCCGGCAAGCGACGAGCCGTTCGATCCTTCCTTACGCGAGATCCCGACGGAGGAAGAACCAAAAGCGTAAGTTCAGAGCGGAAGGGAGATCACCGTCGCCGGGATCGCCCGTGCGGCGGAGATGACCGTCAGTTCCGTGCCGGGCTCGAACACCGCCCGGGGAAGCATCGCGAGCGCGAGACGCGAACCGAGTTTCGGCGATTCGCAAAGGCTCGTGATTCTACCGACCTCCTCTGCCCCGGAATGAACGGGACACCCGACCGCGGGCCCGTCCTCTCCACCCGGAATCGCCAACCCCATCATCCGCCGCGCGACGTTGTTCCCGCGCGCGCGGAGCCGGGCGATCAGCTCCTGTCCCAAAAAGCATCCCTTCGTGTACGAAACGTACGCCTCGAGTGAAGGGATCTCGGGAAGGAGGTTCTCCTCGGCGAAATCGATCCCGTTGATCGCCTCTCCCGCTTCGATCCGTAGAGCGTCGAACGCCTCCGGGCCGATCATTCGAATCTCGGCCGCCGAACATATTCCAGGGAAATTCACCCCGTGCTTAACGTAGATCTGAAACGTCAGATCTACCGGAGTCGCGAGAGCCAGCACGCACGCGGAACCCGTACCAACAGGAAATTCACCACAAGCACCGCTCCCCGGCGAAGCCGGGAAGAGTTCCCGGGCCGTGGGCCCCAAGAGCGTCCAGACCTCGAGATCCGGAAGACCGGAGATCGCAACATCATCGGCAATGACATGTTTTTCGAGGATCTCCCGAAGTTTCTCTTTCTCGGAACTCCCGGTTTCGATCCAGAAAAGATCCCCCCGATTCAGGATTCGGAGAACCGCGCGGATCCTCCCTTTGGCGTCGAGCAAACAAGCGGGGAGATGATGGCCGACGGGAAGTCTCTTGACGTCGTTGGTCAACATCGCCTGAAGAAAACGGGTCCGGTCGTTCCCGGCGACCGCGAGAAGCGCCCGATCGCGGCGCTCGAACAACGCCGCGCGCTCGGTCGCCCATCGATATTCGTCGTGAAAGCGGGATGACATGGGGAGCGGGTTTCTGTATATAGCACCCCCATTTCGGGGGCAATCGGCCCACACATGCGAACCCTGGATCTCATCATCTTCGACCTCGACGGCACGCTGGTCGATTCCCGTCTCGACCTGACCCACTCGGTCAACGCGGCTCTCCGAGATCTCGGTCTCCCGCTCAAGACACCGGAACAGATCATCGGAATGATCGGAAACGGCACGCGGGCTCTGGTGGAGCGCGCCGTCGGAGGGGAGCGACAACAGTTCGAGCGAGCCTTTTCGATCTTCACAAAAGATTACGGCGAACACCTCCTCGACCACACGAAGCTCTACCCGGGCGCGCGTGAAGCACTCGCACGCCTCGAGGGAAAGAAGTTGGCGGTGATGAGCAACAAGCGTCAGCGCTTCTGTGATGCGATCCTTCGCGGACTCGACGTGGACCGACTCTTCGCGATGATCCAGGGCGGGGATGCGCCGCACGGAAAAAAACCGAACCCGGCGCCTCTTCTCGAGATCGCGCGTCGACTCGGTGTCCCGCCCGCGCGGGCATGCATGGTCGGGGACAGCCCCGTCGACGTCGCGGCGGGGAAGGCCGCAGGAATGCGGACCGTGGGCTTAACCGAAGGGTTCACGCCCGCCGGCCAGATGGCAACGACAGGGGCCGATCTCCTCCTTTCGACAATTGCCGGCCTATCTCAAGCCTCAATTCCATAAGATCTCCGGAAAACCATATCTGAAGCTGTGTGGGGCATGATGTCGTCGAAATCCCATGAATTTATAAGGGCATAAGCAAGGTGCGGTTGGGTAACCATCTTGTTCCAAGGCTCCGGGCGGCAGTCGGCGGAGCAACCGACAAGGCCGGGAAGCGCCGCCCTCCGCGCCGCCCCCCCACGGCTTATGCATTTCTCGGCCCCAACAACGGCAAACACCCGTCGAATCCACGACTTACGAAAATCGTCACGCGCCACCCTAGGCTCTACATATTGATTAAGCGTTCCTTAATGGACTAAATCGATTCTCTTTAGTTTCCTCTTGAATCTCGAAAAGAAGTGGCAATAACGTAGGGGCGAGCACGTTGCCATACACTACTGGCAACACTACCAAGACAGACCTTCGGGTTGTGCGCTTCGGTGTCTCGGACGACGGTTCCGCGGGTGGGATTTTCGTTTCGTGAATGTGGAACGGTGGGATGTAGAGGGGGAGCAGAATGGGCGTGGATGTAGTAAAGGGGAGCAACGGACACATGCAGCCGCACATCACCAAGAATCCGAGAACCCGCAAGGAAGCGCGCGGGACCGGCCTGACCTTCACACGCTATTTCACCCAGAGCGGCGTCCATCCGTTCGACGACATCGACTGGGAAACGCGCGAAGCGACGATCACCAACGAGAAGGGGGAGGTCGTTTTCTCGCAAAAAGGGATCGAGGTCCCGAGATTCTGGTCGGCGCTCGCCACGAACGTCGTCGTTTCGAAGTATTTCCGGGGACCGCTCGGGACGCCGCAACGGGAACGATCGGTCAAGCAGCTCATCGGCCGCGTCGCGGACACGCTCGCCGAGTGGGGGCGCAAACAGAACTATTTCGCGACGGAAGAGGATGTCGTCGCGTTCCAGAACGAACTGACCCATCTCCTGGTCCACCAGAAGATGGCGTTCAACTCCCCCGTCTGGTTCAACGTCGGGATCGAAAGACAACCGCAGTGCTCGGCCTGCTTCATCAACTCGATCCACGATTCCATGTCGTCAATCCTCGACCTCGCCAAGACCGAGGGGATGCTCTTCAAGGGGGGCTCCGGGACCGGGACGAATTTCTCCCCGCTCCGCTCCTCGCGCGAACTTCTGACGGGCGGTGGCCAGCCGTCCGGGCCGGTCTCGTTCATGAAGGGGTACGATGCCTTCGCCGGCGTGATCAAATCGGGCGGTAAAACCCGCCGCGCGGCAAAAATGGTGATCCTGAACATCGATCACCCCGACATCGTCTCGTTCATCCGTTGCAAGGAACTCGAGGAGAGAAAGGCGTGGGCCCTAATCGACGCCGGATACGATCCGTCGTTCAACGGGGAGGCGTACGGCTCGATCTTCTTCCAGAACTCGAACAACTCCGTCCGCGTAACCGACGAGTTCATGCGGGCCGTCGAGGACGACCGCAACTGGACGACGTTCGCGGTCACCGACCGGCGGCCGATCGATACCTGCCGCGCGAGAGACCTGATGAAAATGATCGCCGAGGCGACCTGGGTCTGCGGCGATCCGGGGGTCCAATTCGACACGACGATCAACGACTGGCACACCTGCGCGAATACGGCGCGGATCCACGCCTCGAACCCCTGCTCCGAATACATGTTCCTGGACGACACCGCCTGCAATCTGGCGTCGCTCAACCTGATGAAGTTCGTGACCCCGGAAGGAAAATTCGACGTCCCCGCCTACCGGGCGGCGCTCCGGACCACGATCCTCGCGCAGGAGATCATCGTCGACAACGCCTCGTATCCGACGCCGGCGATCACCGTGAACAGCTCGGAGTACCGCCCCTTAGGGATCGGCTACGCCAATCTCGGAGCATTACTCATGTCCGAAGGGCTTCCGTACGATTCCGACGCGGGTCGGGCGTACGCCGCCGCGGTCACCGCGATCATGACCGGCCACTGTTACCGCGTTTCCGCCGAGGTCGCCGCCGACCGCGGCCCGTTCGGCTCGTATTCGAAGAACCGCGAACCGATGCTCCGCGTGATCCGGAAACATGCCGATTCGGTCAAACGGATCGACCGGAACCTGATCCCGCCCGACCTCTACCAGGCGGCATCGGAAGACTGGGAGACCGCCTACGACGTCGGGAAGCGGTTCGGATACCGCAATTCGCAGATCAGCGTCCTCGCCCCGACCGGAACGATCGGGTTCATGATGGATTGCGATACGACCGGCGTCGAGCCGGACATTGCTCTCGTGAAGTACAAGAAGCTGGTCGGCGGCGGCTTCCTGAAGCTCGTCAACCAGACCGTCCCGATGGCACTCCAGAAGCTCGGCTATACGACAGGCGAGCGGGAGACGATCTTAAAACAGATCGACGAACGGGAGACGATTGAGGGAACGACCGCGCTCAAGCAGGAACACCTGCCGGTCTTCGATTGCGCGTTCAAGCCGCTCAACGGCGAGCGGTTCATCCATTACCTGGGACATCTCCGGATGATGGCGGCGGTCCAACCGTTCATCTCCGGCGCGATCTCCAAGACCGTCAACGTCCCGAATGACGCCACCGCCGAAGAGATCGCCGAGACCTATCTGCAGGCATGGAAGCTCGGCATCAAAGCGATCGCCGTCTATCGCGACGGCTGCAAGCGGTCGCAACCGCTCAACACCTCGAAAGCGGAGGAGAAGAGCACCGTTTCCGGCGCGCGACAACCGTACCGCCGGCGTTTACCCGACGAGCGGACCGCGATCACGCACAAGTTCACGATCGGCGGGCACGAAGGGTACATCACGGTCGGCACTTACGAGGACGGGACCCCGGGGGAAATCTTCCTGGTGATGTCGAAGGAGGGGACCGTCGTCTCGGGGTTGATGGACTCGTTCGCCACCGCTATCTCGCTGGCGCTCCAGTACGGTGTCCCCTTGAAGGTCCTGATCTCCAAGTTCAGCCATACGCGGTTCGAGCCGTCGGGGATCACGAACAACAAGGAGATTCCGTTCGCGAAGTCGGTGGTCGACTACATCTTCCGCTGGCTCGCCTCGAAGTTCCTCTCGAAGGAGGAAGCGGAGCTGGTGGGGTTGGTGAGCCGTGCGGAGATCCTGACCGCGACCCCGACCCTCCCCCCTTCATCCTCGGGAATGACCGGCGCATCGCTCGACCTGTCGCAGAAGTGGTCGTTCCACCCTCAGGAGGACTCACCTCCCTGTCCCGATTGCGGCGAGATCATGGTCCGGAACGGCATCTGCTACAAATGCGTCAACTGCGGAACGACAAGCGGGTGTTCCTGACGAAGATCTACACGAAGAGCGGGGATGCCGGAGAAACAAGTCTGGGAAACGGGCAACGTCTCCCCAAGAATGACCCTCGAATCGAAATTCTCGGCATCGTCGACGAGTTGAATTCCCTTCTCGGGATCGTTCGCGCCCGTCCCCTCCCGAACGAAACCGACCGCAAGATCGAACGAGTCCAACGGGAGCTGTTCGGGTTGGGGGCGGATCTCTCGTCGGCAAAGAAAGATGAAGTCCGCACCGAGTGGGTCGAACGTCTCGAAAGCGAGATCGACGCACTCGAAAAAAATCTTCCCCCTCTCCGCGAGTTCATCCTCCCCGGAGGGTCGGTCGCTTCGGCACATCTTCACTTCGCCCGCACGGTCTGCCGCCGCGCCGAACGGCGGCTCGCTCCGCTTGTTGCCCGCGGGGAAGCAAATTCCACGATTCTCGTCTATCTGAACCGTCTGTCGGACTGGCTTTTCGTTCTCGCGCGCCATGTTTGTCGAGAAACCGGCGGTTCGGAAACGACCTGGATTCCGGATCGTTAGCCCCTCACGACGTCGCGTGAGGGGAACTTGGGTTTGCGATTTCCGAGATTTCAAACTGCAACTTATTGATCCGTATACATAAAGGTAAAATTTCAGTTAGAATGATTATGATAAGGATTATAGTCAGGAGGCTTCGCCGGTGAGGAAACCCCGCTCTTCACAGATCGGTTTCACAATTACCGAACTTCTGGTCGGCGCGCTGGTCGTTGCCGTGATCGGCGCCGCCACGTACCGCATTCTCACCTCCAACGTTCGCGTTCACGTCGGCGAGATGGCCGCGGGCGAACGGGGGAAACAATCGATCAACGCGCTGGCGCAGTTCGAGGACGACGCCCGTTCCGGCAACCCGACCTGGGCACGCCAGGGAATTCCGGTCGTTTTCCCGCATCAGGGGTTGGGACCGTTCGATGCCACGACCGGCCGCAACGCGATGGGGTACTGTGCGACGGCGAACGCCAAGATCTCTCCAAGCGGACCTCTCAATCAGGTTGAATGGTGTGACGTCCAGAGCGACGGCGTCACGTTCATGGCGGTCAACCGGGTGAAGCGGCAGATCTACATCCCGACAAAGCCGGTTGGATACGCGTCGGATTGGGCCACGGCCACCGAAGACGGATTGCCGATTAACGTCAAATCCGCGAACACGAGCTCCCCGCCGGATCTCGGCGACATCATGTTGATCTACCAAGCCCACAAGTGGGCGCTCGCCAGAGTCTCGGGCCCCGCGGTTGTCCCCACCGCAGGAGGGCCCCAATCCATAGGCCAAGCTCCGGCCCCTTCGTGGGAAGACGTCATTGGAATTCGGTCGGCATATGCCGTCGGTGGCGAGTGCGATCCGGATTTGGGGTGCGAGGCGACCAACACACCGGCCCCACCGACCAACACACCGAACTACACACAGACCGCCATTGCTCGCGTCACCCAAACCGCCGTCGCGGCCGTCACCCAAACCGCCATTGCTCGCGTCACCCAAACCGCCGTCGCGGCCGCCACCCAAACCGCCGTCGCGGCCGCCACCCAAACCGCCGTTGCTCGCGTCACACAGACCGCGGTCGCGGTAGCGGCAACATCCACCGCGGTCGCGGCCGTCACGGTAACCGCCCGAGCCCAGATCACGGCAACCGCTGCTGCCATCGTCTCGGCAACCGCCGCAGCCGGAGCCACGTCAACCGCCATCTCCGCAGCTACGGCAACCGCTAACGGCGCCGCGAATGCCACGGCGACCGCGGGTGCCCCGACCGCCGCCCCGATGGTTTCCGTAGGTAGCTGGGGAAGCGCCGCGCTGTCGTCCGCCGGCCGCCAGAGACTGCGGAACAACGGCAGCGTCGCCCTGGGATACGAAGTGATCCAAGCGGGTCCCCCGGTCGCCGGCGGCCCGTTGGACGAGCGGAGCGACGTCGGAGCGGACGGAGTCTTTATCCAGACCTCATCCACCTATCGCCCGACCCCGGCCCCTTCCGGAGAAGAGCCTGTCAACGACATGGTCTTCAGCGGAAACGCCACGGCGATTGAAAATGTCTGCTTCCACACCTATCGGGGGCGCTTCGTCACGAAGAGCGGCGAGATCCTCCAGACCCTAGCCGACGCGACCAGCGCCGGAAGCGAGATCGCGGCGAATTCGGCGGGGGTGCCGCAGCTCTACCTCGTCCGAACCAGCTGGTGCAAGGACGACCCCGAAACCGGGCCGGCGTTTGAACACCAGGTTCTGATGCCGATCGAAAGCTTCACGCTGACGTACGACGTTCTCAAGTCGGTCGATGCTCAAGGATACGAGGTCACGGACCGCCTGGACGACACCTACGTGATGGGCCACTCGGGAACTCCTACCCCCGTGGGGGCAACATACAGCGGGGAGATCTGGCGTGATATCGGACACAGCCGGGCCGCGACTCCTGCCAATCCGATGGATCTCACGCTTTACAGCAGCGACACGCCGAACCTCCCCAGTTCCGCGGCCGCGAACTATCACTCCAACTTGAACAAGATCGTCGCCGTGAGCGCCCACATCGCCGGCGTCGACCCCTCGACCGGGCGGACCAGCGACCAGCGGATCAAAGCTTCGATCCAGGAAGCGGCCATGAGGCTTCAGTATCAGGGGGGAACGATGTCGGTCTCGATCTCGAACAACCTCCTCGCCCCAAAGACCGGAAAACCGGCCATCGTCCCGTATGCCGACGGTTCAGTGGAGGTTCTGGTCCCGGTCATCGAGCCGTGCGGTTCGACCGACGGGGTCAACTGCAATGCCACGCCGAACCCGGACACCGTCCGCCCCGAAATGGGGGTGGGATCGATTCAGATTCGGAGCGAATCGGGAGCCTTGGTCGACACGATCACAGGATTTCTCCTGCCGGACATTACCTTCACGGCTCCCGGCGGCCTTATGTTGTCAAACGCCGGCATCACCGGGAAAGGGCTCACGTTCTACCCGAGCGCAATCTCCGTGGGGGGAGGAGTCCCGCCGAAATCGATCTTTGTCGGCGGTTATGCCGTCGGCAGAAACGCCTCCAACAATCTGCAACGGCTCCCCGCGATCGCGGTCCTTCGAACGAACGGAAAAAAGGTGTCGGATGTGGCCGGCGAAATGTACCCCTGTACGTCTCTCGGTGGGACAAAAAGTTATGCGGAGAGTCAGGCGGCTGAGAGTTGCGAAGTCTGGGCGGTCCCGACACAGCCCGGCCTGTACGACACCGCGGCCGGAATCACCATCCTTCCTATGCCCAAAGCGATCGCGGTTTGGTCGGGGACCGCAACCAAGGTCCAGGTGGCGGCGACCTCCCTCCTGGCGATCGGATCGGTGTCCAAGATGACTCCGACCGATCCGATCTACGTCTACCTGGCGACCATGACCGTTTTTGACGACGTTACCTGGAAGATCCTCTTGGGTACTAACTATGACTACAATCGTTGGTCGATTCCGACGCCGACCGCGTCGCCGACGCCGGCTGCGACTCTGACTCCGCCGACCCCGACCCCGATCTCGACCCCGTGCCAGACGAACGACTGCGACGGGCAGATCCTGACCTCTCTTTCGACCCAACCGCTTCAGCTCAACCAAAACCGGTACATCGGTGCCGCGGTCGGGAACAAGAGCGACGGGCCGCCTCCACCGTTCGGCGTGGGAGATGTCCCGTTGACCGGCCAGATCTGGATCAAAAAACTCCAGAACTCCAGTTCGTTCAGCGCAAGCGTGCCGGGGCGGCTGATCGCGGTTCACAACTCCCCCTACGTCCGAGGGATCGAGTCGGTCGGGACGAACATCGCGCTCGCCGGAATCAAGGGGGTTCAGATCATCCCCGATCCCAAGAGATTCGAAGTCGGGGCGGGCACCCCCACCCCCGCCCCGTTCAAGGTCTATCTGGATGAAATCACCTGCAACCGGGCCTCCTCCAACGACGACCTGGGGTACCCGGAATTCCTGGACGTCGACAGCCGATTCATCCTCCCTCCGGGGCAGTCCGTCGCAACCTCACAACAGATCTACCTCTCGACCGGCGTCGGGATCTCGTCCATTGACATGCTGAACGCCGACATCATCCTCGCGAACGAATTCCAGTTGACCGGCACTGCCGTCAGGCACAACACGTCGCTGACGCGCACATCACTCAGCGGATACTATTCGCGGTTGCTCGCGGCGGTCGAGCCCCAACAAGGGGGGAGCGTGACGAACCGGAATGCCGATCTGGTCCATATCCGGAGAATCGAAAGCGCCAATCTCGGGTTCTTTTCGATCGTTGCCTCGAACTGCGCGAATCCGGCAAACGACGTCTTCCGACAAACGAACAACTTTTATTCGATCGTTCCTCCCGGGCTCTTCTCCACCCCGAAACCGACGAGCGTTCCGTACCGGCGCGCTCTCCTGCCTAATTCCCTCCTCTCCGGTGACGCCCTCGAAAAAGCGTGGTTCATGACGTTCCTGGAGGTCAAGACGGCGAACGGCCCGGCTCCCGGCGCGTTCGACCCCCCTCTCGGCGTCGTCCCCGCCAATCCGACACAGACGCCGACCGGCTCGATCCCGACCTCAACTCCCAGCCCGACGCCGATCACGGCCACGGCGACGCCGATACCGACGAACACGCCGATTCCCGGCGGTAGCAGCAGCAGTGGCAGTGGCGGTTGTGGCTGCTCTAAGAGTGACCCCGATTGCCCACCATGTCATTCGTGACCTTTCGCGGCTGAGTCGGTTATAGTGGTCCTTCTTCCGGAGGATCCCTTGAGACATCCGAAAAAAAATCGAGGCGTGGCTCTCATCCTTTTGCTCATCGTTCTGATCGTGGCGACGATGATCGGCGTCTTCGGCCTCCGGATGTCGACGTTGGGGATCTTCCGGGCGGGTGGAAAGGCGGCGGAGGGCCGCCTGGTGCTCCTCGCCGAGGAAGGCCTCCAGACTACGCTTCACCGCTTCAGGCAGATCGCGAACTATTCCGGGGCCGAGAACGATACCATCGCACCGAAAAACGATTCGACGGTCCTGACCAACCGAGCACTGGCCTGTTCCGGGCAAACCATTTCCTCGGTCACCCTTTCTCTTCCAGGGGGGAGAGGGTTGCAGTGTATTTGTCCGCCTATCGATTCGGGGTCGAGCGTCTGTGAGTCGAACACGCCGCCCTATAACAACCCCTATTGCTCCGGGAATGACTGTTCGAGCGCCCCCTGTCCCGATTACTTCGACACCACCGAGCAGTTCGACGAGATCCGCCCCGGCGCCGACAATGTCTGGTGCAACTTCATGGGGACCGCGCTCAAGAACACGCAGGTCATCGTCGTCCGCCAGCCGAACGTCTATTTCACGGCTTCCAACGAAAAAAACGCCGTTTTCCTCGTGAACGTCATCGCCCGCGATTCATCCGACCGCCGACAGCTGGTCCAGGGGGTCATTGTCGCCCCCTTCAGCAACGACTCGGTGGCGATCGCCTTGGCTGACCCGTATCTTGCGACCGTCACGAAGCGGGCCGACCTCGGTCTCTCCGGTGCCGGTGTCGCAACGGCGCTGCCGACCAACACCGGCGTCAGTAGCAGTACGAGCAGCACCAGCAGCACGAGCAGTACCAGCGGTAAGGGCGGATCATAAATCAGTCAGCAACGAGACCCTTTAGAACGAAGAAGACGTTCTCTTTCCGCTCCCGCAGGCGGCGCATGAAGTACGGGAGCCAATGCGACCCGAACGGGACGTAAGTCCGGACCTGGAATCCGTTTTTTGCCAGCTCCCGGGCGCGTTTCCGACGCAGGCCATAGAGCATCTGGAACTCGAACCGGTCGCGGGGAATCTTCTCCTCACCCGTCCACTCGATCGCCCAGTCGATCAGCCGGTCGTCGTGCGTGGCGATCCCGACTTTCGATCCCCCCCGGAGGAGGATCTCGACCATCGTCCGGAACGAACGGCGGATGTCGTCCATGTTCTTGAAGGCGATGCTCTGGGGCTCCTTGTACGCCCCCTTACAGACCCGAACCGGGGCATGAAGTGCCGCCAGATCCCGGGCATCTTTCTCGCTTCGATAGAGATACGACTGAAGAACGATCCCGACGTTCGGATGGTCCCGATACAAACGGTAGTAGACGTCGAGCGTCGACTGCGTCAGCGCCGAACTCTCCATGTCGATCCGGACGAAGTTTTCCTGTTGGCGGGCTTTTTCCAGGATCGCGTGCATCTGGGAGAAGCAGAATTCGGTGTCGATCTCGAGCCCCATCTGGGACAGCTTGATCGAGACGTTCCCCGCGATCCCCTGACATGCGATCTCGTCGAGCAGCCGGAGGTAATCGTGTGCAGCCCCCTCCGCCTCGTTCCGGTCGGTCACCGCCTCCCCGAGGACATCGAGCGAGGCGAGGATCCCGTTTCCGTTCAACCGGCGGACCGCTTCCACAGCGTCCGACATCTCTTCCCCGGCGACGAACCGCCGGGCCAGATAGGTGAGAGCACGCATGGGGCGGTAGTTAACCCGTTTTTTCGGAGGTGGGAAAGACGAAATTCGAGAAGGACTGATCTTTCAGTCGACCTTGATCCCGATGATCTCGAGTTCCCGACGGCCGCCGGGGACCTGCGCTTCGACGACATCCCCGACGTTCTTCCCGATTAACGCTTTCGCGATCGGGGAGTTGACGGAGATGTACCCTTTCCCGAGATCGGCTTCGAGTTCACCGACGATCCGATACGACAACTCTTTGTCCGCGGAGGGATCGTACAGGCGCACCGTCATTCCGAAGATCACCCGGGAGGGGTCCATCCGGCTCGGGTCGATCACCTCGGCGCGGGAGAGTTGGTCCTCCAGAAAACGGATCCGCGCCTCCAGCTGCCCCTGCCGCTCTTTCGCGGCGTGATACTCGGCGTTCTCGCTCAAATCCCCGTGGCTCCGGGCCGTCTCGATCTCGGCGACGATCTTCAGACGTTCGGCCGTCTTGAGCTTGCTCAGCTCCTCGACCAGTTTCGTTTTTCCGTTGGGCGTCATCGGGACTCGGATTTGAACCGGCATCTTCTCTCCTTACCGGTTGGAGTCCGCGATGTTCTCGCCGCCGTCGACGCCGATCACGTTCCCCGTGATCCATCGGGCGTGCGGGAGTGAGAAGGCGACCAGCGCGTCCGCTACATCCTCGGGGGTCGTGAGGCGCCGGTGGGGATTCCGTGCCGTCGCCAACCCGATCATCCGCTCGTTCCCCGGGATCTTCCGGAGAGCCGGCGTGTCGGTGACCCCGGCCCGGATCGCATTGGCCGTGATTTTTTTCGGGGCAAGTTCGAGGGCAAGCTGCCGGACATGCGACTCGAGGGCCGCTTTGGCCGCGGAAACCGCTCCGTAGTTCGGCCAGACCCTCTCCCCTCCCGCGCTCGTCATCGCGAAGACTCTTCCCCCCTCCTTCAACAGGTTCCGGGCAACCAGATCCTGCGTCCAGTAGACGAGGGAGTGCGCCATCACGTCGAGCGTCATCTCGAGCTGCGACCGGTTGATCGCCTCTCCCGGAGGACCGAAGTACGGTTTCAAGGCACCGAACGCCAGCGAGTGCATCAGGACATGCACCGTTCCGGTCGGGCCGAGTTTGGCCGCAAGAGAGGTCATGACCTCGGCCTGCTGGTCCGGGTCGGCGGCGTTGACGTTGAAGAAAAGTGCTTCCCGTCCCGCCTCCCGGATCGATCCGATGATCCGGTCGACATTCTCCAGGGTCGCCTTGCGATCGAGATGGACGCCGCAAATATGCATGCCGGCACGAGCCAGGGCGATCGACGTCGCCCCGCCGAACCCGCTCGACGAACCCAGAACGACGGCCCATTTCCCGTCTAACTCTTTGAAATAATTGGCCACAGAAGAACCTCAGCCGAGAGAGGCTCTCGGCTGGTGGGAGGATGGTACCGATCCCGATACGATTCGCAAGGGGTTCGGGGGGATTTTTTCCTGTGGTAGGGTGTGCGAATGAAGGTCACGCGCGAGACGGTTGTTATCGTAACAGGAGCTTCCGGGGGGATCGGGAAGGAAACGGCGCTCGAGTTCGCCCGAAAGGGGGCAAGGGTCGTTCTGGCCGCCCGGAATCTGGCCCGCCTCGAAGAGGTGGCAAAGGAGATCGCAGCGATCGGGTCGGAGGCGCTGATCGTTCCCTGCGACGTCTCGAAAGAGGCGGAGTGCAAGCAGATGGTCGCCAAGGGGATCGACCGGTTCGGGAAGATCGACATCCTGGTCAACAACGCAGGGTACGGCCATTACGCGGCGGTCGAGAACCTCGTGGCAGAGGATCTTCACAAGATCTTTTCGACCAACCTCTACGGGGCGATCTGGTGCGCGCAGGCGGTGATCCCTCATATGAAGGCCCGGCACACAGGGCACATCGTGAACGTCTCGACGGTGATCTCGTTCCGCTCGATGCCGTACATGACCGCCTACTGCATGACGAAGTTCGCGATGAACGCGATGGACGAAGGGTTGCGTCTCGAGCTGCGGCCGTTCGGAATCGGGGTCACGCTTCTCTGCCCGGGCCTCACCGCGACCGACTTCCAGACGAACGCCGACAAAGTGGGGTACGCCCCGCCGATCCGGAGCCGGGGAGGGATGTCGGCGATCCGGGTCGGGAAGCTCCTGGTCCGGGCCGTCGAGAAAAAACGGCGCCGCGTGGCGCTCACGTTCTCCGGGAACGTTCTGATGTATCTCCAGCGGATCTGTCCGGCGATGGTCGACGAGATCTTGAGCCTGGTCTTCTCCCGGAAACTGGGTCCGAAGACGACGTAACCGTCAGCCGCTCTTCAGCTCTTCCGCTTTGATCCGCAAGCTCTCGGCCTGAGCCAGGTCGCCGAGATCCTCGACGTGGTATGCGCGTGCCTCCAAGGCCGAGGCAAGTAACGGATCGAGGCCCGAACTCCGCGCCGCTTCCTCGAACGTATCGAGGTCGGCCGCGGCTTCCGAAACCATCCCGACCGCCCGGAGGATCATCGCCCTCAACCGAATCGGTCGGTCGAAGAGCATCCCCGCTCCGAGAGGGATCCAGCCGACCGGCCCCCCCAGAACCGAGTTCACGGTTTCGAGCGCCGCCTCGGCGCTCCGCTCGATCGCCTCGAGATCGGCGAGCCCGAGAAGCGCCTCCCCCAGCTCGACCCAGCGCTGACCGTCCCGCATCCGTTCGAACTCCTCCCGAAAGACGTTCCGCGACTCGTCGGTCCGCAGGAGACTCGGCACCGGCTTCAAGAACTCCTCCTGTCCGAGGCGGCTCCGGAGCGTCTTTTGCAGATTCTGCATCTGGAACACGGAGGCGATCGAGATCACCGCCCTTCCCGCTTCCGCGGAAAGCGCCTTCTTCTCCTTCGCCGCCAGCGACATCGTGAGCAGGGCATCCGTGGGACGAAGACGGATCAGATCGGCCCAAAAACGGAGTTCCGGATCGGAGAACGTGGTCAGAACTTCCGAAAGAGGCCGGTCGGCCACCGACTTGGGGATTGCGATCTCCCCGATCCCGCTCAAGAGCGTTTCCTCCGATCCCACTTCCTTCCAGTCGAGCTTCGAAATCGCATCGACCGGGGGGAGAACGATCGAATCGTCCGCCCCTTTCCAGAGCTGGGATGCCTGCGAACGAAGCCTCCCCGCGACCGGGAACGACTCGAGCCAGAGAAGGGTCCAGGTCGCCGTCCGCTCGAGCATCCTCCGTTCGACCTGGATGCGTCTCAGCACCTCGTCCCCGAACTTGTCGTAGAGGTGTTCCAAGCCGGTCAGGACGAAGAGGGTCGAGTTGAAATGCGACCCCTCGTGCCGCTCGAAAGCGCGCGGCCAGAGTTTCGGAGCCGCGAACGGTTCCTGGACGAGTTGAAATCCGCGTTCCCCGAGATACTTACAGAGTGTGTCCCGCTGCGCGATCGTTCCGACGCCGATGAAAAAACGGGGCATCGCCCCCGCCGTGGAAGCCGAGTCGTGGAAGCGCGTCGCCGCTTTCGCGAGGCCGTCGTCCACTAGAAGATGACGCGGAAGTCCCCGACGATGAGAAGCCCGAATACACCGCGTGCCGGCTGCCGGAACGGGGCCAGGAGATGGACCCCGAACGACATCTCGTAATCCTGGAAACGGAAGCCGGGGCCGGCATAAAGCTCGGTCTGCTTGTTCCCCCCCGAGATCGTCGAGTACCCCCCCATCTCCACCGTCCCCCAAAGATTCTGGTCAATCGACATCGCAACCGCCGCGTCGTACGAGATGATGTCTTCGATCTTGTCCCTCGAGGGATCCGACTTCGTGAAAATCTGAAGATCGTTCCCGAGATCGAGGGAGAAGGTCAAACGATCACGAATGTAACTGACCGCAACGTAGGGGGAGATCGCCGCCTGATCTTTGGCGTACGAAACGACCGGCCTCAAGAACGTCCCGAGCCTCGCCCCGGTCTGCGCCGTCGGGAGGGCAACGTCCGCACCGACCGCGAAACGGAACCGGTCGAACGGGGTCACGTACTTCGCACCGATGACGATGTTTCCAATCCCGTAATCGTCCGGCCCTTTCGAGAGCGTCCCCGCAAGGGGCAGGCCGATCGAGATCTCCCAATCGGGAGTCATGGCGTACTCGACGCCGAAATAGTTCGTGATCGGCGACCCTCGCCCGCCGGTCAGCCCCGGTTTTCCGAGCCAGCCGACCCCGAGTTGGGCGCGAAACGCCGTCTCGACCGAGGTCTCCCGCGCCATCAGGAACTGGGCCTCCGTCCCCCCTTCCGCCGCTCGGGCGGAGCCGATCAGGGCCAGAGAGATCACCGTCACAGCCGAAAGATTCCGGATCATACGAACCCTCCCAAATCACCGTAAAACTGTTCGAGTGTCGTCGAAAGATAGGTGAACGCCTCTTTCGGCGTATCGCAATATTTGAGGTAGCTGAGGTCCTCCGGCGAAAGAACCCCCCACCGGACCATCTCCTTGAAGTCGATCACCTTGTTCCAGTACTCCGACCCGTAGATCACGACCGGGATCTTTTTCCGGAGTTTCTCCGTCTGGATCAAGGTCAGGAGCTCCGACAGCTCGTCGAGCGTCCCGAACCCGCCGGGGAAGATCACCAGCCCTTTCGCCATGTAGGCGAACCAGTATTTGCGGATGAAGAAGTAATGGAATTCGAAGTTCAGCTCGCGGGAGATGTACGGGTTCGGGAGCTGCTCGAACGGAAGCGAGATGTTGAAGCCGATCGAGAGCCCGCCGGCATCGTGCGCCCCTCGGCTCGCCGCCTCCATGATCCCGGGACCCCCTCCCGAACAGACGATGAACCGTCTCTTGCCACGCCCGAGCCCTTTCGACCAAACAGTCAAGAGGCGGGCCAGTTCGCGGGCGTCCTCGTAATACTTCGACATGTAGAGAAAGCGCTCGGCCCGCTCGATCTCCGCTCTCCCCTTCGCCCCAAGCGGCTTCGCTTTCTTCCGTGTCTCCTCCAGCTGTTGCTTCGCGATCTCGGTCGGTTGGATCCGGGCGGAGCCGAAGAAGACGACCGTGTCGTGGACGCGGAACTTGCGGAACCGGACCTGCGGCTCCAGAAACTCGGAGAGGATCCGGACGACGCGGGCGTCGGGGGAGTCGATGAAATGTTCGTTCTTGTACGCCTTCACCGGCTTGCGGATCGGATGGTGGTTCGAGTCTTGTCCCATAGGTTTTCCGAAAAGAGACGCGAGTATACCCGAAACCCTCTCTTTTCCGTATGATGAAAGGAGGTGGAGCGGAAGCGGAAACTATTCTGGATCGTCGTCCTGTATCTCTCCCAGGGGTTCCCGTTCGGGGTGATCACGTTCCAGCTTCCGTTCTATTTCCGCACCCACGGCCTCTCCCTCGACTTCATCGGCCTCCTGGCCCTTCTTCAGCTCCCCTGGAGCCTCAAGATGATCTGGGCTCCGCTCGTCGACCGGTACGGTCAGCGGAAACACTGGGTCGCGGCAATGCAGGGGGTGATGGCGTTTTTCTTTTTCCTGCTGCCGACCCAGGACGCCGCTTCCCCCACGCCACTCCTTTTTCTCGCGTTGATCGCACTTCCGTTCGCTTCCGCCACGGCCGACATCGCGATCGACGCCTACACGATCGAGATCCTCAAGAAGGACGAAGTCGCCTCCGCCAATGCGGCCCGGATGATCTCGTGGAAAATCGCTTATGTTTTTGCAACCGGCATCGTGGGGACAGTGGCATCCCGCTTCGGTTGGAATTGGGCCTATATCTTTTGCGGCTTTTTCCTCGTCTGGCTCATCCCGATCACGCTTGCCGCCCCCGATAGCCGTCTCGAAATCGCACCCTCAGAGACACGCACCACCGCGTCGTTCTTTTCCTCCCGTTTCTGGCTCGAGGGGTACGGCACGTTGATGGGGCGCTCGGGGATCCTCCTCGTCCTTCTCTTCGTTCTCACCTACAAGCTCGGAAGTGCAACGATCGGGCCGATGATCTCCCCGTTCTGGCACGACCGACACTTTTCGCCGCAGGAGACCGGCTGGGTTTCCGGAGCGGTGGGTTCCCTGGAATCGATTGCGGCTCCGCTCGTGGCCGCCTGGTTCATCTCGAAGCTCCGTCTCTTCCACGCGCTCTGGGTCTTCGCATTTCTTCAGATGGCCCCCGCTCTCCTGTACGCCGCGGTGGCGCATTGGGATCTGGGAAGGCCTGCGATCTACGCGGCGTCGCTAAGTCAGAGCTTCGACCTGAGCCTCGCCAACGTCGCCTTCGCGAGTTTCTTGATGATGATTTGCGATAAGAAGTACGCCGCGACTCAGTACGCGATGCTTACCTGCCTCTTCGCCCTCACACGATCGGTTGCAGGGGGGCTCGGCGGATTCGCGGCACAGAGAATGGGGTACGCCCCCTTCTTCCTCGCCGCATTCTTCTTGGGCTTTGTTTCGTTCCTTTTTCTCCCGGCGGTCCGCCGGTGGATCGACGCGGCCTCGAAGCCGCCCGCGCCCTGATCAGGAACTTTTCTCGAGCGTGCAGAAATAGAAGCCGTCGCACCCTTCGACGTCGGGGCGGACGGTTCGCGCCTCCCCGCGCATGCGGAACCGCTTCTCGTCGCTCAGAAATGCTTCCACCACCCCTTCGTTTTCCGGCGCGTGAAGCGTGCAGGTGACGTAGCAGAGCGCTCCGCCTGTCTTCACCCACTGCGAGTATCGCCGCAGAAGGGTCAGCTGTTTCGCCGGTATCCGGTCCGCGATCTCCGGAATCAGGTTCCACTTCATCCAGGCCCGTCGCCTAAGTGTCCCCAACCCCGAACAGGGAGCGTCGACGAAAACGAGATCGGCCTTCTCCCGGAACGCCGAAAGCGGCATCGGGTCATCCGGCGCCACCCAAGCCGTCTTGACGATCGTCGCCCCGGCCCGTTTTGCCCGTTCGGAAAGTTCCTCGAGCGGCCGGGCGTCCGAGTCGGTCGCCAGGACCGATCCCTTGTTTTCCATTGACGCCGCGAGCGCGAGCGATTTCCCCCCCGCCCCCGCACAGGCGTCGATGACGGTTTGCCCTGGCTGGGCGCCGGCGGCCAGGACAGAGAGCTGACTCCCCTCGTCCTGGATCTCGAACAACCCCTGTCGGAACGCGCGCGTCGAGCGGAGGTTCTTCCGATCCGGAAGATGGAGCGCCACGGGGGAGTGACTCCCCTCCGTCACTTGAAGCCCCTCCTCGTCGAGGCGGTGGATCAGGTCGGAACGGGTGACCTTGAGCGTGTTCACACGGAACGTGACCGGCGCCGGCTCGTTGAGGGAGAGCGCCAGCGACACCGCGGAAGAAAAGCCGAACTGCTTCACCCATCGGTCGATGATCCAGGTCGGGTACGAAAGTTCGCGTGCAAGGGTATCCATCGTCTGCGACGACCAGCGACCGACCGGAGGATTCCCTTTCAGATTCCGCGCCTCGCTTAAGCTCGCGAGGAAACGTCCTTCCTCCAGATGGGTCGGGGAGATGTCGCCGAAGATCCTCCGACGCCAACGGATCGAATCGTGGAGAAGGGCCGTCAGCTCGCGGCGCGAGTCGGAACGAAGGGATCGATTGCGCGTGACCTTCTCGTCGACGAGCCCGGGGAACGAGCCGGGACGCTCGAACGAAACCGCCAGGATCTGTCGCACGGTTTCGAAGTCGGTTTTTCGAAGCTCCACGACTCCCGAGATCATCTCCCGATCAGGAGGGAGGGTCAATCCAACGACCGTTCCGCCGGATCAGGTCGATCAGGCGGCCGTCCGCCTCGGACTCCGGGATCTGCCGTTCGATGCACTCCCGGCCGACATACAGGTTGATGTGGCCGGGGCCGGAACCGACATACCCGAAGTCGGCGTCCGCCATCTCCCCCGGTCCGTTCACGATGCACCCCATGATCGCAATCTTGAGACCTTTCAAGTGTCCGGTTTGGGAGCGGATCCGCGCCGTCGTCGTCTGGAGATCGAACAGCGTCCGGCCGCAGGAAGGGCAGGCGATGTACTCGGTCTTCGACATCCGGACGCGCGCGGCTTGCAGGACACCGAACGAAAGACGGTGGTTGAACGAAACCTCCTCCCGCGAGGAGACCTCCACGCTGTCGCCGATCCCGTCGCAGAGAAGCGATCCGATCTCGGTCGGAACGCGGATCAGGAGGTCGTCCGCCGTGTCTTGAGAGGAAGCCGTATACCGGAGATGGATCGGCGGCCGGAGCTCTTCCTCGGCCAGCTTCGCCACGGCACTCCGCCCGAGCGAGATCAGCTCTCTCCCTTCGAGCTCGAGCCCCGCCTGGATCTTCCGGAACCCCCTCAAGAACCGGATCGCCTGGTCGACCTCTTCTTCCTTTGCGGCGCGGATCCAGACGATTCGACCTTCGAGAGAGTGCGCAAGCTTCTCGGCGTACGCCTTTTCCAGCCAAGCGTTCGACGGACGGATCGATAACTCGTTCGTCCGGAGAGTGGGGGACCTCAAATCCAGAGGGCGATCGGAGTCGGGGCGTAAAACCGACGAGCAACGGTCGGGAAGATCGATGGGGGAGTCGACTACGGCCGCTTCGATCGGCGGCTCGAGGGTCACGAATCGTCCCTTCGGAAGTTCGGTCCGGACCCGGACCGTCTCGCGACCGCCGACCGATTGCGGACCCGCATGGAGCGCCTCGCTC
The DNA here is from genome assembly GCA_043809315.1 of Pseudomonadota bacterium. Lineage (GTDB taxonomy): Bacteria > Bdellovibrionota_G > JALEGL01 > JALEGL01 > DATDPG01 > JAZDDX01. The sequence continues at coordinate 81,286 of JAZDDX010000007.1, forward strand.
AGACGACGGGCGTACGAATAAGGATCCCAGGTCGGATGAACCTCCTTCGTCCCTTTCGATTCGAACCCCCGCTCGTAATGACGAAGGAGCGTGCGAGCCACGGGGATTTCAGCCTCCGATTCTTCGGTCAGAGAGACCCGGATCGTGTCGCCGAGACCGTCGGACAGGAGGGCGCCGATTCCAAGCGCCGACTTCACCCTGCCCTCTTCCCCGTCCCCCGCCTCGGTCACGCCGAGATGGAGCGGGTAGTTCATTTTCTCGTCATCCATCCGGGCGACCAGAAGCCGGTAGGCCTGGATCATGACGACCGGGTTCGAAGCCTTCATCGAGATTACGATTTCGTGAAACCGTTCCTCTTCCGCGATCCGGACGAACTCGAGGGCCGATTCGACCATCCCGAGCGGCGTGTCGCCGAAGCGGTTCAGGATCCGGTCGGAAAGCGAGCCGTGATTGGTGCCGATCCGGAGCGCCACCCCCCGCTCCTTCGCGCGCCGGACGATCGGAAGAAATGCCGTCCGGATCCGTGCCAGCTCGCTCTCGTATTCCGAATCGGTGTACTCCCGCGTGACGAATTTTTTCCGGTCGGCCAGGTTCCCCGGGTTGATCCGGACTTTTTCGACCAAATCACATGCGCGAAGGGCAAGTTCGGGAAGAAAATGGACGTCGGCGGCGAGCGGGACCGTGATCCCGCGTCGTTTCATCTCGACGCGCAGGTTGGGGAGGTTCTCGACATCCGCCACCCCCGGAGTCGTCACGCGAACGATCTCGCACCCGACGTTCACGAGCCTCTCGATCTGATCGACCGTCCGGATCGTGTCGGTCGTCGGGGTCGTCGTCATCGACTGAACCACGACCGGATGTTTCCCGCCGATCACGACATTTCCGACCCGGACTTCGCGCGTCAACCTGCGGATGGGGGAGAGAAACGATGGAACGTATGGGCGCATGATCCCTTCTGCGGCTCCGCCGCCAGGGGAGAAAACACCATCTCTCCCCCTTTTGTAAAGGGGTCCGAGCCGGGGTACGATCCGCCGCCATGAACCTCCCGCTCAAAGAAGGATCGAAAGATTGGTGGGCCCAGCATTACGCGAAGTCGACCGACCTCCTGTACGGCAAAGCCCCTTCCCCATTTCTCGCCGACAACCTCTCTCTTCTGCGGAGAGGAGAGACGCTCGATGTCGGATCCGGGGAAGGGAGGAACGCGGTCTACCTGGCGCAAAAAGGGTTCACGGTGACCGGCCTCGATTTCACCGAGACTGCGATCGAACGGGCGAAAAAACTGGCCGTCGAGACCGGGGTTGCGGCCGAGTTCAAATCGCAGGACCTCGATTTCTTTCTGATTCCGCTGATGAAGTACGACACGATCGTGGTTTGCGACTACCACCCGCAGCTGACGCTCATGAAGAATCTCGCCCGCGGCCTCAATAAGGGGGGAACGCTGCTGGTCGAAGGGTACACCGTGGAACAGCTCCGTCTGGAGCAGGGGATCAAGCCGGAACCGTTCGAATGCTTCCGGCCGAACGAAGCGCTCGAGCATGTCCGCGAACTGCACTTGGTTTTTTACAACGAACGACAGATCTCGCCGAAAGAGGCGCGCGTCCAGCTGATCGCGCGCAAGCCGCTCAGGTAACCGCTTCGAGCCGCGGCGTAAACGGCGATTCGTTCACGAGCCAGACCGATTTCGGCCGGATCTCCCGCCCCGCGATCTTCGTCTCCAGAAGGTTCTTTACCGCCGATTCCGTCACCGCGATGTAGAACTCCCACTTCTTCTCCGCGCAATATTTCGACAATGCTTCCAAACGCGGGATCTCTTCGTCGTCTTCGAACGAATCGGGGGCAATCACTTCGATCAGAAGGCGAGCCTTTCCCTCTTTCCGGAGTGTCGTCACGTCGGGGTAGAACCTCCCGATCAGGTCGGTCTTCACGTCACTGGAAGGGATCGTGTACTTGAGGAGCCCGTAGCCTGGGTCTCGGTCGATCGTAAGCGCCAGCTGCTTCACATATCCGTCGTGGTCCAGGTTCATGGGGTCTGTCGCTATCAGGGGGAGACTCCGGAAGTCAAAGGGGGCTGTCAGTCGCCATTCCGGCTTCCGGCTTTTCCAATCAACCGGATCGTCAACCGACAATCGACGTATCGCGCAGCTTTCGCCATCGTTTCGAGTGAAATCCCCGTGTGGTCGTTGAACAGCCGTTCCGTCGTGCTGGAACTCCTGAAGAGCCGCCGGAGACCGCTCTTCTTCTTGTGCATTAACTTCATTCTTCTGTGAAGTTGGTAGGCGAACGCCTTCTTGGCCGCCCTGGCAGCCACCTCCGCGGATATTCCCTCCTCTTCCAGAAACGTTTCGAACGACGTTCCGACGTGCCTGTGCTTCATCTTCTTTCACCCTTCTTTCGATCATTCTCCCGAATCGCTTGCTGAAGGTTCATCCACAGCTTCATTCGCTTCCACGCCAATTCGATTGTTCCATCGGGTAGTTTTCGACTCTTCTTTGGAACAAAATGCACGAGAATCATTCGATTCTCATAGACGAAGAACAGTGTGCGATATTCGTTGCCATCGACCCTATGTCGGACTTCATAGACGGTCCTTTCCGTTCTCCGATTCCCCGACCGCAAACGATCCACATACGGCCGGTCTACTCTCCAGTGTTCCTCTACAAACCGGATATCCGACCCAATTTCCGTACTCGCCGGCTTACCGAGAGCTCTGATCTCCTCCCGAACCGGCTCATTCCCCGCTTCCGTGCGAAAGAACTCCGCATGGATCTTCTTATCCGTCCGTTCAACCATTTCGATTGTCCTTTAAAAGAGACATCTCGTCAACCCCCTGGCATTACTCCTCAGGCGCGGTACTGCAACGCCTCCGCGACATGGGGATGGGAGACTTTCTCGACCTCTTCCAGGTCGGCGATCGTCCTCGCTACGCGGAGGATCTTGTCGACGCCGCGGGCGGAAAGACCGATCTTCTCGATCGCCCCTTCGAGCAATTTTTCCGACGTCCGATCGAGCGTCACCTCCTCACGGATCTGCCGGGGGGTAAGCATCCCGTTCCAGAGCGGTTCCCCTTTTCGTCGCTCGAATTGGCGTTCGCGAGCCCGGACGATCCGTCGACGAATCACCTCACTTTTTTCGGCGGAGGAGTTCCCCCAGATCTCCCGCCAGGCGGGACGGGGAAGGCTCACGAAGAGATCGAGACGATCGCGGATCGGGCCGGAGACGTGGTTCCGGTACCGGTCGAGAACGGGGGGAGGACAGACACACGGTTTTGTCGGATCCCCCAAGCCACCGCACGGACAGAGGTTCATCGCCCCGACCAGAAGAAACCGTCCTGGAAGGCGATGGCTCATTTCCGCACGGCTGACCGTGACGATCCCCTCTTCGAGCGGCTCCCGGAGCGCTTCGACGACATCCCTCCGGAACTCCGCCATCTCGTCGAGAAAGAGAACCCCGCGGTGCGCGAGGGTGAACTCCCCCGGGCGGAACGGCCTGCCGCCGCCGATCATCCCGGCGATCGAAGCGTGGTGGTGCGGTGCCCGGAACGGGGGAACCCCCGAGCGGGGGAAAGCCGAATCAAACCCTGCGACGCTATAGATCCGCCGAACGTCGTTTCGCTCCCCATCCGTCAGCGGAGGAAGGATCGTCGGCAACCGCCGCGCCAGGAGCGTCTTCCCCACCCCCGGCGGCCCTCCCATCAGAACGTTGTGCGCGCCGGCTGCTGCGATCTCGAGCGATCGCTTCGCGATTTCCTGCCCCCCGACTTCGGAGAAGTCGACCGTGAACGGTTCCGCCGGAGCCTCGAACACGGGCGAAACCCGGGGGCACGGGATCTCCCCGCGCAACGAGCAAACCAGCTCCCGCAACGAAGTCGGTGCGACGACGGAAATCCCCCCGACCAGCGACGCCTCGCCCGCGCTCGGTCGCGGGAGGACGATCCCCTTCCACTCGTTCCGCCTCGCGAGATCGGCGTAAGCGAAAGCGCCACGGATCGGACATAGCGTACCGTCCAAGGAGAGCTCCCCGAGGGCCAGATACCCGTCGGTCGAAGAGGGCGGAATCTCAGACACCGCCAGGAGAAGCCCGAGGGCGATGGTCAGGTCGAGCGCCGCCCCCTCCTTCCGGATCGACGCGGGGGCCAGGTTCACCGTGACCCGTTTCGGCCCCCAGAAGAAGCCGCTTGCCCGCAGCGCCGAGAGGACCCGATTCCGCCCCTCCTGCACCGAGCTGTGCGCCAGCCCGACGATTTCGAACTTCGGAAGTCCCCGGGCGACGTCGGTTTCGACCGTCACAACGAACGGTTCGACCCCTCCTAGGCCCGCCCCGTAAATCCTGGAGATCATTCCGATTCGTCGGAAAGCAGAAAGGATGCCAACCATTCCGTGCGAACGGCGGGAAAGGAGGGGGCGGTTTCCGGTCCCCGCGGTCCGGATTCCGTCCTACTTCTTCTTTTTCTTGGAAGGCTTGTTCTTGAAGATCGGGATCGTGAGCCCCGGGTGGGTCGATTCCTCGCGCGGGGCGAATTCGACCTCAGCTTCAGTCCGCTCCGACTGTTCGATCGACCGGAGAACCTCCTCGGAGGAGTAATCCTCGAGGCGGACCTCCACGGTCACATCCCCGAGCTGGAGCCGATCCCCGTGCTTAAGAACCGCCTTGGCCACCCGTTTTCCGTTCAGGATCACGCCGCTCAGGCTCTTCAAGTCGTAAATCGTGTACCCCTCTTCCCGCTTTTTGACGTGCGCGTGCTGGCGGGAGACCGAGGGATCGCCGATACAGATGTCGTTGATCGACTGGATCCGCCCAATGAAGATGTCCTCGTTCTCGGTGGAAAACGCGGTTTCCCCTCCGTTCGGCAGGCGGATGATGAATTTCGGCACGGGAGGATTCTCCCCGGCCTCCCTCCTCTTTGTCAAACCTTCCAACCCCCGCGGTTCGGAGGTAGATTGAAGCCCCGATGCGTATCATTCGAACATTCTTCTGGCTCATGACTGCGGCGGTCCTGGTCGGTTCAGGGATCGTCTTCTACTGGCAGAATTCCCAGGAAATCGTTCTGAAGTTCGCCCACTGGACCTCCCCGCCGAGACCTATGGCTCTCGCAATGATCGTCGCTTTCGCGATCGGGGTCGTGGCGGCCGGGATTTATTTCTTGATCGACATCCTCCGGTTGCGGGCCCAGCTGCGAAAGGCGCGCCGGTTGGGCGATCTGTTGCAGCGCGAGTTGGACGCTCTCCGGAACGCCCCCCTCTATGACGAACTCCCCATCCCCTCGGCCCCGGGGCCGGGACCGTTCGACCAGCACTTAACGCACGAGGGACAACCGGAGGCATCGATCGATCTCATCGACCGGAAGAGGTTCCGGTAGATGCTTCGGATCGTATCGAAGCGCCCCGACACCTCCCGGCTCCCGATCGAACCGCTCGGAGGGAGGATGTCGATCTCGTACCGCACCGCCGGGCAGCTCGGGATCGTGTCCGAACTGGAGCCGGTGATCGCGACCCTGATCGCCCGCGTGGAAAAAGACCGCGACGCGATCGAGGATTACATTCTGATCGGGCGTCTCCTCCGGATCCGCGGGGAGGCCCGGCGCGCCCTCCGCCTTCACCGGAACCTCACCGTGCGGCCGAACCTGACCGGCGCGCAGAAGATCTTTCTCTTCACGGAGATCGGGCTCGATGTCGCGGCCTGCCGGGTCAAAGACCGCGGCGAATCCTGGTTCCTGAAAGCGCTCGCCCTCTCGAAGAGCCATGTCCCCGCCCTCGAAGGGCTGGCCCGCACCTACGAACAGCTCGGATCGCACGACAAGGCGGTCGAGATTCTCGCGCGCCTGATCCGTCTCGGACGGCCGGAACGGAGCCACCAGGCTCACGTTCTCTGCGAGCTCGCCCTCGCGCATCTCGGCCGGGGAACTGCGGGGCGCGCCAGGAGAGCGGTCGAGCGCGCGATCCGTTCCGACCCGAACTGCGCCTACGCCTACGTCGTTCTGTCGGACGTCTTCATCGCCGCCCGACGGTACGATCGCGCGATCGCCGCGCTCCGGTCGTTTCTCGAGCGGTGGCCGGGCTTGAGCTTTCTCGCCCTCCGGCGCCTCGAGGATGTGCATTACCGGATGAACAACTTCCCGGGATACGAGGACACGCTCCGGTCGATGATCCGGACTTCTCCCGACAATTTCTACATCTACTTTTCCCTGGCGCGTCACCTTCGGAAAAAGCACCGCGACCGCGAGGCACTGGAATTTCTGAAACGATCCCTCGAGATCAACCCTCTCTACGTGAACTCCCTCCGGGACTCGATTCAACTCTTGGCCGGGGAGAAATCGGGGGACCTGACGGAGCAAACCGAATCGTTCTTCGAAGCGTTCAAACGCTCCCGAAGATTCGTCTGCCCGAAATGCCTCGAGCGGTACATCCCCGTGACCTGGAACTGCTCCAAGTGCGGCCACTGGGGATCGTTCGACATCCGCTACGAGCTCCCGGCCCCCTGATCCGGATCGGGGACCGGTCTCTGGATCGCCAGCAGGTTCCCGAAGTTGATTGCGAAGTGCATCACCACCGGTGCCAAAAGATTCCCTCGCCAGGCATAGAGACCCCCGAGTGCGAACCCGAGCGTCACGGCGAACAACGTCCAGGGGATGAATTTCCGTCCCGGGCCCACGTGAAGGAGGCCGAAAAAGACCGAGGTCGGGACGAATCCGATCACTGCCTGCAGGAAGCCGCGGAAAAAGAACTCCTCCGCAACGGCGGAAAAGGCCGAAACGAGAAAGATTTCTTCCCGATTCAAGGGGCCCAGAATCTCCCGAAAGAGACGGGCCATCTCACGGAAGGCGGAAACCCGGCGGGTCAGAACCCGGGTTGCGAAGATTACGATCGCGGCGGCCGCCAGGGCCAGAATCAGGTCGATCCCGTAACGCGCGAGCCGATCCGGTCCTGCTTCGGGGAAACGGAAACGGTTTTTCGTTCCTCCCAGCCAGACCGCCGCTACGAACAAAACGAAATAGATCCCCCCGAGAAGCCGGACGTTCATGCGGGATCCGGAGGGGGATGCGGTCATGCGATCGAGCGGAGGGCCCCGAGAAGGAGACGGCTTTCCCGTTCGTTTGCGGGAACCCGCTTCCAAACTGCCCGGAGAATCGCACGTTCTCCGCGTGAAAAATCCGAACGATCGGCCAGCCTTCGTCCGAGGCGATACCCGATGCTGTGAGCCGCCTCCCACGAACTCCGCGGTTCCTCCTTCGGCCCGGAGAACCGGCGACCCGGGACGATCCAGGCGCTCGCGAAAAATGCGAGCGCCTCCTCCAGGGCCGCACGGTAGGGACCGAACGAAACCGAACGGACCCCGGCGAGGCGGACGAAATGGGCGGCCTCCTCCGCCAGATTCGCCCGGTCGAGGGTCGACATCAGGACGATCCGTTCGGAGGGGATCACGGCACTCTCTCCGCGAATCAGACGCTGCCAAAGAAACCGTTTCACCCCCGGCCGTCCTTTTTTCCCGGCAAGAAAGCGGAAGACGCTCCCGTCGAACGGCGTCAAGAACGCTCGGGGAGGTCCCGGAGATCTCCCCTTTGATCGTCGGACGATCTTCTCCACGGCGTTCGTGAACGCGGCGCGGAGTTCGGAAGGGTCGATCAGCGGCCCCTCTTTCGCACTCCAGGCCCGATGCCCTTCCAGAGTGACGAGGGGAGAACGTCCTACGAATGCGAACGTGTCGGGGAAAGGGCGGATCCATCCGTTCGTTCGCCCGCACCTCCAGCGGGTCTCCGCCGCCTCGAGAAGGACGAACCCGGCCTCGATTCTACGGCGGACGAGGAGTTTCGGAAGATGATCCGGTGCAAGCCGCAGGGCCCCGGTCCATACGACGATCCGGTCCCCGTTCTTCGTTGTCCGGGAGATTTCACGGACCAGTCGCTGGTCTTGCTGTGCGAACGAACTTTCTCCCCCGCACGGAACGATTCGCCACTTGCGCCTTTTTGCCATGTCCAGAATGAGGGCGGCTCCACCCTCGGGGAATTTGTCGCTCCGCTCCTCGAGCTTGAGCCCGCGGAGAATTTCCCTACAACCTCCGTTTCGAAAGTAACGGTGAATCGCGGAAGCTTTCGCTGCCGGAAATCGGTCGGTGATCAGAACCGTTCCGGGTCCCAAGTGCAGGGAAGAGGAAAGCGCGATCAGGATCTTCTGATCGTCCGGCAGAAGCCGGTCGTCGCCGAAGACAACTGTTCGGCAATTTCGAAGGAAGCGAATCACCTGTGCGGTGGAAACCACCGGCCCGGTCGCTCGGAAAGCGGCTCGCGCCCGTCGTTCGTACGTTCCTCCGGCATCCTCGCGAAAAAGTTCGCGCCAGACGGAGTAAAGCGCTCGTTCTAGACCAAGGGGGGTTCGCATTGAGATTGAGGTTGGGCGTCCCGCTCCGTCGCGGCTTCCGTATAAAGGTTGCGCACGGGAGTCGCCAGGAACGGAGCAAAGGCCAGCCCGGCACCGGTCACGTAAATCATGTTGATCGCGTACATCACGAGGGAATAGGCAAGCCCGACCGATCGCGATACGCCGAAGAGGGAGAGCGAAGCCTGCATGAAGAGCTGATACGTTCCGACGAATCCCGGAGGCCCCGGGATCATGACGCCGATCGCGGAGATCCCGAGGATGCAGAACGGCGCTCCCCAGGGAAGGTCCAGACCGAATGCACGGAGGCCGAGCCAGTAGGCCACGATCATCACCCCCCAGACGCCGAGCGACTCGAACAGAATCCAAAGAAAACTCCAAAGGTTCGGGAGAGAGCGAAGTCCCTCGAAAAAATTCTCCACGATCTCCCGGATTCGCCTGCGAAACCGCGCCGGGACAGCCCGCAAACAAAAATCGCACACGCGCAAGGCTCGATCGCGCTGGGTGATCGCCAGGAGCAGGAAGATAAGCGTCGGGACGAAGATTAAGAGCGCGGAGATCGCCAGCGCATGAACTCCGACGGGTAAGAACGACATCTCCCCCTGTCCTTTCGGGATCGAAATCATCCCGACGAACAACAGGCCCACGGCGACTAGGCCGTCGAAGACCCGTTCGATCGCCACGCACGCCATCCCGGTCGACATCGACACCTGCTGGCGGCGTTTCAAGAGCAGAGGACGGGTGAACTCCCCGAGCCGGAACGGGAAGAGGTGGATCGAGAGAAAGCCGACGGCGTTGATCGCGAACAACTCCAGCAATCCTACGCGACGTAGGTGACGGAGGAGCACGCCCCAACGCCGCGCACGGAACCAATGGGTGGCAACCATCATCAGGAAGATGCCGAGGATCGGCGCGACCTTGAGCTGCGCCCAGCTTCCGAGAACCTCCCCCCAATTGATCCCGCGTAACGCCAACCATAAACAGACCGCTCCGAGTAGAAGACCGAGCCACAGCTTTATTCCGCGCACGGATGAACGGTAGGAAGTCACAAGGAGAGTGTCAAGGAGCCGCTTTCGAGGGTATCATCGGCTCCGGCGATGGTCGTCATGTGTGAACGGTGCGCGTCCGCGTTCCGGGTCGATCCTTCGAAGATCGGACCGACGGGAGCGAACGTCCGTTGCGGTAAATGCGGGTATGTGTTCTTCACCTCTCCGGGCAAATTAGACTCCGTTCCCTCGGCGGGTTCGCCTCCAGAGCCTACGGAACTCGAAGGATTGGTTTCGTCGGTCAGCGATCAGCTTTCCATGGTCCATGTGCCCTCCGATCCGGCGGAATCCGCCGAACCGGCGCCCGTTCCTCCTCCCCCGAAAGAAGCCGCACCCCGGGAGGAGAGAATTCCCCGCGCCCCGAGACTGCTCAAAGCCACCCCTCCGCCGCTGGCAAAGGCACCGACACCGCGGTCCCGGCCGTTCGTTGCACGATCGATCCCTCTGGCCGACCGAATCCGCCGCGGCACGGTCGTCACCGCACTGATTCTCCTCGGGATCCTGTTCGGGCTCTTCGCAATGGGGGTAAAACCGCTCTCGCGCGACCTACGCTTCCTTCTCCAATACGGGAAAAAAGCGGTGCCGCGGGAAGTGCAGATCCTGAGTTACCGCGGTCGGCTGCAGGAGACATCCGCGGTCGAGCGGGTTTTCTTCATCTCCGGCGAGATTCTGAACAGTTCCGACGAACGTCGGTTGTCTCCCAAACTCCGCCTCGACCTCTTCGCCCCGAGCGGTGAGTTCCTGCAAAACAGTTCGTTTTCCTCCGGTTCCCAGCACCTCCCTCCGGGATCGATCACCCCTTTCTCCGCGGAGATCGACGCGAGCCGGATTTCCGCGGTCGGTGCTTACCAGGTGTCCATTGAGAAGTGAAGCCGTGAAGTCGGTCGTCTCGGAGGAAACGTTCCCTGCCGCCTGGTGCTCCGAGCTGATCTCTTCCGCGCGCGGCATCCCCGAACCGAAACAGCGGGTGGTAAAAATTCTGACGGTGCTGGCGGCCAAAGACGCCGAGTCGATCGCGACGTTTCTGCGGCACATCTCCGACCCGCAATGCCAGCGGAACCCATCCGTGAAGCGAACTCACCTCGATCTCGTCCGCTGTCGAACGGAATTCTTCCGCCTCGGGTACGACCGCCTCGCCGAAGTCTATGCCGTGGCGATCGAGCGGACTTGGGAGGATGTCGCGGCCCTTCTCCGCTCCAGCCCGGCCTTGCGATCGGTCGGAGAAACCCTCCCGGAAGGGTTCGCCAAACGCCTCGGCCGCCTTACGCTTGGACGGCGCAAACAACTGGGTCGCGACCCTCGTCGCAAGAACATCGAGCTCCTGGTCTTCGATGCCGACCCGGCGGTCATCCGCGAGCTTCTGAACAACCCGCGGATCACGGAACGTGACGTCGTCCGGATCGCCGCACGGCACCAGGCCCCACCGGCGGTTCTGGACGAGGTCTGCCGCTCCGACCGATGGATCACCCAGTACAGCATCAAAAAGGCGCTGGTTTTCAATCCCAGAACCCCTGCCGCGTTCGCCGTCGGGTTGTTGAACCATCTGCGCGAGGAGGATCTAAGGCTGATCCTCTCGGGCGGGACCTCGAGACAGAATCTGATTGCCGCCGCCCGCAAGAGACTCGGGGAATAGGGATGCTGGATTCGAAGGTAAAGCTGAAGGAGGTCCGGAGCGGGCGGGAGTTCCTCCTGCTGGTCGTGAAGATGAACCTCAAAGGGCTCCTCGTGCGATCTCCTCATCCGGTCGAGCCAAACGCCCCTCTCCTGCTTTCCTTGCAGCTGAGCGAGGACGCTCCGTCTGTGGAGCTCCGTGCCGAGGTACACAAGACCACGCCGTACCCTAACGGGAGCCACGGCGTAATCGTCCGATTCTTAAACCCGCCCAACTCGGCCCTCGCGAAGATCGCCCATTACATGGAGGAACATGAGATCGGCGCCGACGGCCGTCCGCTTCAGAAACCGACGCCGCCGTCGCGGGAACGAACGGCGATCAACGAGATTGCGAGCTACTCGAAACTGCTGGCGCGCGCGCCCGAACCGGACGGCGTGGCCGTCCCGACCCCCGTCGATGAGGAGGCGTTGCACGACGCCGATCCCGGATTGGCGGGGCGAACCCGCATCTTCGACGTCCCCAAGCGCGGCCGACGAAGACGGCCCCGGGGCCGACGAAATCCTTTCCGGGTCGGGGTGCAGTGGGCCGGATTGGCCGCGATTCTTCTGATTCTCGGGATGCTGTTTCTCCGCCCGCTGGTCCGTTATCTCGACGAGCGCTTCGGTCTGCGTCCGTCGGTCCTCCCCGAATCGTTCAGTATTCTCCCATCCCCGGAACCGGTCATCCCGACGCCCCCGACGCCGACACCAACCGCAACCCCGCCCCAGATGTCGCCGATACCAACGGTCGTGGTTCGGGCCGAGATCACTCGGTACGAAATCATCCGGTCGAAGAGTTTCGTCAAACTGGTCGTCCATGGCACGGGGGATCTCTCCCGCTTCACCGTATCCCGCGCCTCCAACCCGCGGCGCCTCCTCGTCGAGTTGAGCTCGGTGGGATCGTTTCGCGTACCCGACAGTGTTGCGGTGGGGAGAAGCCCTCTTCGCCGGATCCGGACCCGCTCGGCGGGGCCGGGAACGCAGATCATCCTCGACCTGTACCCGGTCGAATTCCCGAGATATCAGGTCCGTCCCCATCCCGGATCGCTCGACATCGTCCTGCAACGTTGAATTGTATCCGGCGCAAAAAACGTTTACCCTCCGGGCGTAGGTTTCCTCTCTAACCAAAGGAGAAAAGAATGGCGGCTCGTAAGGGTAAACCGAAGAAAAAGGGCGCGAAGATGAACTCGTTCATGAAGCCGATCACCCCCGATGCAGCTCTGGCTGCGATCGTCGGGTCCAAGGCGATTCCGCGCACCCAAGTGACGAAAAAGACCTGGGCTTACATCAAGCGGAAGAAGCTGCAGGACAAGAAGAAGCGGATCATGATCAACCCCGACGCCCTTCTCGGAAAAGTTTGCGGAGGAAAGAAGCAGGTTTCGATGTTTGAACTCACCAAGTGGGTGAGCCGACATCTGAAAGCGTAGCCCCCGCCCGACGATACGTTGTCAGGTCGCAGGGAACGTGCCGGTCAGCGGTACGTTCCCGCGACCCTGGCATAAGCAAGCGAAGAAATCACCGTCATCCCCGTCGAGACCCAAATCATCACGGGAAGGGCTTGATCTACCCGCGAGTGGAGGGGCGTTAAGATCGCGGCAAGGATCGTGAGATTCTGGAATACCGTCGCCAACTTCCCGGACAGAAGCGGACGGATTCGGATCTTGGTACCGAAAAAGAGCAGGACCGATACACCGATCACGAGACCGAGATCCCGGCCGATCGTAACCAGGCAATACCAGATCGGGAGATAACCCTTCGCCGTCAACGTCACGAGGCACGTCGTGATCAGGGTCTTGTCGGCGGCCGGATCCAGCCATGCGCCGACCGCGGTACGCCACCCGAATTCGCGCGCAAGATACCCGTCCAAGAGATCGGTGATCCCCGCCACGAACAGGAGCAGAAGCGCCCCGAGAACGCGATCCTGCCAGAGCAGATAGACCAGTGGAATCGCCAGCGCCAGACGGAGCAGAGTAAGCGACGTCGGTAGGTGCCGGGCCCACTTCATCGGATCTCCCCTGCGACTTCCGTTTCCGTCACCGCCGTGACCAGGATCCGACCCTCCGTGAGTGCAAGAAGCCCGAGCGCACGTCCCAGTTCCGCGGCCGACCCGTTGAAGACCACGGCGAACGTCGCCCGCGAGGGAGCGTAGGCTTTCTCGATCGCCGAAGAAAACCCTCCACGGCCGGAGTTCAGGTAGTCGCGTACCTCCGAATACTGGCGATACGATTTCATCCCCGACAGGATGATGCGGTAGTCCCTCCCCTCCCCGATCGATCGGAAGTACGCCGGGAGGACGTTCTCGAGCAGCGCGCTCGCCATCAGCCCCGCCGCCTGATCTTCCCCTGATTCGAGAGAGAAGCTCCCTTGTGCGCGGGCTAACTCGGCCGGTGGTTTCACGCGATAGCCGCTCAGGCTCCCGGTTACCGTTTTTCCGCCCGCGAACGTGAGGGCTCCAGTGATCTCGATCTCATGACTTTCCGTTCCCGGAGATGCACTCTTCCGAGCCTCGGAACCGAGCTCGTCGACGGTAAACCCTAAGCCTACAAGGCGCCGAGCGACTTTTCGGGTCCAATCGGACGACGGGACCCCCTTCCGGGAGCCGGGCGCCCGTTTCTCGAGGTTCTGTAGGCCGAGTCGCGGCCGGGTCGTCCGGTCGTAGAGAATCCCCCACCGTACAAGATCACTACGAAGTTTCTCCACACGGGGGACGGCGCTCACGCTCAACTTCATCGCATCCCTGGACCTCTCCTCCTTCAGCACACGGAAATCCTGGATGTACGGTTTCGGGTCGACCGAGAGTCGGGCGAGGACGATGTCCTGATTCGCCGTCCAGAGTGCGGGCGGAATCAGGACTTGGGATTGGGTCATGCAGGCGGAGATCAGGGCTTTGTCAAGCGCCGCCTCCCGGGCCGTAGCGGCGTTCGCCTTCGCGATCGGCGAATCTCCGGAAGCCGTGATCGGCACCGGCGCATCATTCGTTTGCGCAGACACGACTCCGACGAAGAGCGCGCAGAGGATCCCGACGACCGTCAACACCCGGGCCCGCATCGATCGGCTCAGTTCGTGCCCCGTTTTCCGACCAACAGCGTGAATGTTCCCTCCTGGACGACCTCCTCGCGTTGGTTCAAGAGCTTCCGTTCGACCATCACGATCCCGCGGTCGGCGCCGGTCTCTTTCTTCCGTTTGACCTCGCTCACGCACGCGACGGTGTCACCGATGAAGATCGGTTTTGTGAATTTCCAGTCGAGCGACATGAACGCGAGAATCAGCCACGGCGTCTCGTTCGTCGGGAGCCCGCTCGAGATCGAAAGCCCGAGCAGCCCGTGCGCGATCCGCTTGCCGAAGATCCCTTTTTTGGCGAACTCCTCGTCCGTATGAAGGGGGTTGAAGTCGCCGCTCAACCCCGCGAAGGAAACGATGTCCGCCTCGGTCATCGTCCTCCGTTGCGACACCGACCGCCGACCGATTTCAAGATCTTCAAAACACAGGGTTTTTTGTTCCATAGATCCGGCTGGTTTACCCTGAACCGACGCGGTGATCAATTGAGAAAGAGAGTCCTTACCGGTCGGGACCGTTTTGCGGTAAGAGCATCTCGATGAGGGAGGGTAGGACTCAAACGAAACCTTCCGGCCAGCTCCGCGAACGCGCGCTTCTGGGCCTGGCCTGTGATCGCGCGCTGGCCAGCGGGAACCTTACCCAGGCCTACCGCCGGATCACCGAGACCGCTACCGGCATCCTCAAGGTCGCCCGTGCCGGGATTTGGATGCTCCAGGGGGACCGGAATCAGATCCTCCGATGCGCCGATCTCTTCGAGCTGAAACGGAAGCGCCACACGTCGGGAACCGAGCTTCGCGCGAAAGAGTATCCCGCGTACTTCAAGGCACTCAAGGAGCACCGGGCCATCGTTGCGAACGACGCTGTCCGAAATCCCGCGACCCGAGAGTTCAAGGCCGGGTATTTAGAGCCGCTCGGAATCACCTCGATGATGGACGCAGCCGTTCGAATCGGGGGAAAGACCGTGGGCGTCGTCTGCCACGAGCATGTGGGGCGGAAACGGCGCTGGACCGTCCAGGACCAAATGTTCGCCGCATCGATTGCGGACATGGTCTCTCTCACCCTCGACCGCTGGGAGCAACGCAAGGCAGAGGCTGCGCTCCGAAAGAGTGAATTGAAGGTTCGGGAACTGCTCGGCAACAAACTCCGCATCACCAACGAGAAATATCAGACGCTGACCGACTCGCTTCCGGATACTCTCTTGGTCGCCTGCCCCGAAGGGACGATCCGCTACGCCAACGGGGCGGCGGAAACCTTGTTCGGCCTTCGTCCCAATGAGTTGATCTGGCGTTCGTTATCCGGACTCCTGCCGGGATCGGTGCTCGAACAAGTGAAGAAACACTGTCATTCAAGCCGGCGTTCGATCGCCCCGTTGGGCCTCGAAACGGATATCCTTCACGCGAGCGGACGGAGGATCCCGGTCGAACTCAAGGTCTGCCATTTCGGAAAAGGGACCAAAGCCCAGTGCATGTTCATCCTCCGCGACATCACCGAACGGCGGGCTCTCGAGAATCGCTGGAAGCTCTATCAGGCGATCTTCCGGCACTCTCTCGAAGGGATCACGATCACCGATCCCGACGGACGGTACCGGGAACAGAACCCCGCTCATCGGGAACTGTACGGTTATTCGGACGAGGAGTTCCGAGGCAAGACCCCCGCACTCCTGATGGGGGAAATCGCCTTCACTGAGATCTCAGAACGACTCTCTCACGGGAAAAACTTCCGCGGTGAAATCACGACCTGGCGAAAGGGAGGGAAAAAGATCGAGGTCGATCTCTCCGCCTTCCCGGTGCAGGATGAATCGGGAAAGACGGCCTCGTTCATCGCGGTCAAGCGAGACATCTCGATACAGAAGCAGGCGGCCGAAGCCCTCAAGCTCTACCGCGAGATCTTCCGGAATTCGCAGGAGGCGATCGCAATCCTCGATCTGCGAGGACGTTATCTCGAGCAGAACGACTGCCACCGGCGCCTATTCGGATACACGGATGATGAACTTGCGAGGCAGGTCCCGACCTCCATTCTCAAGTCGGGGTTCTATGCCTCGATGGCACAGGAACTGGCACGGCAAGGGCACTTTCATGGAGAGACTTCGGGGAATACGAAAGCGGGATCGAGAATCGAACTCGATCTGTCGGCCTTCACCGTCCGGGATACTGAGCGAGCGCCGGTCTGCTACGTAACCGTCACCCGCGACATCACGGAAAAAAATCGGATCCTAGAGACCGTCCGCCATTCCCGGGAACAATTCCAGGCGCTCTTCGAGCAGGTGGGGGTCGGGATCGCCCAGGTCGAACTCGACGGCCGGATGGTCCAGGTGAATCAGAAGTTATGCGACATTCTCGGCTACACGAGGGGGGAACTGACGGGCAAGTTCACCCAGGAATTAACCCATCCGGCCGATCTGGAGCGGACCCAAGCCAGCTTCCGCCAGCTCCAGGAAGCCGACAGTCACACGTTGCAGTTCGAAAAGCGGTTCATTCACAAGAACGGATCGGCAGTCTGGGTCCAGCTCGATGCGGTTCTGGCCCTCGACGGGGCGGGAAAACCGCGGAACGCGATCGGCGTCATCCAAGACATCACCGAGCGAAAGAAAGCGGAGGAGCAACTTCGTCTGATGGCGTCGATCACGTCGGCCTCCGCCGAAGGGATCGTCGTTCTCGACGAGGATCAACGGATCGTGTTCTGGAACGAGGCGGCCGAGCGGATCCACGGCTACACCGCCGAGGAGGTCCTGGGAAAGAGCGCCCGGGAGCTTCTCGTTCCTCCGGACCGGGTGGAGGAGTCGCAGCGTTTCGCGATTTTGAAGCCGGACACTCCGGGGGAAACGATCGTCGGCTTCCGGACCGAGCGCCTTCATAAATCGGGCGAGAGGATTCCCGTGTCGATGACGACCTTCACGATCCGCGACGGAACGGGAGCGGGACGGCGGCGCGTGGTGATCTTCCAGGACATGAGCCGCGAGACGGAGATGCAGGCGCGTCTCATGGAGCAGTCGAACATGGCGGCGATCGGAGAGCTGGCCGCGAACATCGCGCACGAGATCCGGAACCCCCTTTTCGCGATCTCCTCGGTCGCCCAGGTCCTCGCTCGCGAGGCCCCCGCCCACGGCGAGACGCGCGAACTGGCCGATTCGATGTTGGAGGAGATCGTGCGGCTCAACCAGCTCCTGAAAGGGATCCTACTCTTCTCCAAGCCGGCGACGGTGAAACGCCGGGCCGTCAACCCGCGGAAGCTGTTCGGAGAACTCACGGAGTTCCATCAGGCCGACCTCGACGAGAAGCGGCTCCGCTTGGATTTCGCTTTCGATCCCCCGGAAAAGGCGGTCGCGGTCGACGAGGAACAGATGAAGCAGGTCGTCCGGAACCTGATCTTAAACGCGATCCAGGCCTCCCCCGAAGGAGACACGATCAAGGTCCGCAGTCTCATCGAAAAGGGGGGTTGGCGTTTCGAGATCCAGAACGGAGGGGAACCGATCGATCCCAAGACGATCGGATCGGTTTTCAAGCCGTTCTTCTCCACAAAAAAGGGGGGGGTCGGCTTGGGACTATCCATCTCCCGGAAGATCGTCGAGGCACACGGCGGGACGATCCGCTGCGCCAGCCGGCCGGCCGAGGGGACCACTTTCCGCGTCGAGATCCCGCCGGAAAGCGTCTTGACGGGGTCCGGCGATTACGCTTAGCTCGGAGGAAACCATGAGAACACCCAAGAAGATCCTGGTCGTGGACGACGAGAAAACCATCCTCTTGAGCCTTGCCTACGCCCTCAAGGGAGAGGGGGTCGACGTCATCACCTGCAACCGGGCGGAGTGGGCGGAAAAGGCGCTCGAGAATTACTTCTTCGACATCGTGATTACCGACCTCCGTCTCTCGAAAACCAGCGACATGGAAGGGATGCAGATCGTCGAACTCACGAAGAAACGGCACCCGAGCTCGAAGATCATCCTGATCACCGCCTACGGATCGGACGAGATCCGAAAGGAGGCGAAGACTCTGGGGGCCGACGAGTATTTTGACAAGCCGATGGATCTCGATTTACTGCTGAAAACGGTCGAGAAGCTCGGCGTTCCGATCAAGAAAAAGGGGAGCGCGGCTCCGACTCTGTAGGCTGAAAGATGAAATTACCCCGTTATTCCTGGCTACTGCTCCTCGCCGCCGCCGCCTGTTCGCGCCCCACCGATCTCGCCGGTCGTCCGGTCAGCCCCTACCACGACATCGAACTCCGGATGACGAAGGAGGCGCGATTCATCGGTCTCGAGAAGGTCCGATATCTGACGAGCGCGGTTTTCAAGAGCCGTGCGCTGCGGGAGGGGTACGTCGAGGAGTACGCGAGAAGATACGAACTTCCTCCGACCGAACGCGAGAAACTCCGCAAGCGGGAACTGGAGGAGGCGGACAAATTCGACGTCTTCCTCGTCTCGCACTTCGCCACCGACAAGGACACCGGCAAGCTGACGCAGGAGGCGAAGGTCTGGCGCCTCGCCCTCGTCGCCGACGGAAACGAAGCGGAGGCGATCGAGCCGGATTATGTCGGCGCCCTGGACTCCACGGATACGGTTCTGCGCTATTTTTATCCGCAGATTACCGCGTGGTCGAAGGTCTTTCTCGTGAAGTTCAAACGTCGTGGGGATCCGGCCCGCCTGGAACTCCGGATGGCCGGTGTCGTCGACACGGTTTCCTTCGACTGGAATCTCGGAAAAGGGAGCTGACTCTGTGCACAAATCGTTCATCACCATCTCCGAAATCCCCCGGTTCGAAGGGCGCGAGGTCTCGCTGCGCGGCTGGCTGTACAACATGCGCTCCGGCAAATCGATCCACTTTCTCCAACTGCGGGACGGAACCGGGATCGTCCAGTGCCTCCTCGAAAAAGGGAAGGCCCCCGAGCCGATCTTCGAGGCGGCCCAAGCCCTGACGCAGGAATCATCGCTGACCGTGACGGGAACGGTCCGCCGGGACGCCCGCTCCCCGCTCGGGTTCGAGGTGGCGCTTACTTCCTTCGAGATCCTCGGAGGGGCCAAGGACTACCCGATCTCGCCGAAAGAGCACGGCACGGCGTTTCTCATGGACAACCGGCACCTCTGGCTCCGGTCCCGGAAGCAGCATGCGACGCTCACGATCCGGGCTGAAATCGTCCGCGCCATCCGCGAGTTCTTCGACGGACGAGGTTTCGTGAACCTCGACGCTCCGATCTTCACCCCCGCCGCCTGCGAGGGGACCTCGACCCTGTTCGAAACCGACTACTTCGGCCAGAAGGCGTACCTCACGCAGAGCGGACAGCTTTACATGGAAGCCGGGGCGATGGCGTTCGGGAAGGTTTACTGTTTCGGCCCGACCTTCCGCGCGGAAAAATCGAAGACGCGGCGGCATCTAACCGAGTTTTGGATGGTGGAGCCCGAGGTGGCGTTCGCCGATCTCGAGCAGAACATGGTGCTGGCCGAGGAGTTCGTCGTCTCGATCGTCGCGCGCATCCTGGACCGCCGGAAAGAAGAGCTCAAGGTGATCGAGCGGGACACCTGCCCCCTCGAGAACGTGAAGAGCCCCTTCCCTCGCATGAGTTACGCCGATGCGATCGGTGTCCTTCAAAAGGCGGGGGCCCCGATGAAATGGGGGGACGATTTCGGCGGGGACGAGGAGACGATCCTCACGAAACAGTTCGACCGCCCGATCCTGGTCCACCGGTTCCCGATGGCGAACAAGGCGTTCTACATGAAAGAGGACCCGACCGATCCGAAGCTCTCGCTCTCGGTCGACCTCCTGGCGCCGGAAGGGTACGGGGAGATCATCGGCGGCGGACAGCGTGAGGATTCGCTCGAAAAGCTCGAGAAGAAGATCGCCGAACACAAACTCCCTCGTCAGGCGTTCGAGTGGTATCTCGACCTCCGGCGGTACGGTTCTGTCCCCCATGCCGGTTTCGGCTTGGGTCTGGAACGTACCGTGGCCTGGATCTGCGGATTACACCACGTACGGGAGACGATCCCGTTCCCGAGAATGATGGAACGTCTGGTTCCTTAAGCCGCTACGATCAGAACCAGAACGTCGCGCCGAGACGGTCCAGGCGAAAACGCCCTTCGCCGTCAGGACGATCAACAAACTAGGTGGCTGGTATTGTTGTGTTATTTCGGATCAAAAAGGGTCTCGTCGACTGTAAACCCCTGTGCCTTGGCCTGGGACAGGAACGACGGGTGTTGCCCGGTCGGGATGTGCCGGCCGACGATCTTCCCTTTTTCGTCGACCGATTGAACCTCGTAGACAAAGAGATCGGTGACGGTGAAGTTTCCTTCCTCCGTGAGATCCCCCACTTCCGAAATGTGCGTGATCTTCCGGGAACCATCCCGCAGCCGGGCGGCCTGAACGATCACCTCGATCGCGGAAGCGACCTGACTCCGAAGCGCGCGCCACGGCAGCGCAACATCCGACATGAGCGCCAGGGTCTCGAGACGGGCCAGGGCCCCTCTCGGTGTGTTGGCGTGAACGGTCGCCATCGATCCGGAGTGGCCGGTGTTCATCGCCTGCAAGAGATCCATCGCCTCGCCGCCGCGGACTTCGCCGATCACGATCCGGTCGGGGCGCATCCGGAGGGAGGCCCGCAGAAGATCGCGGATGGCGATTGCGCCGGTCCCGTCCGGCTCGGCGGCGCGCGTTTCCATCGTAAGGAGGTGATCCTGCTGGAGTTGGAGCTCCCCTGCGTCCTCGATGACGACGATCCGCTGGTCTTTCGGGATCAGGGTCGAGATGACGTTCAAGAGCGTTGTTTTTCCGGAGGAGGTTCCGCCGGCAACGATCGTGTTCTTCGCAAGGGCAGCGGAAAGGTTCAGGAACTTCGCCATCCCGACCGAAAGGGCTCCTGCGTCGACGAGCTGCTTCATTGACAACGATTGACGACCGAACTTCCGGATCGAGACGTAGACCCCTTTCCGGGCGATGGGGGGGACCATGACGTGAACCCGGGAGCCGTCGGGAAGCCGGGCGTCCATCATCGGGTGGTTCGCGTCGACCGCCCGCCCGACGGTCTGGGCGATCCTCCTCGCCGCCGCCATCAACTGCTCCTCGTCCTCGAACGTGACGGGGGTTTTGTACAGTTTCCCCTTCTTTTCGACATAGATCTGGGCGTGCCCGTTGATCATGATTTCGCTGATCTCGGGGTCGTTTAAGAGCGGAGCGATCGGCTGGAGAAACCCGGCCGTCGCTTCGGAAAAGAAATCGGCCATGGGGGGAGTGTATCAGGCCTTCGTTCGGTTGCCTTCAACTTCCCCCAGGGTAAGATCCCTTTCTATGGCACGTCGTTTCTTTTTCCTGGTCCCGGTTCTGGCCCTCCCCTTCTCCGCCTGCGTTACGAAGGGGGCGCACAACGAGACGCTGGCGGAGAACATCCAGCTCTCCTCTAACCTCGGAACTCTCCAGAAGGAGCGCGACACGCTGAAAGCCCAGCTCGACGATGCGACGAAGAAGCTTTCGGCTCTCGAAACCCGGAACGAAGAGCTATCGAACACGAACCAGATGCTGGTCGGGAAGAACGCCGATTACGCCCGGAAGTCGACGGAGGTTCAGCAGGAGCTTCTGAAGCGGCAGCAGGAAGGGATGGTCCCGGAGGAGCAGAAACAGTTCTTTTCGAAAACGTACGACGAGTTGTTGAAAGGACTCCGGACCGACATCGCGGCCGGGGAGGTAAAGATCGTCCAGGATACGGATCATCTGACGATCCAGATCGCGTACGACGCCCTCTTCTCGCCTGCGAATCTGAAGATCCTGGCGAACGGACAGAAGCTGCTGAAACGGGTCGCAAGCGTTTTGAAGACGAAAGAGAAGCAGATCCAGGTCGGGACCTATGTCGATGACGGGCCGATCCCGGCGGGGATCAAGAAGACGTTCCCGAGCGGCTGGGAGCTCTCCGCCGACCGGGCTGCGCACGTGGCGCGTTTTCTCGAGGACAATGACGTCAATGCCGCTCGACTTGCGGCGATCGGGTACGGAACGCACCGACCCATTGCCGCTAACGATACCGCCGACGGGCGGAAGAAGAACCGGCGGATCGAGATCGTGTTGACCTCGATTTCGAACGCTCCGTCGAAGAAACCATGAGGCGATCGATCCTTCCGCTGATCGTCGTATCACTGCTCTCTCTCGCATCGGCTGAGCCAACACCGACCCCTGATCCCACGCCCAACGCCCAGGTCGAGGCCTTGTTTTCCAAAGCCGGCAGCCTTCGAGATGCGGGAAAATTGGATGCGGCGATCGAGCTCTACGAACGAATCATCCGGGAGCATCCCCTGGCGACGTATTCCTCGGAGAGCGAGATGGCACCCGTGTTGTACAAGAATTCCGCGGCTTCGGGGATTCAGTTCCTGAAGTGCAGAAAGAGGCGAGCGGAGGACTTTGCGGCGGCGACGCCGGAGGAGTTCGGCCGCTTGATTCGAAAAGCGATCGAAAAGAGAGATGTTGCCGGCCTGGAGCGGATGGCATCCTGTCAATTCAATCTCGGGGCATCGAATACAGATTGGGCCTGGGACGTCCTCCCGCAAAACGTCATGCCCACCATCCTGCAGATCGGCGAACGGTTGGACTGGACGACCCCCCAATTATCGGACCCCAATTCTCTGTCCTACGTGGATGTCAAAGTGAGAGAGAAAAAGAGGGACGGGGTGAAATCCGCCCCGGCGACGTACGCCTTCTCTCTTGTAAAGAACAGCTTGAAGGGATGGTCCTGGCGCGGTTTCTCTTCCAATGACCGCGCTGCTGTAACCAGGCTCGACGACCGGTGCGCGGACGCCATGTTCAAGCCGTGCAAGAAGTGACCGGCCAAATCCGGGATTGAGTATTTTAAAGTTGTAGTTCAGAAATCTCAAAGCTGGGGGGTCTGGATTCGCGTCACCTTCGCTGACACCTTGGCCTTCGTCCGAACCTATACGGTGCAGAACAGATTGGCAGAGCATCCAAGAAACAATGGCTCGCTCAAATTGAGTATTGAAAAAGGCATGGTTTTTCACTAGTATACTATTGAAAACGTGAAACCGAACCTAACGAGCTTGAATTCTTGGTGGATGAGTGGGGGGCTTTCGCAAGATCCAGATCTTCAGAAGGCATCCACGCTGAAGATCACCTATGATCCAGCCCCTTTTGTGCCGGAGGATGTGCGAGAGCCGAACGTCTACACTCTCCGCGGACCCCGCCGGGTCGGAAAAACCACCTCGCTCAAACGATTCATCCGGCTCCTCATCGAGCAACACCATTATCCACCCCGGTCGATCGTCTGGTGCACGGCCGATACCTGCCGAACTCTGCGTCAGCTCGAGGATCTCGTCCAGATCGCCCTCGACTCCCCGGCGGGAGATCCGACGAAGCTGATTCTGATCGATGAGATTACCTCCGTTCCGGAGTGGCAACGGGTACTGAAGAAAGTCCGGGACGGAAATGCAGCTGCGCAATCCACCTGTTGGATCGTCACCGGGTCTTCCGCTGCCGATATCCGGCGAGGGGCTGAACGGATGCCGGGACGCCGGAGGGCGCTTACTTCGACCATCTCATCGATCGACCGCCTGTTGCTTCCGATGACGTTTCCTCAGTTTCTTCATGCCACCTCACTTCCGGAACCGAAAGGTTTGGAGAT
The DNA here is from genome assembly GCA_043809315.1 of Pseudomonadota bacterium. Taxonomy (GTDB): domain Bacteria; phylum Bdellovibrionota_G; class JALEGL01; order JALEGL01; family DATDPG01; genus JAZDDX01. The sequence continues at coordinate 105,005 of JAZDDX010000007.1, forward strand.
CTTTTTCGAAGTGGGGGGATTCCCCGCCATCGCCGCATGCGCTTCTGCCGAGCAGCGCTCCTTCCTCGAACAGCGTCTGCGCGAACAACGGGATGCCCTTTTTTCCGACTTCGAGCGGCGAAAATTTGATCGTGTGATCGCGGAGGAGCTGATTGCCGCCTTGGCGCTCCAAGGGACAACCGCGACCAGTTGGGAAGCGTTCGGAAAACAGTTCTCCTCGGCCTCCCGGGACACCGCTCGGGCCTATGTCCGGGCGGCCGGGGAAAGTTTCCTGCTGGCCACGTATTGGGGATTCGACACGGGACGGAATCGTGTAGCGCTCAAACGGGATCGGAAGCTCCTTTGGATTGACCCGGCGCTCTTCCGCCTGGCGCCGACATCAAATCCACGCCCTGAGTTGATCGCCGAGGGGGTGACCGGCGCAAAGCTTCTTCGCGAATTCGACGACGATCTTCACGAGGGATTGCACCAATCCCGAACGGTCTTCACTTGGAAGAGCGCTGCTCGAAACGAGATCGACTTCCTGGTGGTGAAGGGGAGGCGCAAGCTGCCGGTCGAAGTCAAATGGCAGGAACGAATCTCGGCATGGGATTTGGCAGGAATGGAGCGGGCATTCGGTACGGGGATTTGTGTCACCAAAAAGGATTTGGACCTGGGTCGGAAAACCAGAGTGATTTCACTCGAGCGGTTTTTGTGCGAATCGGCCGTCATCTGACTTCTTGACTTGTCTGGATCGAATCATATAAGTTGCGCCGCTTTTTAACGACACACGCTGTCGCCATAACTAGTCGTTATGGTTGGATTTTCCACCCCTCGGGTGTTCTCGAAAGAGGATTGGGGGACCTTCGATCGAAGGTTGGGCAGCGGAGGCTTAACCAAAACCAAAGGAGTAGTATGCCGATCAGCGTTCGTGACTTGCTCGAGGCGGGAGCCCATTTCGGCCACCGCACCCACCGTTGGAACCCCAAAATGCGCCCGTACATTTACGGCGCCCGGAACGGGATTCACATCATCGACCTCGAAAAGACCGCCAAGCTCTGGGCGAAAGCCGAGAAGACGATCATCGACACCGTCTCGCGGGGACAGAAGGTCCTCTTTGTGGGAACCAAACCGCAGGCTCAGGAGATCATCGCCGAGGAGGCGACCCGGGCGAACCAGCACTTCGTCAACCGGCGCTGGCTGGGGGGGATGCTCACCAACTTCAAGACGATCAAGACCCGAATCGACCGCCTGCGCGATCTCGAAAACCTGAAGACGTCGGATCAGATCCAGCGGATCACAAAGAAAGAAGCCGGTGAACTGGAAAAGCTACGGGAGAAGCTCGCCAGGGCCCTGAACGGGATCACGACCATGGCAAGCGTTCCCGGCTTGGTAGTCGTCGTCGACCCGGGGAAAGAGCACATCGCCCTGAGCGAGGCGATGAAACTCCAGATCCCTCTTGTGGCGATCATCGACACCAACTGCGACCCGGACGGGATCGAGTTCCCGGTCCCCGCCAACGACGATGCATTGAAGTCGGTCCGCCTCTTCCTGCAAACGGCTGCCGATGCGTGCCTCGAAGGGGCGCGGGTCTTCGAGCAGAAGATCCAGGAAGAAACCCGGCGCAGGATGGAAGCCGACGCCAAACGTGCAGCGGCGAAGGCCGCGGTGATCGCCGCCCCGGTCATTGAAACCACCCCGGAGCCCCTCGCGGTGGCCCAGGAATAAGGAGCGAAGCGTATGACCATCACACCCGAACTCGTCAAAGATCTCCGTGAAAAGACCGGAGCCGGGATGCTCGACTGCAAAAAGGCTCTCGAGGAATCGTCCGGAAACGTGGACAAAGCGATCGAGTTTCTCCGTAAGAAGGGGCTTGCCAGCGCCGCCAAGAAGGTGACCCGGAACACGAAAGACGGTCTGATCGGCCAGTACATCCACGCCGGTGGGAAGCTCGGCGTCCTGGTCGAGGTCAGCTGCGAAACCGATTTCGTGGCCCGGACCGAGGAGTTCCAGAACTTCGTCCGGGACATGGCGATGCAGGTCGCCGCCGCGAACCCCATCTACGTCCGCCGGGAAGAGGTTCCCGCGAACGTGCTCGAGAGCGAGAAAGAGATCTACCGCTCCCAGGCCAAGGAATCCAAAAAGCCGGAGGCGATCATCGAAAAGATTGTCTCGGGGAAGATTGAGAGCTATTTCCGCGATACCTGCCTGCTGGAACAGCAGTTCGTGAAGAACCCGGACAAGACCGTCGCGGAGACCCAGAACGAACTGATCGGGAAGCTGGGGGAGAACATGTCGATCCGTCGCTTCGCGCGGTTCCAGCTGGGGGAAACGAGTTCGACCTAAAGGAGGTCCCATGCCTCGACCGAAATACAAGCGCGTCCTCTTGAAACTGAGCGGGGAGGCGCTTTGTACGCAAAAGGGGTACGGGATCGACGTCGCGATCCTTGCCGGAATCGCCGACGAGATCCGCGAGATCGTCAAGACCGACGTCCAGTTGGCGATCGTCATTGGCGGGGGGAACATCTTCCGAGGAGTCGCCGGATCGGCCAAGGGGATGGACCGGGCTTCCGCCGACTACATGGGGATGCTCGCCACCGTCCTGAACGCCCTGGCCTTGCAAGACGCGCTCGAATCCCGTGGGGTTCACACCCGCGTGCAGAGCGCCATCCGGATGGAGGAGGTCGCCGAGCCGTACATCCGCCGCCGCGCCGTCCGTCACCTCGAAAAGGGGCGGGTCGTCATCTTCGCGGCCGGAACCGGGAACCCGTATTTCACCACCGACACCGCCGCGTCATTGCGGGCGATGGAGATCGGTGCCGACGTGATCCTCAAGGCAACACGCGTCGACGGCGTCTTCGACAAAGACCCGCTCCGGCACAAAGGAGCGAAACGGTTCGACCGCCTCACCTACCTCGAAGTCCTCGGAAAAGAACTCAAGGCCATGGATGCGACGGCCATCTCGCTTTGCATGGACAACCAGATGCCGATCGTGGTCTTCAACATGATGAAAAAGGGGAATATTCAGAAAGCGGTTCGTGGAGAACCGATCGGAACCATTGTTTCAGGAGGTGACCGTGCTTGATCAGATCCAAAAGAATCTTCAGATCCACATGGACAAGGCGCTGGCGGTCCTGAAAGACGAGTTCTGCAAGCTTCGCACCGGGCGAGCCTCGACCGCGTTGATCGACACTCTCCGAGTCGACTATTACGGAACCCCGACCCCCCTGAATCAAATGGCGACGATCACGGCGCCGGAAGCCAGGCTGCTCGTGGTTCAGCCGTGGGATCCGAGCGCTCTCGGTGAGATCGAAAAGACACTGATGAAAGCCGACCTGGGGGTTTCCCCGCAGAACGACGGAAAGTTGATCCGGATTCCTCTTCCCCCGATGACCGAGGAGCGGCGCAAGGATCTGGTGAAGTTGATCCACAAACACGGCGAGGAGTGTCGCATCGCGATCCGGAATGTCCGGCGGAACGGGATGGAGGAGTTAAAGACCGCCGAAAAAGACAAGAAGATGACCCAGGATGAGCACAAGAAGGGTCAAACGAAAGTCCAGGAGCTGACCGACAGCCACATCAAGAAGGTGGACCAGCTCGTCGAGACGAAATCGAGGGAGATCCTTGAAGTCTGAGGCTCCGGCCATCCCCCGTCACATCGCGATCATCATGGATGGCAACGGCCGGTGGGCGAAGACCCATCGGCTGGCTCGCATCCGTGGGCACCGACGCGGGATCGAGATCGTGCGGGAGATCGTCACCGCTTGTCGCCAGCTCGGCGTCGAGGTTTTGACTCTCTACGCCTTCTCCGAAGAAAACTGGCGCCGCCCCGCTATGGAGGTGACGGCGCTCATGGCGCTTCTGAAACGGTTCCTCGTCTCGGAGCGGAAGCTCTTCTTCGACAACGGCGTCCGCCTCCGGGCCATCGGCGATTTGGGAAAGCTCCCGAAAGATGTCCACAAGACGCTCGACGAGACGATGGAGATGACGAAGCGCTACGACGGCTTGACCCTCGTCCTCGCCCTTTCTTACGGCGGAAGAGAGGAGATCGTGCGTGCAGTCCGTTCGATCGCCAAGAGGGCGGCCGACGGTACTCTCAAACCAGCATCCATCGATGCCGACACGATCACGCGGAGCCTCGACACGGCGGAGTTCCCCGACCCCGATCTGATGATCCGGACGAGCGGCGAATACCGGACGTCGAATTTCCTCCCGTGGCAGGCGATCTACACCGAACTGTACGTCACGCCGACCCTGTGGCCCGACTTCAACCGCGAGAAGCTCCTGGAAGCGATCGCCGATTTCGGACGGCGCGAGCGGAGGTTCGGGATGACGAGCGAGCAGTTGCCGCGAAAAGGAGCGGAACAATGGCACGCCGGCCGATAGCGATCCTCGGCTCGACCGGTTCGATCGGGACGACCGCTCTTGGCGTCGCCTCGAAATACCCCGACCGGTTCGAGGTGATCTCCCTCGCGGTGGGGGAGAATGTCGAACGAGCCGTCGATCAGGTCCGGAAGTTCCGGCCGAAGCTGGTTTCCACCCGCACCGAAGAAGGGATGCGGAAACTCCGCGAAGCCACTTCCACAGTGACCGGCGTCGAATACACGTTCGGCGTCGAGGGGGCCGAGCGGGTCGCCACCCATCCGAACGTTCACACCGTCCTCTCCGCGATCGTCGGCGCCGCCGGCCTCCGTCCGACCGTCGCAGCCATTCAAGCGGGGAAGACGATCGCTCTCGCGAACAAGGAGTCGATGGTCGTGGCCGGGGCCCTGGTGAGCCGGCTCGCGCGGGAGAAAGGGGTCCGGATCCTTCCGGTCGACAGCGAGCACAGCGCGGTTTTCCAATCGATGGCCGGTGCGGAACCGTCGTCGATCCGGCGCCTGATTCTGACCGCATCCGGCGGACCGTTCTTCTTAAAGAAGGGGCTCGACCTTTCCAAGGTGACGCGAACGGAGGCGTTGGCGCATCCGAACTGGCAGATGGGAGAGAAGATCACGATCGACTCGGCGACCCTGATGAACAAGGGACTCGAGGTGATCGAAGCGCACTGGCTGTTCGGCTTCCCCCCCTCGAAGATCGACGTCGTGGTTCACCCCCAATCGGTCATCCACTCGATGGTCGAGTACATCGACGGCTCGGTCGTCGCGCAGTTGGGCGTCCCCGACATGGCCGGCCCGATTGCGCTGGCGCTGGCTTATCCGGATCGCCTCGACGGCGTCATGGAGCGCGTCCCGTTCACGAAGCTCAAGGAACTCACCTTTTTCGAGCCGGATCACGGCCGCTTCCCGGCGATCCGCCTCGCCCGGACGGCGTTGGAGTCGGGGGAGACCCATCCGGCGGTCTTGAACGGGGCGAACGAGGTAACCGTCCGGGGGTTCCTCGACGGCAAGATCGGCTTCCTGGAGATCTCCCGAATTAACGGGGACGTGTTATCCTCGTACCGACAGAAGCGGGCGGTCACCCTCGAGGACTACATCGCGGCGGACGAGTGGGGCCGCGCACGCGCCACCGAAATCATCTCAAAAGCATGAACATCCTTCTCCCCATCGTTCTGTTCGGCATTCTCGTCTTCATTCATGAACTCGGACATTTCGCAGTCGCGAAACTTTCCGGGGTCTTCGTCGAGCGGTTCGCGTTGGGATTCGGACCGACGATCGCGCGGAAAAAATGGGGGGAGACCGAATACGCTCTCTGCCTTCTCCCGCTCGGCGGATACGTCAAGATGCGCGGGGAAGAGATGGAGGAGAACGACCTCAAAGGAGCGCCTGACCCGCGATCGTTCGCCTCCCAGACGGTCGGGAAGCGGTTTGCGATCGTCGCCATGGGGCCGATCTCCAACCTGATTCTTCCGGTCCTTCTCTTCACCGGCCTTTTCTGGGTGGGAACTCCGGTTCCGCTGCCGCAGGTGGGGGCGGTGATTCCCGATTACCCGGCCGCGAAAGCGGGATTGCGCGCGGGGGATCAGATCGTCCGGGTCGGCGAAGCGTCGGTTTCGACTTGGAACGAGCTGATGGCTGCCCTTCGGCCGCGAGCCAACCTCTCAACCGAACTCCGGATCGTGCGGAACGGGCATGAGATCACGAAAGAGATCGTACCGGTCTCGGAGAACGAGCTGAATCTCTACGGAGAGACACAGGCTGCCGGGAAGATCGGAATCGAACTCCAGCCGTACCGACCGACGATCGGGATCCCCGACGCGAACTCGCCGGCCGCTCGGGTCGGTTTTAAAACGGGGGACACCGTTCTCTCGGTCAACGGACAGCCGATGTCGTACTGGTGGCAAATGGAGGCGCGGTTCTCGACCCACGGTCCCAAAAAGCTGGTCGTCGAACGGCGAGTGGCGCTCGACGCGGTCCCGACCCAGATTTCTCTCGAACTCGATGCCCCGACGCTTTCGGCGGCCGGGATCGAGGACGGCGAGCTGTACATCCGGGACGTTCAACCCGACTCGATCGCCGCCCAGAAGGGGCTCAAAGCGGGGGACCGGCTCCTGTCGGTCAACCGAACCCCCCTCTCTGGATGGTATTCCTTCCGGAAGCAGATCCAGGAGAACCGCGGCGACGCGGTTTCGGTCGAGATCCTCCGGAGCGGAAAAAGACTCACGCTCGAATTGATCCCCCGAGAAGTGGAGCACAAAGACGAGTTCACGAAAGAGAGTCGGAAAGTCCGTCAGCTCGGCGTGATCTCCTGTGCCATGCCCGGCGACCCCGGGACCAGAATCGAACGGTACCTGAACCCCTTCCGGGCGTTGGCTCGCGGAGCCGAGGAAACCTGGGAGATCTCGCGGACGACCGTGATCGGGATCTCGAAGCTGATCACCGGGAAACTGGGTCTCAACTCCCTGGGCGGCCCGATCTCGATCTTCTACCTCGCCGGAAGTTCGTACCGGGTCGGCGGGTGGATTTCCTACTTCCGGATGATGGCGATCTTGAGCATCACGCTCGCGATTCTAAACTTCCTTCCGATCCCGATTTTGGACGGAGGGCATCTCTTCTTTTTTCTGATCGAGATCGTCAAAGGGGGCCCGGTCGGCGCGCGGGTCCGGCAGGTCGCGCAGCAGGTCGGCCTCTTCATCATCGTGGGGTTGATGATTCTCACGTTCTACGTCGACATCAACCGGTACATCGTCGATAAGATCCGTGCCCTCTTCAACTGAGATGAGAGTTCTCGCGATCGATACCGCTACGTCGTGCGGCGTTCTGGGGCTCGCGGAGAACGGTCGCCCCGTGGCCGAGCTCTCGCTCGTATCCCGCGAGACCCATTCCGCGCGCCTCCTGCCCGCGATCGAATGGTTGCTCAAAACCATCGGATGGACGATCGCCGAGATCGACGGTTTCGGCATCACGCTTGGTCCCGGCTCGTTCACGGGGCTCCGGGTCGGTTTGTCAACCGTTAAAGGATTCGCCTGGTCGCTGTCGAAACCGGTGGCGGCATTGAACTCGCTCGAAATCCTGACACATCAGTATCGTGAAGATAGGGTCACGATCGTCCCGATGCTCGACGCCCGGAGGGACCGGGTCTTTTGTGCCGCCTACCGGTGGAACGGGGACCGGCTCGTCGTTCTCCGACCGCCGTCCGATTCGTCCGCCCCGGAGTTCGTCTCCGCCCTCGAGGGGCCGGTGGTCTGCTTCGGGGAGGGGGCCCGGAAATATCGGGGCGCGATCGAGGCGGTCGGGAAAGACAGCGTCATCTTCGCGCCGACAGAGTATGATCTGCCGAGGGGAACCACGGCGGCACGTCTCGCGTCCGAAGCGCTGTCGCGCGGAGAGACTCTGGACATTCATCGGGCCGAGCCGATCTATTTGCGCCCGAGCGAAGCGGAACGAAAAAGAACGTAAGGAGCGAACGATTCCATGGCGGAGCAGTCGGCAAAGAAAAAGCTGAAGGGGTGGTTCGACTCCTGGAAGGGGCTCGTCTTCTGGATCTTCCTCGCCCTCGTCTTCCGGTATTCGGTCGCCTCCCCGTACAAGATCCCGACCGGATCGATGATCCCGACGCTCAAGATCGGAGATTTCATCTTCGTCAGCAAACTGGCTTACGGGGTCAAGATCCCGTTCACCAACAGGAACTGGATCGACTACGACAAACCGAAGCGCGGAGAGGTGATCGTCTTCATCTATCCGGTCGAGCCGGACAAGGATTTCATCAAACGAGTGGTCGCGGTAGCCGGGGACAAAGTGGAGGTCAAACAAGGGGTCCTGTTCGTCAACGGAAAGCCGATGTCCCGAACGCCGACGAAAGAGCGAGGGATCATTTCCGATCTCGAGCCCCCCGCTTTCCAAGACGCGGCTCGGCTTTATAACGAGCAGCTCGACGGCGTGAGACACCTCGTGATGGAAATCCAGCCGGTCCCGGGGAACTACGGCCCGATGTTCGTCCCGGAGGGAAATGTCTTTGTGATGGGGGACAACCGGGACAACTCCGCCGACAGCCGCGTCTGGGGGCCCCTCCCCGTCGCGAACATCCGCGGCCGTGCCCTTTTCGTCTGGCTTTCGATCGATACCGAACATCCGGCCTTCCGTCTCGGCGAAACGTTCCTGATCCCGCACATCCGCTGGGAACGGTTCGGGATGAAGGTCCGCTGACGTTGCCTTCGGCCCCAACGGCGGGCAGAATGGAGTCACATGGGAAAAACCGACAAGGAAAAGCCCCGTTCCGAGACCCTTCCCGAGCCGGTTCCGGCCTTCAGCGGAACCGATCGCCGGATTCGCGGTTCGCGACTTCATGTCTCGTTCCCGGTCACGGTGACCCACCGCGGGCACCCGATCCAGGGGTACGTGGAGGCGGTGAACTTGAGCTGGTCGGGGATGCTCCTCGCCACCAATTTCCCGCTGAACGTCAAGGACGAGATCGTCCTGGAATTTCGTCTGCCGGAGAGTTACGTCTCGATCACCGTCAAGGCGCGCGTCGTCCATCGCGAAGATGGGAGAATCCCGGAAGAAGCGACGCTGGTCGGCGTCCGCTTCCTGGAAGCGGACCCGAATGTCCAGCGCCTCCTGACCGGATTCGTCCTGGAACATCTTTTGGTCGAGTGACCGTACTCCGGCGAAAACTTCTCGCCTGGTACCGGACCCACCACCGGAAACTCCCCTGGCGTGCGACGCACGACCCGTACCGCATCTGGGTTTCCGAGGTCATGCTCCAACAGACCCGTGTGGCCACGGTGATCCCGTACTTCAAGCGATTCCTGGCGAGCTACCCGACCGTTCGAAAGCTGGCCGCCTCCGACGAGGATCCGGTTCTGCGGACTTGGGAAGGGCTCGGGTACTATTCCCGCGCACGGAACCTCCATGCAGCGGCGCGGGAGGTCGTGGAGAAATATGGAGGGAATCTCCCCTCCTCCTCGGCCGAACTCGCCTCCCTCCCCGGGTTCGGTCCCTACATATCGGCCGCCGTCGCCTCGATCGCCTTCGGGGAGTCGACCGCCGTCGTCGACGGGAACGTCCGTCGCGTTCTTTCCCGCCTTTTTGAAACTGCGTCCGCGGTCGATGACCGCGCACAGGAACTGATCGATCCGAAGCACCCCGGCGACTTCAACCAGGCGGTGATGGAGCTCGGAGCACTGGTCTGTCTCCCCCGAAGTCCAAAGTGTGAGATCTGCCCGCTCTCAACCGACTGTCTCGCTCGGAAGCACGGCACGATCGCTGCGTTTCCCCCTGCGCGTGCAAAAACGAAGGTCCGAATCGTTCACGCCGTAACCGTGATCGTTCAAAATCGGAACCGGTATTTTGTGACTCAAAGGCCAATGAACGGACGCTGGGCAAGAATGTGGGAGGCCCCGACACACGAGTCAGCACGGGTAACCCGCCTTGAACTCGTGATGAATTTACTTATGAATGCCTACGGGCTACGGCTGAAAAGGTTCGAACGTATTGCTCGAATCGAACATCGGCTCTCCCATCAGACGATTCATACGGAAGTGATGTGTGCGGAGGGAAGAGATCACTCGAAGAACGGTACTTGGGTGACGCTTACGGAGCTTTCGGAGCTGTCGATGTCGCGCCTGCAGCGGGAAGCATTCCGGCGGGCGGTCTCCCCTTCATCAGATCGACGGCTTTGATCGATTTGAACGGTTTACGGTCCTCGCTGAGTTCGAGGAGTTTCACCCTTCCATCGACCAGAGTAAGCCGGAAGAGGTCGGTGTTGGCAGGAACGATCCTCGCGGCATTCTGACAGGAGGCATTGAGAAAAAGGGAGAGAAGCCCGCGCACCGTCCCGAAATGCCCGACGAGCATTACGATTTTCGGACTCCCCGGCTTCTCGATCTCCGAAACCAACCCCTTGAGCCGTTTCTGTACGTCGTTCCTCGATTCTCCGTCGCCGCCGAATCGGTACGCACAGTCCGAATCGATCCGTCGAAGATTGTCCCGGGTCTCCGGAGCATCCGCCGAAAGCCCTTCTAGGTGACCGAACCCCATCTCGTTCAAATTGGGCCGGATCTCCGGGACGATCTTGAGCTGGCTCGCCAACGGTTCTGCCGTCTGGTGCGTCCGACTCAGCTCGCTGACGTAAATCGTTTGAATCCCGGAATCGGATAGCAGGTCCAGAAGCTTTCGCGCCTGTTCGATCCCCTTCTCGTCGAGCACGACCCTGGGATCGAGCTTCTGCCCGATGTTGACGCGCTCTTTGTTGGCGTAGGTCTCCCCGTGACGCGAGATGTAAATCGTTTTTTCCCAACCGAAGGCGCTCGAGCAGACGAGAAGGAAACCGAAAAGAAGAGAACTGGTGCCTGGGACTGGACTCGAACCAGCATGGCATTGCTGCCACCAGCCCCTCAAACTGGCGTGTCTACCAAATTCCACCACCCAGGCGCACATTGCGGCCCACTCCTATAGTCGGGCGTGCCTGGGAGGTCAACATTTTGGAACGGTCGTCGCCTTGATCCGGAGCGCTCTAACAGCTATATTTGATTACGGTTTTTCCATGTCCGATCCAAACAAGCGCGTCCATCCGAGAGCCGACTTCAAGATCGCGGTCAAGGTCGAGCACTTAAGCCGCCTCCAGCAGTTCTATTCCCAGGACTTGAGCAGCGGGGGAATCTTTCTCGAGGTCCCCGGGAAGCCGCCGGAGATCGGTGCCAAGCTCCGCCTTCAGTTTCAGGTCCCGGGTATTAAGAAGCCGATCGTCGTCGACGCCGAGGTAATGCACCAGCACACGTTCCAGTTGATCGACCCGAGTCTCCGGAAGAAGGTCGCCCGCCACGGGATCGGTCTTCGGTTTCTGAATCTCGATCCAAAGGATGCCGAGTTGATTCAAAAGCACGTGACCGGAAAGGATCTAAGTGTCGACCACTAGCGGACCCGCCCCTAAACCCGGATTCCTGGATGAAGCAAAACGGATGGTGCTGGCCCGGTACTCGGTAATCTACGTCCAGACGTTCGAGGATGCCCGTTGCGAGTCGGTCCTGCGGGAGATCTCGAAAGCGTTCCAGCCGCCGCTCAAGATGTTCACCTGGACGGTGACGCAGGGACTGACGAGCGGAACCGAAAAGATCGCCGGCTCGGAGGATCCGGTCGTGGCGCTCGATTTCGTCATCACCTCCAAGGACCCCACGATCTTCTCGTTCCGGGATCTGAACAAGCAGATCGGTGAAAACGCGCTTCTGATTCGAAAACTCCGCGACACCTATCAGGCGATCAAGAACGCCTATAAGACGGTTTTTATCCTCGCCCCGCTGATCGAGATCCCGGACGAACTCTCCAAGGAGGTGGCGCTCCTCGAGTTCCCCCTTCCCGACGTGACCGAGATTGAGAAGCTGTTCGACCTGACGGTGAAGTCGTTCAAGAACCTCCAGGTGAACCTGACGCCGGACGACCGGGAGGATTTCATCAAGTCGGCCATGGGTCTCACCTGGGACGAGGCACGGAGCGCGTACGGGCGCGCCTGCACCGGACAGACGACGCTGACACGGACGGCGCTCGTCGACGTCATCGACGAAAAGTGCAAGATCGTCCGGAAAGACGGGATCCTCGAATACCACCCGGTCGATTTTTCGTTCGACGAGATCGGGGGGCTCGAGGTTCTGAAAGAGTGGCTCCGGGCCCGCTCCCGTTTCTTCTCGAAAGAGGCCCGCGAGTTCGGCCTCTCCCCCCCGAAGGGGGTTTTGTTAACCGGAGTTTCCGGATGCGGGAAATCGAGCTGTGTGAAGGCGATCGCCCAGTATTGGCGCTTGCCGCTCATGCGCCTCGACATGACGAAGGTTTACGGCGGGACGCTCGGAAATCCGGAAGAGACGATGCGCCGGGCGCTACGCACGGTCGAAGCGGTGGCACCGGTCGTCCTCTGGATCGAGGAGATCGAAAAGGGGGTGGCGGGGTTCGTGCAGGGGGATGGCGGCGTGACGGCGCGGATCTTTTCGTCGTTCCTCACCTGGATGCAGGAGAAAACGTCGATGGTCTTCATCGCGGCGACGGCGAACGAGATCGACAAGCTCCCGCCGGAGCTGATGCGGAAGGGGAGATTCGACGAGATCTTCTTCGCCGATCTGCCGAGCGAGGCGGAGCGGCTGGAGATCTTCAAGGTTCACATCATGAAGCGGAAGCACAACCCGGAGCGATTCAACCTGATCAACCTCTCGAAGGCGACCGTGAACTTTAACGGAGCGGAGATCGAGCAGATCGTCGCGTCCGGGATGTACGAAGCGTTCAACGAGAAGAGGCAGTTCAACGATCACGATCTCTACAAGATGATCTCGCACACCGTCCCGCTCGCGACGACGATGTCGGAGCGGATCAAGGAGATCAAACGTTGGGCGGATACGCGCGCCGTCCGCGCGTCGAAATAAGATTACGCGTTTGGTTTGGGTGCTTTTTTCAACTCACCCAAGAGCTTTTTCATCGTATCGACGTGCACTGTTTGTTCGGCGTCTGTTCCGAATTCCCCGATCGCCGCATTCAGCGCAACGATCAGTTCTGGCTTGAAACCCTGGAGCAACGTGATGTCCTCGCCGGTGAATGCATTGACTCCGGTCAACCCTTGAACACCTTGGTCGGTGAGATTTTGAAGCAAGGCGCCCTGAATGCATTCGGCCAGACTTTTGAGAGCGTTGAGATCGGTCTCGGCCAGCGTCGGCTGAGTGTCGTCTTGCGGTTCGGCGAGCTTCGATCGCGAAAAAAGATCCTCATCCGCTCCTGCGCGTGGGCAGCCTGCGGGAGGGGTCGTCACTGAAATCTCCTGCGGGAGAAGTTCCCAATCGTGCCCTCGGCCGGGAAGATTGATCAAAACGTTCTCGAGGATCAGTTCCTGTGGATTGGCCAACTCTTCCTGGGCCAACAGGGCGACGACTACTTCCGTCGGGCATTTCCCTCTCGAGGCCCGCAAATCGGCTTCGAGACCGATCGTCTGACTCGAACTTATCGGGACTGAAGCTGCCTTCAACCCCCCCTCCTGGAAGACAAAGAAGCCGGCGAGAGGCTCGCGATCGATCGGCTTGGGCTCACGCTTGAGATGATGAATCCGGATCTTTGCCCCCTCTGGGAGGTACAGGTAGCCGCGCACAAAAGCTCCAAACTTATCCCCGCGGTTGATCGTGTCCCCCTTCATGCCGTTAAGACTGTTAACGCTGAACCGCTTGGCGTTGGTCGGGATCGGATCCCAGAACACAGATTCCCCCTTCTCGTATCCGCCCCGGTATCTTGCAAAACCCGTTTCACCCGAGTCGTAAAGGTGCGCCTTTTTCTTCTCGTCATCGGTCAGGTCGATCGGGAGTGCGCCCTCCGCTCGAAGTAAACGATCGGTCGGGATCAAGCGCCCGGCATCCTCGATCCGTTTGATCGCTCTGAGATCGGAATAGTTCAGGTATTTCAAGGTCGTCCAGATGTCTCCCAACCGCTCGTTGAACGCGGAAGGGGCGACCATCTGCCCGTCCTGGCCTTCGTTGGCCCACTTCTTCAGTGCGTCCCACCATTCCAAGAGGAAAAACTTCCCGCCTTCTTTCTTCTGACCTTTGGTCCCCTTATCTTTGTCCTGGCCTTTCTGATAATCGGCCACCTCCACCTGCAGATCCTCGATCAGCTTCTCGAACTTCTTTTTCGAGAAGTATCGGGCGGTGCTGTCATAACCGTTGAACACCTTCGGATCTTTGAACGCCGGGAACAAATCTTCCGCCAGCGCTGTCTTGCACTTATGGGAGATCCCATCCCCCGCCAAGTCGTTGGCTCTCGCGTTCTTTACCCCCGTCTTCTCACATTCCAGCTTCCAGATCGGGCGGACCGTTTTACCGTCGGCGTCCCGGTCGTCAAACTCGATAATATTCATGTCGAGTTGATCGGCCGCACGCATGATCTGCTTGCCTCGTTGTTTCCCGGCTTTGGTCGCAGGATCGGTGCCTCTCTTCTTGAGCTCATCCTGAACCGCCTTGTCGAACGCGGCTTGATCGTCGCTCTTCGTATCCCTGTCCCCGAGGTCACTCTGCGTGCGGGAAGATCGAGTCCGATCGCGGGTCGTCCGTGGTGAACCCCGGTCCCAGTTCCCCAGGCCTCTCTGCTGCTGGTACGCGGCGAGCTGGCTGCTCGTCGCCATCCGGTTGGTCCGGTTGCTTCCGCTACAACCTGACGATCCAATCGCCAGGGTTGCCGCAAGGGCGACCGCAAAAACCGTCTTCAGCGTGCCGACGTTCCCCGCTGTAATCATCTTGTCCTCCGTTCGACCTGACACTTATAGGTTCTCCGAGCCCTTAGAACGCAAGCCCCGTACCAGGTTTGGCAAAAGATGAGGTTCTATGATTTCAGTATGTTGGAAGTGCGCGGTGCGTTAAAACAACTGAGCAAACTGTCGCCAGACCGCCACAGTGAGGAACTTGAGTCCCAGGTAAGGGTTATTCGTGTTCCCGGAGCGCGACCAGGCTGTACTTATCGAACTGCGCTTCGGCGGCGGTATATAGAACCTCGGTAATCAGCCAGTACGGCGTGTCTTTGTCGGCGATCACCAGGATCTTCCCCTCGAACGTGATCGACTTGTTCAGCCGTTCGATCTCCTTGATCCCGTCCGCCTTCTTGACCAACGCTTTGTGAAGATCCTTGATCAGGAAGTCGCGCCTTTGGGATTGCGCGCGGAGTTCCTCTTCCTTTCCGGCGTCGAGACGAATCACCTTCAGTTCGTCCACCGCGATCACCCCCGGCTCCCCCCCCACCGCCCTCATCACCGTCAGTTTCACCGCCTCCTGGGGGGCCGTGATTCCCGACGATTTCGGAATATGGATCTCGCCGCCGACCGGCATCGAGAGGGCGCTGACGGAATAACTCTTGAGCAGGAAGACGAGGATGATCGTCAACATGTCCATCATCGCCACGAGGTTCAGCTCTCGGATCTGGATCGGCTTGAACGCCTTCCCGCGTCTCCTTTTGAGCCTCGCTCGCCAGCTATGAATGTATCTCTCGTCCATTCCGCTCCTAGAGGATGCTCAGCGTTACGTCCGGGAACAGATCGTCGGTCCCCGGCTGTTTCTCACGCAGGACATCCATCGTCTTGATGATGTCGTCGTAGACGATCGCCGGCTCCGAGATGATCAGAACCCGACTCTCCTGCGGGAACCTTTCCTTGAGCTTCTCCGCGATTATCTTGAGCGTCTCCATGTCGAACCCGGCCCCTTTTTTCGGGATCTCCTGTCGAGGGATCGACATCCCTCCCTGCACGTTCGGATCCACGAGGTACCCGTTCTTCGTCACCCGGACCATCAGGAGGAGCTGCTCCTTCTTCTGGGGCTGCTGCTTCACTTGCGCCGCATCCGGCGCCAATTGCGGAATCGACGCGTTCAAGATCGTGAAGCTCAAGAAACTGGTGATCGTGACCAGCATGAACATCACCAGCATGGTCATCATATCGAGGTACGGGATCAGGTTCAGATCCTGACCGATCTCCTGCAAACCCCCGCGGTGTCCGCGTGCCACCGGACGTCCCCCTTCTTACGCGGCCTTCTCGGCGTCGTGTCGGAGCGTCAGAAGGTTTTCCAGGCGGCTCGTATAGTAATCGAGGTCGCCGAGGATCTTCTTCGCCACCCCCGAAAGCATTAAATGCGCGAAGATGCAGACCACCGCGATGATCAACCCGAACGCCGTGTTGTACATCGCTTCCGCGATACCGGTGCCGAGGAGCGTCGCCCTCTGTTCCGGTGTGGCGACCGAGAGGCCGCTGAACGACAGGATCAGACCATAGATCGTTCCGATCAGCCCGACGAGTGTCGCGATGTTGGCCAGAGACCACAGAGTGCCGATCCGCTTCTCCACGCTGGGAGTCACTTGGAGGAGAGCCTCATCGACCCCCATCGATACAGCCATTCCGCCGCGGTTCGCTTTGACCAGCCCCGATTTGACGACGGCGGCCAGCGGCGTGCTGGAGGTGTTGCAGTAATTGATCGCCTGGGTCAGATCGTTCGCGAGGATATGCCGTTCGATCGTCTGCATGAACCCCTTCGAATCGGACGAATACCGGAAGAACAGAAGAAAGAATCGTTCCAGGATCACGCCGACCGACATGATCGAGATGATCGTGTTGAACCACATGAACGGGCTATCTCTATAGACAACGATGAAATTTCCCATGCCGCATCCTCCTCGTGAAAGACTGAATTATACCGGCGTCATGAACCATCACCAAGGAAGTTCTCCGGTTCAACCTCTCCACCTAACTTCTCGATCTTTTTAGCAAGTTTTGCATGTTTCGGCCAGTACGCCGACCCCCTCGGCAATGATTTTATGGCGCGATGGGCCACAAACTTCTGAAGACGTCCGATCCGGGCGAAAGAGGCGGCTGCCTCCGTCTCCGTCAGCTCCCCGCACCGCAAGGCAGCGGCGATCCGCTTGTACGTCGCCCACGCCAAATCCAGGCTCTTCACGAGCAGAAGCAGGTCACACCCGGCCTTCAGTGCTCGAACTCCCGCCTCCGGCACCGACGAGTGAAGAGCGATCGCGTTCATCTCCAGATCGTCGCTCACCATCACTCCCCGAAACCCGAGTTTCTTCCGAAGCAGCCCCTTCATGATCGCGGAGGAAAGGGTCGCCGAGTTCTTCCGATCGAGCGCCGGATAGATGACGTGGGCGCTCATCATCGTCGGAACGCCGGCGCGGATCGCGGCGCGAAACGGCGGAAGCTCCCGCGTGAAAATCGTCCGCTTCGACCCACGGACCACCGGAAGAACGTAGTGACTATCGGTCGATGTGTCGCCGTGGCCGGGAAAATGTTTCGCACAGCAGAGAATCCCAGCCTCCCGACAGGCGCGGACCGTCGCCGCCACCAACTTCGCTACGTGTTTCGGCTTTCTGCCGAAAGAGCGGGATCCGATCACCGGATTTTTCGGATTCGAGTCGACGTCGGCAACCGGAATTAAATTGAAGTTGACGCCGATCGCGCGGAGTTCGGAGGCCATCGCCTTCGCCTGCGCCACCGCGAGATTCGTACGACCCGTTCGGTCGAAGATACGCCCGAGATGGTCGTTTCCCGGAAAGAGCGTGAACGGCGGTCCGAGACGAGCGACCCGTCCCCCCTCCTGGTCGATCCCGATCAACGCCCCGGGGCCGAGGATCTTTCGGATCTCGCGGGAGAGGGCCCGCAGTTGCCCCGGAGAGCGGACGTTTCGTTTGAAATAGACGACCCCCGCCGGACGGACCTCCCGGAGAAACTTCCTCTCCTTCTTCGAAAGCCGGAGCCCCTCGATTCCCGCCATAATCAAGCGTCCGAGGTTTTGTTTGGGGGTTGTTGGGCGGACGTCTAAGATGCTTCGAGGAAAACAGATGCGGGTCGCTTTCGCAACTCTTTTGGCTCTCGTAACGACCGCCGCGTCGGCGGCGGACGGCCCCTGGGCCTCTTTCCTGGAGCCGCTCGTCAGTCGAGAGCGTCTTCCCCCCGGGCGTTACGGCATTGAATTCCGGGAACTCCGGAGCGGGAAGCTTCTCTTTTCCGACGGCGCGGAGAATCTCCTGAACCCCGCCTCCACCATCAAGGTCCTGACCTCCGCGGCCGCCCTTTCGAAACTCGGTCCCGACTTCCGATTCAAGACGCTCGTCTCCAAGTCCGGGAATGATCTCTGTCTCATCGGCCGCGGCGACCCGTCGCTTGTCGACGAAACGATGTGGCTTCTCGTGGAGGAAGCGCGGCGGAAAGGGGTTCAGAAGATCGCCGGGGACCTGATCGCCGACGATTCGTACTTCCCGGCCACGCGCGACCATGGGATCGAGTTCGAGGGGGATGGGGAGCGGGCGTTCACCGCCCCGATCGGGGCGCTCTCCACGAACTTCAACTCGCTGACCATTCACGCCGAACCTACGGAGATCGGGCAACCCCCCCGCCTCTTCCTCGATCCCGAACTCCCGCTCTTCCGTCTCCGTAACCGAGCGAGAACGGCGCCGAATGCCGTCAAGGGGGATCTCTCCGCTTCGATCGATCGATCGGGGGATTCGTTCGTCGTCACCGTCGGGGGGAAAGTTTCAGCCCGCACCGAACGGATGACGATCTACCGCGCCGTTCCCGACCCGGCCATCTACGCTGCCGCTCTCTTCGCCGAGCACTTCCGGCGAGCCGGAGGAACGATCGCGGGGAAGATCCGGGGGGGCGTCTGTCCCGCGACCGCCGCTCCGCTCTTCGAGTTCTCCTCAAAACCGCTGTCGCACGTGGTCTTTGATCTCAACAAGTTCAGTAACAACTTCATCGCAGAGATGATTCTCCGGTCGATCGGCGACAAGCCGGAACCGGAAAGCGGTCTTCGGACGATGCGGGATTGGCTTCCCGCGCACGGGATCCCCGCGCCGGGCGTTGTCGTGGAGAACGGGTCGGGGCTTTCCCGGAAGACACGGATCTCGGCCCGAATGATCGTCGAGATCCTGCGGGCGGCCTCGACTGATCTCAAGGTCGCCCCGGAGTTCCTCTCCTCCTTCGGGATCGCGGGGATCGACGGGACGCTTCACCGCCGCTTCGTCGGGACGCCGGCCGAATCGAGGCTTCGCGCGAAGTCGGGAAGTTTGAGCGGCGTCATTTCCCTCGCCGGGGTGCTTCAGATTCCGGACGGAATTGAAGTTGCCTTTTGCACCCTATTTAACGCACCGTCCAAGCCGAATTGGGATCTCCAGAAGCTCGAGGAGCGTTTGATCCTTGCGATCTTCGCCGGGAAGAATGTGCTAAAATGAAAGGCCGGTCTCTCCTATGAAAAAAAATCCAGAAAACTCAAAAGTTCGGCGGTTCGGATTCTCCCTGATCGAGCTGATGGTCGTCGTCGTGATCATCGCCGTTCTCGCGGCGATCGCCATGCCGATCTACGGTAAGTACATCCGGAAATCCCGGACCTCCGAAGCGATCAGCAATCTCGGAACGATCGCGATGTTCGAGGAAACCTACTTCTCGGAAGCTGATTCGTACATTAAGTTGGATCCGAACCCGGGGACGGTCCCCCGTTCCTCGGATACCGGCGGACGGAGATCGTTTGACGGCACCAACGCGTCCTGGGCGCTGCTGGGTCGCGTGATCCCGGACCAGACGCCGCTCTATTTCCAGTACGAGGCGCGGGCCGGACAGATGAGCACGACTGCCGGAACAGCGAACACCGGAACGTACCTGGTCGCTCACACGGACAGCCAAACGGTAGGCACGAACAAGGCTTGCACGCCAACCCCCGCCACATTAACGGCGGTGGGATTGCAGATCCCGACACCGACCAGCAGCAACTGGTATTACGTGACGGCCGTAGGGGATCTGAAGACCACGGGGTCGAACAACAAATGTTCCGTATTCATCAAGATCATCGATCGCCCCGACGTCGTCTTCTACAACGACATCGAATGAGCGCTCCCGGCGTCGCTTACGCCGCGACGATGTACCCTTTTTTGAGCAGATAAAAGACGATCTTCCCCGTTTCGAGATCGGAGAACGGGCTTTCGTCCATCACCGACTCGAAGGTCCTGCCGTTCATCACGAGCTGAAGAATGTCCAGCACGCGGGGGTGGAGCTTCGAGAGGGGGGCGGAAAACCCCGGCTTGATCTTGAGGGACGCCGACAGCTTCGGAAGCCCTTTCCGGATCTTCTCCAGTTCGTCGAACTGCCGGAACCCCTCCAGCAGAAGGGTTTCGGTCGAATCGCCGATCGGGTTTTGGATCTTCGCCGGATCGAACGCCGAAGGGAGCGGTTGCAGGTCGAACTCCCCCTCGTTCCATCCCAGCATCCGGTAAAGCGCTTTCACCCCGTCGACGGGACCGACTTCGGCCGCGATCACTTTCCCCTCCGCGACCGTGATCCCCCCTTCGTGCGACGAACGGATCCGGAGAATCCCGCTCTTGCGGTTCTGCCCCAGGTTCTGAAGCAGATCCGCCAACCCCATCGCCGAAAGATTCCCCGATAGAGGTTTGGCCGGTTTGGGATCCGATCGCTCGAGATCGAACGCCGAATCGAGCCCCGCGTCGAGCGCTCCGGAAGGGGAATCGATCTCCTGCTCCGCGACTGTCTCCGCCGCCGGCCCCAAATCCTTGAAGGCCGGGATCGATTCGACCTTCTCTTCGGCACGCGCTTTGGACAACGTATCTTCCGCTACGATCGCCGATCTCTTCTGCCGGTCCACGGTGATTTCGATGACGGTCGTCCCGATCTGAAGCTTGTCCCCCCCCTTGAGGTCGACCTCCACGATCTTCTTCCGATTCACGAACGTCCCGTTCGTGCTCTGAAGGTCGAGGGCTCTGACCTCCTTTTCGTTCACGACGACACGGCAGTGTTTCCGGGAGATCTTCTTTTCCCCCAGAAAGATATCGCACTCCTCGCTTCGACCGATCGTCAGCTCGCGGGGGGGGTTGACACGGATTTCGACCCCTTCGTTCTCCCCGTCGAGAAAGCGGAGGAGCACCTCACCGATTACGAAGTCCTCGACCTCCGCGGATTGTTTTCCTGTGCTCGGCACTGACGTAAGAAGGGTACCCTATTCAGCCTTCGACGACAAAACGGCAGAGCGTCCCGCCCAACTGGATGCGATCACCGTTCGAAAGTCGTGTTTCACTGACCCGTTTCTTGTTCACCAACGTGCCGTTCGTCGACCCCAAATCGCGGAGGACGACGTTCCCTTTCCCGTAGATGTCGATCGACGCATGCAGCCGGGAGATATCGGCATCCTGGAACGAGATGTCCGCCTTCCCCCGTCCGAGCGTGGTCCCCTTCCTCTCCAGACGGAATCGTTTCCCGGCATCCGGCCCCTCCAAGATCTCGAGCACGTAACCTTCCCCCGTCACCTTCCCCTCCTCGGTCGTTGAGGAGGCAGGAGGAAGATCCCACTTCGAGAACCGTTTCAGTTCGTCGTCGATCATCGACCCGATGTCCCGCCTGGCGATCGTCGGATCGGGATCCTTCGTCGTTTTCGGCGGACGGACCGGCGCCGCGGCCGCGTTCAGGTCCCGGAAGGAGGCCAGATCCTCGACGATCAGAACGCGCAGACGGCTGAACCCGAGTTGGATCTCATCGAGGTTGGCGAGCCTCGCGTGCTTGACGTCTTTCCCGTTCACGGTGATCCCGTTCCTGGATTCGAGATCGATGATCGTCACTTCCGATCCGCTGATCTCGATCGCCGCATGCTGTTGCGAGATTTTGCGATCCCGGAGTGCGATGTCGGCCCCGCGCCGGCCGATGATCGATCGCGGGTTCTTCAGTTTGACGGAAAACCCCTCGTCTTCCCCCTCGAGGACCGTGATCGTGACCTGGATCTCCGGTGGTTTCATCCCTTTTCGAACCCTTTGAATACGATCGTCGTCTGACCTACCCGAATCCTGTCCCGGGGAGCAAGAATACAATTCGAGATCCTCCGGTCGTTCACGAAGGTCCCGTTGGCGCTGGCGAGATCCCGCAGGATCACCTGTCCCCCCTCCCCCCGTTCCAGCGCGGCGTGTTTTCGCGAGACGTCCGGGTCAGCCAGGACCAAGTCGGAGTTGAGGCGCCCGATCCAGATGGTGGATTTCGTGAATTCAAACTCTTTCCCCCGATCCGGTCCCCCGGAGATCGCCAGACGGATTTTCCGAATCTCCGATGAATCCGACTTTCCTCCGAGGATCAGCGTCTCCCCTGCGGTCGCCTGGATGAACTCCCGCTCCAGCAGATCGGTGAGGCCGCTCTTCAGATTCCCCACGGAAGCCGGCTGTTCCGACCGGAGTTGGGCCGCCAACGCAGGATCCAGAACGATCTGGAACGCGCAGTCCCCGAGGCGGATCTCCTCCCCCGGCTTGACCGCCCGTTCCCCGACCCGCTCCCCCTCCACGAACGTTCCGTTGGAGCTTCCGAGGTCGACGACACGAAAACCGCCGCGACGAAACTCGAGAGCGAGGTGAGTTCCGGAGACGGTGACGTCCCGCACGAGGATGTCACCGTATTTCCGTCCGAGAATCGTCCGCTCGAAGGTAAGTGCCACGTGCCGTCCCGCCTCATCCCCGTCCGTGAACTCGAGAAGCGCCCCCAGCTCCGGTGGGAGAGGTTGTTTGGTCCCACCGATCGTGCGCTTCGAATCCAAGGTTTTGGGCCGAATCGGCATAAATGAGAAAAGTTCTTGTTATTATTGAGGTTATCACACGACGTGTCATGCCGCAAAAGAGGGGGTGAGCCGGCGGATCCTCTTTTGACACCGGAACCGTTCGCTTCTAGATTGCGCCGATGAACCTTGCGCGTTTCGTTCTCGCTCTCGCCATTTCTTTCGCCGCCTGCTCCACGGTCACGCCGGAGAAGATGACGAGCGATAAACCTTTGTACGAACATGCGTCGAAACTGTTCGCGGAGCGGAGCTACGAAGAGTCGCTCAAGTTTTTCGAATCGCTCCGGAACCGTTTCCCCCAGAGCCCGTACCTGATCGATACGGAGCTCAAGATCGCGGAAGCGCGGTATCGGAAAGACGACTTCGCTGAGGCGGAGGTGGAGTTCCAGAATTTCCGGACACTCCATCCCACGAATCCGAAGATCCCGTACGTCACCTACATGATCGGGATGAGCCGTTTCAACCGGATCCCCGGTGGGGTCGACCGCGATCAAACCCAGACGGAGCGAGCCATCGACGTCTTCGAGGAGTTGCTTCAGAAATATCCGGCCGCGCCCGAGGCGACCCAAGCCCAGACCCTTCTCACGAAATGTCAACACGATCTCGCCGCGCGCGAAATGTACGTCGCGAACTTCTATCTGAAGCGTCACGATTACTCCGCCGCCCTTCTTCGGCTTGCGAGCGTTCGGACCAACCCCGATTTCAAGGACTTCGCCGTGGAGGCTTCGTACAAACTCGGATACGCCCGTTACAAGCTCAATGACGTGACGGGTGCGAAAGAAGTGTTGACGCCGCTCGTAAGTGACCCAAACGCAGGGGAGTACGGTAACAAAGCGAGGAATCTCCTGAAACGAATTGCGTCTCGTTGAGTTATTTGATCGCGTTGGCGATCGCTTCCAACGCCGCCGGTAGAAGGTCGGCGTTCGGACCCCCAGCTTGAGCCATGTCGGGCCTTCCCCCTCCGGAACCTCCGAGCGTTTTAGCGGCCGCGCTGACCAGATCGCCGGCGCGGACGCGCCCGACGAGATCCTTCGAAACTTTCACGACGACGAACCCCTTCCCATCCTGCTTCGCTCCGAGCGCCACGACGCCGCTCCCGACCTTCTCGAGCTGACGATCGGCCAGGTCACGCAATCCCTTGGCGTCGACCTCCCCGACCTCCCAGCGAAGGAACCGAACACCGTTCACATTCGTGACCGAAGCTTCCCCTGCCGCGGAAGGGACGGACGAAGCTCCCTTTTTCTTCATCTCTTTCTGTTGTTTGAGAATCGTTTCAATGCGCCCGACCACGTCGTCGGCGGACGAACCCAGAAGACCGGCGACCGCCCTAAGACGTTTTTCAATCTCCGAGAGATGGTGCAACGCCCGATGTCCCGTCACCGCTTCGATCCTGCGGATTCCGGCCGCCACGGAGGCTTCCTTCACGATCTTGAAAAGACCGACCTCCCCCGTCCGGGAGAGATGCGTTCCACCGCAGAGTTCTTTCGAGTAATCACCGACCGTGATTACGCGCGCCGTCTTCCCATATTTTTCGTCAAAGAGAGCGGTCGCCCCCGATTGGAGTGCCTTCTCGATCGGCATTTCTTCTGTCTCCACCCGCGCATCGCTCCAGATCCGCTCGTTGATCTTTTGGTCGATCGCGGCGAGTTCCGCCTCGCCGACAGCCGACGGATGAACGAAGTCGAACCGGAGACGTTCCGGGGAGACCCACGATCCTTTCTGTTCGACGTGGGACCCTAGAACCTCGCGGAGGGTCGCGTGCAGGATGTGTGTGGCGGTGTGGTTCTTGGTGGTCCCCTCGCGGGCTTTCGTATCGACCGAAAAGAGCGCCTCAGCCCCGGCCCAGACCTCCCCGTCGGTCACCCGGCACTTGTGAAGGAGAATTCCGGGAGCCGGTTTCTTGGTATCGATTACCTCGAGCGAAAACCCCTCTCCCGAGATCGTGCCGATGTCTCCCACCTGCCCGCCCGCTTCGCCGTAGAACGGCGTCCGGTCGGATAAGAGTTCGACTTCGTCCCCCTCCTTGGCGTCAGCCACCACCTCCCCGCCCCGGACCAGGAATCGGATCTTTCCACTCGAAGCGAGTTCGTCGTACCCTAGGAATTCGCTCTTCTCTTTCTTGGCGACCCAGCCGGCCACCAGGCCGTCGATCACGTTCGTCGCAGAGCCTTTCCAGCTTCCGCGCGCCTTCTCACGATGGAGAGCAAATGCCTCTTCGAACCCCTCGTCGTCGAGCGACAGCCCCTGTTCCCGGAGAATGTCGGCCGTCAGATCTTTCGGGAACCCATACGTGTCGTAGAGACGGAACGAGACCGCCCCGGAAAGAGTCGAACCTCCCTCTTTCTTGAGCTTCGTGATTTCCGTCTCCAAGAGACTGAGACCGCGATCGATCGTCTCCGCGAACCGTTCCTCCTCTCGGCGGATCGACGAGAAAATCACAGAGGCGTTCTTCTTGAGCTCGCCGAAGTGACCCCCCATTTTTTCGACCACCGTTTTCGAAAGTTCCGACAGTCCGGTCTCCGAGATCCCTGCCTTGCGCGCGTGTCGCATCCCCCGGCGCATGATCCGTCGTAGGACGTATCCGCGCCCCTCGTTCGAAGGGTGAACCCCGTCGGCGATCAGGAACGTCATCGCCCGGACGTGATCGGCCACGATCCGCATCGAAATCTTCGTCTCGTCCGATGCCTTCTTCCAGTAATCCGTTCCGGAAAGGGTGGAGATCTTCTGAAAGATTTCCTGGAAGAGGTCGGTCTCGTAGTTGCTCGCCTTCCCTTGCGTGATCGCCGTCACCCGCTCGAGCCCCATCCCGGTGTCGATCGACGGCTTCGGGAGCTTGTTGCGGGTTCCATCGGGCTTCCGTTCGAACTCCATGAAGACCAGATTCCAGAATTCGATGTACCGGTCGCAGTCGCACCCGACGTCGCACCCCGGCTTGCCGCAACCGACCGACTCCCCCTGATCGAAGAAGATCTCGGAGCACGGACCGCACGGCCCCGTCTCCCCCATCGCCCAGAAGTTGTCTTTCTCCCCGAAGCGATAGATCCGCTTCGGGTCGAGGCCGATTTTCTTGTTCCAGATCTTGAACGCCTCGCCGTCGTCGGTGAAAATCGAGACGTACAGCCGCTCTTCCGGAAGGCGCAACTCCTTCGTCACGAACTCCCAAGCCAGGCGGATCGCCTCTTCCTTGAAGTAGTCGCCGAACGAGAAGTTCCCGAGCATCTCGAAAAAAGTGTGGTGCCGCGCGGTCCGTCCGACGTTCTCGAGGTCGTTGTGCTTCCCTCCCGCACGGACGCATTTCTGCGAGGAGGCGGCGCGCTTGTACTCGCGCTTCTCCTGCCCGGTGAAGACCCCTTTGAATTGGTTCATCCCGGCGTTGATGAAGAGGAGGGTCGGATCGAGACGCGGGACGAGAGGAGCGCTGGGTACGATCCGGTGCCCATTTTTTTCGAAGAACCGAAGAAACTTTTCGCGAATTTCGCTAGAAGCGCTCAATTTTTATTCCGCCCGAAGGGTCGCCCCCCCCCTCTTTGCCACCGCCACCGCCGCTGCGCGCTTTTTCGAAGTCGTCCCAGCTGGTGTCGGAAGTGGAGGAGACCCCCTTCACGCGGAGCGCGAAGTCGTCGGGGTTGGAGCTCTGCCGGAGCGCCTCTTCATACGTGATCAGTTTGTGGCTCAAAAGACCCATCAGGGACTGGTCGAACGTCTGCATCCCGTACGATACGAATCCCTGTGAGATCGCGTCGTGGATCTCTTTCGTCCGCTGATCGCTCTCGACCAGTTCCCGGATCCGGCTCGTCGCAACGAGAACCTCGCAGGCGGGAACGCGCCCGCGGCCGTCGACCTTCGGAACGAGTCGCTGGGAAACGATCGCCTTCAAGACCGCGCCGAGCTGCAGTCGAACCTGCTTCTGCTGATACGGCGGGAAGACGGAGATGATCCGGTTGATCGTCTCCGTGGCGTCGAGGGTGTGAACGGTCGACATGACGAGGTGTCCGGTTTCGGCCGCAAGCAGCGCCGTCTCGATCGTCTCGAGGTCCCGCATTTCGCCGACCAGAATGACGTCGGGATCCTGTCGCAACGCCGAGCGAAGCGCCTGCGAGAACGAGATCGTGTCGACCCCGACCTCCCGTTGGTTCACGATGCACCGTTTGTCGCGGATCAGGAATTCGATCGGGTCTTCGATCGTCATGATGTGGGCCGTCCGCCGGGCGTTGATGAAGTCGATCATCGACGCGAGCGTGGTCGATTTCCCGGAGCCGGTCGTGCCGGTCACCAGAACCAACCCGCGACGTTCCAGGGCGATCTTCTCGACCACTTTCGGGAGGTTCAGCTCGTCGATCGATGCGATTTTGAACGGGATCACGCGGAGTACGATCCCGACGGTGCCGCGCTGCTGGAAGCAGTTCACGCGGAAGCGCCCCACACCGGGGACGCCGTACGCCATGTCGATCTCGTTGTACTCCTTGAACTTCTCCGCCTGGTAGGAGTTCATGATCGAGGCGCCGATCTTCGCCACCTCCTCCGGATTCAAGCGCTTCCCGTCTTTCAGGGGAAGAAGAGCGCCGTCGAT
The DNA here is from genome assembly GCA_043809315.1 of Pseudomonadota bacterium. Classification (GTDB taxonomy): domain Bacteria; phylum Bdellovibrionota_G; class JALEGL01; order JALEGL01; family DATDPG01; genus JAZDDX01. Next base: position 132,031 of record JAZDDX010000007.1, read on the forward strand.
CCGGAACATCGGTGGAAGCCCCGCCTTTAAGTGGACATCGGAGGCATTCCCTTTGACCGCGACCTTCAGGAGCTCGTTTAGATCGATGTCCATTTATTTCTTGTCCTTGCCGTTTCCCTTTTCCGTTTTGGGTGGTTCCACGGCCAGAGATTTGAGCGCTGCCGGGGGTTTGATCCCCGCCGCCGTGTACAACTCCGTCTCCAGCTTCGTCATCAGCTCCGGCTGGGCCTTCAGGAACGCCCTCGCGTTCTCACGCCCCTGACCGAGCCGCTCCCCTTTGTAGGCGAACCAGGTGCCGGTCTTCTCGATCAACCCCCGCTCGGCGCACAGGTCGAGAATATCCCCCGCGCGGGAAAACCCTTCCCCGTAAATGATGTCGAGTTCGACCTTCTTGAACGGGGCCGCCATCTTGTTCTTGACCACCTTGATCTGCGTGCGGGAGCCGATCACATCCTCCCCCTCTTTGAGGGCGCCGATCCGGCGGATGTCGATCCGGACCGAAGAGTAGAATTTGAGGGCGTTCCCGCCGGTCGTCGTCTCCGGGTTCCCGAACATGACGCCGATCTTCATCCGGATCTGGTTGATGAAGATGACGGTCGTGAGCGATTTCGAAATCCCCGCGGTCAGCTTCCTTAAGGCTTGGGACATCAGTCTCGCCTGCAACCCCATATGGGCGTCCCCCATCTCACCGTCCAGTTCGGCTCGGGGGGTCAGCGCCGCCACGGAGTCGATGACGACGACGTCGATCGCCCCGGAACGGACCAGTGTTTCGGTGATCTCGAGCGCCTGCTCGCCGCTGTCCGGTTGTGAAAGCAGGAGATCGTCGACCCGGACTCCGAGCTTGCCGGCATACGTGAGATCGAGGGCGTGTTCGGCGTCGATGAACGCCGCCACACCGCCGCGTTTCTGGGATTCCGCGATCACATGGAGCGCCAGCGTGGTCTTCCCGCTTGCTTCCGGCCCGTACACCTCGATCACCCGCCCACGCGGGAAACCGCCGATCCCGAGTGCCAGGTCGAGAGAAATCGATCCGGTCGGGATGATCGGAACGTCCCGAACCCGCGTCTCTTCCGCGCCCAAGCGCATGATCGATCCCTTGCCAAACTGTTTTTCGATCGCCGCTACCGCCAGATCGATCGCTTTTTCCCGATTCAGGTCCATGACTTCTCCTTTACATCCTTCGACAGCCGGAGCCGCTCCGCCAGACGGAGGAGACCCCGTAACGACTCAAAAACGGCCATCATTCTATTTCGATTCCGGTCCCAGCGGAACTGATATCTCGCAACCTCCGTCCCCGCCGGTCCGGCCCATGCCACGTACGTGAGCCCCACCGGTTTCTTTTCCGTCGCCCCGGTCGGCCCTGCGATCCCGGTGGTCGCGACCGCCACCTCCGTTCCGGCGCGGCTTTTCGCCCCCGCCACCATCTCCGCGGCACACTCTTCCGAAACCGCCCCGTGCCGCGCAAGCGTTTCCTCCGACACACCGAGAAGCTCGATTTTCGAACGGTCGCTGTACGTCACGAACCCCCGCTCGAAAACGGACGAACTTCCCGGGACATCCACGATCTTCCCGGCGAGAATCCCGCCGGTCATCGACTCCGCAACGGCCAGATGGAGACCGATCTCGGCGAACTCCCGGACCACTCTTCCCTCGATCGTCTCGGCGTCGAGAGAAACCAAATACTCCCCCAGCTCCTTCCGGACCGCGGTATCGGCTTTTCCCAGCAAACGGAGCGCCGACCCCCCCGGCTTGGCAACGACCGAAAGCGTGACGTCGATCTGCGGGAACGACTCGGTGTAGGCGATCCGGATCTCCCCTCCCGAGATCTTCGGAAGCGCACATCGGTCGACCGCTTCCTCGACGTACGATTCTGGCAGGCCGAGGAGATGATAGCTCCGCTCGAGGCGCCGACCCGAGGTGCCGAGCCGCTTCTCGATCTCCGGCAGGACCCCTTTCTCGAACAGAGGGATCATCTCCCGCGGCGGGCCGGGGAGACAGGCGACCAACTTCCCCTTCTCCTCGATGAGGCACCCTGGAGCCGTCCCGTATTCGTTGGGGATCTCCATCGCCCCCTTCGGGAGGTTCGCCTGCCGTTTCTGCGAATCGAGGATCCGGAAGCCGCGCTTCGAAAGACGTTCCTCGAGTTTGGTCCAGATCTCGGGGCGGAACTCTAGATCTCGCCCGAGGGCGCGCGCCGCTGCTTCGAACGTGATGTCGTCCGCCGTCGGCCCCAACCCCCCGGTCGAGATCACGACGTCGGAACGAGTGAGCGCCAGCTGAAAGGCCGCAACGATCTCCTCCATCCGGTCGGTGGTCGACTGCCGGTAGCGTGGAGGAACTCCGAGCGCCGTGAACCGACGTCCCAGCCAGGCCATGTTCGTGTCGATCCGCCGGCCGTCGAGCAGCTCGTCCCCGAGGGTCAAAACCTCGACGATCACAGGAGCGCCTCGAGACGAAGGCCCGCACGAAGAATGAGCTGCGCGTAGATCCCGCAGACGACGTCGTCGAAGATCACGCCGCGGGCGCCGGGCCACCGCGCATCGATATAATTCGCAGGAAACGGTTTGAAGATGTCGAGCGCGCGAAAGACGAGGAACCCGGCCAGAATGAGGGCTGGCGTCGGCTGGAAGGCCAAGAGCGTGATCCACATCCCTGCCACCTCGTCGATGACGATCCGGGAATCGTCATGAGTCCCGGCGGCCCGCTCCACCTCTCTCGCCGCCCAGAGACCCACGACGATCGCCAACACGATGGCAAGAAGATGGACCGGCCAGGCAAACCGGCCCAAGTAGAAAAAGGCGACCGCCGCTACAAACGATCCGGCCGTCCCCGGAGCGATCGGCGAATACCCGGCGCCGGCGGCCGTGGCGAAGAAAAAACCGAGGCGGGTCGTAAGCGTCATCCTGCGCGACGGACGCGCAATTTCCGGGCCGACCTTGCCGATTCTCTTTTTCTTCATCGGATTCGAAACTTAGCTGAGAACGTCGATCTTCAACAGCCGGATCGGGCTTCGAAAACCGGTCGTAAGGGTCTGGTTTCGGGTAC
>JAZDDX010000008.1:0-32109 GCA_043809315.1 Pseudomonadota bacterium
AAACCCCCCGCGCCCCGTCCACCTTGCCTTGCTGGTTGCTCGGTAAGCTGTTGAGTTAGTGGCTGTTATAGGCTTGCACGGCCAGATCGATCGCCGCAGAAGAATACCGGAAACGCGGGAAGGTGGGGTTCGTGTCCGTTGCTGTCCTTAGGCCGTGGCGATTGGACGTGGTCGATGTGGACTTCGTACACGAGAACAGTCCCGTGTCTGAGTCCTTAGGGCAGCTGTACATGTCCGGCAACGCGTCGATCATGACCGAGGCGCCAAAAACATAGCTTTGTCCCTTTGCCACGTAGGTTGTCGTGCTGAAGAGATTTACAGAACTACCGGGCCCTCGAACGATCACGATTCCGTTGAAACGGAAGTTTCGATTGAACTGAACCTGGGCGTCTTGAATGAGGAGGATCCCCCAACCTTCCAAAGCGTCGTTATAGCCGGAGGAATTGAAACTGATCACTCCACCCGTACTCGGCGCATTGATCACGACGATGGCGGGATTGCTCCGGTCTCCAAATCCTGCGGCTCCGCGGACAGCACCGTAGGTGTAGCTTGTCTGCCCGTCTAGGGGGAATGAAGCGGTGGCCTTCCCAGCAACGGAGTCGGCGAACGCGGTCCAGAGTGCTGGATCGACTCCCTCACCTGCGCTCAGCCCCTTCATTGAAGCACGATTGTTTGCCAAATCGACCAGTTTTCCTCGCGGCACAGCTTTCAGATTTGCGCTGGACCATCCCGACTCGTTCTGATGGATGAAGACGGTTGCTCCCGTATTCCAAACCAGACCCCATACTCCGGTCGTTTCAGTGCCCGCCGGCCCGCTATCAGGGCATCCCCACGACTCGGCGCTGACGAAGAATGAAGAACAATCCGGGATAGGAACGTCGTAACCGTCGATGGCATACGGTTTTGACAGATTGCTGGAGTCACAGGTCGCAGAAGTGTTTCCATCCACACAACCGGCCATCTGGAGATTCGCGACCGGAATCGCACTGCACGAAGCGGCGTTAGAGCAGATCACCGTCATCGCCCCCTTGATCTCTGGAATCGTGGCGACAGGATTAAACGGCGTCGCGGTCGGCGTCGCGGTCGGACCCCCAGGGGTCGCGGTCGGCGTGAGGGCAGTCTTCTCCTCGGGTGGCGGGGAAAAACTGGCCCCCTGACACGCGGCTAACGTGATCGCAAGTAAGGTCGTTATGGCAAGGCGGTTCGTCATACGACCCCATTATCGCAAGGAGCATGCCCGAAACCTAACAATGTAAGTGGTTGGTTTGGTTACACTCTCCACTTCAACCAAAGTTCCAGAGTGGAAACTTTAGATCCGGGTGCCGAGAACGTGCTCAAAGCAACGTTCGTTGATCAAACCGGAAAAACCCCCTACATTGCCACTCCATTGTGCTGGAAATTCGACTCCCTGACGGAAGCGTAAAGAGCGTTCCCCCTGGAACCACACCCCTCGCCGTAGCCAAACAGATCGGCCCGGGCCTCGCCAAAGTCGCATTAGCCGGCCGGTTCAACGGAAAATTAACCGACCTCCGGGTTCCGCTCCAGGAATCCGGTTCACTCGAAATCGTGACGGATAAGAGCCCCTTTGCCGCCGAAGTGATCCGCCACTCCGCCGAACACGTCATGGCCGACGCCGTTAAACGGTTGTGGCCGAACGTTCAAATCGACGTCGGGCGGACCGACCACAGCGAGAAATTCCAATACGACTTCAAGATCGAGCACCCCTTCACCCCGGAAGATCTCGAAAAGATCGAAGCCAAGATGAAAGAGATCATTCGAGAGAAATCCGACTTTGTTCGCGAGGTCGTGGATCGGAAGTCAGCAGAGAAAATCTTCACGAGCTTAAGTGAGCATTTGAAAGTGGCCCGCTTGGCCGACATCGGACAAGGGGAAGAGATCACGATCTTCCGCCACGGGAACTTCGTCGATCTTTGTCGTGGCCCGCACGTTCAGAACAGCGCGCAAATCGGCGCCATCAAGCTCTTTGAAGCTTCCGCCTCGTATTGGCGCGGGGACGAGAAGAACGAGGTGCTCCAGCGGATCTACGGCACCGCTTTCCCTACCCAGAAAGAGATGGACGAGTTCATGGTCCGCCTCGAAGAGGCCCGAAAACGGGACCACCGGAAGATCGGAAAAGAGCTCAAGCTTTTCAGCATCAGCGACGAAGTCGGCCCCGGTTTGATCCTTTGGCATCCCAAGGGGGCGATGATCCGGACGATCATCGAGAACTTCTGGCGCGAGGAGCACCTGAAGTTCGGATACGATTTTGTATTTTCACCGCACTTGGCGCGAATCGATCTGTGGAACACGTCGGGACATACGAGCTTCTACAAGGAGAACATGTTCTCCCCGATGGAAGTCGACGAGCAGAAGTTCCTGATCAAGCCAATGAACTGCCCGTTCCACATCCAGATCTACAAATCGGACTTGCGAAGCTATCGGGATCTCCCGCTCCGGTACGCGGAACTCGGCACTGTCTACCGGTACGAGAAATCGGGGGTCCTCCACGGCCTGCTGCGGGTCCGCGGCTTTACGCAGGACGACGCGCACCACTTCGTCCGCCCGGATCAGATGAAGGAGGAGGTGGAGAAACTCCTCGACTTCACGTTGAACGTCTTTTTCAAGACGTTCGGCTTCACCGAGTACGAGATCTGCCTCTCCACCCGCCCGCCGAAGTCGGTCGGCTCGGACGAAGAGTGGGAGATGGCGACCCGGACGTTACGTCAAGCTCTCGAAAGTAAAGGGGTTCCGTTCACGGTCGATCCGGGCGAGGGGGTCTTCTACGGTCCCAAGATCGACATCAAGATCAAAGACTCGCTGGGACGGGCTTGGCAGTGCACGACGATCCAGGTCGACTTCAATCTACCTGCCCGATTTCACTTGGAATTCGTCGATGCGGATGGTAGTAGACGAACCCCAATTATGATCCATCGCGCCCTGTTGGGTTCGATGGAACGTTTTTTTGGGTGCCTGGTGGAGCATTATGTCGGGGCGTTCCCGCTCTGGCTCTCTCCGATCCAGGTAAAAGTGTTGCCGATCACCGATCAGCACAAGCCCTATGCCGAAGAGATTCGGCGTCGCCTTTCGGAAGAAGGGTTCCGGGTGGAGCTGGATGCCCGGAACGAGAAGCTCGGCTTCAAGATCCGGGAGGCGCAGCTCGAAAAAGTGCCGTACGTTGCGGTGGTGGGCGCGGAGGAAGTGACGAAACGCATGGTAGCCGTGCGCAAGCGCGGAGGGGAACAGCTCCCCGCCATGGAGATCGATCGCTTCGTGGAACGACTCAAGCAGGAGGATAAAAGCCGTACGTGGTGAGAGAAACGACGAGGGGATTGCGTGTAAACCGAATGATCCGCGTGCCTCGTGTGCGCGTGATCGGGCCTGATGGAAAACAATTGGGGATCTTGGATACCCCGGTGGCGCTTCGGACGGCTTGGGAGGAATACAATTCGGACCTGATTGAGATTTCGCCGACCGCGGACCCCCCGGTCTGCCGGATCATGGATTTCGGAAAATTTAAGTACCAGCTGAAGAAGAAAAACCAGGAGGCCAAGAAGAACCAGAGCGTCATCATCGTCAAAGAGATCAAGTTGCGCCCTTCGACTGACCGGCACGATTTCGACTTCAAGGTGAAGCATATCGAGCGGTTTCTCCAGGAAGGGAACAAGACGAAGGTCACGATCCGGTTCCGCGGGCGGGAGCTGGTCCACACCGACCTCGGGAGGGTGATGCTCGATCGGATCTCGCAGGTGCTCGGGGATCGGGCGGTGATCGAGCAGTCCGCCAAGCTGGAAGGGCGGAACATGACGATGGTTCTCGGCCCCAAGGGGAAGTAGGAAAGGGAAGTTATGCCGAAGATGAAGACAAGACGAGGAGCGGCGAAACGTGTCCGCGTGACCCAATCGGGAAAGATCAAGTTCAAGAAAGCGATGGGGAGGCACATCCTGACTGGTAAGTCTCCCGGCAACAAACGGAGGATCGGGGCGGCGGGCTACATGTCGCCAGGCGACAGAGCCAAGACCGCGAGATGCCTCCCGTACATCCAGAAAGGACTTTGAGGTATGGCCCGGGTCAAACGAGGGACGAAAGCGCGCACGAGGCGCAAGCGCACGATGAAGCTGGCGGAAGGGTTCCGCGGCCGCCGGAAGAACAATTTCACGCTCGCGACGGTCGCCGTCGACAAGGCCCTTCAGTACGCCTTCGTCGGACGGAAACAACGGAAGCGGAACTTCCGCCGTCTCTGGGTGGAGCGGGTCAGCGCGGCCTCTCGGGCTTGCGGCGTGACCTACAGCAAGCTCATTCCGATGCTCAAGAAGGCGGGGATCGAGATCGATCGCAAGATTCTGGCTGAAATCGCGGTTGCCGATCCGAAGGGGTTTGAAAAGATCATCGCAACGGCGAAAGCTGCCGTGTGACGGATCCTCTAGCGAAGATCGAAAAGTCGTTTCGAGCCTCGCTCGAAGAGGCGCAGGACCTCGAATCCCTCTCTCAACTCCGCGTCGCCGTTCTCGGTAAAAAAGGGACCCTCACACTTTCACTCCGCTCCGTCGGCGAACTCCCTCCGGCGGAACGCCCGGCGTTCGGTCAGCGTGTGAATACGCTCCGGGCTGCGTTGGAGGAGGAGCTTTCGCGAACAGAAATGGACCTCCAGGCCATCTCCGAATCCCGGAGCGTGGAGAAGGAAAAAATCGACGTCACGCTGCCAGGACGTCGGCCAGAGTTTGGATCTCTTCACCCTTTGACTTTGATCGAGCGGAGGATCATCGCGATCTTCAAGTCTCTCGGGTTTTCGGTTGCGGAAGGTCCGGAAATCGAAACCGACTACTATAATTTCGAAGCACTCAATTTTCCGCCGGAACACCCGGCCCGCGACATGCAGGACACCTTCTTCCTGGAGGACGGTCTCCTTCTCCGCACGCATACCTCCCCGGTCCAGATCCGGACGATGGAGGTTACGGAGCCCCCGGTCCGGATCGTGATCCCGGGAAGGGTTTACCGTCACGATTCGGATACCACGCACTCTCCGGTGTTTCACCAGGTCGAGGGGCTGGCGGTGGGACCCGACGTCACGTTCGGTCACCTCAAAGGGACGCTCGAGGCTTTCATCCACTTGATGTTCGGTGAGAAGGCGCAGACCCGTTTTCGCCCGAGTTTCTTCCCGTTCACTGAGCCGAGCGCCGAGCTCGATGTCATGGGGCCGCGCGGTTGGATGGAGATCTTGGGATGCGGGATGGTCGACCCGAACGTCTATCAGGCGGTCGGGAACGCCTGGAGAGCGAGGGGACTTGAGAACCCGTACGATCCGGCGAAAGTCTCCGGGTATGCGTTCGGGATGGGGATCGAGCGGATCGCGATGATCGTTTATGGGATCACCGACATTCGTCTCTTCTACGAGAACGATGTGAGGTTCCTCCGTCAATTCAAGAGCTGAGCCATGAAGATCCTTCTCAAATGGTTGCATGAGTTCCTTCCGACCCAGCCTTCGGCTTCGGATGTGGCGAATGCGCTCACGTCGGTGGGGCTGGAGGTCTCGAGCGTCAAGTACCTGGCGGAAGGGTTCGAGAAGGTGATCGTTGCCAAGATCGTCGAGGCGCAAAAACATCCGAACGCCGACCGGCTGACGGTCTGTCAAGTGACCGACGGGGGGACGACGCACGAGATCGTCTGCGGGGCGTCGAACTTCAAAGTCGGGGACCGCGTGGCGCTTGCCCAGATCGGGGCGAAGCTTCCGAACGGTCTCGCGATCAAAGCTTCGAAGATCCGCGGCGTCGCTTCGGCCGGGATGCTCTGCTCCGAGGCGGAGCTTTTGTTTTCGACCGATTCCGAAGGGATCCTGATCCTTCCGGCGGATGCACCTCTGGGAAAACCGCTTGCGGAGGTCCTGGGGCGGGACGACTGGCTCTTGGAACTCGAGTTGACGCCGAATCGCGGGGATTGTCTCAGCATCACAGGGATCGCGCGCGAAGTTGCGGCAGCTCTAAACCTGCCGCCGAAGGCGCCGTCGAACCTCGGAGAGGGGCCCGCGGATACGACGCTTAAAGCCGAGGTTCTCGAGCCGGAGGGGAGCGGTCGGTACGTTCTCCGTGCCCTCGAATCGGTCAAGGTCGGCGACTCCCCTTCGTGGATGCGCCAGCGTCTCGAAGTTTGCGGGGTCCGGTCGATCACGAACGTCGTCGACGTCACGAACTACGTGACGCTGGAGCGGGGGCAACCGTTGCACGCTTTCGACCGGGAAAAGATCGTCGGGACAATCCGCGTCCGCCGGGCGGAGGAGGGGGAAAAGATCGCCTGCCTCGACGGCGTCGAGCGGAGCCTCAAACCGACCGATCTCGTGATCGCCGACGACCACGGTCCGGTCGCGATCGCGGGGGTCATAGGAGGTGCGAGGAGCGCAGTCTCCGCGGAGACGAAGTCGGTACTCCTCGAGAGCGCCCACTTCCACCCGAAGAGCGTCCGCTTGACCGCCAAGCGTTTGAACCTTCACACGGAGTCGTCGCATCGCTTCGAACGCTGGGTCGATCCGGCTTCGGTCTGGGCGAACTCCGAGCGTGCCGTCGAACTCCTGTCGAAGACGGCGGGGGCCAGAGCTTCCGGGGGGATCGACGTTCGGGCCAAGAAGTACACGCCAACGAAGCTCAGACTCTACCAACGGGAGATCACCCGGATCCTGGGGATCGATCTCAAGAACGCCGGGGAATGTCTTGCCCGTCTCGGGTTCGCGGTCGAGAAACATGATCAGGATTGGGGGGTCGAGGTTCCGACCCGTCGCCCCGATCTCGAGCGCGAGATCGACCTGATCGAGGAAGTGGCGCGGATCCACGGATTCGACAAGATCCCCTCGTCGCTGACTCCGATCGACCGGGCGCCGATCGGTAATCGCGTGTACGACGGGATCGAAGCGATCCGCGACTTCTGCCGCGCAGCCGGGTTCCAGGAGACCTGCGGCTACAGCTTCGCGGACGAGACCGAATTGGCCTCGTTCGCTTCCCCCGAGCTGGGGAAGCCGGTTCTTCTCTCGAACCCGTTGGTTTCCGAAATGACCCGGATGAGACAATCCCTTCTCCCGGCGTTGTTGCGGGTCTGGCTGACGAACCGGAATCGGCAGGCCAAGGGGGTCCGCCTCTTCGAGGTCGGGACTGTTTACGGCAAGGGAGATTCGACGAACGAAACTCCCGCCAAGGAAGATCGGCGCCTGGCGGTTCTTTGGGGAGGGGATTCTCTCTCCGGAAGCTGGCAGAAAAAGTCTGGGCCTGTCGATTTCTTCGATGCCAAGGGATTCGTCGAGGGGCTGGCGGAACAGATCGGGATCCGGCCGATTTCATTCCGGCTCGGCGATCTCCCGTCCTATTTTCATCCGGGGCAATCGGCGCGGATCTTCTGGCGCGATCGGGCGGTGGGAACGGTCGGGAAACTCCACCCGCGTCTCGTCCGGGAACTTGATGTCGGTGAAACGGCGATCCTGGAACTGAACCTCGCCCCCTTCCTCCTGTCGATTCTTGAAACGGAGCGTTTCAAGCCGTACTCGCAATTCCCGGTGGTGGTGCGCGATCTGTCGGTGGTCTTGAAATCGGACGTCGCGTGGGGGGATGTAGAGAGCCAAATTCAGAAACTCAAAGAGCCGCTTCTCAAAGGTTTGGAGTTGTTCGATCTGTACGAAGGGAAGGGGATCCCGGAGGGGTCGCGCAGCCTCGCCTTCTCGCTCTATTACGGATCGGACGAGCGGACATTGACCGACGCCGAGGTCGATGCGGCGGTGGCCAAGGTGGTTTCGCAACTGGATGCCACCTTCGGGGCGAAGTTACGATCCTAGTTTTCGGTTGACATGCGGAATTCCGTTGAAGTAGCATCTCACAAGTCAAACGTAAGCTGTTAAAATTACAATGAAAAAACCAATTTCCGAAAAGATGTTTTACAAGATCGGCGAGGTCGCGGAAATGACCGGCCTCGAGCCGTACGTCTTGCGGTATTGGGAGGGTGAGTTCGGTCTCAAGCTCACGAAATCGAAGAACCACCAGCGGCTGTACCAGAGGAAGGATATCGACCAGATCGTTCGGATCCGGATCCTTCTCTACGAGGAGAAGTTCACGATCGCCGGGGCGAAGAAGAAGCTTCGCGGGAAGAGGCCGGAGAAGGTGGAGGGGCAGCAACAGCTTACGTTGGCTCTCCCCAACCGCGGCCTGGAATCGAAGGTGCTCAAGGAAACCCTCCGGAAGGTCCGAAGCGAGCTGGAATCGATGGTGGAGATCTTGAGCACCCCGTCGTCCGGGCACGCTTGACGTCGACCGACGTTCTTTTCTATAATGATAGGTGGTTGAGAACCTCTTGAATTATTGAGGTTTTTTTGTTGACATAATAGTCACCTAAGTATATCTACCATTCTGGTTATTAGGGGTTAAGGAAGATGAAACTCCCGATCTACATGGACAACCACGCGACAACGCCGTGCGACCCGCGCGTCTTCGCGAAGATGGCCCCCTATTTCACGGAAACATTCGGAAATGCCGCCAGCCGCAACCACGTTTTCGGATGGACCGCCGAAGAGGCGGTCGAGAAGGCGCGTGGTCAAGTGGCGAAGCTGATCGGCGCGAACCCCAAAGAGATCATCTTCACGAGCGGGGCCACCGAATCGGACAACGAGGCGATCCTGGGGGTCGCCCGGATGTACCGGGAAAAGGGGAACCACATCATTTCGTGCCCGACCGAGCACAAAGCGGTGATCGATTCCTTGAAGTTTCTCGAGACCGAGGGTTTCGACGTCACCTGGGTTGCCGTAGACAAGTACGGACGCGTTGATCCGGAGAGCGTCCGGAACGCGATCACGGAGAAGACGATCCTGATTACGATCATGACGGCGAACAACGAAATCGGGACGATCCACCCGATCGCTGAGATCGGGAAGATCGCCAAGGAGAAGGGGGTTCTCTTCCACACCGACGCGGTTCAAGCGGTCGGGAAGGTTCCGTTCGACGTCAACGAAATGGGGGTCGACCTCGTTTCGATGAGTGCCCACAAAATTTACGGCCCAAAAGGGGTCGGGGCTCTGTACGTCCGGCGCAAGAACCCGCGCGTACGCCTCGCTCCGATCATCCACGGGGGCGGCCACGAGCGCGGAATGCGCTCGGGTACCCTCAACGTCACGGGAATCGTCGGGTTCGGAGAGGCGTGCGAGATTGCTCTTCGCGAGATGGCGACGGAATCCGTTCGGCTCCGGGGAATGCGGGATCGCCTCCAAGCGTTGATCGAGAAGGAGCTTCCGCAGGTATATCTGAACGGCCATCCGACGGAACGTCTCCCGAACAACCTCAACTTGAGCTTTGCTTACGTCGAAGGGGAATCGCTTCTCATGGGGATGAAGGAGATCGCGCTCTCCTCGGGGTCGGCCTGCACGTCGGCGAGCCTCGAACCGTCGTACGTTTTGAAGGCGATCGGCGTCGGAGAGGATCTGGCACACACGTCGATCCGCTTCGGTCTCGGACGTTTCACGACCGACGAGGAGATCGATTATGTGGCCAAGACGGTAGTGAAGAGCGTCAGACGATTGCGGGAAATCTCCCCTCTCTGGGAGATGGCCCAGGAAGGGGTCGACCTGAAGAGCATCGCGTGGTCGGCGCATTGAGAGGAAGGTAGGGACCGTGGCGTACAGCAACAAGGTTGTGGATCATTACGAGAACCCGAAGAACGTGGGGAGCATGGACAAGAGCCTTCCGACCGTCGGGACGGGGGTCGTCGGAGCCCCGGAGTGCGGCGACGTGATGAAGCTTCAGATTCTGGTCAACAAGGACACGAACGTCATCGAGGACGCGAAGTTCAAGACGTTCGGGTGCGGGAGCGCGATCGCGAGCTCTTCCCTGGCCACCGAGTGGATCAAGGGGAAGACGACCGACGAGGCACTCGCGATCAAAAACACCGACATCGTCTCGGAACTTTCGCTCCCGCCGGTGAAGATCCACTGCTCGGTGTTGGCCGAGGACGCCATCAAGGCGGCCATCAAGAACTACGTCGAAAAGAAAGGGAGTTGAGGAATGATCACGATCACGGAGAACGCCGTCAAGGCGATCAAGAGACTTCAGAGTCAGCAGAACAAACCGAACATGGCCGTCCGCCTCGGCGTCACGGGGGGGGGCTGCTCGGGGCTCACCTACAAGGTCGACCTGGCCGACGAGCCGGCGGAGAAGGATCGCGTCTTCGAAAAAGACGGCGTCCGAGTCTTCGTCGATCCCAAGAGCTATCTGTATCTCGCTGGCGTCGAGCTTGACTACGAAGAGAGCCTGACGCAGAGCGGCTTCCGGTTCAATAACCCGAACGCGAAGTCGGCATGCGGGTGCGGAACATCGTTCGCGGTCTAGTTCCCGAAATGGATCACTTCGACGTCCTTGGCCTTCCGGGACCTTTTCTTCGGATCGATCTCGAACGTCTCGAGGAGACATTTTACGCAAAAATTCGCCTTCTCCATCCGGATCGTTTTCAACTGAAAGAACCGCTGGAACTTGAGATTAGCCTCGCGCGCTCGGCCGAACTCAACGAAGCGTATCGGACGCTCAAAGACAAGAAGGCGCGGGTGAAGTACGTCCTCGATCGGTTCGGGGGGGGGGCCGGGGACCCGAAAAACGTCCCCTCGGAACTCGCGGAGCTCTATTTCGACCTTCAAGATCTTCTCGGAGAGCCTGGACAGACAGCCCGCCTGTCGGAACTTCGCCGAGAGCTTGAAACGAGGCAGCAGGAGCTGGAACGGAAGCTGAACGAGGAATCCGCGGCATGGGATGCGGCGTGGAGAGAAGGATCCGCTCCGAAGAAAGAAGAGGCACTCGGACGCCTGCGGGACCTCCTCCATCAGGGGAATTACGCCTCGTCGATGCTTCGGGACATAGCAAAGCGGGTGGGAGAAGGAACGGAGCAAGTATGAGCCGGGTGTACGGAATCGACTTGGGGACGACGAACAGCCTGATCGCCTACGTGGAGAACGGGACCCCGTTTGTCATCCCCAACGAGAAAGGGGAGCGACTGGTTCCTTCCGTCGTCAGCTTCGAGAGCGACGAATCGGTGATCGTGGGGGCCCGGGCGAAGGAGCGCCGGGTCCAGAATATCTCGCGCACGGTCTATTCGATCAAGCGTCTCATGGGGAAAGGGGTGGCCGACATTGCCGAGGAGCGGAAGATGCTCCCGTTCGACTTCGGCCACAGCAACGAACGGATCATCCGGGTTTCGGTCGGCGACCGGTTCTACACGCCGATCGAGCTCTCGGCGATGGTTTTACGAGAACTCAAGCGGATGGCGGAGGCGCATGCCCGGGAGAAGGTGAATCAGGTCGTGGTCACCGTTCCCGCCTATTTCGATGACGGCCAGAGGCAGGCGACCCGGATGGCCGGAAAACTGGCGGGGCTCGATGTCTTACGGATCGTAAACGAGCCGACCGCGGCGGCGTTGGCATACGGCCTCGACCGCAAGAAAAGGGGTCTGGTCGCGATTTACGATCTCGGGGGGGGAACGTTCGATCTGTCGATTTTAAAGCTCAAGGAGGGCGTTTTCGAGGTGGTAGCGACGAACGGGGATACCCTTCTCGGCGGGGACGACATCGACCGGGCGTTCGGCCAGGCGATCGCGATGGAGATCCGTCGGGAGACCGGGGTCGACCTCTTGAGTACTCCGGAGGGGATCGCGACGCTGGTTCGGGATGCCGAGAAAGCGAAGATCGCCCTGACCGACGCGGAGAGTACGGAGATCACGATTCCTCTGACGGGGGGGCGGATCTACCGGAAGATCTGGCGTCGCGCGCAGCTGGAGGAGATCGCAACGCCGATTCTGGAGCGGACGTTCGTTCCGTGCCGGAAAGCGGTTCAAGATGCCGGGGTTTCGTTCAGCGAGATCGAAGAAGTCGTGCTCGTCGGGGGGGCGACGCGGATGCCGCTTCTTCGGAAACGGATCGAGGAGCTGTTCGGGAAAAAGCCTCATACGGAACTCAATCCCGATGAAGTAGTTGCCGTCGGAGCCGCTGTCCAGGCGGATATCCTCTCCGGGAACCGGACCGACATGCTCTTGCTGGACGTCGTTCCTCTCTCTTTAGGGATCGAGACGATGGGGGGCGGGATGGCGAAGCTGATTCACCGGAACACCACGATTCCCGCTTCCGCCCGGGAGGTGTTCACCACGTTTGCCGACCACCAGACGGGGGTCGATATCCACGTCTACCAGGGGGAGCGTGAGATGGTGAAGGAGAACCGGAGTCTCGCGAAGTTCAAGCTAAGCGGGATCCGGCCGCAGCTCGCGGGGATGGCGAGGGTCGAAGTGACGTTTCTGATCGATGCCAACGGGATCCTGAAAGTGAACGCGAAGGACCTTCACACCGGGAATGAGCAGGCCGTCGAGGTGAAGCCGAGTTACGGCCTGACCGACGAGGCGGTCGAGAAGATGCTTGAGGCGGCCCTGGATCATGCCGAGGAAGACTTCAAGGAACGGCTGGTGGTCGAGGCGCGGAATCAGGCGGAGACTCTACTCAAGGCGACGGAACGATCGCTCAAAGGGGAAACCGAAGGGCTCTCGGAGGTGGAGCTCCAGGAGATCCAAGATGCGTTGGTCGATCTCCGTTTGGTCTTAGGGAAGGGAACGCACACCGAGATCCGGGAAAAGATCGACCGGCTGGACCGGGCGACACGTCATCTGGCCGAGATCCTGATGGACCGGACACTCAAAATCGCGATCCAGGGGCATACGGTCTCCGAAGTCCTGAATAAGTGATAAAATCGACGCGTGCGAAAGGCGGCGTTCGAGCGGATGGTCGGCGAGATCCTCGACGAGCTTCCGGAGGAGTTCGCTCGACGGATCGAGAATGTCGAATTCCTCGTGGAGCCAAGACCATCATTCCAAGATTTGAAAGGGCTCGGGGTGGCGCGTGATGAATTGCTGATTGGCTTGTATCAGGGGACGGCATTGCCGTTACGGAGTCCCACAAGCTACGCGGGGACGTTGCCGGATCAGATCGTGATCTTCCAGAAGAACGTCGAGGAGGAAGCCGGGCGACCTGGGCGGATCCGGGACGTTCTCCGGACGACGATCCTCCACGAAATCGGCCATTACTTTGGTTTGAGCGAGAAACGTCTTCGGGAACTCGGCGTCGACTGAAAAACTAACGCCCCTGGAGGACGTCTTCGATGGCGGAGGTAATGTCCGTGCCGAGTCGTTTTGAGCTGAAGACCTCGAACGCGGTCTTTTGGGCGGCCTGGGCCATCTGTTTTCTGCGGTCATCGTTTCCAAGCAAGGTCCGGAGTTTCGCGGCCAGATCGTCCGCATCGCCGCTCCGGAACAACATACCGTTCTGTTCGTCCTTCAAGAACTCGGCTGCCCCGCAATTCTCCGAGACGAGGGGGGGGACGCCGAGAGCCATCGCTTCGGCCACGACGAGACCGAACCCCTCCGGATGTATCGATGGGAGGACCGCCACGTCGAACTCGATCGCGTAGGGCCTGGGGTTTTCGCGGAAGCCGATCAGGAACGCCCGTTCGTCAATGCCGAGCTTTCGCGCCATCACCCGGTACTGGCCGAGGAGATCGGATCGTAAGCTCGGGTCGTTTCCGCCGATCACCACCAGGACCGCCTTGTCGTCCTCCCGGGAGATCCGGGCAAACGCCTCGAGGAGAACCGGTACCCCCTTCTGTTCGATGATCCGTCCCAAAAAACCGACGATCTTCTGATCGGAGCCGATCCCGAACTCCTTCCGCAGCAGCGGCTCGATCGGAGGCCGATAAGAGTCGAGATCGATGGCGTCCGGGATGACGCGGGTTTTGTGGAGGGTCTCGTAGTTTCGGGCCGACAGATTGGAGATCGCCACGATTTTTTTCACGTCGGGAAACGAGGCCATCCAACGGAAGAGGGAACCTGCGACTCCGGTCAGCACCTCTCTCGAGTGAACGATGACCGGCTTGCGGGCGAACCGCCCCAAGCCGATCGCCACGGGAGTGTGGATCATGTGGTTGGCGTAGACCAGGTCAATCCCAAGGTTCCGGACGAGCGGGAGCAGATCCCGGGCGATCTTTCCGAAAAGGAGGATGTTCGAGAGGCGTTCGAGAGATTCGGTCCGCAGGATGCCGGGGAGGGGGAGAGAGGTCTTCCCGAACCGTTCCGCCAGGTCCCGGTGGTAATGAACGATCGCCCCCGTCTTCCGAAGGCCTCCACCGACGACACCGTCGAACGGGATCACGACGTGGGGCTCGATCTTCGAGCGATCGAGGCCGGAGACCATCGTGACGAGGGCCTTCCCGGCGCCGCCGCCGCTGACCGAGGAGTTCAAAAAGAGGACTTTGATCGGCATGGGAAAAGAGTGCACATGAAAGGATAGTTTTCCATCAATGTAAAACCTTTTTGGATTTTTCGAGGCGGTCCAGGAGCCACCGGGCACGAGCATGCCCCGGATCGAATCGGAGAGCGTCTTCGAGATTTCGATGCGCCAACGCGAGGTTCCTTTGTCCGTCGGTCCTTTCCGCCCAAACTACGCCCAGATTATACGAAATCTCGGGACGAATCGGTTCGAGGCGTCCGGCCCGCTCGAACGATTCCTGCGCCTGAGTCCACCGCCCCGACTCTCCGTATTCGATTCCGAGGTTCAGCCACGATCTCCATTTCGTGGGAGCCGCCTCCGTGTTCTTGCGCCAGAGTTCCACGGGATTCCGCCAGAGGTTGATCTCCTCCTTGGTTCGCCATGCGAAAACAAGGAGAACGAGAATCGAAAGGATCGCACGGGTTCGGCGAGAGGATTCCAGAAGGCTGCCGAGCCAGACCGCGGCGCAGAGGGAAAGCCCGGGGAGCATCGGGTAGAGAAGTCGGGTCGACTGCTGATCTCGCAACGCGATGAAAGAGTGGGTGGGAAAGAGGGCAACGACACCCCACAGGAAACCAAGGGTCGCCGGGGACCGACGGAAACGAAACGCCAGACCGAGAAGTACGCCCAGAACGATCCACCCCGAGGCGATCGCGGTCGGGGAGAGGAGCCATGCGGGAAGGTCCCGATCGAACGTGAGCGGCCACGGGAAAAGAAAAAGCGAAAGGTGAAGAGGGATCATCCCCCCCTGCCGGAGGAAATAGGAATGCCAAGCTTCCACGGTCGGCCCGACCGATGCGATGTGGGGGGAGCGGAATAAGAGGTAAATCACCGGCAGGACAAGAATCGTGGATGCGATGGCGAGGTTTCGCGTAAGCGACAACGTTGTATGACGCCACCACTGAAAGAGAAAGATTAGACCGACAGTGCCGATGGCGTCCTCCTTCGATCCCATCGCAAGAGCCAGAGAAAGAAGGCCGGCGGCGAAGAGCGAGGGGCGCGTGCGGAAGACGAGCAGAAGGGCCGTCATGGAAAAACAGAACGCGAGAAGACCGGAGCGGCTGTTGAAATAGCTGACGGTTTCGACTGTGATCGGGTGAACCAGGAACAGCAGGCTCGCCAGCAGGCGGGGAGGGGGCCCTAGCCCAAGGTGGCCGAGGAACGTGAACAGGAGAATCGCCGCCAGGATGTGAAGGGCGACGTTGATCCCATGGGCGACGACCGGGTCGGTTCCGAAAAGGCGCGCTTGCAGGGCAAGGGAGAGGTTGTAAACGGGGCGTGTTTCCTGCAAGCCGTTCCGGAAAATGTCCGCCGCCGAATGGGGGTGACGGATCCGGTCGTTATAAACGAAGTGAGGGTAGTCGTCGTACGTGTACGGAACGCGGAGCGACGGACCGAACAAAACGATCCCCGCACCGATCAGAATCAGGAACGGAAGTAGACGGCCCGACATTGAAATGTTGGTCGGGGCGGTCAGATTCGAACTGACGACCCCTTGCACCCCATGCAAGTGCGCTACCAGGCTGCGCCACGCCCCGACTGACTCAACTGTGTAATTGATTTGAAAGGTGATGTCTAAGAATGCCGACTATTTCTTGAGATCCTCCGGACCGAAGCTTTCGGGCAGCAGGTCCGTAGACGAAAAACTGCGAATCTTACCCTTGGCATCAATCGTGATCTGTTGAAGGCTGGGCGCGAACTCCCGGATCACCTGGCGACAGACCCCGCAAGACGCGCTTCCACTGGCGTGCGCGATGGCGATGGCGA
This sequence comes from Pseudomonadota bacterium, assembly GCA_043809315.1. Lineage (GTDB taxonomy): Bacteria > Bdellovibrionota_G > JALEGL01 > JALEGL01 > DATDPG01 > JAZDDX01. Next base: position 16,073 of record JAZDDX010000008.1, read on the forward strand.
TGAAGTCGCGGAACCCCTCCGATACGGCCTTGAAGATAGCGGTTCGCTCCGCGCAGATGGATGGGCTATAGGCGGCGTTCTCGATGTTCGATCCGGAGAAGATCTCCCCGGACTTGGTGAGGAGAGCGGCACCCACCCGATAGTTCGAGTAGGGAGCATAAGCGCGTTTTTGTGCTGCCAACGCAGCATCCAACAAACGTTTTTGCGTCTTTGAATCCAGTTTCATATACAAGTAAGCTGCCAGACCACGCTACGCCCGGATCTGTGGTCTTTTAGGCGTTTCTAATGAATGTGTCTATTATGCGCATCTGGTAAAACAAAAGGGACAGCCAGGCCAAGACGGTAGAATGTTTAAGCAAATTCATACATGTCCGATTTCAAAATCCGAAAAAAGGGTCAGATATCTCGACTTGGGAATGATGCCTCTGGTCAATCGTCTGTGGAATACCAAGGAAGAATCGTTGACTTGTCCCAAGTATCCCCTGGCGGTTGACTATTACCCAGCCAGCGGGCTGTCGATGCTGTCCGTAATTGTCGATCCCAAACTCTTGTTTTCCAACTACCCCTATCGATCCTCAACCAGCAGACCGTACATCCAGCATTGCCTGGAAATGTACGAAGACATCCAACGGTACACACGGATCGATGACGATGTGACAGTCGTCGATATCGGCGGCAACGACGGGACTCTTCTCGCGGCTTTCAAGGAAAGAAATCCAAACCTCGATTGCATCAATGTCGATCCCTGCGCCGATTTTGCAAAAGATTGCAGCGACAAGGGAATTCGAATGATTCCCGGTTTGTGGAATGGTGAGACCGCGAGGCACTTCGTCGACAAGAAAGCCAGGGTCATTACGTCGACAAATGTCTTTCAACACGCGGAAGACATCCTTGATTTCGCACGTTCCATCCACCGGTCGTTGGATGACGTCGGGGTGTGGTGTTTGGAGTTCCCGTATTGGAAAAAGGATCTACAAACCAATCAGTACGACCAGGTTTATCACGAGCACATTTACTACTATACCGTCACGCCGCTATTGAATCTCTTCGAGCAGATCGGGTTCCAGATCGTCGACATATCGAAACAAGAAATCCACGGCGGAAGTCTCAGGTTGATGATGAAGAAGAGCGGGACATCGGCCTGTAAATCGATCCCGAGTTATTTGAATGAGGAAGCCGAATTCACGCCGGAACGTTACAAGAAATGGGGCGGGCAAGCGCAAACCCACATCCGAAAGAGCAGGGAGTACCTGAAAGATCTGAAACAAAGGGAATCGGTGAAGGTCGCCGCGTTCGGTGCGGCCGCCAAGGGGTGCGTGTTCTTGAATGTCACGGGGTTGGATGATTCAACGATCGATTACATCATCGACGATACTCCGGCGAAACAGGGGAAGTACATGGGGGGCACGGGGATCCGGATCGTGGATCGGAGCATTCTAAAGACCGATCCGCCCGAGTACCTTCTCATTCTCGCGCACAATTTCTCGGACTTCATCTGTCAATCGCTTCTGCCGGTCTACCAGGGGAAGTTCATCAAGATGTTCCCGGAACCCCACGTATTCTCCTAGTCGATGCCGAGAACCGACAGACGGATTGTTTTCTGGGCCGTAAAAAAGCGGCCGTCGTCTGTCATGCGGGGGACTCAGATCGCCGAGGCGCTCTCCCGGCGGGGTTTTACGGCCGAAGTTCGGTTCGGTTCATCGCGTTCCGCCCTGTGCGATCTCCATGATTCTGTCGTTGTTTGTATCAAGAGCCGTCCGTTTTTCACCGGGTGGCTACGTCGGCAGAGAAACCGGATCGTCTACGACGCTGCGGACTACACCCCCCTCCGCGGTCTCCCGACGGGGGCGGCGGCGATCATCACCGGGAACGAGGACATGGCAAGGCGGATCCGACGACGTGTCGGGCCGGCGGTAATCGTCCAAACGATCTACCACCATGCCGACCCGGGACTCAAACCGCACACCGTCGGGGAACGGGAACTCCGTCTCGTCTATATCGGGGAGACGGAGAGTTCGAGATTTCTAAGAGGGGAGGTACCCGAATTGACCTGGGTCCGGTTCGGGAAAGTGCGCGAATGGAGAGAGGAGCTCCGGAAGTACAACGCACATTTTTCCGCCCGATTGGACCGCAATAAGTCGGTGGTAAAACTGGCGAACGTAGCCGCTCTCGGAGCCGTGTTTCTTACCGGAGCCGAGCCCGGCTGTGTCGAGCTGTTGGGGCCCGACTATCCGTTCTATCTCCGCAATCCGAGGAATCTGACGGTGGTCCGGGAGGATGTCGTGCGGCTCAAAGAAGCGGTTGGAACGGAATCCTGGAAGGAAGCCCGCAGACGGATCGAGGCGGTCCGACCGAGGCTCACGATCGAGGCTTCGGCGGCGGCCTACGAGGAACTGCTGGCGTCCGTTTTCTGAGTTCGCTATAGATGCGTTCGTAAGCATGAAAACCCAAAATCGGCCTTCGATTTGGATCACCGGCGGGTCGGGCTTCATCGGCTCGAATCTGGTTCGGACGGCGATTGCGCAGGGATACCGGGTCGTCAACCTCGACGCTCTCACCTATGCGGGAAACCGGAAGAACCACGAGGATCTGGAGGGGACGGAGGGTTACGAGTTCGTTCACGGATCGATCGGGGATCGCCCGCTGGTCCAGTCGCTTTTTCAGCGCGTGAAGCCGCGGGCGATCCTGAACCTCGCAGCGGAATCGCATGTCGACCGCTCGATCGACGGGCCGGCGCCGTTCATCGAAACGAACCTCGTCGGGACTTTCGTTCTCCTGGATGAAGCGCGGAGGTACGTTGCTTCGGAATCCCCCGACGAACGGGGACGATTCCGCTTCCTCCACGTGTCCACGGACGAGGTGTACGGATCCGTGACGGAAGGGGCGAGCAAGGAGGATGCGTCGTACGAGCCGAACTCGCCGTATGCCGCGTCAAAGGCGGGGGCGGATCATCTGGTGCGTGCGTACGGGAAGACGTTCGGTCTCCCCGTCCTGACGACGAACTGTTCGAACAACTACGGGCCGTATCAGTTCCCGGAAAAACTGATCCCGTTGACCATCCTGAACGCGCTCGAAGGAGTCCCTCTTCCGGTTTACGGCGACGGAAAGCAGGTTCGTGATTGGCTCTACGTGGAGGATCATTGCGAGGCGATCCTGACGGTTCTTGCAAAAGGGAAAGCCGGGGAAAAATATAACGTCGGCGCCGAGATGCGCGTGGAGAACCTGGATCTGGTTCGGAAACTCTGTCGGATCCTCGACGGCATTCGGCCGCGGACCGGAGGAAAGCGCTACGAGGAGCTGATCTCGTTCGTCGCCGATCGCCCGGGTCACGATCGCCGGTACGCCCTGGATCCGGGTAAGATCATGAAGTCGCTCGGGTGGAGACCGGCGGTTTCTCTCGAGGAAGGGCTGGAACGGACCGTTCGCTGGTATCTGGACCACTCGGAATGGTGGACGGAGATCCGGCGGCGGAACTACGCGGGAGAGAGATTGGGGCTGGGACATGCGTAAAGGGATCATCCTTGCGGGGGGCGCGGGAACCCGCCTCTATCCGATCACGCGAACGGTCAGCAAACAGCTGGTACCGATCTACAATAAACCTCTCATCTATTATCCCCTGTCGGTTCTGATGCTGGCCGGGATCCGGGACATCCTGGTGATCTCGACGCCGCAGGACCTGCCGCGATTCCGTGAGCTCTTCGGGTCGGGGGAGGATTGGGGCCTTCGGATCTCGTATGCGGAGCAGCCGAAACCGGGAGGAATCGCCCAGGCATTCCTGATCGGAAGCAAGTTCGTCGGAACCGATCCGGTCACGCTGATTCTGGGGGACAACATCTTCTACGGCGAGGGGTTGAGCGGGAGACTTCAGAAGATCGCGGCGCAATCCCAGGGAGCGACGGTTTTCGCCTATGCCGTTCGCGATCCCGAACGGTACGGTGTGGCGGAGATCGGCCCCGACGGTCACGTCCGAAGCCTCGAAGAGAAACCGCGGGTGCCGAAATCGAATTTCGCGGTGACCGGTCTTTATTTCTACGACGGGAAGGTCGTGGAGCTGGCGAGCAGCCTCAAGCCATCGGCCCGCGGTGAGCTGGAGATCACCGACCTGAACCGACTCTATCTGGAGCGGGGGGAACTGCGGGTGGAACTCTTGAGCCGGGGGTTCGCATGGCTCGACACCGGGACGTACGATTCGTTGCTGGATGCCTCGAACTACGTCGCCACATTAGAACGGCGGCAGGGGGAGATGATCGCATGCCCCGAGGAGGTCGCTTGGCGCCAGCACTGGATCGACGATCGAATGCTTACGAAGCTGGCGGAGCCGTTGGCGAAAACCTCGTACGGCGAATACCTGCTGGGGCTCCTCAAAACGGGCTCTCCTAAGCTATGAGGATCGTTCCAACCGCAATCCCGGAAGTGCTCGCGATCGAACCGGCAATCTACCGCGACGAGAGGGGGTATTTCCTCCAAACGTGGCATCGAAACGAATACGGATCGGCGGGGATCCCGACGGAGTTCGTTCAAGACAGCGTGTCGCGCTCGGTACGGGGGGTTCTTCGCGGACTTCATTTTCAGAACCCGAACGCCCAGGGCAAAATTGTGACCGCCACGGCGGGTGCCGTTTTCGATGTTGTCGTTGACGTTCGCCGGGGAAGTCCGACTTTCGGAAAATGGGTGGAAAAAGAACTTTCTTCGGACAACCGAGTGCAACTCTGGATCCCTCCCGGGTTTGCGCACGGCTTCTGCGTCCTAAGCGAATCGGCGGATCTCTCGTACAAATTCACGGCACATTACGACCCGGCCGGGGAGCGATGCATTCGGTGGGATGATCCGGAGCTTGGGATCGCCTGGCCTGTGGCCGATCCGATCGTTTCCCCCAAAGACCGCGAGTCGCCGCGCCTGCGGGATTGCCAGCACCTGCCCGAATGGTCCTGAAACCTCCAAAGATCGTCCTGTTCGGAAGAGACGGGCAAGTGGGGACCGCTCTCCTTCCGGGGTTAGAAGAGCTCGGGACGGTCGTGCCAGTCGATGTAGGAGATGTCGATTTGACCGACCGTAAGCTCGTGGAGAGTTTCCTCGAACGTCATTCGCCGTCCCTGATCGTTAATGCCGCTGCGTATACGAATGTCGACGGCGCGGAGACTGCGAGGGATCTGGCTTTTACGTTGAACGCGGAGGCTCCCGGTGTCATGGCCACGTGGGCCGCAGCGCACGGGGCGGCTTTGGTGCATTACTCGACCGATTACGTGTTCGACGGGAGCGGCTCGAAACCCCACTCCGAGGAGAATCCCACGGCACCGCTCAATGTTTACGGAGAGTCAAAGCTTACGGGGGATCGGGAGATCCTGAAATCCGGCTGCGCCCACCTGATTTTTCGAACGAGCTGGGTTTACGCTCCACGCGGCAAGAACTTCGTTCTGACGATGCTACGATTGGGACGGGAGAAGGAGGAGCTCCGCGTGGTGAACGATCAGATCGGGGCGCCGACCTCCGCCAAAGTCGTTGCCGACGGAACGGTCCGGATTCTGCGATCGTGCGGCGGTGATGTTTCGGGACGGTTGTGGGAGTCGGGCGGATTGTACAACCTCACCTGTCGAGGGGAGACAAGCTGGTTCGGATTGGCGGAGGCGATCTTCGCAGCCTGCCGCGCAAGGGGATGGCAACTGGCTCTGAAGAGACTGATTCCGGTCGGGTCGGAAGAGTATCGGACCCCCGCGAAGCGCCCGAAAAATTCACGATTGGATCTGCGGAAGATCGAAAAACAATTTGGGCTGGTGCCCCTGTCCTGGAAACAGGCTTTGGACGGTTGCCTGAATGAGATCGAAAAATAAAAAACCCCGCGTGCCATGAGGCACGCGGGGTTCTTCGCTCAAACTAAGTTGAAGCGAATTACAGAGTCTGCTTCAGCTCAGGCGACGGACGGAAGCCGATCGTCTTGCTCGCCGGGATGTTGATCACGGCGCCAGTCTGCGGATTCCGGCCTTTGCGGGCCTTTCTCAACCGGACGGTCCATGTGCCGAAGCCGGGGTACGTGAATCTCTTGTCCTTGCGGACGCCCTTCGCCAGGTTCTCGAAGCACGCATCACAAATCTCGTTGATCGCGGCCTTGGAAAGATCCCGATGCTTCAGGGTCTGTGTGATTCTTTCGACTAACTCTGCCTTCGTCATTTGAAATCTCCTCTACAAATTAAGTTAAGGTTCAAACGAAATGATGCTCTTCAGTAGCAACGGGACGGGGGGATGTCAACAAAAAGCATCTCGGAAATACGCATGGAGAGCCGATTCGGGAAACGCGTTCCGCATCTCAAGAGTGGATCAATAGATGCGACTCGTGCCCCTGCAAGCTTGATGCCATGCTTAGTTCGTGCGGATTACAACCCGGAGGGGAGGGTCATCGATTTCCAGTCGGTTTTACCGGCTTCGAGGATCTTCCCGTAGTACGCGTAGTTCCGGATGATTGATTTCACGTAGTTACGGGTCTCTTCAAAAGGAATGAGTTCAACAAAGGTCTCGAGGGGCAGCTTCCCCCAGCGTTTTTTCCAAATGTCGACGCGGTTCGGGCCGGCATTGTACGAGGCGAGCGCGCAGACGAGGTTCCCGTCGTATCGCTTGAGCAGGTTTGCGAGGTAGCGAGCCCCGATCTTTACGTTCCGACTGCTTACGAGCAACTCGTTCCGATCGGGAACCGAATCGGCCATTTCGGCGGCGACGTCATGTGCGGTCCGAGGCATGAGTTGCATCAACCCCAACGCCCCGGCCCGGCTCTCCGCATCCTCGCGATAAGCGCTCTCCTGCTTGATCAGCGAGAAAAGAAGCAGGGGATCCAACTTGTTAGCTTGAGCTTCGGCGTAGACGGTCTGCTCGTACCCGGTCGGGAAAAATGCCTTCGCAAGGTCCTTCGGAAGGGAGGGGTCTCCCGTTCGGTTCACAAGACGGGCGGCGATCGAGATGGAAGAGGAGTAGTGGCGGGCGGCGTCGTAGAGGAGTGCCACCTCGCGCAAGGCTGCAGGTTCTTCGTCCAGGTCGACCTGGGAAAGAACGGCCGATGCGGCGGTCGGGAGGCCGACCGACAGGAACGCCCGGGCCCGGCGGATCCGGTACCGGTTCCAGATGTCTTTGAGGTCCGCTGGAGCCGATATTTCTTTCGGCTCGGAGAGCGCAGGGATCTGGTCGGCGAGAACGGCATAATACGAGACGGGGGCGACCAAGGCGATTTCCCGGGCGTACTTCTTCGCTTTCTCCGTTTCGCCTGCTTTTTCGAATGCCCGAGAGAGCCAGAAGAGATTTTCGGCTTTCTGGGCCGGTGAGTCGGCGATCGCCCGATCGTATTCGAGCCATTCGATCGCTGCTCGGTACTCGCCGGCCAGAAACGACAGCCACCCGACCTTAAAGTGGGCCCGGTCAAAAAAGGTCGAAGCCGAATACGCCGTCACGACTTTTTCGAAATACGACCGGGCGTTTTTCCAGTTTCCGAGGTCTTCCTCGATCCTTCCCAAGAAGAAGATCGAGTTCCCCGCTTCGGCCGAATAGGGGTCGGTCTTGACCACCTCGTCGAAAAGCTTCCGTGCGTCCTCGCTGAACTCGCGGTCCCAGAGGCTCTTGGCGATCGCATACGAAACCTTGACCGGCATCCCCTTTAGATCGCGGACCAGGGATGGCAGGGTCTTTCCCTTGGCATAGGCGTTCTCGATGATGACCTGGAGCCGGACCGCCGCTTTCGCGGCGACAATCGATCCGGGATACTCCTTGATAATCCTGACCAAGGTTCCCACCGCTTTTTCGGTCTGGCCGCCGCTCTGGTATCCGTTCGCCTCGCGAAACAAAGTATCCTCCGGCGCACTTCTCGGTCTGGGGTTCGAAATCTCGCGGCTCGGGGGGATTGCCGTCGCCTCCGGTGCTTTGGACGACTCCCGTCGAAAACTTCGGAGCCGGGATTCGTCCGAAAAGACCTTGAGAGCCTCCTCGGCAAGGCGAGCCCTCTCCTCGGGATCGCTTTCATGCTTCAGGACGGTGAGCACCGAGGAGAGGAGTAGGTCCCGTTCGGGTGGCGTGAACCCTGCCGTATTTCCCAACAGAGAGAAAAGAAGCGGTTTCGCCTCCGGGATCTTCCGATCTTTGACGAGTCCTTGGGCGTGACAGAGGGTCGCCCTCCGGTATTCCTCCGGTTCGAGGTCGGCGTAGGGGCCCGTTCCCAGATCATGGAGTTGCTCCAGCTCCCAACGGGCTTCCCGGCAGAGCTTGAGGCCGCTCGCATACTCCGTTCGAGCGAACCGATCGAGCGCCCGGAGTCGGAGCGCCTTTGCGCGGAAGAACGATGCTGCATCGTGCAGGAGATGATCGGGTGGAATCGAGGTGAATCGTTCGATGGCCCGGTCGTATTCGTGTTGGGCGAGGTCGATCAGCGCTTCCGCGATCGTGAGGTCGCGCTTTTTGTCCTCTTTCTTGATCGCTGCGATGACGCGAGCCAGTGCTGTCTTGTCGGAAATCGATGCAAGATCTACGGTCAAGACCCTGACGCCGTCGACAGCCTGAAAAAGTTCCGGAACGCGTGTCGGAGTCGGCGCTACGGTCGGGGTTCGAGTCGGCGCTACGGTCGGGGTTCGAGTCGGCGCTACGGTCGGGGTTCGAGTCGGCGCCATGGTCGGGGTTCGAGTCGGCGCCACGGTCGGGGTTCGAGTCGGCGCCGCGGTCGGGGTTCGAGTCGGCGCCACGGTCGGCGTTGCGGTCAGAGCTGGAGCCGGTGTCGCGGTCGATACCGGGGTTGGCTCGCCGGCGTACGCAACGCCCACAGCCAACGTCAGGATGGCAATCCTTGAGATCACGGACGAGAAAGGTTACACAATTGACATGGTAAAGACACTTCTGAAGATGATCTTCGGGGTTGTGGTCCTGGCGGTCGTTTTTTTCGCGGCGCTTCAGCTCTGGGAGAAATATCGACCGAAACCTTCACAGGAGGCTGCACCGGTTCCGGCGGTTGAAACCCCGGCCGTTTCTGCCGCGGCGATCCACGATGTCACGGTGATTCCATCCGGGGATGGCGCGATGATTCAAATCAGTCAGCTCGCGAGCCCCGACTACAAGATCACGGTCACTTCCCAGCCGAACGGCTTCATCGTCGACGTCCCGTCCGTCCAGGTCGCGATGTCATCGAATGTTGTCGCCCGGGCGCACAATCTGGTCCCGTTGATCGAAGTGGCTCCCGTTTCGGAAGCGGGGATGTCGGGGGCACGAATCAAAGTGGAGCTCCTGCCGGGAACGGTCTTTAAGGATCGGTACTCGGGGGGGACGTTATTTTTCGATCTGGCTCGTAGTGCGACAGCGTCCGTCCGTCCGAAGGCGGTACCTTCGTTCAAAGAGGCCGCCCCGCCGGTTCCACGGAAAGCGTTGAAGAAGAAGAGGGGTTCGGAGGCTCGTTCCAGGATCCCGCGCGAGATCCCGTCAATTCCGAAACGGGCGACCGCTCCGAAACCGACCTGGTCGGAGGAAAAGCCGAAGAAAGTCGCCGCGACTCCGAAGAAAGCCCCGATGCCGTCACGGGCGGAAGAAGACAGCGGGCTGATGAAGGAACTCGGGCTGGAGGAGGCGGCACCCCCGCAGCCCGAGGCACTGATTCCGAAACCGTCGGCTGAATTACCCCCTCCGCCGAGAGCCGAGTTCATGGAGCCGCCTCCGATGGTGCCCGCCGTGCCTTCGCCGTTACCTTCGGGTGAAAAGGAAGAGCCGATCGATATGCAGGAGCTGTACGGGAGCGGTTCGGCGGGGCAGGGGCTCCCGGACGCCGCCCCCAAGCTCGAACCTCCGCCACAGGGGGAGATCCCGATGGAAGAGGCGCCTTCCGAGGTGGCGATGGTTCAGCCGCCGTCAGGCGAGCGTTTCGACGACGCGAGGGTCACCCGTCAGCTCCCGGCGATCACCGATCTCACGGTCAGCAACGAGGGGGGGGTGACGACCGCGCAGATTCGGCGGGGGGACTCGAAGACGAGGTATCAGGTTTTCAAACTGATCAACCCGAACCGGATCGTCATCGACTTCCTGAACGCGACGAATCAGCTGCAGAAAGACTACAGCGGGTTCCCGGGGACGAAGGTCCAGCGTGTGTCGACGCAGGAGTTCGCCGGCCCCGAGGGGACGATCGCCCGGATCACCTTCTATCTCTCCGGCGCACCGGCGTTCAAGACGAGCAAGAACGGGGATTTCCTGATCCTCAAGCTGCCGTAAGAAGGTGTCCGGAAATCTTCTCGCCCGCCTCCGCCGCCAGTTCTCGGAGTGTATGGTCGAGCACCAGATGCTCGCCGAGGGAGACCATGTTCTGATCGGCCTCTCGGGCGGCAAAGACTCCCTGGCGCTTCTCGCTCTGTTCGCCGATCTCCGTCCGAGGGCTCCGTTCCGTTTCACGCTATCCGCAGTGATGATCGACGGCGGTCTCGTCGGGTTCGATTCGCGGGAGTTGGAAAAGAGCTGTGCCGCCTTCAAGGTCCCGTTTGTTGTCGAAAAGCAGCCGATCTTCGAGACGGTGGCCGACAAGAAAGACGAAGGGAGCACCTTCTGCAGCATGTGCGCGAAGCTCCGTCGCGGCGCGCTCTACAGCATGGCCGATAGGCTCGGCGCAACCAAGATCGCGTTGGGGCATCATCTCGATGATGCGATCGAGACCTTGCTTCTGAACCTCTTCTTCGGAGGAAGGACGGCGGCGCTGCCACCTGTTTTGTTATCGGACGCCGGTCACGTCCCGATCTTGCGTCCGCTCCTCTATTGTTCCGAGGCCGACCTCGCCGAGTACGTGCATCTCCTTGGGTTTCCGACGGTCGGATGCGCCTGCCCGATCTGTCCCACCCATCCCGAGCACGAGCATAGCGATCTCCGGCGGAAGGAGATCAAGCTTCTCCTAACCGAGTTCGGTCGGACAAACCCGCAGCTCCGCGAGCACGCGCGTGCGGCGTTCCGGAGGGTGGAAACCTCGCGTTTCGGGGATCCCCGCTTCAGCGAAAAAGGGACCGACTACATCTCGAAGACCAAGTACTGAAGAATCCGCTCCTGCGGCCAGAATCCTGCCGAAGGGCAGTTCTCCGCGGTGTGGTACGACGTGAAAAGGACCTTTCCCCCCTTCGTTCCGATCTCCATGGAGACCGTGAGTGGACGCTTGGTGAGTTCCTCGATCTCCCCCTGGATCCAGATCGTCGGGTTCTGCCCCGTGTGCGCACTGTGCATCTCGGCCCAGGCCTCCCCGAGATCGCCGATGTGAATCGTGCCGTCGGAGTTGAGCGCGCCCGTCGTTCCGTTCACTTGAAGCGCGGAGCGATCGCATGCCTCGAGTGTCGTTCCCGAATTCACTTTCACACCCGAGAGCCAGTCCTTCATCGTCGTATTGTTGACCGTCGCTTCGACGGTGTCCCCTTTGGTGCCGAGCTCGGCGGCGTCCCGGGCACCCGGCGTGAACGCATCGTCCGGATCCCCTTCGAACTTCATCACTTCCGGGAAGACCTGCTCGATGAAATCGTACGAGAGATCCGTGGCGAAAATCTTCCCCCCCGCTTCGACGTACGAGCGGAGGCGGGATCGGACCGTCGTTTGCGTGAGCATGCTTTCGCTGAAGAGCCCGCAGTTCAAAAAAACAATATCGAACTGGTTCAGGTCGACCGTTCCGTCGAGGAGCTTGTCGAAGATCTGGTACTTGCTCGGGAGATGCCCGGCGCCGTCGAACAGGGTGAACGTCTCGGTTTCGAGCGTGAGGTTCCCGTTCGAGTCGATCGTCCCGTACCCGAGTTTGGCGAGGACGTCCTGCATCCGGTCGTACGCTCCGGCGACGACGGCGATCTTGGTGCCGTCAATTCCGGATCCGGCGATCAGCGTGGTCTCGTTCTTGGTAAGAGCACAGGTGGTGCCTCCTGAGCAGTTGAGGTCGATCGTCTTGCGGAAGACCCCCTTCACGATCGTGAGCTTGGCCTCGTCGCCGCTGCAGGAAGAGGTGTCGAGCGTGAAGGTGCCTTCGACCCCCGAACAGGCGCTGGCGCACGTGGCCCCGACTGGGTCGTCGCAGGCGGTACCGTCCTGGGCGGCGAGTCCGCGGATTCGCGTGGGAGCGAGGCGGGGGGAGGAAGAGGAGCCGGTCGGGATGTAGATCGTCGCTCCGGCGATGACGTCGGTGCCGTTGGCGGCGTAAACGGTTCCGGTCACCTGCTTGGCGTCGTTGAGGCCGCTCGATCCCCCGAAACAGGAGAGGAGAAGAACCGTCAGGGAAGTGGATAGAATTCGTTTCACCCGGGAATTCATAGCGGACTCCATACTAAGACGAAAGGCGGAAAACCCGAAGAGCTGCTCAGAAGCTGCTCACGAGTCCCAGATTTCGGCACCCTCCGGACAAAAGTCGCAAATGATATTAATAAGTTATATAATACTCTGGCTTGGTACTGATGTTGCTACCTTGAACGTCGGGAGACCTGAATGCGCAAAATCTTGGCACCCTTTTTCTTCCTCTTCGTCACCCTTCTCGTCGTGAACGGCTGCGGCCGGAAGACGACCACGGCGGAGATTCCTCCGACGGCGACGCCAGCCCCCACGAACACGCCGGGTGGGCCAACCGCAACGCCGGATCCGAAGATCAACAAGAAGGGCCCTTACGATTACGACGGGAGCACGGCTCTTCAGCAGTGCATCGTGCAAAGAACGGACGCCTGCGAACAGGCCAAAAAGAACTGCGATGAGCGCCAAGCCACGGATCCGCCTCCAACGCCGCCGCCGCAAACCTGTGTCGAGAAGAGGGCCACGTGCATCGCCGCCATCACTACAGAGGTGTGGCCAAAGGGATGTAAGGCGGGCACGGATGACGATCCGGCGGGGGATCCTGTTCCGACGCCCGACCCGGAGGCGAAAACAATGACCGGGACCCTCACCCACTGCACGAACAGTGAAGACATGCTGGTCGTCAATCAGGGGGTGATGTCGTTCGTGACCGTCAAAGCCGGGGAGGGGCCGATTTCGGGAGGGTTTGCTTGGCAGCCTTGGTATTGGGGAAGAATATGGTACGGCGAGCTGCATGGAGTGTTTTTTCAAACCGATAAGGCAATCTTTGCCACGGCTGGCGAATCGTGGAATGCCTCGGCGGAATTGCACAAGAAAGCCAAGATCAAGCTCAACGGTGAAAATATCATCTGGTCGTACCCCGGGGCCCTCGGTTTCACCCTGGCAAACCGTATCCAGAAGATTGATATGACCCGGGCGATCCGGTTCGTAGCAACAGATATCCGTACGGGAACCGACGCAGAATATAAAGGGGCCAAGTATACCCACTTTGAGAACTACTGGGGCCCGGGTGTACCTCAGGATGTAGTCCGGTACGGGAAGCACGATTACTTCGAAGACTATTGGTGCGGCTTTCTAAATCTGTTCCTGTGCCGACGGTTCAAACATACCGACTGCCAGTTTGAAACCGATTTCGAGCTGCAGTACTACGAAAGACCGACTGAATAGGCTAGAGCGGCCCCCGACAAAATACCCCTGGTCTTTCTGACGGACGGCGGTAAGAAGTCAGAGTGACCGGGTGTATCGGGTTGGGGCGTAGATTATCGTTTCTCTCTTTTCTGATCGTGGCCCTGCTGCTGATCGCGACGTGCGGCGACGCCACGTTCGACCCGGACGCCACCCCGAGTTCTACCGGTAAGGGGTCGACGCGGAGGCAAGAGTACTGCCCCTTGCCCGTCGCGTCTCTTTGTGAGATCGGTGGCTACTGGCCCCCAGCATCGACGCCCACGCCGAATGGATCTGTCACCCCCACCGCGACTCCCACGTCGACTCCAACACCGACGCCGGGAGGCTCGACAATCACTCTTTCCGGCACCGTTTACTCCATCAACTCGCACCCCCGGATCTTTCTGGATACCGCCAAGCGAGCCGCCTTGCGGACCCGGTCGGTGGCGGGGGTTGCGATGTGGGATGCGTTGGTCTCGTACAACAACGGGAATGCCCCCTCCTGCGCCACTGAGTACGACATCATCGAGTTGACGTCGTTCACCATCGGGTACGCGGGGGATCCGACCCGGACCGCTTGGCGGGATTGCGCGATCCGTGAATTGATGAATCTGGTTTCCTCCTGGAGCAACAACGCCGACTACGCGAGCGAAGACCTGATCTGGATCTCGCAGGCGTACGATTATCTCTATAACGATCTCTCCCCGGCACAGAGGACGAGCGTCCGGGACTGGGTTTACGGGACCGTGATCCCTCTCATACAGACGCACGTCTACTACTTCCGGAAGGCGGGGAACACCGAGTACACGCATAATCTGTACGTCTCGAGCTTTGCCGGAGAGTTCATCTGGGCTCTCGCGAGCGCCGGGGACGATGCCCGGTCGAACAACATGCTGGCAACCGATTGGGACTACTACGTCAACAACTTCAAGCCGGTCTACGACGCCGCGCTCGTCGGCTGCCGGCCATTCGGCGGGAGCCACTACGGCGAGATCCGGACGTTGCAGAGGTTCTTCCTCTCGTTCGCGGCGGCGGAGACCGCGCTCGGCGGAATGGCGATGTGGCCCGCCTGGGGGGCGAGCTGTTCGGACTACCATCTTCATCATCTCTTGCCGACCCTCGACGGCTTCATGCCCGACTTCCAGCCGGGGGCGATCAACTACATGTCGGGAAGGGACCGACTGAACGCCGCGATCCTGGTTCAGAAGTTCGGAGCGAACGACAGCGCCAAGCAGCTCCAGTATTTTCTGGCGAACGATTACGTCCCCACAAAGAGCGGAACCGCCCGCGGCTTCATCTCGAACTACTACGTCGCCCAGTGGCAGCTGTTCTGGAGTCCGGCGGCCACCGCGATCCCGTACAACACCCAGCCGCTGGCATACACCGCGACCGGCACCGCGGTCGGAATCTCGCGTTCCGCCTGGAACAACCCCGCCGCGACGTATGTCGACTTTTCGGCGGCGGCGTATTGGGGGGATCACGAAAGCATCCGGTGTGGGTCGTACCGCGCGTTCCGAAACGGCGAGTGGCTGATCATCGAAAACGACAACCGGTACACCGCCGGGAACTCCGGGCAGACGTACGCCGACGGAATGTACCAACAGGCGATCCTGTTCGGGGACGGGAACATCACGAACCAATGGGGGCAGACGTTTTATACCGGCGGGTTCAAGCGGTTCGGGTACGACAACTGGCTCTGCGGGATCGGGAACTCGTCGAACAGTCCGACCTACGCCTACTGGATGGCCGACCTGTCGGACGCAGTCGACGCGCGGACCTACCCGGTTACGTACTACTTCCGGCACCTGATTCATTTCAAAGGGGCGGGGACGAACTATTTGGTGGCGACATCAGCCGTGAACACGACCGGGTCGGTCGCGAAGCGAGAGATGATGTATGTTCCGTCGACGGTGACGGGGACCTCCCCAAACGCGAACTTCTCCCTCACCAATTCTGCGGCGGCGGTGCGGCGGATTTACCCGACGACGGTTGGCTTAACGAAGACCGTGGTGCCGGACCGCACGGCGGCATCGGATGTCCCGCAGAATTCGATCGACACACCGACCCGCCTCGACATCGCGGCGCCGGCGGGGAACTCCGAGCTGTTCATGGTGGTTTGGGCCTTGGGGGCGAAAGGTTCGACGACGATGCCGACCACCACGGCTCTCACATCGACGGTGCCGGCCGGGCAGCTCAAGGGGGTCCTGATCAACGATGCGACGCAGTCGCGGGTTTTCCTAGTGACCAAGGATGATCAAACGATCGGATCGACCGTTGCATTCACGGCGGCGGCAACCAACCTGCCGGCGGAGTTCGTGATCGCAGGGCTCACTGCCGGAACGAAGTACAACCTAACGAAGAGTTCCAATACTTACACCCTGACGGTCAATGCGGCCGGGACGAAGGTGGTCGACGGGTCCAGCGTGTTGAGGTTCACAAACTGATTCGAGTGGGGTAGAAGGGCCCACTCACTCCAAGCCGGGGTGGCGGAACTTGCAGACGCGCAGGACTCAAAATCAGGAGTGCCGAAAGGCGCGTGTGGGTTCGATTCCACCCCGCGGCACCAGCAACATAAC
>JAZDDX010000009.1:0-64364 GCA_043809315.1 Pseudomonadota bacterium
CCGGACGCGACCTGCACGGCAAGGAGATGGCCGCGGTCGTCCTGAACGACGGCCTTGGGATCATCGTGGCGGACCGCTCGGACGCCCTTTTTCGAACGGCGGTCGCCACCGGCTATCGGAAATTAGCCCCCTCCGGCTTGAAACGACCTTCGGCGGTCGCCTTCAGCCCCTCCGGGAGCGATCTGATCGTCGCCAGCCTCCCTTCCGGCGGTGCGCGTTCGAACCTTCCGGGACGGATCGGCCGGATCGATCTCGACACATTCATGTATCGCAGCGAACCGGAGTACCAATCGATTGCCGAAATCGGCGGCTTCCGTGGCGATTTCCCCGGTGACCAAGGGATTCTGCGCGGCGACCCGATCTCCCGCGACGATTACCGGTACGGAACCGTCGGCGCTCAGGGGATTCCCGGGATCGGAATCAAGTTGGCGGTCAGCCCGTATCTGGCCGTCATGCTCGATCCCCGGCGGGGCCCATACCCGTTAGGGGATCTCGGAACCGGTGATATTGACCCCACCCTCGCCACAGAGATTCTCGGGAACCACGGTTATTCAAGCGCCGGCCGGTTCGGTGGTTCGAACAGCGGCAGATCATCGAATTCGAGCCGCGGCGGATTTCGTGGCATGATCATTCTTCCGTCCAACAATATCGCCGTCATCAAGAAGGACGAGATCAACACGATCGCAACCGACAACCACACGACCTTCCGTTGGTTCCCGCCCGAAAACGTCATCGCTCTCGACGGAGAGGATCTGCGAGCGATCGCCCTCGATCCGGGACAGATCGGTGACGCGGAGCATGTCACCTCCGAATTCGCCGCGGCCGTGAGCGCGGGAGGCCCCACCGGAACGGGGGGGGTCTTCGTTTCCCGCCTGGACGGCCGGAGCCTTTTGAATCCCGACCGAATCCCTCTTTCGGGAGGTGGGTTCGACATCGCGATCCGCACCTCAACGCAATTCACGCAGACATTCTCGGCGGCACCGGTCGCGGATAATTCGGATCAGAAGAAATAGTTGTTCGCTTCTTCCGACCTTTCGGCATCCGTGTAGAATGGAAAACCGATGCGCCTGCTCGGCCTCGACTACGGCCGTAAACGGATCGGTCTCGCGATCAGCGACCCTTTAGGTCTCTCCGCACAACCCCTCGGATTCATTCTAAACGACTCCAAGATACTCGATCGTCTCCTGGAAGTTATCCGCACACGAGAGGTTTCCGAAATCGTCCTCGGCCATCCCCGCTCCCTCTCCGGAAAGCTCGGGGAGATGGCTCGGGAAGTGGAGGCATTCGCCGAGAAACTTAAGGAACGGACGACGATCCCCCTTCATCTCTGGGACGAACGGTTCTCGACCTCGGAGGCGGAGAACCTGCTCGTTTCCGCCGACGTACGCAGGGACAAACGAAAGGAGGTGCGCGATACTGTGGCCGCCTCGTTGATCCTCCAAGGATTCATGGAAAGTCGGAGGGGGTGATGGGAAAAAAGACCGCCGCTCTCGTCGGGCTGTATTGGATGATCGTCGGAGGGATCGCGCTGGCGACGATCGGATATGCGGTCCTCACGTTCGTCCGGAATGTCCCGCCCGGCATCGCCGGATCGGCCGTCGTTTTCATCAAGCCCGGTTTGTCCGTTCGTGAGATCTCCAGGGAGCTGGCGCAGGTCCGCGTTCTCCAAGCCCCCTGGAAGCTTCGTCTCCTGGCCCGGCTCTTCGGAAAACAGAGTCTTCTGAAGCCGGGAGAGTACCGGATGGAGATCCCCTCTCCCCCCTGGAAAGTTCTCACGATGCTCGTGGACGGGAAGGTGATCCTCCACAAGCTGACCATCCCGGAGGGGTTCAATCTGAACGAGGTGGTCGAGACGGTCTCGGCGACCGGCCTTGCCGACCCGCAAGAGTTCCAAAAACAGCTCGATCGGAAGGAGCTCCTCCAACGTCTGAAACTCCCGGGGGAGTCGTTCGAGGGGTTTCTCTTCCCCGACACCTATCTCTTCTCCAAGGTCGACTCCTCGCAGAAAATGATCGAGGCGATGGTCGCACGTTTCCGCGAGGTGATCCGTCCCGAGGATCAGCGGAAGGCGAATGATCTCGGATTCGATCTTGTGCAGTGGATCACGCTGGCTTCGATCATCGAGAAGGAATCGTCCGTCCTCGCAGAGCACGCAACCGTTTCCTCGGTCTTTCACAACCGTCTCCGGAAAAAGATGCGCCTTCAAAGCGACCCGACCGTGATCTACGGCATCCCGAACTTCAATGGAAATCTGACGAAGAAGGACCTCGAAACGCCGACCCCTTACAACACTTACACACAGTCTGGGCTCCCCCCCGGCCCGATCTCCAACCCGGGAGCCAGCGCCATTCATGCCGCAGTCAACCCGGCAAGAACCGAGTATCTCTATTTCGTCGCGGATCAGGAGGGGCACCACATCTTCTCGAAGACGTACGAGGAGCACGTCAAGGCGGTCAACCTCTACCAGCTCCATCGGCGTTGACATCTTGCGTTGGCTTTATTAAGAACCTTCCATGCGCTTCGTAACCATCCTTTTGGCACTGGTCGCCCTGGTCCCGTTTTCCTCGTTCGCCGACTCGACCCCTCTTAAGCTGCTCTTCACGAACATCCACGACGACCCGAAGACAAGGTGCCCGTACGCCTCGTTTGAAACCAAAGTGTTCGAGGATTACGAACCACTTAAGCGGTTCGTCATGCACTCCATTTCCAAGAACAAAGAAAAGATGACGCTTCGCCTGGAAGTCGAACACAAACAGCAGACCGTCCGCACCCTCGACTTCGGGAAGGGAACCGCGTCCAACCAGGGGGTCAATTACCCGTGTTTGGGCGTGAAGGGGGTCCCGGGTGAGTGCGCGACGATCGCCAAGGGGCTCGCCGACACGGCCGAGTACCTGCGGGGACGGTACGACGCGGGAACTCGCGAATCGAAGGATGACCAGTGGAACGGCCTGACCTGCGCCGCCTCCCTGGCGCGCGCCTTCCAGGAGTACATGGAAGATCGGAAATGAGGTCGGAGGTGGCCGGGAATATCGCCGGCCAGCTGAAGTCCCTGTTTCCAAACGAGTATTTGCCCAACAAGATCATTTCGAGCGTCCGTTCACGATTGTTAACAGAAAGTGGTTTTTCATTAACTTTCTGATCGATCCCGCCCCTCCACCGGCGTAAACTTAAAGGTGGTGGACTCCATCCTTACCTACGACGATTACCGGGTGTTCCTTCGCGACTATTACAACGAGAAGAAGGAAAAGAGCGCCTCGTACTCGTTCCGCTTTTTCGCCCGAAAGGCGGGACTCAAATCACCGAACTACCTCAAGCTCGTGATGGACGGGGAGAGGAACCTCACCCACCGGAACATCCGAAAGTTCGCGCTCGGCTTGGGATTGGGGGATCGCGAGCAGCTGTTTTTCGAGAACCTCGTTTTTTTCAACCAGGCCAAAGAATCGTCTGACAAGGAGTTCTTCAAGAAGAACCTCGAGATGATCCGGGCGAAAGACGACCGGACACTTCTGACGCGCGATCAGTACGAGGTCTTCGCCCTCTGGTACCCGGCTGCGATCCGTGAGGCTCTCCTGATCCCGGGGTTCCCGACCACACCCAAAAAATTGGCTGCCAAGTTCGATCATCGATTCACCCCGCAGCAGGCGCGGGAAGCTCTCGATCTCTTGCTCCGCATCGGGATGATCGAAACGGACCCGAAAACCGGCGGGTTGCGTGTCACGAAACAGAGCATCCAGACTCCCGACCTCACGAAGTCGGAGGCGCTCGTCCGTTTCTACCATTCGATGATCGAGATGGCACAGAACGCGGTGGAGGGGCAGTCTTCGAAGGAACGCTGTCTCTCGGGGGTCACCCTCGCCGTCCGGAAAGAGGACTTGAAAGAGGCGTTCCGGAAAATTCACGAGTTCCGGAACGAAATGAACGCTTTCTTGTCGAAAGGAAAATCGTATGACGCCGTCTACCAGCTCAACCTCCAACTCTTCCGACTGGATTGCGATGGCGAATAAGATCGGCGTCCTTCTCATCCTGGCCCTCTTTGGCGCCTGCGGTCTCATGACCGGAAACCCGGAGAACCAGGGAAGTGCTGCCGCACCGGACAACACGGCATTTCTCGACCCGTCGTCCGATTACCTGAAAGCTCAGGCGGCTAAGACAGCGGACACCACCGACTGCGGTTACTTCACCGGTCAGTCGACCTCGACCGAGCTTGCGACGGGCCGTCAGTGCATCCAGGACGCGTTCGCAGCTTGCACGTCCGCTTTCTATCTTTTCGACGATACGACGACGAACAACAAACGGTTCGCCGCTTTCTTGGCAGTGGAAAAGCCGGCGAACAGTTCTTCATGCTCTGTTACGGTGCATGCGGTTTCGACCGACTCGAGCCGTTTTGTCGGTGATCAGACGAAGAGCTGTTCAGCTCTCTCCGATCCGATCGAGGTATCCTGCGGGATCGGGAGTTAAATCGACGACTCCGAGAAGAGATCGTATTCCGTTCCCTTTTCGATCTTGACCGGCACGATCCGCCCCACTTCGAAATTCTTCCCGCGCACATAGACCGTGCCGTCGATGTCGATCGCATGCCCCTCCGTCCGCCCGACATGGCTGTAGCCGCCGGCGCGGTGAAAGGCGCGATCGATGAGAACCGGTAAAGTTTTTCCGACCAAAGCGGCGTTTTTCTCCAAAGAGATCTTCTGCTGCGTCAACATCACGCGCTCTTTCCGTTCCGCCATCACCTCCGGAGCCACCGGGTCGGGAAGGGATGCGGCCACCGTTCCTTCTTCGTGCGAGTAGGTGAAGACCCCCAGGCGGTCGAACCGCGTCTCCTCGACATAGGAAAGAAGTTTCTCGAACTGGGCATCCGTTTCACCGGGGAATCCGACGAGCATCGTCGTCCGGAGCGTGAGGTTCGGGATCCGGGACTTGAGCTTCGAGATCAACTCCCGCGTTTCGGTTTCGCCAATCTTCCTTTTCATCGCCTGAAGGATCCCGTCGTCGATGTGCTGCAGGGGGAGATCGAGGTATTTACAGATCTTTTCCGACGTCGCGATCAGGTCGATCAAGCCGTCGGTGAAAAATTCGGGATAGTTGTACATCAGGCGGATCCAGCGGATCCCGTCGACCGCAACAAGTTCATGCAGAAGCGCCTCCAGCGTCGCGCCATCCTCCCGGTCCCGACCGTACGCGGTCAGGTCCTGTGCGATGAGGTTCACCTCGAGCGCCCCGGAAGAGGCGAGACGCCGGACCTCCTCGACGATCGATGAGATCGGGCGGCTTCTCCCGCGTCCGCGGAGGCGGGGGATGATGCAGAAGGCGCAGGGGCGCGAGCACCCCTCGGCGATTTTTACGTAGGAGGTGTGCGGAGGAAGGGTCGAGATCCGGGGAGTGGCGTAGTCGTAGACGAATTCCGGCTTGTCGACCAACGACCGGACGACCGGAAGCTCGTCTTTGAGCTTCGTGAATTCGGCGATCCGTTGAAACTCCCCGGTTCCGATGAAGTGATCGACTTCCGGGAGATCGTTTTCGAGATCGGCCTTGTATCGCTGGGGAAGGCAGCCGGTCACGATCAACTTTTTTAGCGTTCCTGCCTTTTTGAGACGGGCCACATTCAGGATCGTTCCGATCGATTCCTGTTCGGCATCCTCAATGAAGGAGCAGGTGTTGACGATCATCACGTCGGCCTTCTTCTCGTCGTTCACCAGCTCGTATCCGCCGTCGCGCAGCAGGCCGAGCATCACCTCGGAATCGACGAGATTCTTGGGACAACCGAGGGAGATCAACCCGACGCGGGTCTTTCGGGGTAGGTCGACCATTCGATCACATCTTGTTCGAGATTTCCGGCATCGTAACGAGCGGCGTTCCCTTGGGGGGCTTGAACTCGAACCGGCTCGAGGCGATCTCCTGATTGAAGCGGAGATCGGAGAAACGGATCTCGTTCTCTCCGCCGAGGGAGTCGATGATCTTGGTGCCGACGACGCGAACCGGCTCTTCCGTCCGCACGGCCAGGTCGATTTCGATGATGTTCGATTCCGGATGGATCGGAACGCATTCGAGAACAACCTCTCCCTCTTTCGAAGCCCGGCCCTTTTTGAAAGAGATCTTGAAACTGTCCTTGAGCTTTCCGCGGCCGAGCAAAAACGAAACGGAGACCGGAAGCCCCCCCTCCGCCGGTTGATCGGCGATCAGCGCCTGACGATCCTCGGGGTCATAGAGAGTGATCCGCTTTCCGTTGGAGACGATGATCCGCCCCTTCGGAACGGAGTAGTCCCAGCGCATCTTTCCCGGCTTCGACAGCGCGACCTCGCCACGGGTTTTCTTCTCGTCAAATCGGAGGGAGCGGTAGGTCTGGTCGAATTTTGCTTCAATCGTTCGGGTCGAGTCGTACGATTTCTGCAGACGCTCGACGATCGAATCCAAATCGGACCCCGCGAAAACGACCGTGGGGACCAGACAAGCCAAACTTAGGAACGTGCCAAGCCTCATAATTCGGGGCAGACCTCTATCACGAAATAGGTATTGTGTCCCCCGATTGGGAGCGGAATGTCGGAACCAACGACCGGACGATGACCGCGCCCAGAATGATCGCTCCGCCGATGAGCGCCATCTTTCCCGGCTTCTCCCCCATGAGCAGCAACACCCAGATCGGGTTCAAGACCGGTTCGATGTAGGTGACGAGAATCGCTTCGATCGCCGAGACATGTTTGATCGCTTTGGAATAAAGATAGTAGGCAAGAGCTAGCTGAAAAACCCCCAGCGCGGATATGAAGATCCATCCTTTGAGAGGCGGCGCGGACCCGAGCGCGAACGGAAGGCAGAGAAATGCCCCCAGAGCGTTCCCCAGAACGATCGATTCCAGAGGGGAACTGTCTTTCTGCTTTCGCAAGAAAAGGACCAGCCAGGCGAAACTGATCCCGCTCAAGATCGCAAGGATGTTCCCGATCGCGTTCCGGGTGGTGATCTGGTCGGCGAAGAAAAGGGTCATCCCTCCGAAAGCGAAGACGATCGTCAGCCAATCGAAACGGGAGGTTTTTTCACCCAGGTATCTAGCGCCGAAAAGGGCGACGTAAATCGGGGCGGTAAACTGCAGAAGGATCGCATTCGCAGCAGTCGTCATCTTGTTCGACGTCACGAATAGAATCACCGTGGCGGTGTACGCCAACGCCCCGCCGATCTGCGCAAACGACCAGGTGAAATGGAACGGTCGACAAAGGGCGAAAAGAACCAGAGCTGCGATCGCGCTCCTTCCTCCGGCGATCCCCATCGGCGTCCAATCGACCGATTTGATCAGGAACCCCCCGGTGCTCCAGAGGGTTGCAGCGGCCAGGAGATGACCGATCGCGGGTCCTCGTTTCATCGTGATTTCCGGAAGTCTACGGCTCCAACCGACTCATGCGCACTTCGCGCGGCTTGCCGACCTCGCCGGGGGCGAGAAGACCTTCTTCTTCCATCCGCTCAACGATCCGCGCGGCGCGGTTGTACCCGATCCGGAGCTTCCGCTGGATCATCGAGATCGAGGCGACGCGGTGGAGGCGGACGATGTTGAGCGCCTGCTGGTACATCTCGTCGTCCTCTCCCTCGGCCATCTCGGCCTGCGCTTCTTCCTGTGCCTTGAATTTGAGGATCGTCTCGTCGTAATCGGGGCGCCCCTGCGCCTTCCAGAAGTCGGTGACTCTCTTCACTTCGTTGTCGGTCACGAAAGCGCCGTGGATCCGCTGCAATTTCGAGGTTCCCGGAGGAAGGAACAGCATGTCGCCGGCCCCCAGGAGAAGCTCGGCGCCGTTTGCGTCCAGGATCGTCCGCGAATCGATCTTCGACGAGACCTGGAACGAGATCCGCGTCGGCATGTTCGCCTTGATGACCCCCGTGATGACGTCGACCGACGGACGTTGGGTCGCGAGAAGCAAATGGATCCCGGCCGCACGTGCCATCTGCGCGAGGCGGATGATCGACTCCTCCACCTCCCGGCTCGAAACCATCATCAGATCGGCCAGCTCGTCGATGACGATCATGATGTACGGGAGCGGGCCGGTATGCTCGGGCGGCTTCGTCTGGGTCTCGTCGACCGGGGCGACACCGAGCGGAAGCTCCGCTTCCGCGGGAGGCCTTTCCTCTTTCTTGACCCCCCCGTCCTCCACCACTTTCGGGACCCTCTTGTTGTACCCCTCGATGTTCCGGACACCGAGATCGGCCAACAAGCGGTACCTCTTCTCCATCTCGAGAACCGCCCACCGAAGCGCGGCGGCCGCTTTTCTCGGGTCGGTCACGACCGGAAGCATGAGGTGCGGGATGTGGTCGTAGAGCGAAAGCTCCAGCATCTTCGGGTCGACCAGGATCATCCGGACCTCGTCGGGGGTCGCCCGGAAGAGAACCGAAAGGATCATGTCGTTGACCGAGACTGATTTTCCGGAGCCGGTCGCTCCGGCGACCAGAAGGTGAGGCATCTTCCGCAAATCGGTCACGAACGGGACGCCGGAGATCTCCTTGCCGAGGGCAAGGGTCAGAAGCGAACTGCTCTGTGTGAAAATTGAGTCGCAGATGATCTCCTTTAAGTAGACGACCTGGCGGGATCGGTTCGCCACCTCGATCCCGATTACTGATTTCCCCGGGAGTGGAGTGATCCGGACGGAGAGGGCCTTGAGGGCGAGAGCCAGGTCGTCGTTTAAGCGCGCGATCTGGTTCACCTTGACGCCGGGGGCCGGCTCGAATTCGTACATCGTGACGACGGGGCCGGGCTGGACCTCGACGACTTTGCCGAAAACACCGAAGTCTTTGAGTTTGCGCTCCAGAACCTGGGCGTTCGCGAGAAGCTCCTCGCGATCGACGGAGATCGTCTGTGACTCCGGCGCCTCGAGAAGGGAGATGTCGGGAAGTTTGTAGATGGTCGGCTTCTTTTTCTCCGCCTTCTTCTCCTCGTGGCCGGCGAAGTCCTGTGTATGGAATTTCGGCATCTCCTGCGTCGCGGAGGCCTTGCCAAAAACGATCGGGATCTCCTCGAGCCCCTCCACCTGATCGGCTTCGAACTCCTCCTTTTCCATTTCGGCCCCGGCGATCTTGATTTTCCCGCCGATCTCCGGCTCCTCCGCTTCGGCGTCTTTCCGGATCGCCTCCAAGCCTCTCCTCAACTGTTTTCCTTCACGGGCGAGGGCCTTATCGACCCGCTCGCCGAGATCCTCCGCGATCGGAGCAAACCAGAGCCAGATCTTCTCCCCGAGCCAGGGAAATACCTGCAGGAACGCAACAAAACGTTCGAACGTAAGTCCGATCGTCAAAACTAACGATATTGCGAGGAGCGTAAGAGCTACAATCCAGCTTCCGGAAGTGCCAACGTATCGGCCGGAAGCTATACGGGTCCAATATCCGGACAGTCCACCCCAAGCCGGAATGTGGGTGGTTCCCCCCTCAATAAGAGCCAGAATCAGCGAAACAGAAACGACCATCACGACGAAGCCGCCGATCCGGACGGAGCGTCCCCGCACCGTCGTTGCAAAAACCACCGCCCAGGTCACACCGAAAAGAGCGATCGGCAGGAGAAAGGAGGCGTACCCCCAGAGTTGCATGATGAAATCGGCGACGTAACTCCCGACCAGGCCGCCGAAGTTGTGGACGACGATCCCGTGGCCGCTCACCTTGGTGTTGAGGGAGGGGTCGAGCGGATCGTAGGTCACGAGGGTAATCAGAAGAAAGACCGAAACGGCCAGGAAGACGAACCCGATCAGGTCGCGGAGGGGGGAATGGGATTTCACTTCCTTGGACATCGGGTACGACCGGTCAGTATATGCCAACCAGCGTCAAAAAGCACAGAGCGCCGGCACCCTCCCTTCAGGGACCGGGCGCGGAGAGCTTGACGTCGACCTTCATGTTTTGCCCTTCCAGGACGTCGACTTCCTTCGTGACCGACTGGAAACCGGAGGCACGAAACTCCAGCTTGTAATGCCCGGGGGTGAGTTCAAGCTTTTCCCGCGGAGTCTTCCCGATGAAATTCCCGTCCAGGAAGACCTCCGCCATCGGCTCCGAAGTGAGCGTCAACCCGATCTTCGTTGCGGCACCCGCTCCCCCCTCCTCTTCACAGCGGTTTTCACCGGTCTCGAAGCTGTACGTGCAGGTTGTCTGCTTGTCGGCCTTCACCCTTACGGAGAACTCGAACTGGGAACCGAGCGCCTTGCTCTTGTATTGAATCCGGTGAAAACCCGAAGTCACGGAGCGCTTGGTGATCGGAGCCCGGCCGACCGGTTTCCCGTCGATCGACACTTGCGCCGGAGAGTCGGTCACGAGAGTCAGCTTCCCGTTCCCGGGATTGGCAACGACCGAGGTGGCGAAGAGTAAGGAGAACAAGAATACCATCCATGATTTCATGCTTTCTCCTTATTACACTTCAATAACGATCGGGATGACGACCGGCTTGCGTTCGAGCTTCGACTTGAAGAATCGCCGGACGGCGAGAGTGATCTCGTCCTGGACTTCGAAAATGTCGGTCCTCGCCTCCCAGTTGATCCCCTCCAACTGTTCGCGTAGAACGTCCCGCGCGTCGTCCATCAGGGTTTCCAGCTGCCCCTCCGACGCCAGCCCCCGTGCGAAAAGCTCCGGCCCCCGGACGATTTCGCCGGAGTGGCTGTCGACCATCACGAGAGCCACGACGATTCCGGCTTCCGATAGATGCCTTCGATCGCGCAACAGGTCGCTTCCGATGTCGGCCAGCTCCCGTCCGTCGACCACCGACCGGTGGATCTCGATCGGCTGGAGCCGTTTCGCGATCCCCCCGGCGATCTCGAGCGGGTGCCCATCCTCCAGGAGAAACGTGTTCGCATCCGGAAGCCCGGTCTCGCGCGCCAACTCGATATGTTTGTAAAGCTGCCTGTATTCG
The DNA here is from genome assembly GCA_043809315.1 of Pseudomonadota bacterium. Taxonomy (GTDB): domain Bacteria; phylum Bdellovibrionota_G; class JALEGL01; order JALEGL01; family DATDPG01; genus JAZDDX01. The sequence goes on from JAZDDX010000009.1 coordinate 10,856, forward strand.
CCGTGGATCGGCACGAAGAACTTCGGCTTCACGGCCTCCAGCATCTCGCGCAGATCGTCCCGGAAGGCGTGTCCCGAAACGTGAACGCGCGCCCCCTTGGTCGTGAAAACCTCCGCCCCACGGCGGTAAAGGTGGTTGATGATCGAGTAGATCGACCGTTCGTTCCCTGGGATGAAGCGGGAGGAAAGAACCACGCGGTCCCCTGGCTTGATCTTGAGCTCTTTGTGCTGGTCGAGTGCCATCCGCGAAAGAGCGGAGCGGGGCTCCCCCTGCGTTCCGGTCGAAAGGATCACCAGTTTGTTCCGTCGGATTTTCGCCGCCTGAGCGATGTCGACCAGGAGATCGTCCGGAACGTCGAGGTACCCGATCTTCCGCGCGATCCCGATGTTCTGGATGATGCTCCGCCCGGCCAGCACCAGCTTCCGGCCGCTCTTTTCCGTCAGTTCGAGGATCTGGCGGATCCTAGGTATGTGGGAGGCGAACGACGAAATGATGAACCACCCGGAAGTCTCCCGGAGCATCCGTTCGATTCCCTCCCGAACCGAACTCTCCGAAAGACCTCTCCCCGGAAGCTCCACGTTCGTGCTGTCCCCCAGGAGAAGGAGAACTCCCTCCTGTCCCAGTTTCCGGAACCGCGCCATGTCGGTTGTCCGGCCGTCCGCCGGGGTCGCGTCGAGCTTGTAATCCCCGGTATGGATGATCGTCCCTTCCGGCGTGTGGATCGCGAGCGCCATGGCGTCCGAGATCGAGTGGGCCATCCGGATGAACTCGACGCGGAACGGCCCGGCCGGAATCGTCTGCCCGTCTTTAACGACGGTGAGTTCGGTTCCTTTTATGAGCTGGTGCTCTGTCAGACGTTCCCGGACCAGTTCCATCGTGAACCGCGAAGCGTAGACCGGAAGCTGCATCTTTCGGAGAAAGTACGGCAGCGCCCCGATGTGATCTTCATGCCCATGCGTTAAGAAGATCCCGTGCGGGTTGATCCCCTCCTCGAGAACATAACTGAAATCCGGGATCACGAGATCGATCCCCGGAAGATAATTGTCGGCGAACTGGATGCCGCAGTCGACGATGATCGCGTCGTCGCCGTATTCGATCACCATCATGTTGGTGCCGATCTCCCCCAACCCCCCGATCGGAACGATCCGGATCTTTTTCTTCATACGAGATGACAGGCCACTTGGCGGCCCCCTCCAAAGGTTCGTAGCACGGGAATTTCGCTTCGGCACCGCGCCTCCGCAATCGGACAGCGCGGATGAAACACGCAGCCGGTCGGCGGATGAGCAGGGTCCGGAACGTCGCCGGAAAGGACGATCCTCGTCCGCTTCCGCTCCGGGTCGGGAACGGGGATCGCGCTCAAGAGCGCCTTCGTGTACGGATGCTTCGCCTGGGTGACCAGGTCCTGGGCCGGAAGCATCTCCAACAGACGCCCGAGATACATGACCGCCACGCGGTGGGCGATGAACTCGACTACGCGGAGATCGTGCGAGATGAAAAGATACGCGAGGTTCTTCTTCTCCTGCAGATCGAGGAGCAGGTTCACGATCTGCGCCTGGATCGAAACGTCGAGGGAGGAGACCGGCTCGTCGGCGACGATGAACCGCGGTTCGACCGCCAACGCGCGTGCGAGGCCGATCCGCTGCCGCTGCCCCCCGCTGAACTCGTGTGGAAAACGGTCCATGGCATCGGTGTCAAGACCGACCGTTTCGAGCAGCGCGGAAACGCGCATCGGGATTTCGTCTTTCGCCGCTAGACGGTGAATCCGGATCCCTTCGGACACGATCTCCCGGACCCGCATCCTCGGATTGAGCGACCCGAACGGGTCCTGAAAGATCATCTGGGCTTTGCGCCGCCACGCGCGGAGCTCGGCCCCCCGCATGGCCGTCACATCTTTTCCACCGAAACGAACCGTTCCGCCGCTGGGTTCGATCAAGCGGAGCAACGCCCGACCGAACGTCGTCTTCCCGCATCCTGACTCCCCGACGAGACCGACCGTTTCTCCCGCGTCGATGGAGAGCGAGATCTCTTCCACCGCGTGTACGGCTCCCCGGATTCTCCGAAGAAACCCTCCCCGTACCGGGAATGATTTTTTCAGGCGTTCGATCTCGAGGAGAGCCATCAGACCTTCACGCAGCGGACAAAATGTCCCGGCCTCACCTCGCGCAAGGCCGGTTCACCGACCTTACATTCCGGCCCCGCCTTTGGACAGCGATCGAAGAAGCGGCAATGCGAAGGGACCTCCCCGAGAGGCGGGACACGTCCGGCGATCGTCGGCAGGCGGGCGGCGTGTTTCTTCTGGCCCGGTTCCGGAAGAGAGCGACGAAGTGCCTGCGTGTACGGATGAAGGGGGTTTGCGAAAAGCTCGCGGACCTCCGCGGTTTCCATGATCGTCCCGACGTACATCACCGCCACCCGGTCGGCCGTCTCCGCCACGACGCCGAGATCGTGCGTGATCAGGATCACTCCCATCCCCTTTTCGGTCCGGAGCCTCCCGATCAGTTCGAGAATCTGCGCCTGGATCGTGACGTCCAACGCGGTGGTCGGTTCGTCGGCGATCAGAATCGCGGGACGGCAAGCCAGCGCCATGGCGATCATCACGCGTTGCCTGAGGCCTCCGCTCATCCGGTGCGGATAGGTATCGAATCTCTCCTGTGGCCCCGGGATCCCGACGGCGGCCATCGCTTCGACCGCCCGATCCCGGGCTTTTGTCCCCCCGACCCGTTCATGAATCCGGATCGTCTCGGCGATCTGGTTCCCGACCGAGAGAACCGGGTTCAAGGAGGTCATCGGTTCCTGGAAGACCATTCCGATCTCCTTGCCGCGAACCTTCCGGAGCTCGGGCAAGGGAAGCGTAAAAAGATCGGTCCCCCGATACCGGACCGTTCCGCCGTCGATTCGGGCCGGTGGCTCGGGAAGAAGGCGGAGAAGCGAAAGAGCGGTGACCGACTTTCCGCACCCCGACTCCCCGACGAGAGAAAGGATCTCGCCGGGATTCAGGAAGAACGAGACTCCGCTCACTGCGGACCGCCACGCCCCCCTCGCTCGAAACGAGATCGAGAGGTTCTCGACGTTCAGGATCGGTTCCGGCATCGGCCGATGGGCTAGATCGAGAGGAGCCGTCGCCCCTGCTCCTCGGTGAGAATCCCTTTGTTGACCAAGATTTCGACCAACGCGTGAAACGCCCTCTCCATCGTCCCCGCGTCCGAAGGGGGGACCGGAAGTCTCTCCAGCGTGGTCACCTTCACGCGGTCGACCACTCCGCCGTGCACAACTTCCATCGACCCATCCCCTTTTTCGGCGCTCAGCGTGACCTCGGGTCGGTCCTCCGTGTAGATACCTCCCTGGTCGTGATAGTACTTCCGGATCGCCGCATCGATCCCGGTGATCGTGCTCAACACCTCGAAGATCGGGTGCTTGACCATGAACCGGAGTTCGTCGGTCGCCTGGATGTTGGAGGGATCCGACACGGCGAGGATCAGATGGTTCTTCCCGTCGACCGACTTCAGGGTGATCGGAACCAGGTGGTGTTTCCGGCAGAACTCCCCCGGGATCAGCCGGATCGCGGTCGACGTGATGGGGGCTGTCTCGATGTCGATCGTCGGCAGCCGGTAGACCTCGCCGAGAACTTTCGCCAGCTGTTTCTCGGTGATGTACCCGAGCGCGACGAGGTTCTCGCCGATCCGCTTCCCCCAGCGTTCCTGTCGGGCGAGCGCGGCTTCCAACTGCTCTGCCGTGATGTGCTTTCGCTCGAGAAAAACCTGCCCGATCAGTTTGCGCTTGGACGGCACCTCTCCACGGTAGCGGAGGGGGGGCATTCGATCAAGAGTTCAACCACGCAGGCTAATCGTCCTTCCGAAGGATTTCCCCTCCGTCGATCGGCGCAGGAACCACTTTGACCGGAAGGTCGATCCGGAACAGCTCCGGGAGGATCCTCACGTTCGCCGAAACCTTTGAAAACCGGAACTCGACCGAGGCCTGTTCCGTTTCGATGCGGATTTCCGACGGATACGAACCGGCCGTCGTCTCGATCGGTTTCCCGTAGATGATCTTGCGCCGGATCGGGGAGGTCTCCTCGTACGACCGGAGCCAGCTCGTCGCCCGGTCGAAACGGAGCGTCACCCGGGGGATCTTATCCCCCAACTCCAGAACCGACTCTTTCCCGACATCGACAAACGAGATCACGCGACCGCGAAACGGCGGGGGTTCGCCCAGAAGGAGGCTCACCCATTCGCGGGTCGACTGCTCGATCCCGAACAAACGTCCCAGGATCTCGCTCCCGTTGCTGCGATACGCCTTGTTCCGGGTCGGAAGGTACGCCAGGACTGACTCCTCGTCCGCCGACACGACGGCGCCGACGAGACCGATGCCGTTCACCTCCGCATATAGATGACCGGGGAATGCCACCAGCATCGACGTCTCGAATCGGAAACGCCGCTCCTTCCGCCGCACCTCCACCCTTGCCTCGGCTTTGAGCGTCTGGATCGTCGCCCTTGCCTCGCGGACCGAACGGAGCCAGTCGTCGGCGTCCTGCCTTGGCGAGCGCGGGGCCCTCTTCGCGGAACAAGCCGTCAGCCCCAACAATCCCGCGAGCAAAAGCTCACGGACGCGAAATCGTCCCGAGTTTTTTTTCAATGCGTGTTTTCTCCGTGTCGTCTTTGGACGCCTTGACCGCTTTTTCGTACGCCTCGCGGGCCTTTTTCGATTCCCCGAGTTTGAGGAGGGTATCACCGAAATGTTCCAGGATCACGGTCTCGTCGGGGGAGATCCGGATCGCCTCCTCCAGCTTTTCCCGGGCCTTGGCGTACTTCCCCTGCTGGTAATAGACCCATCCGAGGGAGTCGGTGATGTATCCATCCTTCGGCTTGATCTCGAGAGCCCGCTGGATCAACTCCTCCGCTTCCTTCAGATGGATTCCCTTTTCCGCGAAGGTGTAGCCGAGATAGTTGAGCGCGCTCGCGTTGTCCGGATTGATCCCGATCAACCGGCGAAGCATCTCAACCGCCTGATCCGTCTTCCCCTGTTTGTCGTACGCCTCCGCCAGGCTTAAGAGCAAGGTTTCGTCTTTCGGCTTCTTCTTGAGACCCGCCTCCAACAAAGCAGTCGCCTCTCCGAACCGTTTCGACTTGATCAGGACGGAGGAAAGGCCGGCGACGAGATCCGATGCGTCCGGTTTCTTCGAGAGCCCTTTTCGGAGGGCTTTCTCCGCTTCCCCGGGATTCCCGCGCGTTTCCTGAATGTAGCCGAGCGCCAACCTCGCCTCGACGTAAACGTCGGAGACGGGCCTCACCTTCTCCAGCGTCTGGATCGCTTCCGCGGTTTTCTTCAGCCGTTCGCGGGTGACCCCGAGGTAGTACTGCACTTGATCGAGATCGGGCACCTCCGTGACCAGCTTGGCGAAAACCGATTCGGCCCCCGCATAGTTCTCCTGACGGAGGTAGATCAGCCCAAGGCGGAGACGGGCCGTCCGATCGTCCGGTTGCTCCGCTTCCACCGCCTCGAACTCCCTCCGTGCCGAGTCGAGATCCCCCTGCTCGATGTAGATCTGTCCAAGATGATTTCGGATGTCGATATTGTCCGGCTCGGTTTCGAGAATTTTTTCGTACGCCTCGACCGCTTTCTTCGGGTGGCCGAGATATTCTTCGAGCAACGCGATCGCCTTGAACGCGGCCGTGAAGGTCGGGTTCGCAACCACCGACTTCCGGTAGACTTCGAGGGCGTCGTCCATCCGGTTCATTTCGGTATAGACCCGTCCCAGCTGATAGTAGGCGAGGAGATTCCCCCGGTCCTTGGCAATCAGCTTTTGAAGGAGATCGATCGCCAAATCCGGGCGCTTCGATTCGACGTAGAGACTCGAAAGCGCGAACTCCCCTTCACTCGAATCGGGGGGTTCCTGTTGGATCACGATCTTGAACTCCCGCTCCCCCTTGTCCCACTCCCCCTTCGTCGAATAGATCTTTCCGAGCAAGTAGTGCCCATCACGCAGTTTGGGATCGAGCTCAACCGCCGTCCGGGCCGACCGCTCGGCATGGGTCAAATCGTTTTTCTTCGCATACTCGACCGCCACCGCGAGATGGAGATAGGCCGACTTCGGATCGATCCGCAGCGCTTTGTTGAACTCGGCGATCGCATCGTCCGTGCGACCTTCGTTCGAATTCCGTTCCCCTTTCAGGAACGACTCGTAGAGGGGACCCTCGGGAGCCTCGACCGGCCAATTGAAATCGTGCCCCGGTCCTATGAACTTGATCCGTTTCGGACCGCACCCGGCGAGAAACACCGTCACGAGCAGGGCGGAGATGACGACGCGGCGGAGAGACATTTTTTCGATCATAGCGGATTCACCCCGATCAGGGGAGCCATGCGCGACAGGCGGCGACGGCCGCCACCGCAGCGGTCTCGGTACGCATCACCAACGGGCCGAACGTCACCGACGCAAAGCCGTGGCCTCGCAAGAGTTCCCGGTCCGCGTCCGACCATCCCCCTTCGGGACCGACGGCCAATCCGATCGAAGGCGGGACCTCCGTCCCCAGAAGATCCCGGAAACGACGGCTCTTTTCCGCTTCATCGAGAAAGACCGACAACTTCACGGACGAAACCCCGTTCAGAGCTTCCGGCAATGGAATCGGTCCGACGATTTCCGGAAGATGCGCGTTGCCGCTCTGACGGGCGGCCTCGATCGCGATGCGCGTCCAGCGGGCGGCCTGGCCGGGGCCCCGTTTTCCGATCGTCCGGGCGCTCTCGAAGAAACAAATCCGCCGAACACCGAGCTCCACCCCTTTTTGAACGATCCAACCCGCCTTCTCCCCCTTGGGGAGACCCTGGATCAAGATGATTTCGGGCCAGGCCGGCGCGACCTCTTTCCGATCGAGGATCGCCGCCGTCGAGCGCGTTCGTCCGACCTCGAGAAGGGTGGCGATCGCGACCCCTCCCGCACCGTCGATCAGCTCGACCCGATCCCCCTTTTGAAGACGCAGGACGTTCTTCACGATCCGCGCGTTTTCAGAATTCAACGTGTGCCGGCCGCCGACCGCCGCGTCCGTTTTCTCGAACAATCTAGGAATGGTCACCGGACTAACCGCGCGGGGAGCAGACCCGGTTCCGGCCGCGCCGCTTCGCCTCGTACAGATACCGATCCGCTTCCTTGACGAGGGCCTCGGGGTGTTGTGCCTGATCCGGATCGAGCGCCGCCGCACCGATGGAGATCGTCACCGCAATCTTCTTCCCTTCGTGTTCGATCGAGAGATCTTCCGTCCGTTTCCGGAGTCGTTCGGCAAAGATCAGTGCGTTGTCCAGCGCCGTCGCCCGCAAGAGGACGACGAACTCCTCCCCTCCGTATCGTGCGAAAACATCGTACGCGCGTAACCCCTCCGAGAGAGCCTTGCCGAGGGTCTTCAAGACCAGGTCCCCCGCCGCATGGCCGTGGTTGTCGTTGATCTTCTTGAAATGGTCGATGTCGAACATGACCGCCGTGAGCGGCTGCCGGAGGCGGACCGCGTAGCTCACTTCGCGTTTCAGCGTGTCCAGGAGATACCGGCGGTTGTAAAGACCGGTCAGGCCGTCGCGGATCGCCATATTCCGCAACCCTTCCCGGTAGTTGACGTCGATCGAATCTTGATAACTGAAGGAGAGGATGACATCCCCCGCGGTGATCTTGTCGCCGTCCCGGAGGGTGGATTGCTTGATCGGAGCGCCGTTCACGTAGGTGCCGTTCGTACTTCCCAGATCAGTCACCGTGAAGGAGTTCTCGTGCCGGTCGATTCGGAAATGCTTGCGGGAAATCCCCTCGTCCGAGATCACGATGTCGGCATCGTCGGCCCGGCCGATCGTGACGGAACCCTTCTCGATCCGGTAGATCTCGCCGACGTACGTCCCCTCCATCATGACGAGGCAGGGAACTCGCTCCCCCCCTTTCTTCGCCGAGCTCGAGGGGTTGAATTTGACGGTGGTATGCTCAGCCACGGCGGCAGTTTACCACACGTCCGAAAAACCTTTGTACTTTCCCCCGCCTCCGCTTTGATAGACACACGATGAGGTCTGGATGCGCCATTCTCCTGAACTTGCGCTCCCGGACGCTCCAGAAGAACCCCCGCCGGATCGACCGGATCCGGACGGCGTTCGGTAACCGCGGCCCCGTGCTTCTCCCTCGGGACCTCTCGGAACTTCCGACCGCGATCTCGGAGCTCCAACGCGCACGTCCTGAGTTTTTCTTTGTCTGCGGCGGGGACGGAACAATCCATCAGACGATCACCGCTCTCGTCCACGGATACGGCGATGATCCACTGCCCAAAATCGTGATCCTCCCGGCGGGAACGATGAACACGATCGACCGGGGGTTGAACGGATCGGGCGATCCTCTCTGTCGGATCGAACGGATCGTCGCTCACATCGATCAAGAGCTCCCTCTCTCTTCGATTCGGAGGCACCCGATCGCCCTGAACGACCGATATGGGTTCATCTTCGCCGTGGGGGGATTCGCCAGCTTCATCGAGCGCTATTCCGCAGTCCCGGTCCCCACGCCGCAGCGGGCGATCGCCATGCTGACCCGCATCTCCGTCTCCTCGCTGATCGGAGGATCGTATGCCAAAGAACTCTTCCCGATGTTTCAGGCTTCCCTTCGAATTGACGGCCAAGAGCTTCCTACGGAGGGAGTCACGACGGTCAGCGCCTCTGCGATCCGGCATCTCGGGTTCGGCTTTCGTCCCTTCCCGGGGGCCGAGGGGGGGGACGGAGCTTTCGGTTTTCTCGTGTTGACCGACTCCCCTCGAGCGTTCCTGCCGCATCTCTGCCGGTTGTATCGCGGCAAACCGATCGAAAGTCCGACGCTCCGTCAGGAGGTCGCTCGTGAACTCGTAATCCGGACCGACCGGGAGATCGTTTCGATGGCGGACGGCGAACTTTTCCCGCCCCGAAAAGAGTTCACGCTCCGGGTCGGCCCCGCGTTAGACTTCGTGACGGGATGAGACCTCTTCACGCCATCGGGATCATGTCGGGAACGTCGCTGGACGGGATCGACGCCGTCCTGGTCCGAGCCGTCCCGAAACGATCGGGGTATGGCGTTCAAATTCTCGGCCACCGTTTTGACCCCTTCCCGCGAGGGTATTCAAAGACGGTTCGAGCGGCCGCCGCGGACGATTCGTTGCGAACGGCGGCTCGCATCGGGGCGGTCTGGTCGGAACGGAGTTCGCGAACGGTTCTTCGACTCCTCCGGTCCGTCCCCTTCTCCGCCGCTCGTGTCGATTGCATTGCAGCCCATGGCCAGACTCTCGTTCATGAACCGATCCCGACGCAGTTTCTCGGAGAACGGATCGGCTTCACGATTCAGGTAGGTGATCTTTCCCGTCTCGCGATCCGAACCGCGATTCCGGTCGTAGGAAACTTCCGCGCTGCGGATGTCGCCGAAGGGGGACACGGCGCACCTCTTACCCCGCACGGACACGCCCTCCTGTTCGGAACTCTCGCAAAGTGCGTCGCGGTTCAGAACCTCGGAGGGATCGGAAACGTCACCCTTCTTCGAAACGGACGGGTCTCGCTCGCTTTCGACACCGGACCGGCCAACGCTTGGATCGACGCCGTCGTCCGGCAGAAAACGAACGGGCGCCTAGCGTACGACCGGGACGGCCGGCTCGCCGAACGGGGGAAACCGGACGGGATCCTCGTTGCGAAGCTCGCGGCCGATCCCTATTTCCGCAAGAAGCCGCCGAAATCGGCCGGTTGGGAACAATTCGGCCCGGCACGTCTCGCCCCGTATCGAGCCCGGTTCTCCCGCCTTTCGCTCGCCGACGCCGTTGCGACCGCGACGTATGCCACCGCCTTCGTCACCGCCGAGGCATACCAAGCTTTTGTTTTTCCGATTGGAAAACCGAAACTTCTGATCCTCACCGGCGGCGGAGCCAAGAACTCATTTTTCGTCCGATTGCTCGGGAAGTTTCTCCCCGAACTCCGGATCGTCACCTCGGACGCGTTCGGCATCCCCCCGGATCAGCTGGAGGCGGTTTGTTTTGCGCTGCTCGGAATCGAAACGCTTCGCGGGCGCCCGTCGAGCGAGCCTTCGGCGACCGGAGCCCGGAAAGCGGCCCTCTGCGGGGAGATCTCGTTCGGAGGGGTCGGAGCCCGAATTGACAGGGTTCGAAGCGTGTTGTTACGGTGATCCGGTGAAGCTAAACCCCGACGAAGTCGCTCTCATCGTTAAGAAGATCCTCGAAGAGTGGAAGCGTCAGGATCTCACGAAGTTCAAGATCACCGATCTGGAGCTCACGAACCGCCTGAACGAGATCTTTCTCGCCGACCTTCGGGTGGAGGATGACCTGAACCGTGAGGTCGAAACGATGCTCGGGAAGTATGAAAACCAATTCCAAAGCGGCGCGCTGGACCGGAGAAAGATGTTCCTGATGGTCAAGGCGCAGTTGGTGAAGGAGCGGAGGCTGGTGCTGTGAGGCTGAGCGAGGACAAAGTTTCCCACATCGCCCATCTCCTGACGGAGGGACCGGCGCTCAAGGGGTGGATCGAGACCCCGGACCAGGGGCGGCTCTTGAAGGTGACCAAGCAGGTTCTCGGCCATTTCTGTCATCTCGACGAAGAGGTCGACGTCGTCGTGCGGAAGAAACTGGCGTCGTACGGCCGCGGGATTCCGGAAGGAAGCCGGGAGTGGGACGTGCTCTACCGGAAACATTTCCAAGAGGAGATGAAAAAGCGGTGGAGATAAAACGACAGGACCTTCGCTACCTCGTCGCATTCGGCTTTTGTTTCGCCTTCCTTCTCTCCTCCCGATTCACGGTCCTCGCCGAGAAGCCGTACCATCACGACGAGTCGCTCTACGCGACGGAGGCATGGCGTTGGGCGACCCAGGGGATCTACAAGTTCAACCCGATGTTGCACGGGCCGTTCCTGTTTCACGTCCACGCTCTCCTCTTCCTGATCCTGCCGATCAACGACTTCACCGGTCGGTTGCCGGTCGTGATGGCCGGGATCGGCCTGGCGCTTTTCGCCCTTTCCTTCGTGCAACGGACAGGGTGGCTTTCGGCGGTCGTCTGGCTGGCTCTGATCTCGTTCTCGCCGATCTTCTGCTACTTCTCCCGGTTCCTCGGGATGGATCTCCCGATGACGTTCCTGGCAACCGGGTTCCTCGTCTTCGCGCTACGGACGTGGGAACAGCATTCCGTTAAGTACCTGTACCTCACCGCATTCTTCTTCGTTTCTCTCGTCTGCACGAAACTGAACTGGCTCTTCTATTTCTTCTCGTTCGGGACGTTCCTCCTGGCCCGGCCGCTCTGGGCGGAGGAAAAGTATCTCGAAATTCTCCGTTCCGGGGTCCAAACAGGCAGGAAATTCGCGAAAGGATTCGGAAAGCACTGGTACGGGGTCGGCGCGCTCGTCGTGGGGATCTTCTGCGCCCTCAACTCCTCGCTCGGAAAAAACTGGGGAGGGATTCTCGATGCGCTCGGTCGCACGATGATCCCGTACTGGATTAACCAACATAAGATCGAACGGGTCGGCGGGCCGTTCGACTACTACTTCCCTCTCGTCGCGACGTACGAACTCCCGCTCTTTCTCGGAATCCTCTGGGCGATTCTCCACATCCTTCGGGTTTCGAAGCGGGTCCGGAGAGTCTTTCTCACCTGGACGACCGCCTCGATCGCCGTCCTCCTCTTTCTGGCCGCCTCGTGGAGTTTGCTCGGGGGTCCGTTGAACAAGGTGCTCCATTTCAAGAACGCGTTCCAACCGGCCCTCTTCACGTTCGAGATCGGCCTCTGGCTCGCTCTGATGAAATACCACCTCAAGGAAGGGGAGGATTTTGCGGCGTTCGCGGCGCACTGGGGAATGACGTCGCTTCTCCTCTATTCGATGGCGGGAGAAAAGGTCCCCTGGCTGGCGACCAACGTGATCCTGCCGTGGTGTTTTTATTTCGCCGTCGTCATCCCCCCCCTCTTCCTCGACTGGATGACCCGACCGGTTTCCCGGGCCGCGCTCGGGTTCATCATCATCGTCGTCTTCGCCTGGCAGGGGGTGATCACGATGCGGGCTTGCGTCGATCTCTCCGCGAACCCGCGGGAACGGCTGGTCTACACGCACTCCTCCTGGGAGATGGTCGACCTGGTGGAGCGGATCCATCACATGGCGAGGGCGACCGGCGAGGGACTCGACCTCAACATCCAGGTGAACGGAGACGGCGTCTGGCCCCTTCAGTGGTACCTGCGGGACTACAAGCACTGGTTCTGGCCCGAGATCAATCCGGCCCAGCATCCGGAAATCGTCATCGAAAGTTGGGATAAGAAAGATGCGCTCGAGGCCAAGTTGGGTCCGGGCTTCGCGATCGAACGCGTCCGTCTCCGAGTCTGGTGGGTCCCCGATCCTGCGAAGGCGACGTTCGTCGACTGCGTGAAGTACTATTTCACGCGCGTGATCTTCAGTCCGACCGGCTCGACCGACATCGCCGTCTTCATCAAGGGGACGCTCCTGAACGAGTGGCGGAGTTTCGCCCCCACTCGCGTGATCCGACCGACGTTCTAATTAGTTCACCGCGGGCGAGAGAAGAACCATCACGGCGTCATCGGGGGTGAGGTAGCGGAGCGCCGCCTGCTGCACTTCCTTCGCCGTCACGCGCTGGATCCCGCGGGTATAATCCGCAAGGGATCGGTCGGTTCCGTATAACTCCCCGAGACAGAGCTGGGCCGCTTGCGGCCCGGTCCGCTGCAGGTCGATTTCGTAGTTCCCGATCAGAAAATTCTTCACCCGCTCGAGCTCGTCCGCCGCAGCCGGAGTTTCGCGAACACGTCCGACCTCGGCGCGGATCTCGTCCATCGCCTGTTCCACCTGTTCCGGCGCGGTGTTGAAGCTGATCGAGAAGTGCCCTTCCGTCAGGCTGTGCATGACCGACGTGTCGGCCGAGTAGACCAGCCCCAGCTCCTCCCGCAACCGGACATAAAGCCGCCCGCCCCCCGAACTGGCGAGTAACGCCGAAAGAACATCCAGCGCGAAACGATCGGGGCTGTCGAGTCGCGAGCCGCGGAAGCCGTACTGGACGTACGCCTTTTCCCCGCGGATCGGGCGTCGGATCTCGGTCAACCCTTTGAGAGGTAGGAGTGCAGCCGGCCCCGAAAGCATCGGTCCCCCTTTCGGGACCTTCGGCACCAACGCATCCATGCGCTCGCGAAGGAGATCGGGGTCAATCTCCCCGACCACGCCGATCACGAGACGCTCGGGCCGCACGTAGGAACGATAATGTTTCCGAAGCGCCGCCCCTGTCATCCCTTCCAGCGAATCTTTCCGTCCCAGAAGATTCATGCCGAACGGATGGCAGGGATAGATCGCCTCAAGGAACAAATTCGAGGCGGCGGTTTCGAAATAATCCTCCTGCGTCTCGAGTTCGCGGATCAGCACGTTCCGCTCCTGCTTTATCTCCGGTTTATCGAACGTCGGGGAGAGAAGAACATCGAAGAAAAGATCGAGCCCCGACTCGAGGTTCCGCTGGACCATCTCCATCCGGAGTCCCTGGAAGTTCCGTGCGGCGATCCCGTCGAGGTCGGCCTGAAGGAGCGTCACCTCGTCCGCGATCTGATCGTCGGCCCGCCGGACCGTCCCGCGATCGACAGTCGATGCGATCAGGGTCGAGATGCCGTTCGTCTCGGGTGTCTCCGTCCAGAGCCCGCCCTTCACCGCGGCATAGAGTGAGCAGATGCGCGAGCCGGGAAGACGCCGGAAAACGACCCGCGTCCCCCGCGAAAGTTCGAACCGCTCCAGATCGTCTTCCTTCTGCACGCGAAGAATCGGCCGTTTCCGGATGCGTTCCCCGGCATCAACCCATTTTTGGATCTCTTGCGGCGTCAGCGACTTCTCCTGTTTCGGCAGAAGCAACGCCAACCCCATCCGGTCGAAATCGAAATACTTCGCGGCAGCCCCCCTCACTTCCCCTTCCGTCGTCGCCAGAACCCGTGCGCGGTATTTGGCTTCCTCCTCGTACGATCCGTACGTGAGCTCGAAGTAGCCGAGCGTCCGCGCACGCCCTTCCGCCGTCTCGTCGCCGAACGCCATCTCCTTCTCCAGTGTCAGTTTCGCGCGACTCAGCTCAAGGGGCGAGATCAGCTCGGTCTTCAGGAGCCGGAGCTGCCGGACGATCTCCCGGACCGCCTCCCCTTCGTGCCCGGCATACGGGAGCGCGTGGAAAACGAACGATCCGCGCTGCAGCGGGATGAAGAGATTCGTCTGGATCGAACGGGTCACCTCCCTCTTCAAACGCAGTTCGCGATAGAGGCGGGATGTCTCTCCGCCGGCAAGAACGACACTCAACAATTCCAACGCAGCAACATCGGGGTGATGCGCCCCCGGGATCGCGAACGCCGCTTCGAGAATCCGCTCCTCACTTCCCCGGGCGATGGACGTGAAAACATTCTTCTCCAGGTTCGCCGCCGGGGGGATCGTCGGCACCGGCGTGGAGCCGTTGGTCAGTTCGCCCGAAAAATCCCGGACCGCATCGCAGAGGAGGTTCCACTCGACGTTCCCGGCGACGGCGAGAACCATGTTCTTCGGTCGGTACCCTCGGGCGTAAAACGATTTTGCCGTCTCGACGCTGATCTTGCGGATCTGCCCCGCCGTTGCAATGACAGGGCGACCGTACGGGTGTCCCGGGTAGATGCTCTCGAAGAACTTCTCGCCGAGAAAATTATCAAGGGCATCGTCCCCCTCGCGGATCTCCTCCAGGATGACCTGTCGCTCGATCTCGAACTCCTCCTCGTCCATCTGAGAATGGAAGAGCATGTCGGCAAAGACATCGAGCCCCTGGCGCCAGAAACGGCTCGGAAGGACCAGGTGATAGACGGTGTGATCGTATGTGGTGAAGGCGTTGACGTTCCCGCCGAGGTTCTCGATCTCGTCGTTGATGGCGATCGAGTCGCGCCGCTCGGTCCCTTTGAAGAGCATGTGCTCGAGAAAGTGGGCCGACCCTCCCTCGCCTGCCTGTTCGTGAGCGCTACCGACCCCGACGAACAGGTGGTAGGCTGCCACCGGCGCGGACTCGATATGCTCATGAACCAGCGTAAGGCCGTTCGGAAGGACCGCTCGCATGATGCGACCGGAGGTCAAAGCTCCGCGATCCATAAGGGGCGGGAACCTACCGAAGATGCCCCCCCCTGTAAAGCCGCGCGGAGCTCTCCCGGGCTCTACCTCCACGTGCCGTTTTGCACGGTGAAGTGCCCCTACTGCGACTTCTACACCTATCCGCACCGAGGAACGACGCAGTACGTCCAGGCGGTCGTGAAGGAGATTCAGCACGCTGCCGAGTTCGGATGGAAAAGCGACACGGTTTTCGCTTCGGTGTTCTTGGGAGGGGGAACGCCGAGTCTTCTTTCCCTCCAGGAACTCAAGATCTTGTTCGACCGGTTCCGGTTCGAAAAGAAGGCGGAAGTCACGATCGAGATCAATCCGGAGAATGTGACGGCCGAAAAGGCAAAGGGTTGGCACGATCTCGGGATCAATCGCGCAAGTCTCGGGGTGCAGTCGCTCGACGATACGGCGCTGGTTCGTTTGAAGCGTACACACAAGGCGGCCGACTCTCGAAAGGCGTTCGACCTTCTCCGGAGTGCTGGGTTCGAGAATGTCAGCATCGATCTGATCTTCGGTCTCGAAGGACAAACACCGAAGAATTGGGAAACGACTCTCCGCGAGGTTCTCGCCTGGAGACCGGATCACATCTCCGCGTATGGGCTCACGATCGAGGAGAAAACCCGTTTCGCCGTCGAGGTTCGGCAGGGAATGCTTCGGCTCCCCCCCGAAGAGGATCAACTCCGGATGTTCCGTGCGACACGGGAGATCTTGTCTGACGCCGGTCTTCCGCCGTACGAAATCTCGAACTACGCGAAACCGGGGTTCGAGTCCCGGCACAACCTCACCTATTGGACCGGTGGCGAATACTGGGGCGTCGGCGTCTCCGCTCATTCGTTTCAGCGGACTCCCGAGATGAAACGGTGGTGGAACGTTTTGAACCTTCCGAAGTATATCGAGGCGCTCGGATCGGGGGGATTGGCGATCGACGGGAAAGAGACTCTCTCTCCGCAACAGCATTGGAACGAACGGATGATCACTGGGCTTCGGTTAACTCGAGGGGTTGATCTCAAAGAGTTGGAGCAACAAATAGGATTCGATCGTTCACCACAGGTTGCCGATGCACTCATCGAATTGATTCAATCCGGCCACATTCTGAGAACGGGCGACAGGGTCACTCTGACAGAAGCCGGGGTACCGATTTCGGACGAGGTTTTTTCTCGGCTTTTATGCTACCTCTGACACAGTTTTTTTGGAGGTCCCTCCGATGCCAAGACGCCTTCGCTCCCTGTCCCTTTTTCTTGTCGCGACCGCAACCATGAGCTGCTTTCTGGGCAGCGACTCGGCCGTCACGCCGATCGATCTGACCCAGGCGGCCGCAGAATTCGAGTCGCCAACCGGAACGGTCAGCGATTCGAACGCCGTTGCGACGGTCAATATGGCGCTGGTGCAGAACTTTGCGAGTGGTGCTCTCTATTCCGCAGGAATGAACTATGGAATGGCAAAACAAAACACCGCCTACGCGAACTGTTTGTCAGCCGCCGCGGAGGCCGGCAAGACCACGCTGGATTTCAAGTGTTTGAGCGATGCTGGAGGATTCGGGATCTATTCCGAAGGTGGGGTACTGCAGACCGCTTGCACCGGTTCCGGAAAAATGACGGTCACCGGCGATACTCGCTATCTCTCCTACATGACCGAGATCGCATTCGAAGCTTTCAGCTCAAGCTGTAATCACAACGGAACGTTGTACGAGATATCGTCGTTCAGCGGTGATTATCAGGCAACCGCGCTCGAACCCCCCAGCGAAGATCCGGACTACGCTTGTATCAATGTCACTCTCACCGCGCGCGGTAATGGGCGAACGTACAACGGGTGCTGGTCGCACATGAAGCTGGAAAGGATTCTGATCGACGCAGGCGGGGGCCCTGTATTGGTTACATTCCCCTCCTCCCTTTCGAACTGCACCAATCTCTGTGTGGATATCCAGGATAAGAACGGAACAGGGAAGGTCGATTGCGTGGTCAACGACAAATGGGAAGGTTGTAGCCACCTAGATGAGATTGTCGACGTCTCCACCTGCACCATCACAAGAGACGCTACCTGCGGAACCTAAGCTGAGTTCGCCGTTTGGGAGGGGACGAATTCGGGTCCAGTCGTGTGTCCCCCGAACTGTGGACTTTTTCCGTGATTTTGGGCAGTTAGGGGGCGTGACCGACCTGCAGGACCGGAAACGTAAGGTTCTTTACGCCATCGTGCACGATTTCATCGTCAGTGCCGAGCCGATCGGGTCCTCCCAAGTATCCAAAAAGAAAGGGATGAATCTCAGTTCCGCGACGATCCGGAACGTCATGTCGGAGCTCGAGGAGCGCGGCTTTTTGAAGCGCCCCCACACCTCCGCCGGCCGGGTGCCGACCGACGCCGGGTACCGGTTCTACGTCGACGAGCTGATGAAACTCCGGCCGTTGACCGCGAACGAGAAGTCCGAGATCCGCTCCCGGGTCGAGTCCGGCACCTTCGACATGAACGAGATCCTCAAGGACGCCTGCCGGTTCGTCGCCGATCGCGCACACCAAGCCGGCATCGTCATGGCTCCCCGATCGGACGACCGGAGCCTGCAACACGTCCAGTTCGTGGGCCTCAAGGGGAACCTCGTGTTAGCCGTCCTCGTCTCCTCCACCGGGATCGTCGAAAACAAGATCCTCGAACTCGATCGATTCACGCCACAGAACGAACTCGATCGGATGCACAACTACCTGAACGATCATTTCTCCGGCCGCGCGATGGGGAAGATCCGCCAGGAGATCCTTCTCGAAATGAAGCGGGTGCAGACCGAGTATGACCAGTTGCTCACGCGGGCCCTCCTGCTCGGCGAAAGAGCGTTCTCCGACTCCACCCCCGACGTCTACATCGAAGGGCAGAGCCATCTTTTCTCCGTCCCCGAGTTCGGCGGGATGGAGCAGATGCAGGCGATCCTTCGGACCTTGGAGCAAAAAACATCGATCGTCCGATTGCTCGATCAGTGCCTTCAGAACCCCGGCGTCAAGATCTTCATCGGTGAGGAGGTGGCCGGACCGGAGATCAACGGCCTGACGCTCATCACCTCGGCCTACAGCGACGCCGAGGGGAACCCCGGGATGCTCGGGGTGATCGGACCGAAACGGATCGACTACGCCCGGATCGTACCGCTCGTCGATTTCACGTCACGAATGATCACCGACGCGCTGAAGAGAGAACGGAAGCCATGAAAAAGAAAATGCCGGAAGAACCGATCGAAATCGAAGAAGCGAAACCGGAGGACACACTCCCGATCGTGGAGGAAGTCACCGAAGAGCCGAAAGCCGATGACACGTACGACCGCCTGGTCCGGGTCACCGCTGACTACGAAAATTTCCGGAAGCGGACGCAGAAGGAGAAGGCGGAGCTGATCCGATACGGAAACGAGAACCTCCTGCGCGAGGTTCTTCCCGTTCTCGACAACTTCGAGAGGGCTGTGGAACACGCACAGAAGAGTGCCGACGTCGAATCGATCCGGACCGGCGTGGAGCTGATCCTCTCACAGCTCAAGACCACCCTGGACCGGTTCGGCCTCACGACCCAACCCTCGGTCGGGGAGCCGTTCGACCCCCTGGTCCACGAGGCGGTCAATCACATCCCTTCCGACGAGTTCCCCCCGAACACCGTCATGAACGAGCATCAGAAGGCGTATTTTCTGAACAGCAGGCTCCTCCGACCGGCCCTGGTGACCGTCTCGAAGGGGGAGGAGGCCGCCCCCGAAGCCACGAAGGACGCAGGAGAGCCACAGGATTCAGTTTCAGATGAAAAAAAGGAATAACTGCGTAACATAGCGAGTTTCGAGCATGTCGAAGATTATCGGAATCGATTTGGGCACGATGAACTCCTGCGTCGCCGTCATGGAACGCGGGGAGCCGGTCGTGATCCCGAACGCGGAGGGGTCCCGGACCACCCCCTCGATGGTCGCGTTCAACGACCGGGCCGAACGTCTGGTCGGCCAGGTGGCGAAACGGCAGGCGATCACCAACTCCGATCGGACCTTCTATGCGATCAAACGCCTGATCGGGCGGAAGTTCGACTCCCCGGAAGTGCAAAAATCGATCGAGCTTTGCGCGTTCAAGATCGTCCCCTCGAAGAACAACGACGCCTGGCTCACCTACAACGACAAGATGCTGAGCCCCCCCGAAGTCTCCGCCATGGTTCTTCAGAAGATGCGGGAAACGGCGGAGGAATACCTGGGGGAGGAGGTGACCGACGCCGTCATCACCTGTCCGGCTTACTTCGACGACAGCCAACGCCAGGCGACCAAAGACGCCGGGAAGATCGCGGGCTTGAACGTCCTCCGGATCATCAACGAGCCGACGGCGGCCGCCCTGGCATACGGCCTCGATAAGAAGAAGAGCGGAACCGTCGTCGTCTTCGATCTGGGAGGGGGCACGTTCGACGTCTCCGTCCTCGAGATCTCGGACGAAGTGTTCAACGTCAAAGCGACCTGCGGCGACACCTTCCTCGGGGGGGAGGATTTCGACATGCGGATCGTCGACTGGCTGGTCGAGGGGTTTCAGAAAGATCCCGGGGTCGACCTCCGGAAAGATCGGATGGCGCTCCAGCGGCTCAAAGAAGCAGCGGAGAAAGCGAAGCACGAACTCTCTTCCTCTCTCGAGACCGACATCAACCTGCCGTTCATCGCGGCCGACGCCTCCGGACCCAAACACCTGAACGTCAAGCTCTCACGATCTCAATTCGAGCTCCTGATAGAGGACCTGATCGGGCGGCTGACCCCTCCCTGCATGACGGCTCTCAAGGATGCGGCTCTTTCAACCGACCAGATCGACGACGTGATCTTGGTCGGGGGGATGACGCGGATGCCGAAGGTCGCCGAAGCGGCGCGACAGATCTTCAAGAAAGATTCTCACGCTGAGGTCAACCCCGACGAGGTGGTCGCCATCGGTGCCGCGATCCAAGGGGGGATCCTCAAGGGGGAGGTGGATGACGTCCTCCTTCTCGATGTCACCCCGCTCTCGCTCGGGGTCGAGACCCAAGGGGGGGTTTTCACGAAGCTGATCGAAAAGAACACGACGATCCCGACCCGAAAGAGCCAGACCTTCTCGACGACACTCGACAACCAGAACATGGTCCGTGTGCATGTCCTCCAGGGGGAGCGCGAGCTGGCGGCGGACAACAAGTCCCTGGCGGTCTTCGAGCTGATCGGGATCCCCCCCGCTCCCCGCGGCGTCCCGCAGATCGAGGTCACGTTCGAGATCGATTCGAACGGGATTGTCTCGGCTGCCGCCAAGGATCTCGCCACAACGCGCCAACAGAGCATCAAGATCAATCCGGCGAGCGGCCTGACCGAGGTAGAGATCGGAAGAATCATCGACGAGGCCCACCAGCACGCTGCCGACGATGAGCGGGTAAAGCTGGTCGTCGAAACGCGCAACGAGCTGGAGGGGCTCCTCTATTCCGCGGAAAAATCGTTGCAGTACCTTGCAGACCGCCTGAACGCGGACGAGAAGAAAAAACTCGAAGAGGCGCTCCAAACGGCACGGAAAGCGGCAAAGGGGGAGGATCTCCAGCTGATCAAGGACGCCCTGCACGGGTTGAACGAGGTCACGCACAAGATCGCCGAGATGCTCTACAGTGGCACGTCCTCCTAGACTCCTCGCTCCCCTCCTCTTGTTTTTATCCGCACAGCTCCTGTCGTGTGCCGGTACCCCCATGGTGATCCGGAACGGGATCGAAATGCCGGTCGAGAAGGCCGCGCGCCTCGATTACAACGAAGGGGAATCGCTGTTCGCACGAAAGCGGTACAAGACCGCGAGCGCCCGATATCGGAACATCGTGCACGCGATGCCGATGTCGGAGTTGGCGGACAACGCCATGTTCCGGTTGGCCCAGATTTTCCGGATCCAGAAGGACTCCCGAAACGCGATCCAGATGCTCGAGGCGTTGTTGGCGAAATACCCCGCGAGTGACGTCATGATCCCGGCGAAAGAGGAACTCGGCCGCCATCTCTACGCGCAGAAGAATTACCCCCGCGCCGCCGAGATCTTCGCCGCGATCCCCTGGAAAGAGATCCTTCCCTCCGCCCGGCCGGGATTCGAGAAGATGTTCCGTTCCGCGTTCGATGAGGCCCACGCAACCCGAGCGAAGATGAACTGGCTGATTTCGATGTTCGATCTGACCAAAGACCCGCCCCGGGCTTCGGCCCTCCGTTCCGAGATTATCGACATGATCGACCGGACGACCGATCGGTCCGATCTCGAAGAGATCTTCCGGAACCGGAGCCCCGAGTTCCCGGCCTCCTACGCCTGCATGAAGCTCGCCAAGAGCGCGGCGCAGGCGGGCAACCTTTCCGAGGCGAAGGAGCAGGTCGCGACCTTCCTTAAGCTTTTCCCCAACGACGAGAACGCCCGCGAAGCGGCCGTTCTCGCTCAATCGTTGGAGCGCGCCGGCGAGGTCGATCTGATTTCGGTCGGTCTGCTCCTGCCGCTTTCCGGACCGAACTCGGTCTATGCCTCGCAAGTCCTTCATGGCGTGGCTCTCGCCGTCGATCTCTTCGGTCCCAAACGGCCGGAAACGCCGGTCGTCACGATCGAGATCGAGGATGTCGGGGATACGCCGGAGAAGGCCGCGGCGGCGGTCGACCGACTGGCGCGCGAAAAGAGAATCATCGCCGCGATCGGCCCGCTCTTCTTGAAGGAAACCCAGGCCGCAGCGGCGGCGGCGCTTCCCTATGAACTTCCGATCGTTTCCTTGAGCACGGCGGAGGGGGTTCCGGAGATCGGGCGAAATGTCTTCCGGAACAGCCTGACCAAGTCGGAACAGGCGACCGGGTTGGCTCGCCTGGCGTTCGAAACTCTCGGGATCCGTCGGGGGGCGATTCTGTACCCCCAGAACAGTTACGGTACGGAGTTCATGACGCTCTTCTGGACCGAGTTCACGAAGCTCGGAGGGGAGATCCGCGGCGCAGAGGGGTACGATCCCGAAGCGGGGGATTTCGGCCCGCCGATCAAACGGCTCGTGGGGCTCTCTCCCATCGAACTGCGTTCGGGCCAACTCTGTTCCGAGGACGAGACGAACCGGCGCCTCAAGCTCCTCGCCGCCGGGGAAGAAGCCGCGCTCTGTTACTCGGCGGCCAAACTGCCGCCGATCGTCGACTTCGAGGCTCTCTTCATCCCGGACGGAGTCGAGAAGGTGACGCAGATCGTTCCCGCTCTCTCCTTCTACGACGCCCGGGGGATCCAGGTTCTGGGGAACAACCTCCTCGACACGTCCGAGCTGTTTCGCGCACGCGCCGGAGAGGCGATGCAGGGGACTCTCTTCCTGGACGGGTTCACGAAGAACCGGAACTCGCCCCAGGTCTCGCAATTCGTGCAGAGATTTTACGCTACGTTCGGAACCGAACCCGGGGCTCTCGAGGCTCAGGCATTCGACACCGCCTCGATCCTTCTCGATCTGATCGCTCGAAGTCGTCCGGCGAGTCGCGCCGCCTTCGCGCAGGCCTTGAGCTCCGTCAACAATTTCCCCGGTGTCTCGGGAGAGACTTCCTTCTCCGGAGGCCGGGATGCCCGCCACCGATTGACCGTTCTCACGGTGGACGGCGAACAGATCGTCGAGTTGAAGTAGCGATCAGGATCGGACCGGTTCCGACTCCGCCATGTCGGGTTGAAAGACCCGGACGAGAACTTCCGCGGCGAGAGCGCCCGTCGGATCGAGCGCCACGAGGTTCAGCTCGTTGTTCATCCGGAGCGAGAACGACTCGAAGTTCGCGGAACCGATCGTGACCAGGAGATCATCGACCAGCATCAGTTTCGCGTGCGTCATGCGGGGGTAGAGATAGATCTCCACTCCATGCTTCAAGAGGAGCGGAGCCCACTTTCGGAGAAGGCGGTCGACCGAGGAGTGATTGCTTTTCGCGGGGGCCACGATTTGAACGGTCTCGACCCCGCGTTTTTTCGCCTCGATCAGCTGCTCGAAAATCCGCCGGTGACCGACATAGCCGTTCTCGATCCGGATCGACGTCCGCGCCGCCCCGATCGCTTCGAGCAGGAAATCGGTCAGTTCGAAGCGTCCTTGCCGCGGGACGTTCGTCAGGAGCCCTGCCGTCACTTCGATCCCCGCCGACGAACGATCGTTCGAGTCCGTCACGCGGGCGGGAATCGGCTCCTGCCCCGACCAACGGAACACTTCGTTGAACTGATCCAAACCATCCGCCACGATCGGCCCGGTCACGGCCGCGCAGATCTCGTGCCAGACGGAATTGTGTTCCGTCGGATTGAACCCGCCGACAAAGAGAAACTCATCGTCGACCACCAATGACTTGGAGTGGTTTCGATTCAGGAGATACTTCCATCCGTACCGAAAGAGGCCGACCCCCGCCCCCTCCATCGCACGCAACAGTTCCTGCGTATCTCTTCTCTCGCGCGTCACTTCGGCCGGACGTCCGACGGGAAAGAAGCTCCAGCGTCCGTTCGTTCGCAGGAACAGCTCGACCGAATCGAGGATGACGTTCGTGGTGACACCCCGTTTTGCGGCATCGATCAGTGCGCTTCCGAACGGGATCCCTCCCGCATCCGCTTCGATTCCAAAAAACTGATACGCAACCGACCGACGGCTTCCCGAGATCGACGCGAGCATTCGCGGGATGAATTCCTTGGCACCCGCAAGAATCTCGATACGATTCCCGGCGGACCAACGTGTCCGAAATCTCCCTTCCCGGGCCCTAAGCCACCCCTCCCAATCGGAGAACCGGGCGGCCGGAACCGGATCATTCCCAGGCATGTTCAGAAAGCGGGCTCCTCCTCAGCGGCGGTATCCAGCTTCTTCTGCATCCTCTTGATCAGGTCGTTCCACCCGTACTTCAAGATGATGCTGTTGAACTGGCTCTGGTAATTCTGGATCAGGTCGACGTTGTCGAGGATGATGTTGTAGATCATCCATTTCCCGTCCTTCTTGTGGAGCTGGTACGAGATGTCGACGTCGGCATCGCTCCGGGCCACGCGGCAGGTCACTTTGGCGCGGTCCCCGGCGGTTTCTTCGCCGGTAAAGGTGAGCTCATAGTTCCCGACCAGATCGCGGGACCTTCGGATGTAGGAGTCTTCCACCAATTCGATGAAGAGCGAGGAGTACTCCTGTTGTTGCGCCCAAGTCACCGTCTTCCAGTGCCGCCCGAGACTCAACCGGGCGAGCATCGGGAAATCGAAGAACTCGCGGACTTTCGTCTGGACCTTTTTCTCCCTGTCCTCGTCCCGGATCCCCTTCTGCTTCCGCTCGTTCAATCCCACCATCTCGCGCAGTTCAGCGGTGTAGACCTGGATCACCGCAAGCGGCGATCCCTCTCCGGTTTTAGCAACGGTCGGCTGAACCGGTTGCGCGGTCGGGGCTTGGGTTGCCGTCGCAGGAGTTGGTGTCGGTGCCTTCTGTCCCGCAGCCGGTGCCGGAGCCGCCACCGATTGTACAACCTTCGCTCCACAGCCGGCGACCAGCGCCAAAGCGGCAAAAGCCGCGAGAATGGTACCAAATTTCATCGTCTCTCCTCTTCTTTGAGATGTCGCAGCGAGTGCTGAATCCGGCGGAACGCCGTCCAGTTCGTCGAAACCGCCAGCACCAGGATCACGAAAATCAAGATGTGTTGCGGCGGCGGGTTTCCGTGCCCGTACAACGACATCGGCATGAGCGAAATCTGGAACAGGGAACTCACGATCGACCCGAACCCCAGAAGAAAGAACCGCTCCGGTCGCTGCATCGTCCCCACCTTCGAAAGATCGATCCCCATCGTGTCTGCTTTCGCCCGGACGTACGGGACGAACATCGTCCCGCCGAGCGCCAGAAGGACCATGTAAAGGAGCCAGCTGTCGCGGTAGAATACGGCCAGCCCCGCGAACGACAGGAAGTCCTGATACCGGTCCATCACGGAATCGAGAAAGGCCCCTTGGTGGGTGACTCGGTTCGAGGCGCGGGCCACCCGGCCGTCCAGAACGTCGAGACTCCCGACCAACAGGACGAGCCACCCCGCCGTGAGAATGTGCCCTCCCGCAAAGCGCACGAAGATGAGAACGCAGAGGGCGGTGGCGGCCAGCGTGATGTGGTTCGGGAGGATCCGCCGCTCGATGCAGAACCGCTCCAGCGGTCCCATCACCCGGTGGATCCACCACGATTTGATCTCCGAATGCAGAAGGTTCGAGTCGCGTTCGATCCGCTCGGTTGGCTCCTCGGGAACGTTGTCAGTACGCAAGGTCGGTCACTTCCTCTCCGAGAGCGCGGCTCAAATCGGCCACCGCCGCCAGATAGTCGTGAATGACATCGTAATATCCAGCTTTCACCTTGGAATAGGCCACGAACGCCTCCAGCAGGTCTTTGACCGGAACCAGACCGACCCCGAAGTTGAGGGTGGTAGCCATGACCCAGCTTCGTCCCGCCTTGAACGCGTTTTCGCCGCTCTTGACCCCTTCCCGTTTCGACACCACGTCGGAGTACGCCTTTCGGATCTGAAGCTCGATCCCCTGCATCGCCAACCGCTGTTGCGCCAGGGTCGCATGGTAATCGGCGCGGGCTTGATCGGTGCGGCTAGAGGTCAGATGAAAGCCGAGTTTCTGCTCGAGCCCGAACGCCAGGCCGCCCGAGCTGTAGTTGAAACTGTCCACCAGGAACGGGTTGTCGACCTTCTGTCGTCCGGGAGCGATCCCGTATCCGTAGAACCCCCCGAGGAAGAAGGTCGGAAGGAACTCTGCCTTTTGGGAGTTCAAAATGGAGCGTTTGATCGCCACCGCTTCGGTCAATTGGTGAACCTCCGGTCGTGAGGTCCGCGCGCGGTCGAGATAATAGTCGACCGGCTTCAGCTCCACGTTCCGGAACCGGATCATCCGGTCGGCGATATCGATCGGGGTCGTGGAAGGGATTCCGGTCAGAATCCTAAGAGCGCTCAACCCGAGATCGATCCCGCCGTTCAGTTCCGACAGCCGCCGTCCGGTCTCCCCCTGGAAGACATCGAGACGCATCTGATCGATCGACGTGACATCGGCGGAGCGGTGTTTCAGCTGGTCGATGACCCGTTCCCGCGCCTTCTGCGAGCGGTCCTGCAACTCGAGGAGGAACTCTTTCAGGGAGTAAAGATACGAAAGACCGAGATACACCCCTTTGGTCTTCCGGATCAGCTCGTTTCGAACCACCCGTTCCTGGTCTTTTTTCGCTTGGACTCCGTGACGTGCCGCCTCTTTGAGGTTCGACAACTTCCCGAACGTGAAGAGCGGCTGGACCGCCTCGATGCGGAGCTGAAAGAATGGACCGAGTTCACTCAGCTGCGTATCGACGTTGGGGAAGTTGGGAGGGCCGGAACCGTTCGGCAGGTCGGGAACCGGTCCCCCGAGGGCTCTGAACTTGATCTCCGGAAGAAAATAAGCGCTCTTCGCTTCCCCCAATTTTCCCTCGACCACCTCACGCTCGAACTCCGCGGCCTCCATGCCCGGCGAGTTCGCCAACGCCTTCTGGATGCAGTCCGAAAGGGTCAGGACCACCGGCGTCGGCAAGGCCTCCGGCGTCTGCGCACCCACAGGCACGGCAACCGCCCAAACGACCGCTACGGCGAGGATCTCACGAATCCGTCGTTTCATAAGTCGAAGTTTGGGTTTCTAGTGTGAACTGCCGAAAAAATCAATGAATCAGCCTCCTTTTACGCCCGGGCTCATTTGAGGTAACAAGGGTTGGTCGTGCCCGCCCAGAGTGAGATCCGACTCACGTTCCGACGACGGATTTCCCGTAGCGTGGTGTATCCCATCTTTGGGCTTTTTCTGTCGCTCTCTGCACCGATCGGATGGCTCATCTACCGAGTCGGCTGGAGCCATTTCAAGCATCCATTCGAGGCGCTGGATCGGGTTTACGAGGAGTTGGTGAACAACTCCGCGATCTTCGCGTTTCTCTCCATCCTCGCGATCCTCGTTCTGGCCGCGTTCGGTTATCTTCTGGGACGGGCGGAGGACAGCTTGTACGCCCATTACCGCCGCTCCTTAAGCCAGCGCCGACTCCTGGGAATCAAGAACCGGCAGCTGGCCCGTCTGTCGATCACCGACCGACTGACCGGCCTTGCCAACCGGGCCCGTCTGATGGAGGTCTTGACGCTCGAATACCGAAGGGCACGCCGGTACAGCCTCGATCTCTGCGTCCTTCTGATCGACATCGATCATTTCAAGGCGATTAACGATGCAAGCGGCCATCTCTTCGGTGACTTCATTCTGTCGGAACTGGGACAACTATTCGCTGGGAACCTTCGCGACTCCGATTACGTCGCCCGAACCGGAGGGGAGGAGTTCGGCTTCGTCCTGACGCTCACAAACATCGACGATGCCTTGCGGTTTGCGGAACGGCTTCGCGACACCGTGGCCCATCATCGCTTCGAACATGACGGGGCACGAACCGAAGTGACGGTGAGCGGCGGGGTCGCATCGATCAACGATCTCGTCCGCGAAGAAGAGCTGACGGTCGATCGGGGGCTCCAGCTCCTGGCACGAGCCGACGAGGCTCTCTACGAGGCGAAACGGCTCGGGCGAAATCGGATCGTCCGCTGGAATCCGGGGACACACGACTGAACCCGATCTCAATCGATCGTTTGAATTGAACCGCGAAGATACGCCTCTCGGAAGGAGTCCCCGGCCGCGATCATCTGCCGGATGAACGCTGGGCGATTCCCCTCCTCCAGCCACCCGTCGATCAGGCGCCCCATCAATCCGCCACTCACCGCCATTTCGATTACCGGCTGTTCCCAGTCCTGCACCAGCCACTGTACTGCGAGTCTTGCCGGTGGTTGATTGCCCGCAAAGACAATTTCCGGTTTGCCGGCTGTCTCGTCGAGGAGATTCTCTAGAATCCGGGAGGGGCCCCGTTCGTCCCGGAGCCAGGTGGCGAATTGGGGGACGACCTGTCGGACGCCGTCGGAGATTTCCAGAACCTGATCGCGGGCGGTGAGCATCGTCCGGTTGAAGGTCGAGGGGCCGTTTCGATGAAGAACAAGGGCGCCGCGCCCCCGGGCGGTCATCATGACCCCCCAAAGCTCCGAAGCGATCCCGCGAGGGTCGAGTTTCGAAATCCGGTTGAGCTCCGCGGCGGTCGAGGAGATCATAAGGTTTCGGACATCCGGAAACATGTCGGCCGAGGCAGCGTCGCGGCTGGTTCCGCGGATGTACTCCCGGCGATCCGGGGGTGACATCGATTGGAGATACCCGGCGAGGGCGATTTCCGCGACGGCCCCTTCCATCAGCTTCATGAGGGCGGCCGGGAAGACCCCCTGCGCGCATCCGGCCAGGTCCGCCTGGGTTCTTCCCCAGAACCGCGACTCGAGGGCAATCGCGGTCCGAACGTCACGTCGTTCCAACTCTCTCCACCCGATGTTTGCGACGGAGACGAAACGGTTCCAGACCGGGGCGGTCTCCTCCCGGTGTGATCGGAATTCCTCCTTCCAGTCGGCCGACAGGTTCCGGCAATGGGCGACCCGTTTCTGCTCCTGATAGGTCCCCTCCAGAAGTGATCCGAGAACGATCGTCGCGCCGCTCGAGAGATAGGGAATCGGGATCGCGTGGCTCACGAGGGCTGCGGCGCCGAAGAGGACGGTGGAGACCGCGGAATCGACCAGCGAGACTTCGCGCCAGGCCTGTTTCCGCGAAGCCTCGGAATCGAGGATCTGGAGGTTCAGCGTCCGGAGAAAGGCGTTCTCGAATCCCGCCGGAAGCGGGTTCACCGGATCGGGCGAGCCGTTCCGGAGGCGGAGGTCGGCGACCGCCCGTTTCTGCCTCTCCGGCGGCGTCGCGTTCCCGGCGAAGCGCGGACTGCGGAGGGCTTCGTCCACCATGAAATAGGAAAGGTTCGCCCGGAGCTGGCTTTTCCCGAGGGCCTGTTCCGCTGCGTTCCCGCGGAATCCGTTTTCGACCCATCGCTGTGCCAGGATGCCGGGGAAGAACGCCGCCTGGGCCAGGCCCTTGGAAATGAGGTTCCCCATCCGCATCGCGAACCGGACGTTGGAAGGACCGGACAGCTCGCCGAGGTTCTTGAGCACGCTCTTCCATTGACTGCGGACCCAGGCGTTCGCGCCGAGTTGTCCCCCGGTTGTGATCCCGACGAAGGCGCCGATCGACGCGAGAAACTCCGGGCTCGCGAGGTGGACGAGAGAATCCTGAACCGCTTCCACGAGGTTTTTTCCGGTCGTCCGCATGATCTCGTACGTCCGGACGACGAGGATGATGCAGATGAATTCCCATTGCCCTTTCGCCATCTGCTTCATCCCCCAACCGCGCGCGCGCAGCGAACTTTCGATTTCCCCCTTCATCGCGGCCAGAATTTCCCGCTGGACCGACTCGATCTTCCGGAGCTTCGCCTCTCCCTGCGCGACCTGGTTCTTCGGGAGTTCCTGATAGAGCGTTTCGACGAGGAGATTCGTTCTCCCGCTGTTCCCCTTTCCCCGCTCCAGCTGGCCCAGGAAGAGCTGCTCGACGCGGGTCCATTCCTCGCGCGACAGGTTGAACTGGTCGAGAAAGACCGCCTCCGCGTCGGTCAAAGAATGGGAAAAGAACGGGGACTGCACCGTCTTTGGAACGAGTTGGGCGGTGTAGGTCTCGCGGATTTCTTCCACTTTGGCCCGGATCGGTTCGGCTAATTCCCCTTTTCCGACCTCGCTCACCGTCTGAATCGCCTCCTTGAACTCCGGCCATTCGAGAACCGAGAGGATTCGCCGGGGAGGCTTGTGAAGGAACCTCTCCAGGAGACCGTTCTTGAGGAAGTCCTTCCGCTGCTGCTCGGTCGTGAACTGAAGCTGCCCGCCGTTTTCGGAGGCGAAGTCGTGGACGGCCAGGGCTACTTCCATCGCTTCCAGGCGCGTCGAAAAGCCGGGAGAGGAAAACGCGCGGCGTACCGATCCCAACGGTAACGAAAAAGTGGCGGCAACTTCCTCGGGGGTGACGGCGATCGCGGCGAACTCTTTCACGTCGTACGCCCGCTTCTTGTCGAAGAGGATTTCGCAGGCCCGGGAGATCAACTGCGGATCGTTGATGCCGTTCGCAGGAGGGGAAACGAGACCGTCGATCAGGATCAGGGGAGACTGATGGAGCAGGTTGTAGCGGTTGACGGTCAGAAACCCTTCCCGGTACGTGGATTCCCGAAGACGTGCGAGAAGGCCGTCGACGTTCTTTTCCGGCATCTCAGCATGCGGCAACTCCCGAGCGATCTCTTCCACCAAAACGTGAACGATCCCGGATTTCGCCTGTCCCGCTTTTCGGCGGGCGAGGTTCTCAATTCTCACCAGGAGATCGTCCCTTCCTTCGCGCGTCGAAAGGTCGGGTCGGTCGGAAAGAACCGGCGTGATCCGTCGGCCGTTTTCATCGACGATCCAGAACTCCATGGCCAGCCAATCCCGGCTGTTGCGGTTCTGGGTCTTTAGCATGTCCTGGGCCGACGGGGTACGCGCCACGCGTTCGGTCTCCTCGGCGGGGTGCCCCCATTTGGCCGCCAGCTCCGGGATCGGGACCTGGCGGGCAATCTCGGGAGGAAGCCCGCGCTTCAGCCTGTCCTCGAAAACCGCCTGCGCTAGGTAGACCAACTCGAGCGCTTTTCCGGAATCACTCTGTTTCACTTGGGTCACGGGCCGCTGCACCGGCGCGTCCGTGATCGCGCCGAGCGTCACCGAGAAACGGCGACGGTTCTTCCATTTCGTATGGAGCTGCAGACGTTTGCCGCCCTTGCCACCCGCGTACGAACGCTCTGTCAGCGCCGCAACGAAGGGGGGATGCTCCGCGATTCCGATGATCTCCCGGGCGTTCCAGGCCCGGTTGAGAAACTTCTTCTCCGTCAGCTTGTCGGCGATCTCATCCGCAGGGACGTTGAGGGCGTGCGAAAGATTCGTGCCGGGACGGGCCCCTTCGGGTTCGGGGAGCATCTTCGCGATCGCCGCTCTTTCCTGCGAACGTTCCTCGAGAGCGTCGATCACTCCGCCAATCGTTTTTTCCGGATATGCGGTTACCAAAGCGACCCCAACTGTCAGGGGATTTTCCCACTGGATTTTCAGCTTCGGAGCGCCCGTTTTTGTGGGGGCAATGACGTCGTTGTGCGCGCCGAGAATGTACTTGAAGGGATCCCTGTATTCTGCTGTCGAGGTTTCCGAGACGAGCTTCAGATCGTCTTTCTTCCAGGTTCGGTCGAGCACTTTCCTCTCGTTCAGGAAATAGAGGAGTTCCGAAGGAGGGATGTCTCGTGCGACCCGCAACAGGGCTTCCTTCCCCCCTCGGTCCGCGAACTGCGGGAGCGGCTTGAGTGTCTGAACCCGGGTTTTCGACAACTCGTCCATCGCCAGAACGACGGCTTTCGAGACACCCCACGGATCTTTCTCGAACGCCTCCTTGAGAGCGGGATCCCATTCGATCGTTTCGGAAAGAACGAATTTTCGGTCCTTTCCATGAAAAACCTCCATCGCGACCCGCTGGAGATCCGCAAGCAAGTCGGTCCTCCCGAGGGTGCCCAGCGCTCTCTTAACAAGGGCTGGGTGGTCGAAGGAATCTGCGAGCAGGGAACGCCATGCGAGATCGGACGCTTCCTTCCCCTTCTGCTCCAACATCCAGCGGACTAAACCCAGGCTGGTTTCGTATGGGACGTGCGTCAGGTTGAAGATCTGGATTTGGGCGGCGCGCCTTACGACTTGCCCGTTCGGCTCGATCATTGGGACGCCTCGGGCGATGGAGTTGAAATGTTCCCTGATCCATTTCCCGTACTCGCTTCCGAAACGGACCGGATCGATGGTCGCTGCCGGGTTCAGAAGGGACGAGACTTCCCAGCCGGTGAACCGCTTCAATGACGACAGCGTTACGATCCGGGTGCAGGTGCCTCTGCAGAGTGCCTCCCGGATATCGCTCCGTTCGATCACGTCCTCCTGGAAGAGATGGTCTTTATGGGTTCCGTCCGGGAGCTGGCCGCCGAATGCGATGCCGGCCACCTCCAGGGAACCGTCCGGCCGGACCCTCGCCACGGGGGAACCGTTGGAGCCCCCGTTGGTCACCACGAAGGAGGTGTTCTCGATTCCGACGATCGAATCCTCGACCCGGCCGAGCCCGACGTGAAACCGTCTCCTGAGTTTCTTCCCGTCGGCGCCGGTGTTGCTGAGGAGCGTGGCAAGAACGATCGGTTCCCCGAGCCGGAGCGGCTCGGTGGATAGACGGACCGACGAGGGGCCTGCAAACGGATGTCCGGGAGGAAAGTCGGTCTGAAAAACGGCAAGATCGAGAAACGGTTCGCTCCATCCCCGCGACTGCAATCCCCGCAATTCGGTCTGCATCTGCCAACGACCCGCCGATCCCACGACGCTGGAAACGATGATCTCCTTCGTTTCCCCGAAGGCTTTCAGCACGTGCGAATTGGTCAGGAACAGGTTCGGTCCGATATGGACGCCCGTTGCGTGGAGGCCGGGGAGAACCGTGAGACCGACGGTTTCCTTCACCAGGCTTTCGACGGCTGAGAGTTTGGCGGGAGAAACTTTCGGCAACACTTCCGGAAGCTCATCGAGGGTCAACAGCCTTGCATGTTCCTCGAGGGTCAACGATGCGGGCGAATCCTGGGCCCAACCCGGGAAGGGGAGGCAGAGCAGTGCAAAGGCGGCAATTGTCCGAAACCGAGACATCGCCTCCTATAGAGCAATTGGCATGCCATCTCCGGCGCATAATTGTCTTTAATAAACAGGTGGTTAGAGGTATCCCCCTGCCGAAAAAAAGAGGAAATCGGCTCAGATGTGGCGCATGTGTCCCCGACTTACTTCAAACCGTACTGCTTGAGACGGCTCTCGAGAACGCGACGGCTGGTGCCGAGGATCTCGGCCAGCTCGCTTTTCGATTTATCCGGGTACAACTTGAGCGCCCGCTCAATCAACTCTTTCTCGAGCCGCTCCTGGACTTCGCTCAAGACCTGCATCCCCTTTTCGGTCGGGAGCGTCAACGAATCCCACGGAAGCGCCGTCGCGGAGCCCGAGGTCGAAAGATCCCCCATCCCGATCTCCCTTTTGCGGGAGATCACGACCGCCCGCTCGATCAGATTCTCGAGTTCGCGGACGTTCCCCGGATAGTCGTACCGGAGCAGCCAGTCACGTGCTTCCGAGGAAAGGGTTTTCGTTTTCGCACCGAGCTTCTCCGATTTCTCCTCCAGAAAATGATCGATCAGAAGCGGCAGATCCTCTTTTCTCTCCCGAAGCGCCGGAACTTCGATCGTCAGAACATTCAACCGGTAGAAGAGATCCTCGCGGAACTGCCCCCCCCGGACCGCCGCCGCAAGCTCGCGGTGGGTCGCAGCGATCACCCGGACGTCGACCTTCACCGTCTCTTTCCCCCCGACCCGCTCGAACGACCGCTCCTGCAACACGCGCAACAACTTCACCTGGATCGCCGGATTCATGTCGCCGATCTCGTCGAGAAAGATCGTCCCGCCGTGCGCCAGTTCGAACTTCCCTTCCCGCTGCCGAACCGCTCCGGTGAATGCGCCACGTTCGTGACCGAACAGTTCGCTTTCGAGAAGGGACTCCGGCACCGCCGTGCAATTGAGCGGAACAAACGGTTTCGATTTCCGACTCCCGCTGAAATGGATCGCACGCGCGACCATCTCTTTTCCGGTTCCGCTCTCTCCCGTGATCAACACGGTCGAGTCGGTTTCCGCCGCGCGATGGATCCGAAAATAGACTTCCTTCATCGCGGCGCTCGCCCCGATGATGTCGCCGAATCGAGCGGGAAGATCACCCGAACTCTGATCCCGTTCCGCCGTAGATTCCGGAAGCGCCTTCCGGATCAGGTTCAGGAGCGTTTCGTTCTGGAACGGCTTCACGACGTAATCGTGCGCCCCTTCCTTCATCGCGGTGACCGCCGATTGGACGGTCGAATACGCCGTCATCAGGATCACCGGGATCTCGGGACGTTCCTTTTTGACCGCCCGAAGAAGTTCGATCCCGTCTTTCCCCGGCATCGTGAGATCGGTCAGGACGAGATCGACCGACCCTTTGAGCTTCTCTAACGCCTCGTAATAGTCGGTCGCGATGACCGTGTTGTACGGCCCCTCCTCTCGCAACAGAATTTCGAGCGACCGGCACATCCGCCGCTCGTCATCGACGATCAGAACCGTCGGCCGGACCCCGGACGTCACGCCGACCCTCCCGCCGGGAATTCCAGGGTGAAGCGGGTCCCGCTCCCCGGACGGCTCTCCAACTCGATCTCCCCGCCATGCTCGGAAACGATCTGCTTCACGATCGCGAGCCCCAAGCCGGTCCCGGTCGACTTCGTCGTGAAAAATGGTTTGAACACCTGCTCCCGGATCGTCGCATCCATCCCTCGCCCCGTATCCTCCACGATCACGGCCAGACGGTCACGTCCGTTCCCTTCAAAACCCACTCGGACGGTGACCGTACCACCCCGGGGCGTCGCCTCCATGGCGTTCACCAGGAGATTTTCGACCGCGCGGCCGAGAAGTGTTTCGTCCCCCTGGAACACCGGCTCTTTCTCGGACCGCATAAAAACGAGACGGACCTCGTTCTTCTCGAACGAAGGGGCGACCCTCTCGACGACCTTCGCGACGAGTGTATTCATCGAACAGTCGCGCAATGAAAGTCCCATCGGTTTCGCGTACGTCAGGATCCCCTGAATCGTCCGATCCATCCGGTCGACCTCTTCCTCGACGAACGTCACCAACTCGTAGGCGTGGTCCCCCTCGCGAAACCGGCGCTTGATCGTCCCGGCGGAGATTCGGATCGTGGAGAGCGGGTTCTTGATGTCGTGAATCAGGACGCTCGCCATCTGCCCGACCGCTGCGAGGCGGGCCTGCCGATCCGCCGCCACCGCCAGCTCGGCGTTTTCGAGTACGATCCCCATCCGGACACCGATCGGTTCGAGGAGCAAAAGCTCGTCCGCCTCCCAGCGATCCCGGGACTCCTTCGCCCCCAGGAGCAAAACCCCAAAAAGTTTCCCGGAGGAGATACAAGGAACGAGGACCTCGATTCCGTTCGATTGGAGCGTGGCCACCGACTGCCGGTACCGTTCGGGTCGCTCTTCTCCTAAAGTTCCGACTTTGACCGGGGTCGGCTTTTCCTGCAGACGATCGAGGACCCCCTCCCCTTCGAACAGCGGAAGCCATTTTTCCATCGCCGGCGGGTCATTCCATCGAGCTGCCCGGACGACGGCACGACTTGCGATGTGCATCGAAGGGCAGAGAACCGCCGTCCGCTGAAGCTTCAGAAGTTCGACGAGACGTTCGGTTACCTGTTCGGCCAATTGCGCAGCGGGAAGCCCGGCGACGAGCGAGCGATCGAGTTCCGTAAGTGCGGTCCCGAGATCGAAGCGGCTCCGGAACAGAAGGCGCCGGACGAGATCGTTGACGCCGCGGCGGAGGCGGTTGAAGAGCAGTGCGCCGACCCCCGCCAAAACCACGAAGAACCAGCTGAAGGAGCGACCGAACGCATCCCCCGGACCGATCAGCTCCCGGACCCCACCGATCACCGCAAGGTAGAGAACCAGAACGACCGCGGCCGCGACACCGTAGCTCAGACTTAAACGGATCACGCGATCGAGTTCGAAGACGTTCTTGCGCAAAACCGCGTATGTCATGAAAACGGGGAAGAACGATCCGAGCAGAACCCCTTCGTCCAGGGCGAACGATTTCGCGAGCAGAACGAAGTTGAGCGACCAGGCCGCCACGAACGAACTGGCGAGCACGAGACCGATCCCGATCACCTTGATCTTATCGCGCGCCGCCTGACTCTTGGCCCGGAAATAGGCACGGACGAGCAGATAGAGGCTCGTCGACAGGACGATCAGGACGTATGTGGAGGAAAGGCGGGAGAGAAGTGCTGAAATAACCGAATCTTTGAAGAAGATTTCGCGCGCCGCCACCAACGCAAATGCGACCAGATAGACGCCGGTCACGGCGACACGAACCCTCGTCCGGACCGACGGAGATTCCGGAAACAGGGCGAACAGGTGCACGAGGAGCGCGCCGATCAGGGGATAAAGAAGGATCACGCGGAAAAAGGCAAACGAGGTGTACGCCTCGTAGACCGCCATGCAGAAGATCCCGATCAAGCAACAGAGAAATAGATAGGTGAGGCTCCCACGCGCCGACGGCTGGGTGAAATAAAGAATCCCGCCGAAGGTCACAAAGAGAAGTCCCATCAGGAACGGGGCCAGGCAGACGATTAAAAAATCGTTCAGCGTATATCGCGTAATCGGAGCCCCGATTTCTTGAACCACCCCTCGCCGCTCGATCCGGTAGGTGAACGTTTCCCCGGGACGATTCTTTCCCACCCGTTCCAATAGCTCCACTCCGGTCGAGATCGGCACGCCGTCGACGGCGGTGATCTTGTCCAACGAGCGAAGTCCGGCCTGGATCCCCGGCCACTCGGCCCTCTGTCCGATCCCGACCAGGAGATTCGGTCCGAAAAAGAAGCCGGCGAACGGGGAACCGATCGTCCCGATCGCGCGGAAGAGCGACAGCCCGCCGACCATGAGGGTCGCGCAGAGCGTGAGAATCGCCACGAAGTGCTGGATCAGCCGCGTACGTCGCTGCACGCCGCTTCCGGTATCACAGAAAGCGACGAGGGTCGATTCCGTCCTGCCGGAAGCCACGCAAACAAATTGCCCAAGTCCCGGGTAGGTATAGGATTCCGTCGTGGAGGTTTACCGGATGAAACCCGCACTCTTGGTTCTTTCCATTCTTCTCGTGACCGTCAGCTGCAGTTCGGGCACGTCGGTCGGGAGCGGCGCCGGCTTCGACACGTTCACGACACAGCCGACCGCCGCGGACTTTGGCTCGGCAATCTTGTTCGCCGCTAAAGCTCAAAGCGTGAACGCAAGGCTTGGGATTACGAAAGCCATGCGCGACGGGCTTCTTCCGGGTGGGGCAAGAAGTGCTACCATCATTCCTACGCTCACTCCAAGTTCGAAGAGCGGCACGAAGGCTTGTGCGGGCGGAGGAACTATTGCGTGGAGTAGCTCCATTAACAATACGTCCGCCCAGGGTCAAGCAACACTCTCCCGTTGTTCCATAACGGTAAATGTGGCGGGTAAAGGCTACGCCGAAGAATTAACAGGTTCAGTCACGGCGGACGCGACGAGATCAGACTCCGAAATCAGGATTACGTATCGGGGCGGAGTTTCCGGGAGTGGAGATATCGGTTTCGCCGTAGACTGCGGGCTTACCCTTGTCATCACGAGTACCGCCGGGACCACCACGGGGTCGTGCACGTTCCGGGATGCCGCCGGTCGCAAGATCGAAGGGACCGGAGACGAACTCAGCAGCTTCTTTTTTTATTAGACGAACATCCTTTCCTGTCTCACAGAAACCGGTGCGGATCGATATCGAGCCGGAGGGAGACCTTCCGTGCGCGAAGCGACTCGCGCGATTCGGAAAGCAACCACCGTCCCAGCGCAGCCGCCTTGTTTCCCGGCGTCGATCGAAGAATCAAATGATACCGATGTTTCGTCTTGAGCTTCCGGATCGGCGCCGGAGCGGGCCCGAGAATCCCGACCCCTCTCGAAGCCGCCCTCGCCTGCTTGCCGAGCCAGATGGCCGACGTCCGGACCGCGGTCTCGTCGGCCCCAAGTAATTCGATCAACGCCATCGACGCGAACGGCGGGTATTTCGCCTCCCGGCGGTACTCGATCTCCCGGTCGAAAAATGTCCGGTAGTCCTGATTCGCCGCCGCCGCGACCGCGTAATGGTCCGGTTGAAACGTCTGGAGAATCGCCTTCCCCTTGCGCGAACCCCGTCCCGACCTCCCCACCACCTGCGTCAGCAGTTGAAACGTCATCTCCGCCGCCCGGAAATCAGGGAAATGAAGCGACTGATCCGCCAACAACACGCCGACCAGCGAGACGTTCGGAAGATCGATCCCTTTCGTCACCATCTGCGTCCCGACCAGGATATCGATCTCGCGCCGCGCGAGTTTTCCCAAAACTTGTTCGTGCCCTCCCCGCATCGAAACCGCGTCCCGGTCGAGTCGCGCGATTCGTGCGTCGGGAAAGAAGCTGTGAAGATCCTGTTCGATCCGTTCGGTTCCCACTCCCAGCAAGATAAATTTCTGTTTCCCGCAAGCCGGGCAGACCTCCGTCAGCTCCTGCGTGTGATCGCAATAGTGGCAGCGATACGCCCCTTCCTTCCGGTGAAACGTCAGCGTGACGCTGCAATCGGGGCAACGAAGGCTTTCACCGCAAACGGGACAGAGAACGAGCGGAGCAAAACCGCGTCGGTTCAGGAAGAGAACCGCTTGCTCCCCGTTCCGAAGCGTCTCTTCCAGGCCGGCCCGTAGCGGTTCGGAGAAGAGCCCCTTCTCCCCGAACCGGGAAAACTCCCCCCGGAGGTCGACGACCTGGACGTCGGGAAGACCGTGTCCGGTCACCCGAAGTGGCAGCTCCAGGATCCCGTGCGTCCCGCGGGAAGCAGCTTCGTAACTTTCGAGCGACGGCGTGGCCGATCCGAGGAGGAGAACCGCCCCTTCGGTCTGCGCCCGGTCGGCCGCCAGCGTCTTGGCGTGGTAGGTGAGTCCCTCTTCCTGTTTGTACGAGGAGTCGTGCTCCTCATCGACGACGATGAGGCCGATGTTGCGGAGGGGGGCGAAAACCGCGCTGCGTGCTCCGATCACGACCGTCGCCTCCCCGCGTAGGATCCGCATCCATTCGGTCAGTCGCTCGCTCTCCGAGCGCGCACTGTGAAGAAGAGCGACCCCTTTTCCAAGTCGCGCCTGAAAGCGGCCGACGAACTGCGGCGTCAAGGCAATCTCCGGGACCAACGCGAGAACCGTCTTTCCCGCATCGAGAACCGCGCGGGCGGCCTGAAGATAGATCTCCGTCTTCCCGCTCCCGGTGATCCCGTGGAGAAGGAAACTTCGGGTTTCGCCCGCTCGAAGCGCCGAAACGACGGCATCGAGCGCATTCCGTTGCGGCTCCGAAAGATCGACCGCGGGAGCTGTCACGAATGTCGCGTCGGCCACCGGGGGCATCTCGGCTTTTTCCCGCGCGCGTTCCTTCCGCAGGACCGCTCGCACCTCGATCCAACCGGTTCGCTCGAGCGCCCGGATCCAGCGGATCGCGCGCGGCTCCTTCCGGACGAGCGTCGCCCAATCGAGGCCGCGTCCGCCGCGGATCCTCCGGATCCAACGGAGCTCGTCGGGATGGCTTGGCTCCCCTTCCCTCTTGGTCGCGACGATCCGTCGACGCGATTCGCGTGACACGCCGGGGGGGATCATCGTCTGGATCGCCTCGCCGAGGGTGACGCCGTACATCTCCGCCATCCTCCGTGCGAGATCGATCAACGGAGGAGTGAGAAGCGGAAGGTCGTCCAGAACCGCCTCGATCGGTTTCGTCTCCACTCCGCCGGCCGTAGTCGGAAGCCCGATCACATACCCGGTCAGCTTCCGCTTTCCGAACGGGGCGAGAACGCGGTGCCCGATCGAAGCCTCCCCCGCGTCGGCAGGAAGGTCGTAGGTGAAACTCGACGGAAGCGGGAGAGGGAAAACGACCTCGACGTACGACGGCACCCGGCTTACTTACTTTCTTTCTTCGGGACCGCGCAAGCGCGGAATCTCGAAGGTCCCTTCCGGGATCGGGGCGTTCGTCTCGACGCTCATCACCTCGATCTTTTCCACCGTGCGGCCGCCGACGGATACCTCGACGACCCCGGGATACCGGAGCGGAAACTTGGAGTTTCCGGCATCGAATCGATAAATCCGGTCCCCCGACTCGGCCGACATCGGGACGAAATCCTGTTTCGAAAAAACGACCCGCGCCGATTTCGGATCGCCGATCTCGAGACCGATCTTCTTTTCTTTCAACGTCCATCGGGTCTGCCCCAAATCGACTCCCGCCTGGCGGAGGAACGAGCTGAGCCGGCCAATGTCCGAATAGAGGTAGAGCCCTCCGAGAAAACCGAGCGTGTCGGTGATCGAGGCCGACTCGATCTTCCCCCCCCAGATGCGGACGGCGCGATCGCGCCCCACGATCAGGTCGAGCTTCCCGTTCGGGTAGGAAGCGCTCCGCCGGTACTCGCCGGTCCGGCGCATCCAGATCTCCTCGTCGACCGTCACGACGCCGTCCGGGAACTTGGCGTCGTAGAGTGTCGTCCTCTGGCGAACATGGACCGTCTTCACGCCGCTCCCCTTTTCGATCCAGTTCTTGAGAACGTAGGGGGATGGAAGAACGGTCGCAAGAGCCGGGAGGACGAAACTGGCCACCGAAAACAGAAGGATCGATCTCGCCAGCGGTCTCATTTTAGCAGCGTTTTCAGAATCGGCCGGAGCTTCGCGGCCACGGTGGGGTTGTCGAATCCGTACAGGAGGTTCGCAGCGATGTACCCCTCACACCGGCCAGCGTCGATCCGCGTCCCCTCGAACGGGAGACCGATCAACCCTTTCTCCCTCGCGAGAACTGCCAGCGCGTCCGTGAGTTGAATTTCCCCGATCGCCCCGGGACGTAGCTTTTCAAGCGCAGGAAAGACGGCCGGATCGAGAACGTACCGCCCGATCACCCCCCAGTTGCTGGGTGCCTGATCGACCGCGGGCTTTTCGACGATCTTCTCGACACGGAAAGCATTGAGTCCGACCTTTTTCCCCGGTTCGACGATTCCGTACGACCTCACTTCCTCCCGCGGGACATCTTCCACCGCGACGACGGAAAGTTTTTCATGATTGTAGACGTCGATCAGCTGTTTCAAACAGGGGACCTTAGACCGGACCAGGTCGTCGGGAAGAACGACGGCGAACGGCTCCCCCTCGATCGCATCGCGCCCGCAGAGCACCGCATGACCGAGCCCCAGCGGCTCTTTCTGGTAGGCGATCGTGAACGAGACGCGTTTCAAAAGGCGGTGATGGATCGCCAGCCGATCGATCTGCCCCCGTTTTTTGAGGGCCTCTTCGAGATTTCCCCCGACGCGGAAATGCTCAGCGATGATCTGCTTGTCCGGGTGGATGACGAGGACGATCTCCTCGATTCCCGAGTCGGCCAGTTCCTCAACGATGTATTCGAGAGCCGGCCGGTCGACGATCGGCAACAGTTCCTTCGGTACGACTTTCGTCGCCGGGAGAAAGCGGGTCCCGAGTCCGGCGGCCGGGATCAACGCCTTTCGGATTCTCATCCGGCCATCCGGCGTTCCTGATCCTCCATGTCGGTCTTGCACTCGATGCACTGGGTGGTGACGGGGCGCGCTTTTAGACGTTCCGCACCGATCTGCTCCCCGCAGAGTTCACACGTGCCGAACGATCCGTCATCGATCCTCCTGAGCGCCTCGCGGATCTTCAAGATCAGTTTCCGCTCCCGGTCTTTGATCCGAAGGAGAAAATCGCGGTCCGCTTCCGCGGAGGCCTGGTCGGTCAAATCGGCATGAATCTCCTGAACCTCGGTCATCCCTTCAATCTGCTGGAGAGCCTCTTTGACCAGGATATCTTTCCAGTTGTTGAGAACCTGGCGGAACTCTTCCAGTTTCTTCTTCGACATCCCTGTTTTTTTACCCATCTCCCACCTCCCTTGGATCAGATATCCTTGGAATTTTAGCGCACCTTTATAAGGATTTGCACCCTTGAATACAACCCCTATTTCCCCCATGATCCCTGCCGTACACAAGGAGGCAAAAGATATGTTGAAAGAAGGGGATAAAGCGCCCGATTTCTCTCTGCAGGACGATTCCGGCAAGGAGACCAAGCTCCGCGATCTCAAGGGGACCAAGGTGGTTCTCTATTTCTACCCGAAGGATGACACCCCCGGATGCACGACCGAGGCATGCAACTTCCGTGACAACCTTCCGAAGTTCAAGAAGGTGAACGCGGCGATCTACGGCGTCAGTCGCGATTCCGTCGAATCGCACAAGAAGTTCAAGACCAAGTATTCCCTCCCGTTCTCACTCCTCTCCGACCCGTCCGGTTCCCTGACCGAAGCGTACGGCGCCTGGGGGGAAAAGAACCTGTACGGGAACAAGACGATGGGGGTCATCCGCAGCACCGTCGTGATCAACGAAAACGGAACGGTGGAGAAGATCTACCGGAACGTGAAAGCGGACGTCCACGCCGACGAACTGCTCGAGTACTTGAACTCCGCGAGTTAGCGGCTACGCGCTCCCGCGGACGGCGTGCGTCTCAGAGCCGACCGCGTCGATCGCGGCGTCGGAAACCTCGGAGGTCGCCACTTCGCTTCGACCCACGTGCTCCGGGAAGGGGATGATCGTGTTTTCCCTCGCGAGGCGCGCACCGTGGAGCGGCGCCACGGACCGGTACTGGTACGCCAGGTGCCTGATTTGCGTCATCGCCTCGGGGGTAATCCCCGAGAGACTGGTCATCTCCGAGACCCGCGTCCGCCGAACCCAGGTCAGTGAAGGAACGCCGATCGCGAAGAACCGCCGGACATCGGCCTCACTGACTTTGTCGCTCGATCGAACCGCCCGGTAGAACTCTACCAGGTTCCGCACCGCCAGCTGGTAGCCGCGGAAACGCAAATCGTACCGGTTCGCAAGTTTCGAGAAACCCTCCATCACTACCTCCCTCATTGCTTTCGATCCGGACGGATCACGTTCACCAAGCGCTAACAGGAGCAACGAACGGAAGAACGACAGCTCCTCGGCATGTTCCGCAAGCCCCACCTGCTCGACTCTCGGAAGAAGCGGGGTCACGATTAGTTCGCTGATTTCGATCAACTCGCGTGCATTCTCCCCGAGCGAGATCGCTTTTATGTAGCGGGCGATCGGAGCCAGATTCTGGCGGATGATCTCAAGGAAGGTCTCCTGCATCTGCCGAATTCCGGGATCATCGCTCAACCCGTCGTTCACGTTGACGAGCATCTCCTGCGTGGCGGTCGTCCCGTCCAAATCGGCGGTCAGCACATCCTCCAACGCATCGTCGATCTCGGCCAGCAGATCGTCGGGTAAATTTTGCAATGAAAAATCGGTATTTTCGCTATCCGTGCGGACAAACGGATCGTCCAAGGCTACCTCCGGGGATGAGGAGAGGGAAGGCATCTGAACACGTATGTAGTGAAGGGTAGTATATTGTAATCTATGGTCAAGAAAAAACGTGATCTCGCAGGGGGCCCCGGGGGGCCCAGATTGGCGCCTTGCGTTATTCCGTAATCAGCGAAGAAACGACTTCGGTAGTCCCGAAAGAGCCGCTGATTTCAGTACGTCACCGACCACGAACGGAACGAAGCCGAGCATCACGGCTTGTCCAATTGAGAGATGTCCCCAAAGTGCGAGTTGGGCGACTCCCGGAATAAAGATGAGAAGCGAGACGGCGCACAATCGAGCGAACCGCCCGGCATAGTTGAACCGATTCCATCCCGAACGGACCCATCGATCGGTTCCCCATGCAGCCAGGACGAATCCGATCAGATACCCACCGGTCGGACCGAACAGCGCCGGAAGATTCGGAACGTTCGAGGCGAACATCGGAAGGCCGACGCCCCCCAGTAATAGATAGAGAATCTGAGCATACAGACCATCCCGACCGAGGATCACTCCGCCGGCGAGAACCACCATCGTCTGAAGCGTCACCGGCACCGGGGTGAACGGAAGCGGGATCCGAACCCACGCCGCCGCACCGGTCAAAACCGCAAACAGCGAGATCCACGCGAACCGAACGGCTGCGGAGTCCCGGACCTCAGCCTGGACAAGCGTCTTCTTCATGCCGCGTACGATGCCATAAACTCTCGGGATCGTCATATCTCTTGGTATTTCGGGTCCAAGATATCTCGCAAGGAGTCGCCGACGATGTTGAGGGCGAGGACGAGAAAGAACATCGCGCCGGTCGCGGCGGTGATCTGCCACCAGATCCCGCGCAGCAATTCCTCTCTCGCATCGGCGATCATGATCCCCCAGCTCGGTTCCCCCTGAACCCCGATCCCGAGATAACTCAGGATGACTTCCGATTTGATTGCGGAAACGAACCGGAGCGAGAAGTCGATGATCACGAGGTGAAACAGGTTCGGGAGAACATGCCGGAAGATCACGCGAAGATCCCCGGCTCCCAAAACCCGGGCCGCCGTCACGTAATCCTGCTCTCGATGTTTCAGGATTTCGCCACGGATCAGCCGGCAGATCCCTACCCACGAGGTGAGCCCGATCGCGACATAGACCGCCGTGATCCCCCTCCCCGCCACGAAGCTGATCGAGATCAAAAGGAGAATTTGCGGCACCGAAGCGACCGTCGTGTAGAGCCAAACCACCGTCGCATCGACCCAACCGCCGAAATACCCGGCCAACGCCCCGAGCGTCGCACCGATCGGAATCGCGATGAGAG
This sequence comes from Pseudomonadota bacterium, assembly GCA_043809315.1. Lineage (GTDB taxonomy): Bacteria > Bdellovibrionota_G > JALEGL01 > JALEGL01 > DATDPG01 > JAZDDX01. Next base: position 55,164 of record JAZDDX010000009.1, read on the forward strand.
ACGCGATGATCCCGACCGAGAAGGCGATCTGGATCCCGTGCACTGTTTTCGCCAGAACGTCCCTTCCTAAGAGATCGGTCCCGAACCAGAACTTCCCCCCCGGCGGGTCGTAACTCCCCCCGAGACGGGAAGCGTAATCGAGCGGGAGCAGATGGGTCGCCGACATGAACCAGATCAAAGCGTAAAGTGCGATCACGCAGAGACAGGCAAACGCCATCCGGTCGGCCACGAGGCGGCGGAGCGCGAGACGGGCGGGGGAGTTGGCCGCAAAGAACTTCATCCCAACCTCACCCTCGGGTCGACCCAGGCGTACAAGATGTCGGAGACGAGGTTCCCCACGATGTAGAGAACCGAACCGAGCACCACCATCGCCTGGATCACCGGCCAGTCGGCGTTGTTCAAGGCATCATAGAGAAGGTTCCCGAGCCCCGGGATCCCGAAGAAGTTCTCGAGAAGGAGGATTCCGAGGAAGAGAAACGGGATCTCGATCACGACCCTAGTGATGATCGGGACCAGGGCGTTCGGAAGGACGTGAACCAAGAGGACGCGCGCCCGACTCGCCCCTTTCGCCGTCGCCGTCCGGACGTAATCCTTCCCCAGCTCCTCCAGAAATACCGTCCGGAAGAAGCGAGTGTCGTATCCGACCGAGACTACGACATAGATGATCCAAGGGAGAAGAAGGTACCGGATCCGGTCGGGAAATAGGCTTTCGTACCCGGAGATCGGGAAAAGGTTGAAGTGATACGCCAGGATGTACTGGCCGAAGAGGATGTAGGCGAGAAACGGAACGCTCATCCCGAAGACACAGGTCACGACCAAGAAGCGATCCAGGAACCGCCGATGCATCGCCGCCGAAAAAAGCGCCAGCAAGACCGAGAGAAAGACCGTGACCAGGAACGGAAGGGCGGTCAGAGACAGGGAAACCCCCGCGCCGTCGGCCAGCATCGTACCGATCGTCTGCTTCGTGTGAAACGACCGGTCGAAATCGAGTGTCACGATCTGTTTCACGAACCGGAGGAACTGGATCGGAAGCGGCCGGTCGAAGCCATACTCGTGCCGGAGCGCCTCCACTTCCTGCACCGTCGCATGTTTCCCGGCGAGCGCCAGGACCGGATCCCCCCCCGCGAAATGGAAGATCACGAACGTGACCAGCGCCACCCCGAGGATAATCGGGACGGCGTGGACGATTCTTCGGAGAATGTAGGCGGTCATTTTGCGATATCGAGGTACTCGAAGTTCCCCTGGGAGATGGGGTTCGGCTTGTAGTTTTTGAGCCACGGCTGGCGGATCCCGTATCCGATCAGGTGGGAGAAGAGGGCCATCGGCGTCTCTGCGTGGCCGATTTGCACCATCCGGGCGATCACCGCCAACCGCTCGGGGCCGTCGGGAAGATCCCGCATCCGTTCATAGAGCCGGTCGTACTCCGCGTTCTTGAAGTTCGTGCTGTTCGGACCCGGAGAGGCGTTCTTGCTGTAGAGGATCTGCAGCATGTTCTCCGGATCGGGATAGTCGGCCTGCCACCCCCCGGCCCAGAAAAACTGCGCCTGCCGTTTTGCCAGACGTTCCTGAAGCTGCGGCCAAGTTTTCACGTTCATCTCGATCTTGAGCCCGATGGTCGCCAAATCCCGGATCAACGACTCCACCATCTGGCGCGACGTCGTGCTGTTGATGAGCTCCAACTGGATCGTCGGGATCTCCCCCTTCCCTCCGAGCTCGTGATACCGCTCCGTCGCTTTCTTCATCAGCTCTTTGGCGCGCGCCGGGTTGAACCCGTTCGGATCTTTCACGTTCGGATCGAACCCGACGAATCCCGGAGGGATCAGCGAGTTCGCGATGACCCCCCGGTTGTTATAGAAGAGCCGGATCATTGACTCCCGATCGATCGCGCAGCTGATCGCCTGCCGAAGGAACCGATTGCGCCCGAGAATCGGGTCGTCCAGGTTGAAGCCGAAGAAGAGCGTATTGACCCCGTCGGATCGCGTGACGGCCATCCCGCGCTTCCGGATCTCCTCTCGAACCTCCCCCTTGTCCGTGAAGACCGCGTCGTACGACTCTTTCGGGATTCCGGCCAAATCGAGATTCCCCCGCATGAAGTTGAGCCAGCGCGGTTGGGATTCGGTGTAAATCCAGATCACGACCGAATCGACGAACGGGATCGGTTTTCCGGCGGAGGATAAAAGTCCGGCCGCACGATCCTCCTCCGTCCCCTCCGACGGGTAGGTGTCGGGCCAGTGATTCCGGTTACGGACGAAGGTGATCTTCTGTCCCCGCCTCCACTCCTTCAAGCGGAACGGGCCGGTCCCGACCGCATGATTCAAGAACTCGGCTCCGTATTTCTCCACCACCTCTTTTGCGACGATCTTCGTCGCCGACATCGCAAGAACGTAGAGGAACTGCCGATACGGGCGGGTCAATTTCACGACGACCGTCGCGTCGTCGGGGGCGCTGATCCTTTCGATCCGTCCTTCGAAGACCCAGGTGTTGGGCCCTTGGAGCTTCGGATCGCGGAGCCTTTCCAGACTGTAGACGACATCGGAGGACCGAAGCGGGCGCGGTTTCCCCCCGAACACCGGGTCGTCGTGAAAGAAGACGCCGGGGCGAAGTTGGAAGGTGTAGGTCCGGCCGTCTTTCGAGATGCTCGGCATCGCGGCCGCAAGCTGCGGTTCGAGTTGATACGGACGTTTCAGGTAGCTGTACCGGAGAAGCCCCTCGTACACCTGGTGGACCGCGATCGACGTATATTCGTCGTTCTGCGTCGCCGGGTCGAACCCCTTGATGTCGGCACCGAAGGCGTAGTTGAGAATCTTCTCCCCGTCGGTTCGCGCTCCTTGCTTCGCGCAGGCGAAAAACGCGAGGCAGAGCAGAACCGCAGAGACTTTTCTCATCGTCGCAATCGTACTAGAGTGCGGGGCCGTGACAATCTTACCGAGATCCTTTTGTGTTGCGGCGTCCGTCGCCGCTCTCTTTCTCCCCGTTCCCATCGTTCGGGCCGAAACCGTCCGGCTCAAATCGGGGGAGCTTATCGAGGGGACCGTGCAAGACTTTCAGGAAAATATTCTGTCGATGGCCCAACCGGACGGCAAGATCCGGAAGATCGTCCGGGACGAGATCGTTCAGATCGAGTTCCAGAAACCGGCTCCTCCGCTGGTCACCTCCCCCCCGCCGGAGACCTTTCTCGACGCCCTTCCGAAGACCGTCTCCAAATTCCAGACCCCCAGGCAGACTTTCCTGACCTGGAGAAAAGCTGCGACAGCGGGGGATATCGACTCAATGGCCGATTGCTACTCGGCGATCCGGAAAAACGACGTCAAGAAGGAGCTCAAAAAATTGTCCCGCGACCAGCGGGATCAGATGCGACAAGCGACGGCGACGACCGAATTCACGCCGGCCGAGCCGTTCTACCAAGGGGATCGGGCCGTCCTGGAAGTCACCTGGCGGGTCGGACTCCAAAGCGACAGCCAAATCCTTCAGTTCACGCTTGAAGGAAAAGACTGGAAAATCATTCAATAGGCTGAATTTATTGTTCTTTATCAACTAGACTGACATGTCGGTCTAATTTCGGTCGCCTTCCCGAACGTTTTGGGCTAGGTTCCGGACTCCTTAAATCCCGATGGAACGCTCGAACCTCGCATCCGCCCGTGCGACCGCGGACGGTTTTTCAGTCCACGAAACCTATAACGGCCGGCACCTCTTGATCGCCGGAGCCTCCGGCTTCCTGGGAAAGGTCTGGCTGTCGATGGCGCTCGACCGCCTTCCCCAGATCGGCCGCATCTATGTGATGATGAGAAAGCGGGGGGTGAAATCGGCCCGCGCCCGGTTCGAAGAGATGCTTTCGACCTCCTTTGTCTTCGAACCGCTCCACCGTAAACATGGAAGCTCCCTGAGCCGGTACCTTTCGGAACGTGTGGAGATCATCGAGGGGGACCTCACGAAACCGAATTTCGGAATGGCGACGGAAACCGCCAAACGGATCCGCGAGCGGGTCGACCTCCTGATCAACTGCGCCGGCCTCGTGGAGTTCAACCCCGACATCCGGGAGGCGCTCTCGACCAACCTCGACGGAACCGCCCACTTCCTCAAGTTCGCCGACGGATGCGATCACGCCGCCCTCCTCCACGTCAGCACCTGTTTCGTGGCAGGAACCCGCCAGGGGAAAATTTCCGAGACAATCGATCCCTTCACCTCCCCTTCGGGCAAAAAGTTCGACGTCGAAACGGAGTTGGCAAAGCTGCGGGAACGGATCACCTCCATCGTGAACGACCCTCGGTTCAAAGAAATGGGAACGATCGAACGCCGTCGCGCGATCCGCGAGGCAATGATCGCAGAGGGAACCCGCCGCGCCGAAAAATGGGGGTGGCAGAATACCTACACCTACACGAAGGGGATGGCGGAGATGCTCCTCGCGCGCCGCCAGACCCGGCTTGCCTGGGCGACCTTCCGGCCGGCGATCGTCGAGAGCGCCGTTTCGTACCCGTTCCCCGGCTGGAACGAGGGGTTCAACACCTGCGGACCGCTCACCTACCTTCTCGGGACCTGGTTCCGCTACCTCCCCGCGAAGATCGGAAACCCGTTCGACATCGTTCCCGTCGATACCGTCGCCTCCGGAATGCTCTCCGTCGGCGCGGCTCTCCTGAATCGAACCCACGCCGAGGTCTATCAGTGTGGGACCTCCGATCTGAACCTCCTGACGATCGATCGCGCTTGCCGGCTCACCTCGTTGAGCCACCGTTTGCATTACCGGCAGCATGGCAAGACGCTCGTGGAACGGCTGATCCGTTCCCACTGGAACGCGGTCACCGTCGCCGACAATCATCCGCTCACCGTTTCCTCACTCCGCACCGTCTTCCGGGACTTAAACCAGCTCCTCGGGGAGATCTCCCGCTCCCCCCGCGCACCGAGACCGATCCGTGCCGCCAGCCGGAGTTTTTCGAAGATCTCCCAGAGAACCGACCGGAAGCTCGAGCAGATCAGCAATCTTCTCGAACTCTTCATGCCGTTCATTCACGACAACCATCACGTTTTTGAAACGCGGAATCTCAAGGAGCTGAAAGTGGAAGAGGAGTTCCGCTTCCAGCCGGAGACGCTCCCTTGGCGCGATTACTGGCTCAACATCCACATGCCGGGGCTCCGCCGCTGGTCGTTCCCGTTGATCGAGCGGAAACGGATCGAGTCGTTCACGCCTGAAACCCCCGTCCATCTCGAGGCTCTATGACGATCTTTGTAACCGGTGCGACCGGGTACCTCGGCTCGTACATCGCGAACGATCTCCTGCGAAATCATCCGGACCGCCTCGCTCTCCTGGTCCGGGCCAAGTCGGAGGAGGAGGCGAAACAACGGCTCTGGCAATCGCTTCAACTTCACATGGATTTCGAAACATTTTGCCGGTTCCTGACCGAACGGATCGAGATCTACCGGGGAGAGCTGACCGAGCCGGGCTTAGGTCTCTCCTCCTCCGCGCGGCAATCGCTGGTCCGTTCGATCGACTCGATCATCCATTGCGCCGCTTCGCTCAACCGAAAGTCGGAGAAGTCGTGCCTCAACGTGAACCTCCGCGGCACGCTGCATATGATCCGGCTTGCGCGCGAGGCGAACGAGAACCGCCCCCTCCGGCGCTTCAGCGACATCTCGACGGTCGCCGTCGCAGGAAACCGGCAGGACGAAACGGTTCTCGAGGAACGGATGATCGACTGGAGCCGGAGCGACTACGACCCGTACGCCCGGACCAAGAAGTTCTGCGAGTATATGCTCGCGGAACTCCTCCCCGACATCCCGCATACCGTGTTCCGCCCGAGCATCATCCTCGGCGACAGCCGGTTCCCCCAGACCACCCAGTTCGACATGGTCCGAGCTTTCGCGTTCCTGGCGAAGCTCCCGGTTCTTCCTTTCTCCGGAACGTACCGCGCCGACATCGTTCCGGCCGACTTTGTCAGCCGCGCCGTCGTCACGATCCATCAGAAAGAGAAACCGAAACACGACTCCTACAACCTGAGCTCCGGAACCTACTCCCTGACCTACCGCGAGATCGTCCGGACCCTCCGAGAAGCGGGGACGGGGGGGAGAGGCATCTTCGCTCCCTGGCTCGAAACCCCGTTCTCCGGAACCGTATCGGCCCTGGCCGCGACCCCGCGCGCGCTCGGGATCTCGCCGCTCGCAACGCTCCTCAAGGTCTTTCTCCCGTATCTCACGTTCAACACCGTCTTCGACAACCGACGCGTGATCGAAGAGTTGGGGGAGAAGCCGGCGTCGTTCCGCTCGTACGCCGCGGGACTCTATCGGTTCGCGACGGAGGGGAAATTCACTTATCCGTACAAGCCTTATCCGGTCGAGACCGGAATCGAACGAAAGGTGGTCAACGTATGATCGACGCCGATCGCGCTCTCGCGCTCTACATGGGGTCGTACATTCGGGCCGTCGGCTTCAAAACGAAGTTCGGAACCGCCGAGCCGCGCTGGAGTCCGGGGAAGAAGTTGAAGCTCCTCCTGGCCGGATATGTGGGCTCCCGGAACACCGGGGCCGACGTCCGGGTCGAAGAGATGATTCGCCAGTTCCGTCACATCCTGGGGGACGACCGATCGGAGCTGACGATCATGTCGATCGATCCGACCCTCACGCAGGGGTACTTCGACGGTGTTCGCCAGATCGTGTTGCCACAGATCTTCCCGAAGTTCCTGTACGACGAATGCCCAAAACACCATGGAGTTGTCGCCTGCGAAGGGTCGATGTTCAAATCGAAGTTCGCGAACGCTCTCTCGACGATGATGGCGGGAGCTCTCGGAATCGCGGCGCGAGAAAACAAGCTGAGCGTCGGGTACGGTGCCGAGGCCGGAGCCATGACTCCGCCGCTGCGCCGATTCGTCGGGAAGCATTGCCGGAACTCGTTCGTGATCTGCCGGAACGAGCCGTCCCGGAAGATCCTCGAGGAGATGGGGATCCGGACCGCGAGCGGAACCGACACCGCCTGGACATTCGAACCTTCCCCCCCCGCGACCGCGCAGGAGATCCTCCGACGGAAAGGATGGGACGGGCAGACCCCGATCCTGACCCTCTGTCCGATCAACCCCTACTGGTGGCCGGTCAAACCGCGACTCCTCAAAGCCGCGGCCCGACCGTTCGTTCCGGCCTACCGGGCCATCCACTACAAATCGATCTACTTCCACGAGTATCCGACCGAGGCCCGGAAAAAATACGAACGCTATCTCGACTCGATCGCCGAGGCGGTGGCGGTGTTCCACCGCGAAAGGCGGTTCTTCCCGATCTTGGTCGCGATGGAACGCCTCGACCGGCGCGCCTGCCTCGACCTGCAGGCCCGTCTCAAGATGCCGATGCCGATCTTCGGGAGCGACGAGTACAACATGTACGACCTCGTCGCGATCTTGCGGAAAGCGTCGTTCCTAGTCAGCTCCCGCTTCCACGCCATCGTCACCTCGATGCCGGCGCAGGTCCCTTCCGCCGGGATCACGATGGACGAACGGATCCGGAACCTGATGACCGACCGCGGCCACCCCGACCTTTTCTTGACCGTCGATGACGAGCGGTTGACCGAGAGACTCGTCGGAATTCTCCGGAAACTCGACGCCGACGGTGAAAAAATCCGAGAGGAGATCGGCCGCTCGATCCCGAAACAGCTTCAATTGATGGGACAGATGGGGGTCGACTTCCTGGACGAGGTTTCCCGTGTTTACCCCGACTACCCGCGCCGCGATCTCAAGAGAGCCTGGGACCTACATCTTCCGCCGTTGCCGGAAACGGTCCGCAAACTGATGGAGAAATACGCATGAACTTCGTCGAAACGATTCTTACCCGCCTTCGTTCCTCAACCGCCGATCCGATCGTCGAAGTCCACGGAAAGAAATTGGTTCCGATGACGGCGGCGGAGCTCCTCGACCGGATCGCCCGGGCTCGTTCCTTCCTGGAGGCGGGGGACGTCCGGGTCGGGGACCGCGTGGTTCTCCTCGCTCCCAACTCGGCGAACTGGGTGGCCTGCGATCTCGCGATCCTTGCCTCCGGAGCGATCTCCGTCCCTCTTTACAGCCGGCAGGATCCGAAAGAGCTCGCCTTCATGGCCCGCGACTGCGCCCCGAAGCTCCTGATCGCCGCCGACCGGACGTTGGCCGACTCGATGCAACGGGAGTGGAACAACCCCTGTCGGATCGTCACGTTCGACGAACTGTTCCGAACGGCACCGGCCGATCTTCCGATCGACGAGATCCGTTCGAACGATCCGGTGACGATCGTCTACACCTCCGGCACGAGCGGCGACCCGAAAGGGGCGATCCTCACCTGCGGCAGCGTCGACTACATGCTGGCCCAGACCGCATCCCGTCTCCGGCTGGCGACGGGGAAGAACGGGGGTACGGAGAGGGTCTTCCATTACCTTCCGGTCTGTTTCATGGGATCGCGGATCCTTCTCTGGACGCAGCTTCTTCGCGGAAACCCGCTTCACCTCTCGACCGATCTTTCGAACCTCCAAGAAGAACTCGCGACCGCCGAGCCGGAATATTTCCTGAACGTGCCCGCCCTTCTGGAGAGGATCCGGAGCGGTGTCGATCAGAAGATCCGGGAGATGGGGGGATTCCCCCTGCGGGCGTACCGAGCGGGCCTTGACGGGTATATCAACGCGAACCGGAACAACGCGAGTTTGCGCGGCTGGATCGACTTCTTCGTGGCAAAGCTGTTGGTGTTCCGCGCGATCCGGAAAAAAATCGGTTCCAGGATCCAGTTCCTGATCTGCGGGTCGGCCCCTCTTTCGGAAGAGACGCAGTTTTGGTTCGAAGCGATCGGGATCCCGATCCTCCAAGTGTACGGTTTGACCGAAACCACGGCGATCGTGACGATGGATCGTCCGGGACGGGTCCGGACCGGATGGGTGGGCCCGGCGATTGATGGATGTGAGGTCCGACTCACGAAAGAAGGGGAGCTCGTCTGTCGAGGCCCAAACCTGTTCGCCGGATACTGGAACCGACCGAAGGAGACGGACGAGACGATCCGGGATGGTTGGCTCTATACCGGGGATGTCGCGGAGATCGATAAAAACGGGAACATCCGGATCGTCGGGAGAACGAAGAACATTCTCGTCCCCGCTTCCGGACACAATGTCTTCCCGGAACCGATCGAGCAACAGCTCAAGGAGTCCTGCCCGACGGTCGAGCATGTCGTCCTGATCGGGCACGGCCGGCCGTATCTCGCCGCGATCGTGACCGG
>JAZDDX010000010.1:0-80018 GCA_043809315.1 Pseudomonadota bacterium
GGTCTCGGTCGCCGCGACGGCGGTGCCGCTCCTCCTCGCGATCCAGCTCTACTTCCAATTCGATCGCGGAACGCCGGGGATGCAGTTCGTCGAGAAATACGAATGGATCTCGACGTTCAACATCCAGTACTACATGGGGACCGACGGGATCAGCGTCACGATGATCCTCCTGACGGCGCTTCTCTGCTTCCTCTGCATCTTCGCTTCGTGGGGGATCGAGAAGGGGCTCAAGGGGTACTTCTTCCTCTTCCTGTTGCTCGAAACCGGGATGATCGGGACGTTCTGCGCCCTCGATCTGATCCTCTTCTACGTCTTCTGGGAGCTGATGCTCCTCCCGATGTACTTCCTGATCGGGATCTGGGGGGGACCCCGGAAGGAATACGCAGCGATCAAGTTCTTCCTTTACACCCTCGTCGGCTCCGTCTTCATGCTGATCGGGTTCCTCGCGATCTATTTCTACGGCGGACAGCCGGGGACGTTCGACATGCTGGAGCTGGCAAGCCGACACCAACTGCTGGCCTCGGACTCGCTCCGGATCTTAGGATTCCCTCTCGCAAAGGTCGTCTTCCTCCTTCTCTTCTTCGCTTTTGCGATCAAGGTCCCGATGTTCCCGTTCCACACGTGGTTGCCGGACGCCCACGTCGAGGCGCCAACCGCCGTCAGCGTGATCCTGGCCGGAATCCTCTTGAAAATGGGGGTGTACGGGATCTTCCGTCTTTGCTACCCGATCTTCCCGGAAGCGGCCACCTGGTTCGCCCCGATGATGGCGATTTTCGGCGCGATCAACATCATCTACGGAGGTCTCTGCGCCATGCACCAGACCGATTTCAAGAAACTGGTCGCCTATTCGTCGGTCAGCCACATGGGGTACTGTCTCCTGGGGCTCGCGGCCTTCACCTTCATGGGGTTGAACGGTGCGCTCCTGCAGATGTTCAACCACGGGACCGCCACCGCCATGCTCTTCTTGTTGGTCGGCGTGATCTACGACCGGGCCCACACGCGGGATTTGAACGGCTTCGGCGGACTCGCCCACCGGATGCCGGTCTATGCGACCGTCAGCGCCATCGCTTTCTTCGCCTCGATGGGGTTGCCCGGTCTTTCCGGGTTCATCAGCGAAGCGTTGGTTCTGCTCGGATCGTTCAATGCCGACGCCACGATGGCCCCCGGCTTCTCGAAGATCGTCCCGATGGTTTCCGGGGAGAACATCTTCAAGATCTGCACGATCATCGGCGCCCTCGGCGTCATCGTAACCGCCTCCTATCTCCTCTGGACGGTCCAGAGGATTTTCTTGGGACCGCTCAACGAGAAGTGGAAGAACCTTTCCGACATCAACGGACGGGAGATGTTCACGCTTGTTCCGCTGGTCGCTCTGGTGATCATCCTCGGCGTTTATCCGCTCCCGATCCTTCAAATGATCGGCCCGAGCCTCCAAAGCCTCACCCACTTCCTCTCCTCGGCCTGGTGACCGGATGAACTGGATTCTCGACAACCGTCAAAGCCTCGGGCCGTTCCTTCCGGAAATGGTCTTGACCGGCGGCGCTCTGGTCACACTCCTCATGGGGGCTTTTCTCCCGAACTCCCGGAGATCGGTCTTCTGGGTCGCGATCCTCTCGCTTCTGACGTTTCTCGGGTTCTCCTTCGCGCTCCTCGTGAACCCTCCGCCCCCCCCGACGATCTTTTCCGGGGCCATTTCGGCCGATTCGTTCGCCGTCTTCTTCAAAATCTTCTTCGGGATCGTGACGATCTTCACCGCTTTTTTTTCCGTCCGGTCGAGAGAGCTGGAAGAGTACCCCCCGGCGGAGCTTCTCTCGTTCTTGCTGGCTTTGACGCTAGGGATGTCGATGATGGCGGCCTCGACCGACCTCCTGATGATGTTCCTGTCATTGGAGATGGTTTCCGTTCTGTCGTACGTCCTGGTCGGATACAAAGCCGCGAATCGGGCCTCAAGCGAAGCCGGACTGAAATATATCCTGTACGGCGGCGTCGCATCGGGAGTGATGGTCTTCGGCTTCTCGTTCCTGTTCGGGCTGGTCGGGAGCACCGATTTCGTCCACCTGACCACCTACTTTCGAATGATCCATGATCCTGCGGCCTCGATGATCGTTTTCTTCTCCCTTCTCTGCGTCCTGGCCGGGCTCGGATACAAGATGGCGACCTTCCCGACCCAGATGTGGTGTCCGGATGTCTACGAGGGAGCCCCGATCCCCGTCACGACGTTCCTCTCCGTCGGTCCGAAGGCGGCCGGTTTCGCGATGGCGATCCGCTTCTTTTATTCGGTCTTCTCGGTTCATGACGGACGGGGGGTGCCGGTCTTCGAACAGCTCCATTGGGGAACGCTGATCGCGGTCGTTTCCGCGGTCACGATGACGGTCGGGAACCTCGCGGCGATCCCTCAACGGAACCTGAAGCGAATGATGGCCTACTCCTCGATCGCCCATGCCGGATACATGTTGATGGCTTTTGCGACGCTCACGAGGGAAGGGATCGAGGCGATCCTCTTCTACCTCATCACCTATCTTCTGATGAATCTCGGAGCGTTCTTCGTCATCCTCGTTGTCTCGAACGAACTCAAAACCGAAGAGATCGAAGGGTACCGCGGGCTCGGATGGAGAGCTCCGATCCTTGCTGTCCTTTTCGTCGTCTTCCTCTGCTCGTTGATCGGACTCCCCCCGTTCGCCGGGTTTATCGGAAAACTGTACCTCTTTTCTGCGGTGATCAATCGCGGGATGTACTGGCTTGCGGGGGTCGCAGCCCTCAATACCGTAGTCTCACTTTTCTTTTATTTTCGGGTAGTTAAGGCGATGTTCCTGGAAGAGCCGACGGACCGGTCTCCGATTCGGGTAGGAGCGTTCCACAAAGGGATGTTGATTCTGCTCGCCGTACCGACCTTGATCCTCGGAATCTACTGGAAACCGATCTGGCTCTTTGCCGCCCAATCGGTCGGAACGTTCTTTTAGGTTCTTTTTCGAATCCGAAAAACAAAACGGGCACCGAAGTCGGCGCCCGTTTTTTTTCTTCAGCTAGAAAGAGTCTTATTTTCTGCACTTCCTGCGTTTCTTCGAAACTTTCTTCTTTGCGACTCTCTTCTTAGCCTTTTTTTTCTTTGCCATTTTTTCTCCTGTTTAGAAGAAGAAATTTCTTCCCTGGTTTGAATTATATGGAAATGGATTTTCGTTTACAACATTTATTCCACTCTCTTCTCCGTTTCGAGTTTCGGAAAAATCTCGCGTTTCGTCTCAAAAGGTTCCCGACGCTCGCCAATTTTTGGCGTGGAGGGGTCACTGGCGCTTTCACCGGATCTCTTTATAATGAAACGAGCGTGCGAGAGGGCCGCATAGAGCCTTGAACTCTTTCCAGAAAAACCTGTTCCAGCTACATCTCCGTCAGTTCACCGGCAAAGTGACGTTGGCCAAGGACCAGGTTCAGAAGACCATCTATTTTCGCAAAGGAAATCCGACCTACGTCGCCTCGAACGTCCGGAGCGAAACGCTCGGGCAGATGCTGGTCGAGGCGGGGCGCCTGACTTCCGAGCAGTATCAGAAGGCGCTCGATGTGATGCAACAGACTAAGAAGCGGCAAGGGGAGGTCCTGGTCGAGTTGGGGTTTCTGACCCCGTATCAGGTCTTCGAGGCGTTACAGGAACAGGTCGAACGGAAGTTCGAGAACTGTTTCTTGATGGAGGGGTCCGAGGTCAACATCGAAAAGGGGGAGGAGCATCTCGAGGGGATTCCCGACTTAAAAATCGATTTTTTCCGGATCTTTCTCGACTTAGCCGACCTGCACGGGATGGAGGATGACGAACCCTTTCCCCCTGAAAAGACACTCGCCCTGACGATCCAAGGACGCGAATACCTCAAGGTCCAGCCCTTGAAGTCGAACGAATCGAAGGTGGTCCGAGCCCTTGACGGAACCCAGAAGTACGAGGAGATCGTCAATAACGCCCCCGATTCCTCGGCCGCCGAAACGCTGGCGCACGTTCTTCGTGCCCTGGGGTTCCTGGAGCTGCGCGACCCCCCACCGCAACACTTCGTCCGTCCCGCCTCCGAGGTCATCCGGGGGGATGGGAAGGAGCCGCCGCATCCCGAACGGCCGGTCGTCACGATCGACGAAAAGCACAACCCGGCCGCACCGGTCCAGCCGATCTACACCTGGGCTCTCCGCCTCGACCGCCCCCTGACCGACCTCCTGAGCGTCGGGGTGACCACCACGAAGGCTCAAATCAAGAAGACCTACGAAACGATCATTCGTGATCTCCATCTCGATTCCATCGAGCTAAGTTACCCGGAAAAGGACCGGAAGATCGCGACCGACGTGTTCAACCGACTGACTCTGGCGCTGACAATCCTCGGGGACGACAAGCGCCGTCATGAATATATCAACGACCTGGTCCAAAAGAAGCCGGCGAAAGAGTCCTCCAATGCGATTCAAGCAGAGGTTTTGATCCAGAAATCGAAGATCTTAGCGTTCAAAAAGCAGTTCGTTGCGGCAGAAAAAGAGATTCAAGCGGCGATCGAACTGATGCCGAACGAATCCGGCTACCTCCTGGCGCTGGCCGACCTCCAAATGCACCGCGCAATCTCCGAGAAGGTCCCGGTCCCCACGTCGATCGAAGCGACGTTCAAGAAGGCGCTCAGCCTCAACTCAACGGACCCGGCGATCTTCTTCCAGTACGGGCTGTACGCCAAGGTCACGGAAGATTTCGAGAAGGCGAAAGGGTGCTTCCAGAAGGTTCTCCGGATACAGCCGCATCATGCTCGGGCAACTTCGGAACTCCGGCTGGTCAACCAGCGTTCGGTCGAAAAGAAGAGGTCCGAATCGGGCATCTTCAGGTTCCTGAAGAAAAAATGATATAAATCGGAGGTTGTCGAACGTCTCCCCTCCGACCGTCCGGGAACAGTTGCTCCGTCTCCAACGGGATACGTTTTCGCGTCTCGAGGAGGCGCTCCGTTCCCGTCAGATGCGGGAGACCCGGCAGCTCCGGAACTACCGCCGCCCGTACGACCGGGAAGTCCGGAGTTACCGACGGGTGTCGTGCAAATCGGAGCTTCTCGAGAAGGTCCTAGACGCCTCGATCGTCTATTGCGGCGACTACCATACCCTCCGCCAGGCCCAGCGAACGCCGATCCGGATCTTGCGGGAGGTGCTCCCCGAACGAGACGTGCACTTGGCTCTCGAAATGGTCCCCCAGAGCTGCGAAAAATTGGCGAACGACTACATCCGGAAACGAATCGACGAATCCCGTTTCCTCGACGGGATGAACTACCGGGAGCGTTGGGGGTTCCCCTGGGCCCACTACCGACAGCTGTTCGTCTTCGCCCGCGAGCACGGGATCCGGATCGTCGCCCTGAACTCCGACCAAGGGGACCGCCTGGAACTGACCGCACGCGACGAACTGGCTGCGGAGCTGATCGTCCGTCACGCGCTCGCGCTTCCGGACGTCCTGATCTTCGCCCTCTACGGTGACCTTCACGTCGCCCGTGCCCATATCCCCGCACGGGTGGAAAAACTCCTCCGGAAGCACGGAATTCGCCGAAAAACGCTGACCGTCTTCCAGAATAGTGAGCCGATCTATTGGGACCTTGCCGAAAAGGAGATGGAGGAAAGGGTCGACGTGGTCGAAATTACGGCCCATTCGTATTGCATCCTGAGCGCCGCCCCCTGGATCAAGTGGCAGAGCTACCAGTCCTGGCTCGAGGACCAGAGCGATCTCTTGGACGATTCTTCGGCCGAAGATGCCGAGCCGGCCCCCGACTACTACCATCAGATCCTCGACCTTGCAGACCGGATCGGCCGTTTTCTGGAACTGGTCCCCGCCGAACTCGAGCAGTTTTCCGTATTGACGGCGAAGGATGTCCGGATCATCGACGAGATCAACACCTACTGCGAGGAGTGCGAACACCATCATCCGACGCTGGCGGCGCTGATCCGGAGTGAAGTGGTCGAAAACGGAAGCTCTCTCTTTCCGGAACATTCTGTGCTCTATCTCGGGGACGTCTCGGAGAACCGAGCCGCCGAGAAGGCAGCCCAGTTGCTCGTCTCGAAGCTGACTCCCAGGTTTTCCGTGTACGGCCACGGAACCGATCGGAAGGAGATCTTCTACCGCCTGGTGCTCTGGGAGGCGATCGCTTACTTCGGGTCGAAGATCGTCAACCCGAAGAGAAAATGTGATCGGTACCTCGACTTCGAACGACTCCTGAAACAACATCATGGACGGCGTTTGCGGGGCGAGCTTCGCGCACAGCGGGAGATCGCCGTGATGGTCTTGGCGCACCGGTCGTACGAGAACCGGAGGGTGGAAACGG
The DNA here is from genome assembly GCA_043809315.1 of Pseudomonadota bacterium. Lineage (GTDB taxonomy): Bacteria > Bdellovibrionota_G > JALEGL01 > JALEGL01 > DATDPG01 > JAZDDX01. The sequence continues at coordinate 6,303 of JAZDDX010000010.1, forward strand.
GACGGAAACAGGGACTGCCGCGCCGGCTTTATCGTCTCCCACCCCAAGAGTTTTTCCGATGCGCGAGTGCCTTGGGGAAGATCCTGGCCGACCGCATGTACCACATGATGATCACCGACGAGATGTCGAAGGGAACGATCCGCGACCTGTTCCGTCCGGTGGGGGAAGGGGAACGGGAGGGGTTCGACCGGTACTGGCAGTTGGCAGGGATCGTCGCGCGCGTTCACTCCGCTCACGTCAGCAAGGAGGACCGGTTTTGAACCCACGAGTCCCGACCGCCGTTCAACGCGTAATCCGAACCCTTCGTCGCAACGAATACCAGGGGTTCGTCGTGGGAGGGGCGGTCCGGGATATTACGCTTGGGCGGAAGCCGCGCGACTGGGACGTCGCCACCGACGCTCTCCCGGAAGCGGTCGAGAAGATCTTCCCGAAGACGGTTCCGATCGGGAAAAAATTTGGGACGGTAACGGTTTTGGGGGGCGGGATGGAGGTTCAAGTCACGACCTTCCGATCCGAGGAAAACTACAAGGACCGGAGAAGGCCGTCGAAGGTCACCTTCCATTCGCAGATCGATGTCGACCTGTCCCGTCGCGATTTCACGATCAACGCGATGGCGTACGATCCCGAAAAGCGTCGGTTTATCGACCCGTTCTGTGGAAGGAACGATCTCAAGGCGCGGCGACTCCGGACCGTCGGACCGGCGACCGAACGGTTCGCTGAAGACACCTTGCGCATCATCCGTGCGGGACGTTTCATCTCGGAGCTTGGCCTCCGACCCCAAGCCGGGCTTCTCTCGGCAGCCCGGGCCCAGAGCTCCAACGTGAGACGACTTTCGGCGGAACGAATCCGCGACGAGCTCTCCAAACTCCTGCTCGGCCGGGACCCGACCCGAGGTCTGGTCTGGCTCGATCGGGCGGGGGTCCTTCGAACGATTCTGCCTGAACTCTTCCGGACGAAGGGAGTGAAACAAGGGGGCGTTCACCAGTATGACGTCTTCCGACACACGCTCCGGAGCGTGGAGGAGGCTCCCGCCGATCTCACGCTACGACTGGCGCTCCTGCTTCACGACGTCGCGAAACCGATCCGACGTCGGCGGATCGGAGGACGGTATCGTTTCTTCGGACACGAAACCGTGGGAGCTCGGATGGCCGAGAAGGTCCTCCGGCGTCTCCGTTATCCGGGGTCGGTGATCGAAGATGTTTCGGTCCTGATCCGAAATCACCTCTTCGAAGCCGAGACGATCTTCTCCAACGACTCGGCCATTCGGCGGCTCATTCGGAAAGTAGGGGAGGAGCGGATCGATCGCTTGGTCCTCCTTCGAAAGGCAGATGTTTTGGGGTGCGGCCACGATCGACGCCCATCGCCGAAATTCGACGAGCTGAAACGAAGGATCCGGCGGATCCGGAGAAAAAAGCATGCGCTCACGCTCCACGATCTGGCGGCCGACGGAAATGATGTCATGAAATGGCTAAAGGTGAGGCCTGGGCCGGAAGTTGGGACGATCCTTTCCAACCTCCTAGCGGCTGTCCTGGGGAATCCAGAACTTAACAACAAGAAAACATTGAAGAAATTGGCCAGAAAAGTGAAAGCTCCGAACGCCGTTGGCGATTGAAGGAGGGGTAGACGCCAACGTCGACGGAGCTTTACGATCTTGGAAGTTACACTCACTTCTAAGGAAGGTCAAGGGGTTGCGACCTCCCCCCCGTTTATGTTACCTACGCCGTAGTGCGTCATTTCGCCTTCCCAAACCGCCTGTTTTCTCTCGTTTTTCTGATTTCCCTCGCGGGGTGTGCCGGCTCCAGCACCACGGGAAGGGGGTCCCCCATCCTCAACCGGTCGTTCCCATCTCTCTGCGAGGCGTTTGAAGCGATCGCCTCGTACTCATTGACCCTTCACGTCTCCCGCTCCCCCTCCGACTTCAAGACAATACGAGATTCGTCTGGGGCCACACTGGCCTCCACACTGGGAGTCGCGTCTCCTTCTTCAGATACGCATAACTGCGCCGACATCGACGAGATCGGTAAGACGTATCGCGCTCAAGCCAAAAAAGACCTTTCCGAGGCCGATCTCTACCGGAGCGCCCTCGCGTCGTTCGTTTCTCTCCTCGATCCGCACTCCAGCTACCTTTCTCCCGCAGCTCAGAAGGGCTGGGAGGCTCGATACCGCAACGAAGCGGTCGGCATCGGCGTGGCGCTCGAACATCACGTGATCGACGAATGGCGACCCATCCAGGCGCTTCTCGTGGAGGAGGTCTTCGACAAGAGCCCGGCCACCGGGAAACTCCAGGCGGGGGACCGGATCGTCTCGATTGACGGCACCCCCGTCCCCGGGATGATGTTTTCGGACGCGAGATTTCTGTTGAACGGCACCGATCGCTCACCCGTCTCGCTAAAGATTTCCCGGAGCGGGGATCCAATCGCGCTCACGCGCTCGTCGTTCAAGTCGATCCCGCTCCTCGCGTCGCTGGCTAAAGCCGGGGACCAAGCGATCAGTCTGATCAAGATACGTGAGTTCACGAACGACACCTCCGCCTACCTCCGGAACGCACTCCAACAGATGGAGCAGCGTTCCGATCTCCTCGGATACGTTCTCGACTTGCGGGGATGCCCGGGCGGGGAAGCCGTTGAAGCGGCTCGGGTGGTCGACGCTTTTGTCGATCAAGGGATTGTTTTCGCGACCCAGGGGAAACCGGGGGTTTCCAAACCGTTCGATCCGAACGGGAAGGGGCCTGCCGATCAAAAGGGGGAGGAGACACGTCGGCCCGTCGTCATCCTGATCGATGCACGGACTGCCAGCGCCGCGGAGATTGTCGCCGGATCACTCAAGGAGAGCGGTCGCGCCATCGTCGTCGGGGAACGAAGCTACGGAAAAGGAACCGGTCAGCTCCCGGTCCCGGTCGGAGAAAAAAACGGTCTGGGCGGGAAGTTGAACCTCACGATGTTCCGGTACTACCTCTCGAACCGTTTCAGCCCTCAGGCTCAAGGGGTCACTCCGTCCGGCGGCCCGGAAGAGATTCTGGATCAAGATTTGGCGTCCCTCATTGCCCAACGAAAAGCGGAGAACCAACCGACGATTCTCTACGAGGAACAGGAGAAGAACGTGGTCCCGGCGGTCGGAGGGAACTCCTCTGCCGTCCGGGTCCCCGAGGTCGGGACCGTTCTGGCCGAGATCGAACGACGGAAGAACGCCGGAAACTTCGATCATATCTGCGACACGATCGGATCCGATTGCCAGAGGGAGATGGCCCTGGCGTACCTCCAGGTCTCGGCGGAAACGGTGCCAGTCTGGCCCAGCGTATCTCTTCCTTGACAGCTTAGTTCCCACCGCCTATCGCTCCCGGCATGTCTCAAAAAACTCACCTCCCGAAATGGACCGAACGTCAGAGGATCCTCCACGCGGCCGGGCGGAAAGGTACCCCTGCCGAGCTGTCGGCGCTCGGTGAGCGGGCACTTATGGAAAACGCTCTGCAGGACGCGCTTGAATATTTTCGGGCCGCCGGCAACCAGGAGGGCCTGAATAAGATGGTGGAGATCGTGGTCCGGGAGGGGGACGCGTTCCTTCTTCTTGCCTTGGAACGATCGGGAACTGCCGTCAGCAACGACCTCTGGAATCGGACCGGCGAGAAGGCACTTGAGACGGGAAAAAGGCGGTTCGCTCGGATGGCGTTCGAGAAATCAAAGAACGAGGCGAAACTCGCGAAGCTCGCCGGAGAAACGGATGATCCTGGACGTAACGACGCTGCCCCACCCGCTACGGTTTGAGGAGATCTTCGGACGCCGCGCCCCGATCGAGATCGAGATCGGGGTGGGGAAGGGGAGGTTCCTTCGGGAGCGGGCGACCGCCCTTCCGGAACGGGATTTCTTCGGGATCGAGAAATCGAAGAAATACCTCCTTCATGCGGCCGATCGGATCCGGAAAGCGGAGCTGGCGAACGTCCGTCTTGCCGTCACTTATGCAGAAGGGTTTATCGAGCGGTTCATCCCGGATCAGAGTGTTGCGGCCTACCACATCCTTTTCCCCGATCCCTGGCCGAAACATCGACACACGAAGCGACGTCTTTTTACTCCTCTGTTCTTGGATCAGATTCTCCGGACACTCGAGCCGGAGGGAGAGCTTCACATAGCGACTGATTATTTGGAGTATTTCAAACATATAAACGAACAGTTATATGCTTATTTCTCCAAAGGACTTGAGACAAATCCGGTCGAGCCGGGACCGTTCCTCTCGAACTTTCAGGCGAAGTATCTAAAGGAAGGGAGACCGCTCTTTTTCTTAAAAGGGATTAAGAGAGCAGGTGGGTCAGCCCTTCAAACCCGAGAAAGAACGCCGCCCCCAGCAATAGCGTCGTAAAGAACGTTACCAGATACCCGAGCGCCACGAAGAGGCCGTCCTCCTCGAGAATCCCTATCGCGATCAGGACGATCGCCAAGGCGGGAAGGAAGTTCGGAAGCGGGAAGGCAAGTACGAAACCGGTGTACGCAATCATCCCGCCGTTGAACGGGGCGACCCAGCGCGACCGACTCATGAACTTCCCTCGCGGTTTCACGAACTTTTCCATCCAGGCGACGACACGGCTGACACGTTCCAACGCCCCGGCAAAGCGGGGCCCGTCACAACGTTTCCTGAGAAACCTCTTCGGGAGCCAGAGAGGGCGTCCCAACGCCATCATCCCGCCGAAGAGCATGACCAAAGGTCCGATGATGCCCGAAGGGCCGGGCATCGGGATCGGGATCAAGAATGGGACGGAAAGGAAGAGGGAAAAGAGGGCCTGGCCACGCCGGTCCCCGACGTCGGACAGGAGTTCCCGGAACGTGGTCCCCTCCACTCGACAGAGGGAGGCCAGGCGCGCCATCTCCGTCGAAAGGGGACCGTTCATGAACGGTTTTTTACACGGAAATGGGGCGGGGAACCCAGATTATTTGGACAGGAGGAACTCCATCTTTGCTCCTGAAACGCACTCGGCGATCCCTTCGGTGTAATTTCATTTCGAAGGTGGTTTCGGAGAGCCGCCGAATTTTGCATGTGCGACTCGGTTTTGAAACGTGGCACCCGCGAAATCCAGGTTCAGGTCCCGGCGAAAAGACCCACGTCCATCCACAACCCCGACCCCTCAAAGATACATAATATTCATTATCAGAAGTATTAACGACCGCTTCGTGGAGTTTAGTCGGCCTTATTCAGAACCAGCGGAATCGCCCTCTGCCACTTGCCTGGAGTCGATTCTACACGGTGGTCGTTCAGGGGTGGTAACCAACGAAACAACTTCTCCGCCGCTGCCTTCACTTCATCGGTCTCCAGATCAACCTCCAGGACGAGATAATGCTTCGTCTCCTGGTTGTACCCTCCGATGTCCTGATTCCATCGCGTCTCGTGGCTCATCAGAATCCGGAAACTCAAGCTACTCGAATCCTCCCGCTTCTCGATCTCCTGCTCTCGAACCGTCTCCGAGTACTCGGGGGCCCCGGATTGCGGTTTCAGGCGTGTGAGCCTTAGATCGTACGCCTCATCCCGGTTCACGGTGACCTTCCCAGCCAGGCACACCTTGTCGGGAAACTCGAATCCGGCCGCCCCCGAACGGACTCCAGAACCTTGATCCTCTGAACGAACCGTCCAGCATCCGCTGATCTTCGTTACGGGTTCGGCCGCCGCCAGCGACACCCAAAGCATGATCGCCACAAAAACCGTTCTGAAAGCCACCCAGAGCATATCTGCCAAAGATGCAGCATCTTGTGTGCCAGCCTAAATGGTTATTTTTACTTATATTTATGTGGGGGGTTGTGCCTTGGCGCTGCTCAGCGATGTGCAACGTCGGTCCGGAGGATCTTGGAGACCGTGACCTCCTGGTACCTTTTTCCCCGCGCCGATCCTTCGACCATCGTAGCAAGCGCCGTCAGAGCTTGATCCAGCTCGTCTTCGAGCCGCCCGAACTCGGCGCGCGTTTTTCGAACGTCACCTCTCCTTGCTCGCGAACCTCTTCCACGACGCTCCGATCGAGGTTCTGAAATTGCACAGAAAGAATTTTCTTCCTCCCGGCGCCAAATGCCGTCAAAAACGGTAACTTTGGTTTTGGCATGTGGACTGAACTTCTCAGCATGATTCTGACGGCTGCTGCGGCTTCGATTCCGCTTGCGATCCGCCCCCTCCCCTGGCTTTTCCCCCTTCTCTGCCTTGCGATCGGCTGGGGACTCGGAACCGTGGGCGTCGGCCTGATCGGTGCCACCTCCGCCCTTTATTTCTGGGCGTGCACTCACCCCGATCAACGCCGACTGGCGCGCCCTCTTCTTCTCCTTGCGATTCTCACCCTCGTCGTCGCGACCCTCCTCCGTCGTTCGGGAGAAGGACGCCTTCTGGGAATGACCGAGGCGGTCTGGATGGCGGCACAAAGTCACTTCCTCGGAGTCGGCTGGAGTCAGTGGACCTGGCACCAAGCCGAGGCCCAGAGGGCTGTGCTCGCGCTCTTCCCTTGGTCCGCCTGGAAAGAGATCGCTCCGTACTTCGGGGTCGCCCCTTCTCTCCCCTTCCATCTCTTCGCGGAGGCGGGATGGCCGGGGATCTTCCTTTGGGGGGCACCTGTGGCGATCCTGGCTCTTCTCCTTCGACGGGGAGGAGTACGACCGTTCGCGCCTCTTGCAGGCTTTTTCCTGGTCTTTCTTCTTACGTCGATCGGCACGGCAGCGATTCAGACCCTGTTGACGGTGGACAGCGACTCCCTTCGGAGTTGCAACGAGGCAATCGCCAAGTTCTCGAACAACGGCAGCCGCGATCCTTCCTCTCTTTCCGTCTGTCCTGAGATCCGGCGTCTCGAGTGGATCTCGGCGGTCGAGGGAAGCGAGGAAAACCTCCTCCGATGGCACCAGACCTTCCCTTCGGACGTGATGCCGGCTTTTATTCTAGGAAAGGGAGCGGCGATCCGCGGGAACGAACCGGTTGCCCTTCACTGGTTCGCGGAGGCGGCCGCAGGGAATCCCGGAAACGACTCGAATGCGAAAACTCTCCGGGACGAGGCGCGACGGATCGTAGCGGGGGATCGCTCGAGGCTGGAACTCTGGAAATCTACATCGGCAGATCGTCTTCCGACCCCATAGTGAGGGTGTCGGACGGCGGTTTCTTCCGCCGGAAGAGGAGCACGATCAGGACCAGGAATACGACCATGCCCCCGGCCACCATCCCCAGGACCTTCGGAGGAAACTTCTTCAGGAGTTTCGTCAGTTGGTTCTCTTCTTGAACCGGGGGTGGGGTTTCTTGCGGAAGCGGTTTGTTCTCGGGCTCCATGACCGGCCCGAAGATCGGATTGGCGGCCAGGAACCCCTTCACCGCCGGATCCGCGCTGAACTTCGCGAGAAGCTCCCGGATCCGGGGCCGATCCTCGTCCCGACAGTACTTGAGCACCGGGAGGAGGCGCGTCACTTCCTCCGCGGTCAGCTCACCGGCGTAGCGATCGAGGATCTGAGTGAGCACGGTCGCCGCCTTGGCGGGGTGTGGACGGTCGAGACAAGCGAAAAGGAAAGCTTTGTTGGTGACGCGGGCGAAGTCGGGATCGCCGGGCTGTGCGGCCTTGGAACTCCACGGGAAGGCAACCCCGGGGGTCGCATCGGAACGCGGGATCGCCGGCCGCGGCTCGGGAAAGATGTAGAGCTGGGTCGACGCCAAGATCCATCCCCGCCGCACCTTCTGCGCGTCAGGAGTCAGGAAGAGGACTTCCTCGTATTTCCCCTTGAAACCGACCGGCTCCAGAAGGAGAAGTTCGTCGCAGACCTCCGGCTTGGCGATCACCTTCCCTCGGTTGTCCCCAAATTGGCGGATCACCACCCCCTTCTCAAGGACCAAGGCGTCTTTCGGGACGACTTTCTTCGCTCCTTCGGAGAGTCCCGGAACCGCAAGACCGACCAGCACCGCTATCGTCAGGTATTTTTTCATCAGCTTCCTCAGATTCTATGAAGCCTATCGGGTTTTTCAATTTCGGCAACTGATTGAACGTGCGACCTCCCAAGAAGTCATTGGAATCGCTCGGCGCGGTCAAATGTCGCTCTGAGAAGTTACAGGACCAGACTCGGACCAGATCCGCACGAGGTACAGAAACTGCCCGAATCAACTCGCAGGCCGATTTTCTCTTTTCAAAGAACTCCCGCGCCGCTCGTTCACGGTCTATCCGGTTCATCACGAATCCGTAACCGATGAAGCTACCCGCCTTAACTTCATGTACCTGTCTCCAAACATCCCTTTCGTCCCGCAACCATTTCGGCATCTCTATGACGATCTGTGCAGAAAGCATCGTCGACGCATCGGTGAACGAACCTGAAAGGACTTCGACATCGAAGCCTCGCTCCAACGCCCATCTCTGCAGCGGCCCATCCAGAAACGGATGGGTCTTCAGCACAAAGACGCGCAACGAAACCCCGCCCTTTTCCGGAACGTGGCGAGCCAAGACTTCTTGTATCTCAATTCCTTTCCAGGAAGCCGGCAACGGGCGTCGAGGCTGATCGAAGATCGATTGCCGACTCATCCACCATAAGTATCGATGTTCAGCGTAATTTGACCATGGAACTGATTCCTTCCAGGGCAGGAACGTTTCCTGGTCTGCAATCGGAAGTCGACCAAACGAAAGAAACGTGAACTGAAACACTCCGTACCCGATTAAGATTCCCGCGAGGCCGCAGGCCAGCAACCTGCCGCCTCGCCGAGAAATGATCCTTACCAAATCAGCCATCAGCAGTGCAAACGCGGGAAGAATTCCGAAAATATAACGAGAATTCTTTGCGGGATTACAACTCATGAGAAGGTATACGCAGACTACCCATATCGCCACCGGACGAGTTGGGCTGTGAAATACCCCCCAAACTACCGAGACAACCGCGACAACCCGGTACAACGGAGAGATGGTGTTGTTCCATGAACGCCAATAGAAGCCTATCGAGTCCCACGTGAAGAGTTGAAGATACCCCGTCACCCCAGCTCCCTTGTCGATGAGCTCACGATGAAGTTGCATTCGGCTGTCTAAGCTCCATCCATAAAACGGGAGGGCCACCGCCACCGCCGTTCCCAATACGATCAACGCGTTCCGGCCCATTTTTCGTTGGACACGAGGACCTTTCGATCGAAAGGTGACGAATGCGGCGATCAACAAAACCGGCAGAAACATGATCGGAAAAGTTTCCTTGATCGAACAGCCGACACCACATGCAATTCCCAGCCAGATGCTCCATCGCCAGCTCAAGAACCAATCCGTTTTGCACAAGAGTAGGGCGCTAAGCGCCACCATTGCTGTCCCTGGAAGGTCCAACATGAACTGCCGGGACGAACCGTATACCAGAGGGAAAAGGCTCAACAACAGGACGCACAACCGTGCCCACCAAACCCCCAGACCAAATCGCCTCGCCAACAAATAGGTTGAAACGAAAAGAATTCCCAAAAACAGACTGTTCACGAGCAGAACCGCCAGATCCTCATGGGGTCCCCAGAGAAGATGAAACGGAACGGGTAGAAGAGCGAAGAGCCCCGGGTGCCAAGATCCCGAGTGCAGTATATGTCGGCCGAACTCTGGCAGGGTTCCAGTTAAGGCGATTCGATAGGTTTCGAGACTCTGTGTGTAGTAGTTGAGAGAATCACTGACGAGTCCGGCATCGTCTAGGACAAGCCACATCGCGTTTATAGCGATATGAATGAGGAGGATACCGACCAGAAAAAGGTCTAGCTTCGATACTTGTTTTCGAAGTGCCCGACCCAAACCAATGCCGTTCACGCAATGGCCCGTGCTCTTTCGACGAGCATCACCGGGATGTCGTCCACAATTTCATAACGAAGGCTGCACTGGACACAATCGAGTGCGGGGAGATCCCTCCGGTGTCGCAAACCCGACTTGCACCGCGGGCAAGCGAGGCTTTCGAAAGGATCATCCGGCCCGGCCGGCGACGTCGGCCCCTCCCCCGCCGGTTTTCGGGCCACGGCATAGACGATTGCGCCCCAGAAGAACGGAAAAAAGCGCGAAACGGTCGATTCGAGAAACAGGAACGTCGTCACGAGGGAACTAACTGCGGGGGAGAGACGAAAGAAGTCGTCCGTTCGTTTCTTCCTGAGCCGCTTCCAGAGTCGAAGCCCGAGAATCGAGAAGAATGTAACGGGAAGGAGATACCGTTTCTCCAACAGTTCGAAACCGTTCGCCCGGAGTTTCCCGACAAGGTCCCGGCGAGAATACCGGCGGAAATGACCCACCACCTCGTCATGAGATCCCCACAACAGTTGATGCGCCGGTGCCGTTACGATGCAGATCCCTCCGGGGCGTAAAACTCGCGACGCTTCCGAGAAGACCTTCCGGTCCTCTCGCACGTGCTCGGCAACGTCGAGCATGACGACGAAGTCCAGACTCCCCGATTTGAGAGAGATCTCGCTCGCGTCGGAGACGAAAACCTGTGCCCCGGAAACCACCCGGGCGGTCCGGAGCGCTTCCAGATCGAGATCGGATCCGAAACAACGGATCCAGTGCGGAAGCCCACGCAGACAGTTTCCCGGACCGCACCCCAGATCCAGCAGATCGACCCGACGTTCGCAACGGGCGTGCGCCGCCGAGAACCTCCGCAGAAGCCACCGGGTCAGGGAATACCGGACTTCGAGCCAGAAATACTCCGGCCCGACCGACTCAAAACGCTCCTGGATCTCCGTCGGGTTCACGGAGACCGCCATGTCACGCCGCTTCGACGGACGGACGCTCAATCGTAATACTCGCGCCCGAGGTGCGTGATGAGGTCCTCCCCCTTCACGAACCGGAGCGTGTTCTTGAGCTTCATCAGCTGGATGAAGAGATCGTGCTCGGGATACAGACCCTCGGCGGCCTGCGGGCTCTTGAAGTAGAACGAGAGCCACTCCTGGATCCCGCTGAACCCGCAGCGCTTCGCGAAGTCCATAAAGAGCGCGAGGTCGAGAACGATCGGCGCGGCCAGGATTGAATCCTTGCAGAGGAAGTCGATCTTGATCTGCATCTTGTAGTCCAGCCAGCCGAAGATATCGATGTTGTCCCAGCTCTCCTTGTTGTCCCCCCGCGGCGGGTAATAATTGATCCGGACCTTGTGATAGAGGTCCTTGTAGAGCTGCGGATAGAGATGCGGCTGGAAGATCGAGTGAAGAACCGACAGCTTCGATTCCTCCTTCGTCTTGAAGTTTTCCGGGGCGTCCAGAACCTCGCCGTCCCGGTTTCCCAGAATGTTCGTCGAGAACCAGCCGCTGACCCCCAGGAGACGGGCTTTGAGTCCCGGCGCGATGATCGTTTTCATCAGCGTCTGACCCGTCTTGAAATCTTTCCCCATGATCGGGACCTTGTGCTCTTTCGCCAGTTGCCGGATCGCGGGGATGTCGACGGTCAGGTTCGGCGCTCCGTTCGCGAACGGAACCCCCGACATGATCGCCGCGTAGGCGTAGACCATGCTCGGCGCGATCGTCGGGTCGTTCGCGAGAAGTGCCTTCTCGAACGCCTCGATCGATTGGTGGGCCGGTCCCGGCTCCATGTAAGCTTCCGTGGAGGCACACCAGACCATCACCATCCGGCTGAGTTTTTTCTCCTCCTTGAATCGGGCGATGTCGTCCATCAACTGCTTCGCCAGTTCCATCTTGTTCTTACCGGTCTTGACGTGCGTCCCGTGAAGTCGGGAGACATACGCCGGATCGAAGACCGCCTTCCACGGCTTGATCCCTTCGATGTCCTCCCGAACCTGCTCGACCAACTGCTTGAAGATGACGTTCGAGCGGATCGCCGCCTCATAAACGTTGTCCTCGAAGATGTCCCATCCGCCGAACTCCAGATCTTTCAAGTTCGCCAGAGGGACGAACTCCTTGATGAGCGGGCTCCGGTTGTCGGTCCGTTTTCCCAGACGGATCGTCCCCATCTGGGTCAAGGAACCGATCGGACTTCCCAAGCCCCGCTGAATAGCTCGCACCCCGACGATGAACGTCGTCGCCACCGCACCTAATCCAGGGATCAGAATCCCGAGTTTGCCGTCTGCCGGCTGAATCTGAACTTTGTTCGTGTCTGACATCTTTTAAAAACCTCCGAACGGAAGGCTCTATATCTCCCGGAAAGAAAAGTCTAGCAGACGGCGTTCAATCGTTTCGTAGGTAATGGCACCCGCGGCTCTGCCGATTGCGACGGGCGGCCGTCAGAATCAGGTGCGCGCAAAAGACGCCGTTCCGCAGACCGATGAGTTCGTCCGACAGGACCGAGTGAGCATAGAAACGCTCCACCTCGTCCGAGAGCGATCGGAGGATCCGCTGCGCACGATCCAATCGTTTCGGGGTCCGGATCAGACCAACGTAGTTCCACATCGTGTGCTTGATCGTCATCCAATCCTGCGCCAGGAGATCCCGGTCGACCGGTTCCGTCTCGTCCTGCCAGGGGCGGATTTCCGGAAACCGGTACTTCGCCCCTTTGACCCGCCGCCCGATATCCCGCCCCGCACGGACCCCCCAGACGAGGTCCTCGAGGAGCGACGTACTCGCCAGCCGGTTCGCCCCGTGCACCCCCGAACAGGCGACCTCCCCGACCGCTTTCAGGTTCTCGATCGTCGTCGACCCGTCCAGATCGACCGCCACGCCACCGCAGGAATAATGGGCTGCCGGAACCACGGGGATCGGTTCCTTGGTGATGTCGATCCCCTGTTTGAGGCACTCGCCGTGCGCCCAGGGGAATCGAGTACGGATCCAGTCGGCGGGCTTGTGGGAGATATCCAGGAAGACCCACTGGACCCCCTCGCGCAGCATCTCGTCGTGGATCCCTCGCGCCACGATATCCCGTGCGGCGAGCGCCCCCCTCGGGTCGTACCGCTTCATGAACTCCTCACCTGCGTGATTCAGGAGACGCGCCCCCTCCCCCCGGAGAGATTCCGAGATGAGCGGCCGCTCACTGGTTCGCCGGTACAGGGCGGTCGGGTGAAACTGGATGTATTCCAGGTTCATGATCCGGGCGCCGGTCCGGTATGCCATTGCGACACCGTCGCCACGTGCACCCAACGGGTTCGTCGTGTGAAGATAGAGCTGGCCCAATCCCCCGGTCGCAAGAACCGTCTCCCTCGCCAGGATCGGCTTCACCTGCCTCTTTTTCTGGTCGAGAACGAACGCTCCGAAGCAGCGGGGAGGCTTGTAGAACTCCTGCCGGTCGATCGCGTGGTGCGCCAATGTCAGGAGATCGACCGCCGTGTGTTCGGTCAGAATCGCGATCTCTTTCCGCTTCTTCAGATGATTCAGGAACGCCGACTCCAGGTCGGCTCCGGTCTGATCGCCCATATGAAGGATCCGCGGCACGCTATGCGCCGCCTCTTCCGTGAACTCGACCTCCCCGGATTTCGTCCGGTCGAAGTTCACCTGGAGACGCTCGATCAGGATCTCCCGGACGAGACTGGGTCCGTCGCGCGCGAGAAGCTCGACCGCTTCCACCTTGCAAAGTCCCGCCCCCGCTTCCACGATGTCGCGGACTAGTTTCTCCGGCTTCTCCCCCTCGGCCCGGTAGACGATCCCCCCTTGGGCCATCGCGCTTGCGGTGTCGGCCGGCTCTTTCGCCCGCGTGATCATCGTGACCGCGAGACCGGCATCGACCATTTCGAGCGCCGCGGAACAGCCGGCCAGCCCGCTCCCGATCACCAGGCAGTCGGTCTCGAATCCCTTCACGACGGGAGAACCTCGAAGCTCAAATCAGCGGCGGGGGCCGAGTGCGTCAGCGCCCCCACGGAGATGTAGTCGACACCGATCTTGGAAAGACGAGCCACTCGCTCCCGCGTGATCCCCCCCGAAACCTCGATCTCGACTCGGCCGCGTGCCAGGGCAACCGCGCATTCGACCTGGGGGTCCGCCATGTTGTCCAGCAGAAGGCGAGTTGCACCCGCCCCGATCGCCGGCTCGACCTCCTCGACCCGCGTGACCTCCACCGTGATCGGTTTTTTTCCGCATTTCTTCTTCATCTTCCGGACGGCTTCCGCCACATCCCCTTTGCAGGCCGCTATGTGATTGTCTTTGATCAGGACCGCATCCGACAGCCCGAACCGGTGGTTCGAGCCTCCCCCCATCCGGACGGCGTACTTTTCCAGATGTCGGACGAGCGGCGTCGTCTTCCGGGTGTCGAGGATCTTGGTTTTCGTCCCCTCGGTCCGCAGGACGAAACTTCGGGTGAGGGTTGCGACCCCGCAGAGTCTTTGCAGAAAGTTGAGCGCCACCCGTTCCCCCCGCAGCAGATTCCGATAGAACCCCGCGATCTCCGCAACACGGGTCCCGGCCGGGACTGAGTCACCGTCCCAGGCGAGCTTCCGGATCTTCGTGGTCGGATCGATCGAGAGGAAGACCCCGAACGCGACCCCGAGGCCGGCCAGAACGAGATCCTGTTTCGCCAGGATCACCCCTCGTCCCGCAAGCGTCTTCGGCACGACGGCATCGGAGGTGATGTCTCCGGAGCCGGAGTCTTCCTCGAGGGCGAGTCTGATCAGGTCGCTTGTGAACACCGTCGAGCTGTTCCTAAAGAGGTACCTTTTTGTGGAGGACCCACTTCCCGAGAGAGAGCGTGATCTCGATCTGGTTCCCCTGCCCGTCGGATTCCTCCCTCTTGCGCACCTTGTCGAATGTGATCGATTGCTCGAAACTGTTCGCCCCAACCTTCAGGGAAAAATCCAACGTCGGCGATTGTTTCGCTTTCTTTTCGGTCGGGACCTCCCGTTTCAAGGCATCGCGCAACGCTTCGAGTTCCTCCCCTTCGACCTGAACGGTTTGATCGGTCCGCCACTCCGCTTCGAGCGTCCCCATGTGACGATCGGGGGCCGAAACCTTCGCGTCCCCCTCCGCCACGACGACGTCGAGACGATGGTCGCCAATCGTGATGTGATCTCCCACCGAAAGGACATGAACGTCGACCCTCTGGCCGTTCACGAAGATCCCGTTCTCACTCTGTTGATCTTCCAACACGAAGCCGTTCTTCGAGGCGACGATCCGCGCGTGCGACCGGGAAACCTGCGGGTCGTCCAAAACGACGTGGTTTTCGGCCATCCGGCCGATGTACGTCACCTCGGGGTCGAGGCGGACCGTCTGCAACAGTTCTTTGCCCAGGGAGACCCGCAATGCCATCGACACGACCTTGACTTTGGCGTCGATCACGGCGTCCCAAACATCGCTTGGCATGCCCCTATGGTAGGTTAGAATGACCGAACTGTGAATCTCTTCCGCTGGATCCGAAAGGAACACGCGCTGCGGGCTTCCAACCGGCTCTCCCGGCGCGGGAACGCGGCGGCAGCCCTGGATCTCATCGATCAAGCCTTGACCGAAAATCCGGGCTCGCCCGATCTGTGGATTCAGAAGAGCTGGGCCCTCTCCGACCTCAAGCGGTATGACGAGGCACTGGCCGCCGTCGCTCAGGGGCTCGGGAACGATCCCGAAAACGGGATTCTCGAACTGATCCGGGGGGAGGCTCTCTACGCCACGGGACGTTACGAAGAGAGCAAGGCGGCCCTTCACCGGGCCCTCGATTTGTCCGGAGACAACCTCCGAATCGAACACTCCCTGGGAATCACGTACGTGGCACTCGGAGAAATGGAACCAGCGGCTCGATATCTGGAGTCGAGCGTCCGGTACGACAAATCGTTGGTACAGGCCAGGCTCCTGGCGATGGCGGAACGGTATTTATTCGAACATCGCCCGAGATGATGATGGACGATCTTGCGCGATACGCACTGAAGGCGCCCAGGGACACCGTCATTTTCCGGGAGGGGGATGCGGGGGACGTCATGTTCTTCATCCACGCCGGACGCGTGCGGATCGAAAGGACGATAGAGACAAAAACCGACGTGATGGCGATCTTGGAAAAAGGGGATTTCTTCGGGGAGATGTCCCTTCTCGATCACGTCCCCCGCACCGCTACCGCCGTGGTGGAGGAAGACGCCGAGCTCTTGAAAGTCGACGCCGCCAATTTCCAGAAGCTGGTCTTCGGAAATATCGAAATCGCGATCCGGATGATCCGGAAATACTCAGCCCGCCTGCGCGATGCGAACGACAAGCTGGCGAGTCTCTTGAAGGATCGCTCGCAAATGGACCAGGAGATTGCCGAGATCCTCCAGTCGGTGAAGGCCCCCATCCGACCTGCGGAAACCGAATCGCAGGAGCTGGCGCTCTTAACGGGAGAAGGCCCGGAAGCGGTCAGCCATTCGATCCGAAAGGAATGCGTCCTGATCGGCCGGCAGGACCCGGTCACCAACCTGTCCCCCGACATCGATCTCACCTCATCCGACCGGGAGCGGGGCACGTCTCGCCGACACGCCCGCTTGAAGCGCATGGACGGGCAGTTCCTTCTATTCGAGGAACCGGGGGTTCCGAACGGAACGTTCGTAAACGGTCAAAGGATCACGCCGGGACAGCCGGTTCTGATCCGGAACGGCGACCGCGTGAGCTTCGGAAAAGTCCCTTTCACCTTCCGGACGAAGGGCTGACGACTCGATGGATTTCCATACCCTTCCACCGGAACGCCTGATTCACTTCATCGTCCGGACGCGGAAGTTCGACGTCGAACGGTACGAGGATTACCTCCACTCCCTTCTTCTGAACGTCCTTTCCGACTTGAACGAGTTCGTCCCTTCCGAAGGGATTCTCATGCTGGTCGACGACCCGATCCGGAAACGGGAAGGAAAAGGGGAACGCGAACTCACGTACGTGGCCGTATCGGGAAAGAACTCGGCGTCGCTGCTCGGCAAGAGAATGGCCGCCACTTCCGGCGTCGCGGGGGAGATCTACACGCTCGGAAAATCGATGGTGCGCAAAGCCGATCGGACGGAGCGACTCGTGATCGACAAAGCCAACCTGCCCCAGGAGGCGATCGGTCTCGTGGGAGTGCCGCTGCGGGTTGAAACGACCATTGTCGGTGCGCTGATCGCTTACAACAAGAAAGACCCGATCGGGTACACGATGCGGGACCTAAAGCTCGTCGAGATTTTCGCTGGGTATCTCTCCACCGCGCTCCAAAACGCGATCGACGCCCGCAAAAGCAAGGAGCTGACGAAGCGGGACGACCTGACCGGTCTCTACAACGATCGGTTCTTCCACGTGCAGCTGGAAACCGAGGTCCGGAAGGCGGACGAACAGCGCCACCCCCTGACCCTCCTCTTTCTCGACTTGGATCACTTCAAAAACGTGAACGACGCTCACGGCCACCTCGTCGGAAGCCAGACGCTCCGAGAGATCGGTTTCGTCCTGACCGAGGCGATCGACCTGGAAGGGGCGTTCCTCGCCCGGTACGGCGGAGACGAGTACGTCGTGATCCTCCCGGGGATCGACCTGATCCGGGCGGTCGAGATCGCCGAGAGGACCCGGATGATGATCGCCGGGAAGCTCTTCATGATCGATCAGGGGGAGCACGACGGGTCGTTCATCAATTTCAAAGGGCTGATCTCCGCGAGCTTCGGCGTGGCATCCCTGCACGATCACGTCCCGACGGGAGGGACGGTCAAAGACCGGAAGAACTTCCTGGTCCGCCTCGCCGACGCCGCCATGTACCGGGCCAAAGAGGCGGGGAAGAACTGCGTCTGCGTCGCCGACCCGACGCTGATCCGCCCCAAGCCGTGATGCGGATCGCCCTCGCCCAGCTCTCTTCCGGCGACAACTGGCGGATCAACCTATGCAAGATCGAAGCCTTGATCGCCTCCGCCGCTCGCAAAAAGGCCAAGGCCATCCTCTTCCCCGAGTACTGCTTCTACCGTGGAGACCTCTGTTCCCTTCGAACCATTTCCAGGGAAATCCACCGCGCGCTACCCTGGGCCGCCCTTTCCGATCTGGCAAAGCAACATGGCATCGCGATCCTTCTTGGCGGAGTTCCCGAGTTCCAACGGGGATCAAAAAAAGTGTTCAACACGGCCATCTGGATCGACGAACGCGGAAAGATCTTGGCCCGGTACCGGAAGATCCATCTCTTCGATGCGACGGTCGGGGGGAAGAGATATCGCGAGTCAAAATATTTCCTCCCCGGCGCCCGCCCCGTCGTCTTCCGCTGGAACGGGATCAAGATCGGGATCGCGATCTGTTACGACCTTCGCTTCCCGGAACAGTTCCGGAAGATGGCGAAGAGCGGCGCCGACTGGATCCTCCTCCCCTCCGCCTTTACAAGAAAGAACGGAGAGGCTCACTGGCACACGTTGCTTCGGGCACGAGCGATCGAGAACCTCGCGACCGTGCTGGCCCCCGCCCAGACCGGCGGCGACACATTCGGCCATTCAGCCATCTTTGGCCCCTGGGGCGAGGCACTGCTCCGCACCGGTCGCAAGCCCGGACTCTTCTTCGCGGATGTCGATCCGAGCGCCGGCCGCGCTCTTCGCCGCAGGTTCCCCTTCTTGAAGGGTTGATCCCCGGCGAGTATAAGGTCGCCTCGACCATGCCGTTCCAACCCAAACCGGAGTGGATCAAGGTGCGCGCCCCCGGCGGGTCGGTGACCAACCGGATCTCCACCCTCCTGCGCAAGCGGAACCTCCACACCGTCTGCGAGGAGGCGCTCTGCCCCAACATGGGAGCCTGCTGGAAGAGTGGAACCGCCACCCTTCTTCTGATGGGAGGGGTCTGCACCCGCGGGTGCCGCTTCTGCTCCATCCAAAGCGGCAAGCCGCTCCCCCTCGACCCCTCCGAACCAGAAAAAACGGCTGAGACTGTTAAACTCATGAACCTTCGGTACGTCGTCCTGACCTCGGTCGACCGCGACGACCTCGAAGATCAGGGTTCCAATCACTTCGCCCGCGTCATCGAAACGATTCACGAACACTGCCCCGACGTTCTCGTCGAAGCACTGATCCCCGACTTCCAAGGACGCACGGACCTTCTCTCCCGAATCCTCACCGCCCGACCCGATGTCCTCGGCCACAACATCGAAACCGTCGAGCGATTGACCCCCACCGTGCGCGACCGCCGTTGCGGCTACCGGCAATCACTCGACGTTCTCGCCGAGATGAAACGCCAGCGTCCGGAACAGTGGACCAAATCGTCCCTCATGTTGGGGCTTGGCGAGACCCGGGACGAGATCCGGACCGCCTTCGCCGACCTTCTCTCGGTGGGGGTTGATTTCCTGACGTTGGGCCAGTATCTCCAGCCGACGAAGAAGCATCTCCCGGTCGTCGAGTTCGTCCGGCCGGAGAAGTTCGAAGAACTGCGCCGCGAGGGGGAAGAGATCGGGTTCCGATACGTCGCTTCGGCCCCTCTCGTCCGGAGTTCGTACAAAGCCGGGGAATTTTTCATCGAGACCGTGGTACGAAACCATCCACGAAACGGAGGATCCGATGTCGTTCGAATTCAAGCTTCCTGAGATCGGTGAAGGGATTAAAGAGGGGGAAGTCGTCCGCTGGCTCGTCAAACGCGGCGACCGTGTCGCCGAAGACCAGCCGATCGTGGAAGTGTTGACCGACAAAGCGACGGTTGAGATCTCCTCCCCCAAGAGCGGGAAGATCGCGCAGCTCCTCGTGAAAGAAGGGGAGATGGTGAAGGTCGGAAAAGGGCTCGTGACGATCGAAGGCAACGGCTCCGGGAAAACCGAATTTCAAACCACCCGCACACCGGGTGTCTCCCCTCCTCCTTCGAGCACCCTCCTCGCTTCCCCCGCCACGCGAAAGCTGGCGCGCGAGATGGGGGTCGACCTGCGCTCGATCCGCGGAAGCGGCCCGCAAGGACGGATCACGCAGAAAGATCTCGAAAAGACATCGCCCGTTCCGAATGTAACCGCCCCGGTGCCGACGATCTCGAAAGGTGGCGAGGAACGCATTCCGTTGCGCGGCATCCGGAAACGGATTGCCGAGCACATGGTCCTTTCGAAGCGCACCGTCGCCGACTTCACGCACGTCGATGAAGTCGACATGACCGAAGTCGTTTCGCTCCGGGAGTCGCTCAAATCGAAGGCGGAGGCGCGCGGAGTGAAACTCACCTACCTTCCTTTCGTCGTCCGCGCGGTCTCCCTCGCGCTCGATCCATTCTCCCGGCTCAATTCCTCTCTCGATGAGGACAAAGGGGAGATTGTCGTCAAACGGTACGTCAACATCGGCTTTGCCGTGAACAATCGCGAGAATGATCTGGTCGTTCCGGTGATCAAGGGGGCCGATCAGAAATCGATCCTTCAGATCGCCGCCGAGATCTCTTCTTTGACGGAGAAAGCGCAGACGAACCAACTCACCCCTTCCGATCTCACGGGGGGAACGTTCACGATCACCAGCATCGGGAACATCGGCGGGCTCTTTGCGACCCCGATCGTGAACTACCCGGAGGTAGCGATCTTGGGGTTCTACCGAATCACCGACCAGCCGGTCGTTCGGAACGGCCAGATCGTCATCCGGAAGATGGCGCATCTTTCCGTTACGATCGACCATCGGGTTGTCGACGGCGCGATGGCGGCCTCGTTCGTCGAGGCGGTCAAACGGAATCTCGAGGACCCCAAACTGCTCTTCAACTTGTTGGACGCGTAAGCGCAGGAGTTTCCAGATGGCTTCCAAAGCGAAAAAAAAAGATGTCGTGGTGATCGGTGGCGGCCCGGGCGGATACGTCGCCGCGATCCGACTGGGGCAGCTCGGAAAATCGGTCGCCCTGATCGAGAAAGAGAGCCTCGGCGGGGTCTGCCTCAACTGGGGGTGCATCCCGTCCAAAGCGCTGATCCAGGCTGCAAAGCTGTATTCCGAGATCCGGGCCGCTTCCGACCTCGGGATCACCGTCAAAGGGGTGACCCTCGATCTCAAGAAAACGCAGGCCTGGAAGCAGGAGATCATCAAGAAGTTGACGGGTGGAATCGCCCAACTGGCGAAGGCGGCCGGTGTCGAGGTTCTCAAAGGGACAGCGGAGTTCGAGACACGGAATCGGATCGCCGTGAAGGGGAACGAGACCGACGCCGTCGAGTTCGACCACGCGATCGTCGCCGTCGGATCGAAGCCGATCGAGATTCCCGGCTTTGCGATCGACGGGAAGTCGGTGTTCGACTCCAAAGACGCCCTCGACTGGACTTCGGCTCCGAAAAAACTCCTGGTGATCGGCGGGGGGGTCATCGGCCTCGAGATCGGGATGTTGTTCCAAAAGTTCGGAAGCGACTTGACGGTCGTGGAGCTGACCGACCAGCTGGTGCCCGGCGTCGACAGAGAGATCGCCCAGGCGATGGAGCGGGTCTGCCGGCAGAAAAAAATCGCCGTCCATCTCTCCTCGAAAGCGCTCGGGTATTTCAAGAAAAAGGGTGGGATCACGGTGGAGGTCCAGACGCCGAAGGGGAAGCAAGAGATCCCGTGCGACGCGATTCTACTCGCCGTCGGCCGCCGTCCGGACGGAACCGGTCTCGGGCTCGAAAAGATCGGAGTCGAGATCGCGCAGGGGATGATTCCGGTAAACTCCAAGCTTCAAACGAACGTTCCGCATATCTATGCGATCGGGGACGTGGCCGGCCCCCCCCTTCTTGCCCATAAGGCTTCGAAGGAAGGGATCGTGGCGGCGGAAGCGATCGCCGGACATCCGGTCGAATACGACGTGAAGGCGATGCCGGCCGCGACCTTCACCGACCCGGAGATCGCGACGGTCGGACTCACCGAATCGGAGGCGAAAGCAAAAGGGATCGAAGTGATCACCGGGAAGTTCCCGTTTGCCGCTTCGGGACGGGCGATGGCAGCCAAATCCACCGATGGATTCGTCAAGGTGGTCGCGGAGAAGACGACCAAGCTGCTCCTGGGCGTCCAGATCATCGGTCCTTTCGCATCTGACCTGATCGCCGAGGCGACGCTTGCGCTCGAGCTGGGGGCCACCGTCGAGGATCTCGCCCTTACCGTCCATGCCCATCCCACTTTTTCGGAAGCGGTCATGGAAGCGGCCGAGGGAGCCCTGGGACGGGCGATCCACATGCTCAACCGCTCCGCATCGCCTCGAGGGAAAGAAACGAAGTGAACGCCGCGCTCAAGCGGAAGATGTTCCACTTAATGGCCAAGACTCGGGCGCTCGAAGAGCGCCTGCTCAAGATGGCGAAATCGGAAGACAGCCATTTCTGGATCGGAGGGCCCGGCGAGGAGGCGTTCCAGGTGGCCCTCGGTCTGCAGGTCAAGAAAGGACAGGGTCCCGAGTACGACTACCTCCACCTCCACTACCGGAGCGCCGGGGTGTTGGTCGCCATGGGACTCGGCATGGCCGATGCGATCCGCCATGCCGCCGCGAAAGCAACCGATCCGTTCACCGGAGGACGCGTGTTCTTAAACCACTATGCGATTCCGAAGTGGAACGTTCTTCCGATCACCTCTCCGGTCCAGATTCAATTTTCGATCGCCCCCGGAACGGCGCTGGCACAACTCCGCCACGGAGGGGACGCCGCGACGATCGTCGTCGGCGGGGAGAGCGGCACGGCGGAAGCCGATTTCGCCACCTGCCTCAACTGGGCCAGCATCGCAGGCCAAGAGCTTCCCATGCTCATGGTGATCACGAACAACCAGTACGGGATCTCGACTCCGATTGGTGAGCTCCGGGAAGAGCGGGCGATCGTCCAGCGGGCCGCGACGTACGGGATTCACTGGGGGATCATCGACGGGAATGACCCCGTGGGATCGTACGAGGCGCTTGAAAAAGCGTTCCAGCATGTCCGGAAGACGCGCAAGCCGATCTGTCTGGAGGCGTTCGTCTCGCGTCTCCACGGACACTCCTCCTCGTCCGACACGACGTTTGATACGAAACAGGTCGATTGTTTAGCGAAGTTTGAAAGCGAGCTTGAGCGAGAGAAGATCCTAACGAAAAAGGAGTGTGCGGAGGTACGGAAGAAATACGAAGACGAGGCGTTCGAAGCTTTGAAGAAAGTGCGGGGAGAGCCGCAACCGGACCCGGCGACCGTGATGAACCACATTTTCGCCTAACCGATGGCCACTCTTGCACAAGCGATCCGCCTTGCTCTTCACGTCGGGGAGACCCGTCTGGGGGTCCAAGAGATCTTCGGGGAGGATGTCGGTCCGCCGCTCGGCGGAGTCTTCACCTGTACCCAGGGGTTGAAGACCGCCTGGAACACGCCGCTCGACGAACGAGGGATCGTCGGAATGGCGCTCGGTCTTGCGCTGGCCGGGTCGCGCCCCGTCGCGGAGATCCAGTTTTCCGATTACATCTTCAACACGATCGATTTGATGAAGCTCGTCGGGAACACCCGCTGGTGTTCCCATGGGGCGTTCGAGGTGCCTTTGGTCCTGATGACCCCCTGCGGAGGGGGGATCCATGGCGGCCCCTACCATTCGCACTCGTTCGAGGCGATGGCGACGCACATCCCGGGATGGAAGATCGTCCTTCCGTCCACCCCTCTCGATGCGTACGGTCTCATGATCTCCTCGATCAAGGACCCGAATCCGGTTCTCTTCCTGATCCCGAAGGCGCTTCTCCGAAGCCCGGGGGACGAGAAGATCCCGGGGGAGCCGGACGATCCGAAAGAGTTGGCCGTCATGATCAACGCCCCGATCGGAGACCGGAGCCGGTGGAAACCGAAGTGGCCCAAACTTCCCGATTTCGAGATCTCGATCGGGCCGGCGAAGACAGTCCGCACCGGGGAGCATGTGACCGTCGTCACGTACGGCCGGATGGTCCAAGCCTGCACGAATGCCGCTGACCGAACGGCGGCCGATCGGGTGACCTGCGACGTGATCGATCTCCGGACGATCTTCCCGTACGACTTCGATGCGATCCGGGCGTCGGTGGAAAAGACCGGGAGGGTCCTTGTCGTCAACGAGGATACCGAGGTGACGAACTTCGGCGAACACCTGATCCGCCGGATCGTTGAGGAGTGTTTTTACAAACTGAAAGCCCCGCCCCGTCTTTTGGCCGGACTCAATACGCCGTGCGTGGCGATGGCTTGGAGCCTGGAACGGGCACAGATCCCGCAGCCGATCGATATCGAGAAAGCGATCCGAGAGATCGCCGGAATTGAACCGTAGCCTCTTTCGCTCTAGACTCTGTTCATGATCGCATACCTTCTCCTGGGCGTTGCCGCCGGTGTCTTCGCGGGGTTCTTTGGTCTCGGCGGAGGAATCATTCTCGTCCCCGCCCTCTTCTGGCTCTTCCAGATGAGCCAACACCAAGCCCAAGGGATGTCGCTGGTCGCGCTCATTCTCCCGGTCGGGATTCTCGGCGCCTGGACCTACTACCGGGCGAACCCGTTTCCGATCAAACCGGCCCTGATCCTGGCACTCGGTCTATTCATTGGCGCCTATTTCGGCGGCCTGCTGGCCCAACAGGTTCCCGAAAAGAACCTCCGGATCGCGTTCGGAGTTCTCCTAGTTGTCGTAGGTCTGAAAACGATCTGGGGAAGATGAGCGAACGATTCGACGCTACTTCTTGGTAATCCGCTCGGCGTTCCGGGCGTCGCGGACGAGATCGGGGTTCTTCGGGGCGAGCTCGGCGGCGCGTTTCAAATGCTCGACCGCCTCCCCCTGGCGAACGGTCCCCTGCAGGAACTTCCCAAGGTGCGACGCCGCGATCGGGTCCTCCGGTTCCATCCCCCGGGCCCGACGAAGGATCTCCTCGGCCGACTTCACGTTCCGTTCCGGGTTCAGGTGGTAGGCCGCCCACCCGAGGTGCGCGACGTACGACGGCTTTCGCGTATCGATGTCGATCGCGTATTCGAAGAACTCGATCGCTTGTCCCATTCGTCACCTCCCCTTTGGAGACCTCGAGCTTCCCGGTTACACGGGTCCGAACCAACTCCCAGAGGAGTTGGGGAAACAGGGTCTGGGAGCAATCTCCCTTTATGTTTCTCAGGCTGGTTTCTGCAAGGCATCGACGCTGAAGGAGAACGTGCAATCGACGTCCTGCGTGGAGATCCGGCCGGTCATTCGTTCCTCTCCCGTCCCCTTAAAACTCGTCGCATCGGTAAAGTTGCCATTCAGATGAACCATCCGGAGGATATTGTCGGCTCCTTCCACGGTGACCACCGCCGCTCCGCCGACCTCGAACCGACTATCGATCTGAATCCCCCCTCGAAGCGTGACGGAGTCGAGCGACGCGAGCGTGAGCGCTCCGTCTTCCTGCGTGACGACGACATCGACTTGGCTGACCTTCCCCACCACCGGCACGTCGAGTGCCGCGACGTTCGCGCACCCGGCCGACGTGATCGTCACTCGCACGGTATAGGTGGCCGTATAGCCGTTTCCCGCGGCATTTCCCGCCGGGATCGAAACGACATCCCCGAACTCGATCGTCCCTCCTCCGCAACTCAGAACGATCCCGAATAGCCCGAATGTCAACCAACGAAGAGTCTTCATGGGAAAACCGTAAATTTGGCGCGGCCCAATGTAAAGGAGATTAGGGACGCCCCTACTCGCCGATCATTTGGATCAGCAGCTCCCGTGTGCGGGAAGCGGTGTCAAAATCGATCACCACCAGCTGCTGCCAGCGTCCCAGGCTCGGCACTCCGTCGTTGAACGGCACGGTTACCGAATGTCCCTGCAGCTGTCCCCGGAGATGGCTGTGACCGTTCGTTTCCCCCGCATTGCGGACGTTGTGTTGTAAACCGCGATCACTCGGGATCATCCTCTCCCAGGCCGCGATCGTGTCCGCCCGAATCCCCGGTTCATCCTCGATGATCATCACGGAGGCGGTGGTGTGCTTCACGAAGACCGTGAAGATCCCCCACCTAAGTCCGCTTCCTGCCACGGTTTCCTGCACAAGCTTCGTGATGTTCACGATCTGCCCCGCCCCGGCCATTTCCAGCCTAAGCGGCACGCTCTTGACTGTCATGCGACCCCCGTTCGAAGTCCGCGCAACATCCGCACCTCGTTGGCGGTGAGAACCCTTCCCCTCGCCTCCGCCAAGATCCCGTCGAACCGCCCCTCGGCCGCCATCTCCCGCAACGTCGAAACCACCGTTTCGCTCAGAATCCCCTCCTGCGTGAGTTCCGCGAGGTACGCGAACGCCTCCGACAGCGTCTCCTTTTGGCGGGTGTAATAGTCGCTGCCGCGTTGCCGGTTGTTGTACGCCTCGAACTGCTCACAGGCGACGAGGATCTCTCCAAGCTGCCGCACCCAGGGCTTCACGTTCGAGAGCTTCTCCGGGTAGTAGTAGTACAGCATCACGATTTCCATCCAGGGTTTCCATCGAATCCCCATCCGGGTGAGCTGTGGTCGAATCGATCGAAGACAGCGGCCGAGCCGCCCGGCGTACCCCAACCTCATCTCCACCTGCTCGCAGGCCCACTCGTCCATGACGATTCCCGCCGCCGCAAGTTCCGCCCCGTAGCGGACGATGAATGCTTCTGTCTCGTGTCCGTACGGCGTGTGCGGATGGACGGCCCGCCATTCCCTCGGACGCGTGGGGATTTCCCGTTCCCTCGCCCATGACCAGATCTCCCCGAAGAGCTTCCGGTCGAGACCGGCCCTTCCCAGGTCATGGAGGAGACATGCGATCTGAAAATGCGTCACCCGATCGGCATCGTGCCCGAGACGCAGAGCCACGTCGGCGCAAAGGCGAGCCGTTCGCAAGGCGTGAAAACGGTCGTAGCCGCGGATCATCTTCCCAGGCCGGCGCGGGTCGGGATAATCGTAGAGCTTCAGCAGCTGGCGAGCCAGCGGCTTGGGTATGAGAAGCGGTGTTTTTCGGTCGAATCGATGAGGCATCCGAGCTTCCGGGGGGGGATTTGTCTATCATTGGCCGTGCGCCGTGTCAACCCACCCCTTTTTGCTGCCGCGAAACCCCCGAAAGCCGCTATCATCGGCCCCCCTATGCCTACCGACGACATCATCGATCTTCGAAGCGATACGGTCACGCGACCGACCCAAGCCATGTTCCGAGCCATGACGGAGGCAGAGCTCGGCGATGACGTTCTCGGAGACGATCCGACCGTGATTCGCCTGCAAGAGAAGGTTGCATCGCTTCTGGGAAAAGAGGCAGGGCTCTTCGTCCCTTCCGGGACAATGGCGAATCAGATCGCCATTCGGACACAGACCGAAGCCGGCGACGAGGTCATCATGGAGGCGAGCGCCCACCCGTTCCTCTTTGAGTCGGGTGCCTTGGGCGGGATCTGCGGCGTGCAGGCCAATCTTCTTCCCGGACGACGTGGGTTGTTGGAAGCGGCTCAAATCGAGGCTGCGATTCGCCCGCGTGCGGCTCATTTCCCTCCGAGCCGACTGATCCTCCTGGAGAACACGCACAACCAAGGGGGGGGCACGGTCTGGTCGCTGGAAAAGATCCGTGAGATCCGCGCCGTCGCCGACCGTCACGATCTCCGGATGCACATGGACGGCGCTCGATTGTGGAACGCCTGTATCGCGTCGGGACGGCCCCCCCGAGAGTTCGCCGAACCGTTCGACAGCGTCTCCGTATGCCTTTCCAAAGGGCTCGGCGCGCCGGTCGGATCGGTCGTCGCCGGATCTCGGAGTTTCATCGACCGAGCCCGCCGTTTCCGGAAGATGTTCGGAGGGGCCATGCGACAGTCAGGGATTCTGGCGGCCGCCGGGATCTATGCCCTCGATCATCACTACGAACGTCTCCGAGAGGATCACGAGAGCGCCCAACAATTTGCCCACGAGCTTGCGAAAATCCGAAAGATTCGGATCGATCCCCGGGAGGTGGAGACCAACCTGGTCTTCTTCGGCATCGAGGGACGAACACCCCAATGGGTGGAGCAGGAACTGAAGAGTCGGGGGGTTTGGCTCTTTGCGGAGCGCCCCGGGGACGTGCGCGCCGTCACCCATCTGGATGTCGATCGTGCAAAGATCGACCGAGCCCTCTCCATCATCGCCGAAGTCGCGGCCCGATGACCAAGCTCAAGATGAAACTCGGCGAGCTTCTCGTCGAAGCGGGGCTGGCAAACCGTCGGGAGATCGACAACGCACTTCAGGCCCAGCTGATCTTCGGCGACCGCCTGGGAACCAACCTGATCGAACTCGGAGTGATCGACGCCGACACGTTAGCCGGCTTTCTCTCCCGCCAGTTCGGCGTTCCGCGCGTGACGCGCGAGGAGTTCGAGGGAATTTCCGGTGAGATCATCTGCCTCATCCCCCATCCCGCCGCCGCGCGCCTTTGTCTCGTCCCCCTTCGTAAAGAGAACGGACGTCTCGTCGTCGCGATGCTCGACCCGGGGGAGCAGCGGATCCTCGACCGGATCGCCAAGAACGTCGGGATGCCGGTCGAACCGCGCGTCGCAACCGAATTGGAGATCCGATATTACCTCGAGCAGTATTACAAGATCCCGCGGGAGGCGCGCCAGATCGCCCTGATGAGAGCGGGACTCGGACGCCGAGAGATGGGGGAGCCGTCGTTTCGGAATCTCGCCAAACATCTCGACCGTCATGGAACCGCTGCAGAGACAATTCGATTCTACTTCGACGAGATCCGTTCCCTCGATCGGATCCCGGTTCGGAACACGGCGCACGACTTACGAAAATACGACCTCACCCCTGAGCTGACGTTCGTCCTCCATCACATTGACGGTTATTCGAGCCTCCGGGAAATCCTGATGGCGAGTGTCTTCTCCCGAATTGCCACGCTCCAGGCGATCGTGTACTTCGCCAAGATCGCTCTCGTCCGTTTCGAGGAGGTATGAAATGAAATTCGCGGCAGCCGTCTTTCTGTTGATCTCCGGAGCCGTCTGGGCCGCCCCCGCGACGATCTCCGAGAAGGTCGAGAGTGTCGAAAAACAGCTCCGGACGTTCGACTGTCCGTTTCTGATTCAGGCATACCACCCGACCGATCCGAAGGTGAGCCAGCTCGGGTTTTGCCTCTACCCTCTCTCCGTCACGCAGGGGATCTTCGCTCAGACCGCCTGCGTCGGGGTTTTGGTCGAACCGGACACCGGTACCCGAAACGCCTTCTACGGGCGGAACGGTCACTGGGGGATCGAGGGGATGTGCGAAAAATCCGCGATTCGGAAGAAGTTCGAAGATCCCGAGATCGACAAGACGGTGAACCCGATCACCTCCCTCCGGATCAAACGACAGGAAGGGATCAAACTCAAACTCCTTCGCGACGATTTCGGCATCTGGGATCTTTTCATGAAACGGACGGAACCGGCCCAGGTCGCGGGCAAACGAAAATGAACGTCCGGCCGTGGGACAAAGACGGGGCAAAACTCTCGCCCCTTGTCTCATGTGACGACATTTAATTGGTTGGTTTTATTGGATATATTTTGGCACACCCCCTGCACAATCTCGCCGGATTCCAAGGAGATGACATGAAGAACGTTCTTGCCCTATGGGTCGTCGGCCTCATCCTCGCTCCGGGCAGCCTGCTCGCCCAAAACGAAACGTTTTCTTGTCAGCTCAACCATCCGGAAAAGGTGAATGTCAAAGAAGCGCGAGCTTTGGCCGCCGGCTACCTTTTGGCGGAGTTCGATGCTCAGGCAAAGGTCGAGAAAGATCCGCTCAATCAGTTGGACCTCGATTCGATCCGGAACGACCTGAAATCAGGCCAGGGAGACTGGCCGGACGCGGAGGAAGATGACGGACAGGAGTTGTTCGACCAAGTAATGGAGATCACGACCGTTCTCGCAGATTATCCGGACACGGTAGTCGACATGAACAAGGTTCCGGACGATTTCCACGATCACGATTACTGTGTTCCCCTTTCGTTTCTGAAAGCTCTTTTGACCGATCGAATGAAGATGGCGACGACGGAACGAGACCTGGCCAGACTTCAACAGGAAGTTGAAAACACAGGGATTTTAATCGGCAGCCGGACCTGGCGGGAGGTCTGCACCTTCGAGGACCAGGATCAAGGGTGCATGATTTACACCGCAGGCCGGGAGCGGCTTAAGGATGCAGTACAGCCGATGTTCGATCGGTTCCCGTTCGAAACCTTTAACTAAGAAATTCGTTACTCCCGGTAGTTCGTGAACTGAAGCGGAAGGGGGTACTCCTTGCTGCGGAGGAGAGCGATCGCGTCCTGGAGGTCGTCCTTCTTCTTCCCGCTGACCCGGACGCTGTCCCCCTGGATCGCCACTTGGACCTTGAGCTTGGAATCCTTGATCTCTTTCACCAACTGCCGTGCGAGCTCGATCTCGATCCCGTCTTTGAGGTCGATCGTCTGTCGCGCCCTTCCCTTGGCCGATGGCTCGATCTTGCCGGGGTTGAGACTCTTCAAATTCACGCCGCGCTTGACGAGCTTCGTCTGAAAGACGTCGAGCGCCGCCTTTACCTTGTAGTCATCCGCCGAGTCGAGCGTCACTTTCTTCTCTTCCCGGACCAGCGTCGTATCGGTTCCCTTGAAATCGAACCGCTGGGTGAGTTCCTTCACCGCCTGCATGACGGCGTTGTCGACTTCGTTGAAATCGAGTTTTGAGACGACATCAAAGGAAGGCATGTTGGCAGAGAATCTTAATTAAAGGTGTTCCGGTGATCCAGATAGATCCGTCCGCTCCCGACCTTTACTTTGTCCTCGAAAATCTGGAGCTTCAGGTAGTAATAAATCGTCGACCCGCCCACATATTGGTCGTACTGCGGATCGAGCTTCGCGGAGATTCGCACCCTCGGGTCGATACCGTCCGGAAAGCGGCAGGTACTGCTTTTGAACTTGAAACTGTCGATCTCTTCGATCACAAACGCACAATCCAAGTCGTTGTGCCGAACGGAGCGGAGTACGTCCTTGAGATTCATCCAACCGGAGAAACCGACGGTTTGAACCGGTTCCTTTTTGGCCTTATCTGCCTGGTGAATGGGCGCACTGAACGTGATCCGGACGGAAACGGTCTGACGATTGCCCAAATCGATGTCAACTAACGCCTTATCATCTGCCAGCAATAAGGCAGGCGATAGGGTCGAAAATATGGCAACCACCAGTCCCGGGGTCAGCTGTCGTGAGGCCATGTCGGTGGGCCCTATACCTCATTTGGGCCAACGCGTCAATGTCGGGTCGCGATCTCCGCTTGCCCCCCGAACCCGCGACCGCTAGGCTCCGCCCCTCATGTTGATCGACCTGACAGGAAAAGTGGCGCTCGTGACCGGAGGTTCGCGCGGAATCGGCGCGGCGATCTCCCTCGCACTGGGCGGATCGGGGGCCCGCGTCGCGGCGAACTACATGAGCGATCACAGGTCAGCGCAGGCGTTTGCGCGAAAAATGCAGCAAAAAAAACTCGTCTCGTCTCTGGTTGCCGGAGATGTCGGGGATTTTCTCGAGGCGGAGTCGGTCGTCCGTCAGGTGATCGACCGGTTCGGGCGGCTCGACATCGTCGTCAACAATGCCGGGATCTGGGAGCCGAACCCGATCGATCATCCTCGCTCGGAAGAGAGTTGGGATCGGATGATCCGGACCAACCTCAAAGGGGCGTTCAACATCTGCACCCATGCCCTTCCCTATCTCACCAAGGCGAAGGGAAGGATCGTCAACATCGCATCGACCGCCGGACAGCGGGGGGAACCGGCGTTCTCGCACTACGCAGCTTCCAAAGGTGGAGTGATCGCTTTCACGAAGTCGCTGGCAGCGGAACTGGGGCCGTATCAGGTTCTCGTCAACGCCGTCTCGCCCGGTTGGATCTGGACCGACATGTCGATGAAACACCTCTCGAAACCGGTGAACCGGAAAGAGGCGCTCCGGCAGATTCCGCTCGGGAAGTTCGGTCAGCCGGAGGATGTCGCGAACGCAGTTTTGTTTCTGGTCTCTCCTCTCGCCACGCACATCACCGGCGAGGTTTTGAACGTCAACGGCGGGTCGGTATTACAATAAACGCGTCCGGATTCCGGACCCCTCCCCTCTTCAGATCAAATAAAGGTGGGATTCAGTCTGGCATGATCCCTGCTTAGGGTTGTCGTAAGGAGATACCTCATGATAGACGACCCGAAGATGCATTCCGGAGAAATAACTAACTCCATCCCCGTCAGCCAGCAGCAGTTTCACGCTGCAATGGGTGAAATCGACAAGCGGTTTGAAGCCCTGGATCAAAAGATCGACGACCGATTTGGAAGCCTCCGACATGAGATGATCGATGGCTTCGAAGCGTTCAGACAGGAGATGGCGAAACAGCACGAGGACTCCCGCCGCTATCTGGGAATCCTCCATGAAGAACTCCGGGACAAGATCGATATCGTTTTGGAACAGTCGGCCCCTTCCACCGACCGAATTTCGGATCACGAGAGACGATTGAGCGCCGTAGAGACCGACGTAGCTGTCCTGAAACTCTCCGTTCGTTCCGGCCGGACGCGATAACACCGGCCTCAGTTCACGGATTCCGGCCCGTCATCCCTTCAGGGTTCAGAAGTTCATCCAGTTCCCGCTCCGACAGCACTTTCTTTTTCCGCGCGACTTCCCGGACCGTTTTCCCCGTCTTGTACGCCTCTTTGGCAATCTCGGCCGCCTCGTCATACCCGATCTTCGGCACCAGCGCCGTGCACAGGGCGAGACTCTTTTCGATCATCTCCCTGCACCGCTCCTCATCCGCTTCGATTCCGTCTACACACTTCTCACGGAACGTTTCCACGGCATTGGAGAGCAATTCGATCGACTCGAGGATTGAAAAGATCATCACCGGCATTCCCGTTGAGAGCTCGAAATTCGAGAGGTTCGACGCCGCCACGACCGTGGCGTCATTCCCGACCACTTTCGCGCAAACCTGAAGTAGGGCCTCCGGAATTACCGGATTCACCTTTCCCGGCATGATCGACGACCCCGGTTGAACCGCCGGCAATCGGATCTCGCCGAGTCCGCAACGCGGCCCCGAAGCCAACCACCGGATGTCGTTCGCGATCTTCGTGAGAGCCAGCGCCGTCGTCCGGAGCGCCCCGCTCGTCTCGATCAACCCATCCTTAGCACCCTGGGCCGAGAAATGGTTCGAGGTTTCACGAAGCCGCAACCCGGTACTCTTCGACAGCCCCGCAATCACTTCGGCTGCGAACCCTTTCGGCGCGTTGATCCCGGTCCCGACCGCCGTTCCCCCGAACGGAAGTTCCAGGAGGGGAACCGCAGATCTCCGCAGCCTCTCGACCGATTCCGCAACCTGCGCCCGGTATCCCGAAAAAACCTGCCCCAGACGGATCGGGGTGGCGTCCTGCAGATGCGTCCGCCCGATCTTCACGATCCGGTCGAACGACTTAGCTTTCTTTTTAAGAGAGACCGCCAACTTCGAAAGCGAAGGGATCAGCCCCTCGTGGAGCGCCAAGAGAACTGAAACGTGCATCGCGGTCGGGAAGACGTCGTTCGACGACTGACCGAAGTTCACGTGATCGTTCGGATGGACCTTCTTCGAACCCCGTTTCCCCCCCATCATCTCCCCAGCCCGGTTCGCGATCACCTCGTTCGCGTTCATGTTCGTCGACGTCCCCGATCCGGTCTGGAAGACATCCACCACGAATTGATCGTCCCACTTCCCTTCGACGACCTCTTGCGCGGCTTTCGCAATCGCCTTTGCCATCGTCGGATCGATCCATTTATGCTTACCGCTCACCTCCGCCGCCGACCGTTTGACCAGACCGAGCGCCTCGAGGAAGACCCGAGGAAGCCGATATGGACTGATCCGGAAATTCTCCACCGCCCTCTGCGTGGAGGCCCCATAATAAGAGTCCGCAGGGACCTTCATCTCCCCCATCGAGTCCTTTTCGATCCGGAAATCAGGCATTTGCACCTCGTTTGCGGGCCATCCTACGGTTTACCGCCGGCTGCGCCAAGGGGGAGCGCACGTAGACAAATGTTAACAGTTTTTTCCATTTCGTTAACTTTAGGGTGGCCCCGGACCACCTCGGTTTCATATCCTGAAGATGAGAAAGGATACCGACCATGAAACGTCTCCTATTCGCCCTTCTGACCCTCCCCCTTCTGTCCGCTTGCGATACCCCCCGAACTCAGCCCAAGGACCTCGGGGATATTCAGCTTCGGAAGTTCGGCTCCTGCGCCGAGATTCAGAAGGCCCGGACGATGGTGTTACGCCCGGTCAGCGAAGGAGTGGCGTACGGCGCCCCTTCCGACACTTCGGGTTCGAAGTCGAATGCGAGCGCCCCTCTCGGCGAAACCAACATTCAAGTGGCCGGTGTCGACGAGTTGGACATCGCCAAAGCAGACGGAGAGTTCATCTTTCGCACCGGCACGGCTTACGGCACCAACCAGATCGAGGTGTTGAAACGTTCGCCTGCTTCCTCTGCCGCGATCGTTCAAAAGATCGATCTGGGGAATCTGACCGTCCTGGGACTCTTTCTCACTCCGGACAAGTTGATCGCCATCACCGAAGACTTCACGTATGGCTCCCCCCCTCTTACTGGGCTTTTGAGTGTGGCGGCTCCCGTTCCGGAACAATCTCGCCAGTCCATCCATATCCTCTTCTTTGCGCGATCTTCGGACGGGACCCTTTCGAAGACGGACGAGCGGACGATCTCGGGACAGGTGCAAACGGCCCGCCTGATCGGTAACCGGATGCACCTCGTCCTCACTCAGTACCTCGGCTGGATCTACCCCGACGAACCCACCCCGGAACCCCTTTCTCTTCCGGCCATCGGCGTGGCAAAATCGACGGAAACGAAGTTCGCCTGCAATTGTGACGGCATCTGGTACGAGCCGATCGCGGGGGATCCCTCCAATTTCGAATACCCGATTATCGACTCCCTTCTCGGGGTTCTCACCCTGAACATCGATGATCCCGACAGCGATCCGCAAGGGGAGTGGATCGCCGGTGCGAGCGCATCGGTCATCTATGCCTCCGAGAACAATCTCTTTCTCGCGAGCGGCGGCTGGTCCGACACCCTTCCGATTCACCAGTTCCAACTCGGGACTGCGGATCGTAAAACCCAATACGTCGGATCGGCCCTCGTGGAAGGGACTCTGATCAACCAGTTCGCCATGGATGAAAACAAAGGGCATCTCCGCGTCGCTACGACATTCCACGGCGAGGAGAATTTCGCCCGCGGGGTCTATGGCACGTCGCAGAGCGAGGTGTCGGTCTTCCGACTGGGCAAGGGAAACCTGGAACGGGTCGGACAGGTCGCTGGCCTCGGCAAGGGGGAGACGATCTACGCCGTCCGTTTCCTAGGGGACGTCGGGTACGTCGTGACGTTCAAAAAGGTGGATCCGCTCTATGTCGTCGACCTCAAAGACCCGACCAACCCGGTTGTGAGAGGCGAACTCAAGATCCCCGGCTACTCCTCGTATCTCCATCCGATGAAAGAAGGATATCTCCTTGCCGTCGGTAAAGATGCCGAGGCGGCGCTCGAATCGGACGATTTTGCCTGGTACCAGGGGATGGCGATGTCGATCTTCGATGTCCGCGATCTCGACAATCCGAAGCTGGTTCAGAAGATCGGAATTGGAAGCCGCGGAACGAACTCGGAAGCGCTCTACGATCACAAGGCGTTCCGCTACATCCCAGAGAAGAACCTCGTCGTCCTCCCGATCGACCTGTACGAGGACAGCATCGGACAGTGGAACTACGGAACGTGGACCTTCTCCGGATTCCAGATTTACAGCGCGACCGTCGAAAGCGGCTTTTCCCTCGTGGGAAAGTCGGCGTTCAAGAGCCAGTATGGATTCTCCACCTGGGGTTTTTCAGGCGGCGGAAACCGGTCCTTCTACAAGGATGGCGTGATGTCGCTCATCGGAGGCGGGGAGATGGTGTTGCGGTCGGCGGATGCACCGGACGTCGACCTTGCCCGCCTGGCGATCGACTAGCGATCGGGCTTGTGCCGCTCGGCTTGATACACGCGCGAGGCGATCGCGTGGTTTAGGAACCGTTCGATCCGGCCGGAGGTTTGAATCAGCTTCTCCAGGGTCAGATTGGTCCGGATCCCCATCCCTTCCAGGACATAAACGACATCCTCCGTCGCCACGTTCGCCGGAGCGCCGGCGGCGTGCGGACAGACCCCCAACCCCCCGATCGAAGTTTCGAACACCCGAACGTCGGCCCCGGCCGCAGCTAAGATGTTGGAAATCGCCATTCCGTACGTGTCGTGGAAATGTCCCGCAAACGCCGAAGCGGGCGCCTTCTTCAAGAGCCGGTCGAACACCTTCCAGACCATCTTCGGTGTCGCACGTCCGGTCGTGTCGCTGATCGCGATCTCGTAACACCCGAGATCAAAGAGACGCCCGGCAATCTCCACCACCCGCCGGGGATCGATCTTCCCCTCGAACGGACATACGAACGCGGAGGAGATCACTCCGCGAAACTGCAGTCGGTGTTTCCGGGCCAGCGCAACGATCTCCCACAGGGAGCCGATCCGCTCCTCAGTCGTCTGTTTCGTGGCGTGCCGTTGGGAGCCGTCCGAGGCTGCCACCCCGATCGCCACCTCGCCGATCCCGGCGACCAGAGCCCTCTCCATCCCCCTGGAATCTTCCACCCAGGCGGAATAGGTCACGTCGTCCCGACGCGGGAGCTGGCGGGCGACATCCTCGGCATCCGCCAGCTGCGGATAGGTCTCCGGATCGGCAAACCCGACCGCCTCGATGAGGGACTGCCCGGCATCGACCAGGGACCGAATCAATGCGAGTTTCGTCAACGCCGGAAGGATCACCACCTCGTTCTGAAAGCCATCCCTCGGCCCCACCTCCCGAAGGAAGACAACCTTCGGGACCGACCCGCGCCAAGTGATCTTCTTGGACCGCGGCATGCTGCCCCGACGTCGTTCCAGGGATTTGAGCTTCGGTTCCGCCGGCATCGAAAGGCGAACCGTATCCTTTATTGGTCTGCACCTCAAAATTCGTGCTAATCAAATTGGATCCGCCGCATGAACCCGAACGGCCTGAACCGATCCGTCCCGTTGGCGATTCTCCTCTTCGCCGGCCTCTTGGGCGTCGGGGCCTATGCCAAGTTCCATCACGAGGCGTTCCGGTCCGCCGCGTTGGATCTCAAGATCACACGCTCGGAGGCCCTTCGAAACGCGAAGGAGTTTCTGACCTCGAACGGTTTCTCGATTGACGGCGCTGAATCATCGGCCGCTTTCTTTTCCCACGACGACTCAATTCTCTACCTCGAGAAGAACATGGGGACCTCCGAAGCCAACCGATGGCTTCGCGGGGGGGGCCTTCCGGTCTGGGGGTGGGAGGTTCGCTTCTTCTGGCCGCTCGAGAAAGAGGAATACCATGTCTGGTGGGCCCCCGACGGGGCTCTGCTGGGATTCCGTCACGACCTGATCCGAGAAAAGGCGAAACCGACCCTCTCGCAGTCGCAGGCCCTTTCGCTCGCGACCTCATTCGCGAAGAGCCGGCCCGAGTTCTCCCTCACCGACTATCGCCTGGTCGAACGCTCCAGCACCGAAGGGGCGCACCGAACCGATCATTTTTTCACCTGGAAATCGAAATCCAACCTCCTGGACGCCCGGCTCTACCTCCGAACCACGGTCTCCGGAAACGAGGTGAGCGCGTTCCGCAAGGAAATCGCGGTCCCCCGCTCCTTCGCACGGGCGGAGGAAGAGATCGGGTCGCGCCGGGAACTGCTCTCCCTGATCGCGAACCGGATCGATTGGGTCTTGAGCCTAACGATCTTCCTCTTCCTCCTCGGCGCCTGGAAGCGGCGATGGCTCCGGTGGAAACCAGCCCTGTTCCTGGTCGGAGCCGTGGCCACGGTCGAGTTGATCAACCTCCTAAACGGCCTTCCCCTCGTCTGGCACGACTACTCCACGCAAGAGACGGTCTCGGCGTTCTGGCTCAATCGGATCGGGGTTGCACTGCTCGGTCTGCTCGCGAGCACAGCCTGGTGGGTCTTTCCGTACGGCTCCGCAGACGCCATGGGGAGAACGCTTCCCGGTTCGGAGTATTCCCTGGGGGAAATCCCGCGCCGCACGTTTTTCCGCTCCCGGCCGTTCGCGATCGCCACGCTCGCCGGTTTGGGGGCTGCGGGGATCCAGTTGGGATTCGTGGCCCTTTTCTATGTGCTGGGAAAACGGTTCTTCGGCTTCTACGCTCCGATGGACGTCCCTTACAGCGATCTCCTCACCTCGACGGTCCCGTGGATCCAGCCGCTCCTGATCGGTCTCTCGACCGCGCTTCAGGAGGAGACCGTCTACCGCCTCTTCGCGATCCCCCTGCTTTTCCGATTCACCCGGCGGAGATGGATCGCCCTTCTTGTGCCGGCGCTTCTCTGGGGGTTCCTGCACAGCGGCTACTACGTCGAGCCGATCTTCGTGCGGGGACTCGAGCTTACGGTCGTCGGGATCTTCTTCGGCCTCGTCTTTCTCCGGTTCGGCATCTGGGCCACGATCGTGGCCCACTACACCTACAACGCGGCGATCAGCTCCTCGATCTTCTGGAGTTCCGGCTCGCCGGCTCTCGTTCTCTCCTCTCTCGTCGTCGTCGGGATCCTCGCGATTCCGCTTCTCTTGAGTGCCTGGCAGCGCACTCGGAAACGGGAGTCGTTCCATCCCGTTCCGTTTAAGCCGATCGACTGGCTTCCCGCCGGACCGGCGCCGTGGCAAGGGGGTTCCGACCGCCGGAAAGCCTCGCAGCGGGAGAACCCTCTGCCGATTCTTCCCCCGATTGCGGCCATGTTGGCCGTCACCCTGACATTCGTCTTCCTTCCCCCAAAATCGGCCCCTCCCCCGATGACGCTCGACCGGAGCGAGGCGATCGCGGCAGCCCGAAGGAATCTCGAGGAACTCGGGTATCACCTCGATCGACACCTCACCTCCGCCGCGATCTATCAGACCTACCCCGGGTTGGCCGCGTCGTACCTGCGCACCCGGTCCGATGCCGCCGAGGCGGAGGCGTACCTCACGAGATTCCAGCCGAACCGATCGTACTGGTCGGTTCGGTTCGTATCCCCCGGCCGGCCTGATGAGTGCACGGCGGAAGTCGGATCGGACGGAACCATTCCGAGTTTCTCGTGTGAGATCGGAGAGGAGGCCCCCGGCTCGAAAATGACCGCGGCGGACGCTCGTGCCTTGGCAGAAACCTATCTCCGAGGCCGCGATTTCCGATCGGGCACCGTGCAATATATCGGCGCCTCCGAGCACGACCGCCCGAACCGGAAGGACTTCACGCACCGATGGATCGACGTCCGAGCCATTTTCGGCGAACTCCGGAGGTACATCGAGGTCGATACGGGGGGGGGCCGCGTAACGTCGTTCGACACGTACCTCCAGGTCCCGGAAACGTTTAAACGGAAGGAGTCGGAACGAACCACTTGGGAGGTAATCCGGAACATCCTCCGGGCACTCGCTCTTCTGGCCACCGCCGGGCTCGTGCTCCGGGCCCTGTTCGACCCGAAAGTAACCGCCTCGCTCCTGTCCCCTCTTCCCCTTCAGGCGGCCCTCGTCGGCGGACTCCTCTCCCTCCTCGACGCGGGAAACGCCTTTCCGCAGTTCTGGTCGGCGTATGAATCGACCAGCCCCCTTCCGGTCTATCTCGCTCTCAAGGTTCTTTCGATCTTCGGCGGCGCCGCCACCGCGGCGATCGCAGCGTACCTCGCCACCCTTCTGTTCCTTACGCTGGCTCCGCAGGTCTTCCCGACCGCTCCGACCGAGGAGGATATGAGGATCGTCTCCCACCGCCCCCCCTGGCGATGGCGAGAATCCCGCGTCAGCTTCCTCTGGGCCCTGGCCATCGTGTCGACCCAAATCCTGATCCGGCATCTCTCCGATCTCACCGTGGGGAATACCAACTCCGACCCGGTCGGCATCAACCTGGCGGTCTTCACAAATTACCTACCGATCGTTTCAGGCTTCGGTGCGTTCTGGAGTGCGCTGGTCTTCTGGGCCGCTTTCGCCGCGCTGGTCGCGGCCGGGCAGAAATATCTCCGGGCGACCGCCGGAACCGCCACGCTCATCTTTGTCACGTGGGTCGCGCTCCTCATCCGCGGGAACACCGTAACCGACGCATTTCCGCACCTGGTGAATTTCCTGATCCTGATGTTTCTCGTCCTTCGGAGAGTTCGATTTCATCTGCCGTTCTACGTCTGGTACGCATTCCTCTCCACGCTCATCCCCTTCCTCCCTTGGATCTTCGCCGAACACCGACATTTCCAATTTCAGGCTTTTCTGGCGGCCGGGGCGATTCTCTGGATCGTGGCGACACTCTTCCGAAGATCGGATATAATGATCCGGTCTTGAATCGACGCACTTCGATCTTTGCCCTCGCCGTTTCGTTGTCGTTCCTCCTTCCGAACCTGGCTCGGGCTCAGGCGATTGCTATCGCAAACGACAACGGCGTCATGGTTTTCGCCGAGGCGAAAAGTTCGGCCGATGTCCTCGTGACGCTCTCCAAGGGGAAAAAGATCAGCGTCACCGGCCAGCGCGGGGAGTTCTACCAGGTGAAAATCCAGCTCCCGGACGGTTTTGTCCTCGACGGCTTCACCCCGGTTCACATGCTCACGATCGTTTCCGGGTATGTGGCACCTCCGGTGCAGGCGGAGCCCCGTCCCTCCTCGGCCCCGGCCTGGGCCGCTCCGGAATCGAATTATCCCTCTCCTTCGAGGTCGGCTCCGCGACCGCCCCCCCCATCCCGATCCTCTGGATCGAGTTCCTCCGATTCGTACGACGATAGTTCCTCGTCCTCCTCCGACTTCGGGGAGCTGAAAGACCGCTTCCGTCTCCGGGCGGGCCCGGGGATCTTGATCTACAGTTACAAGTTTTTGACGGCCGGGGCGAAACCCGGACAGCTCTTCACCTATAACTTGAGCGGCCTGGCGGCCAACATTGAATTCACCGGTTGGGTCTTCGAGGGATCCGATCGGACGTTCCGCATCGGCTTGACCGGCGGGTACGAACACGCCTTCTTCCGGACCAAGACCAACGTCTCCTCCGCAAGCGCGTCGGGCAACTCCAAGACGGCCGCCAACTCGATCGACGACATGTCCGGAGGGCTAGTGCTCGAGTACCGGTTCGAGCCGCAGCCGAACTCCCTCACGGTGGGAGTCAAGGGGGGATACCGCTGGTTCAAGTTCACCGGAGACGACTTGACCGACGCGGCCGGGAAGCGCCTCAACATCTACGTCAGCCAGACCGTGTCGAGCATCCTGGGCGGTCCGTATGTTGTGATCCCGCTCGACAAAGGAAAGAGCTTTCTCGCGTCCTTGGGGATCGATCTCTTGCTCAAGAATACCGTCAAGGAGAGTCCGGCCGGAACCTCGGGAGCCACGCCGAAAGGGAAGTTCGGATATGTCCCGTCGCTCTTCTTGACCTACGGTTTCTCCGCCCGTCACTGGGCCGACCTCGGGTACCGGATGTACGTTCAGAACTTCAGCTACAGCGGGTTGGCCAGCCGCGCCTCGAACAACGTGACCGACGGAACGGCCAAAACGCTCCTCCACGAATTCCGGCTGTCGTACGAGTACCGCTTCTAGTCCGGGCCACGATGAACTTCGGCCCGTTCAGCGCCAGGTCCCGAGAGGAGATGCTCACGACCTGCGCGGCCCAGCCTCTCGACCTCGTCGTCATCGGCGGGGGGATCACCGGCGCCGGAATTCTGCGCGATGCGACCTTGCGCGGGTTTCGCTGCGCTCTGTTCGAAAAGGATGACTTTGCTTCCGGAACCTCCAGCCGTTCATCCAAGCTGATCCACGGCGGGATCCGCTACCTCGAGACCGGCCAGATCCCGCTCGTTTTCGAGGGACTCCGGGAACGTCGACTCCTTCTGAACCTCGCCCCCCAGTTTGTGAAGCCGCTGTCGTTCGTCTTTCCGGTCTATCGCGGGCAGGCAAGATCTCTCCCGACCGTAGCCGCCGGGGTGTACCTCTATCATTTTCTCTCCCTCTTCCGGGATATCGATCGCCCCCGCGTGATGCTTACCAAAAGGACACTCACGCTGGAACCGATGCTCCGATCGGAGGGTCTTACCGGTTCGGTGGTTTATTACGATGGTGTCACCGACGATTCGGCGCTCACGTTGGCCACCGTCCGTTCTGCGTGGGAACACGGCGGCATCGCCGTCAACCACGCGGAGGTGATCTCCCTTCTCGAGGAAAAGAACCGCGCCGCAGGGGTCCGGGTCCGGGACCGTCTTCGCGGCGGGGAGTATGAAATCCGCGCCCGCTGGATCATCAATGCCACTGGCCCGTGGTCCGATCGATTCCGCCGGGGGGCCGCTCTCGACCGGCCGATCCTCCGTCCGACCAAAGGGGTTCATCTGGTTCTGGACCGCACACGCTTGCGGATTTCGAACGCGATCGTGATGCTCCACCCCATCGATGGTCGCGTCACGTTTGTGATCCCGTGGAGAGGCATGCTCCTCGTCGGCACAACCGATACTGATTATCCAGGAAACCCCGACCAGCCGGAAGTCCTGCCTGCCGACGTCCGGTACCTTCTGGAAGCCGTCAACCACTATTTCCCGTTGGCCCGTCTCCAGCCGGCTCATGTCGTCAGCACGTTCGCCGGCGTCCGCCCTCTCCTTGCGGGACGGAAACCCCCGGAAAAGGTCAAACCGTCCGCCCTTTCCCGCGATCACCGGATCTTCGAGGAACGTCCCGGGTTCTGGAGCGTCGCCGGCGGCAAACTCACATCGTTCCGAAGGATGGCCGAAGAGACGCTCGACCGCGTGATGCGCGCCGATCCGGAGTGGCGATCTCGCTTCCGGGAGCA
The DNA here is from genome assembly GCA_043809315.1 of Pseudomonadota bacterium. Lineage (GTDB taxonomy): Bacteria > Bdellovibrionota_G > JALEGL01 > JALEGL01 > DATDPG01 > JAZDDX01. The sequence continues at coordinate 48,677 of JAZDDX010000010.1, forward strand.
TCCGACCCGGTACATGCCGTACAGCCGGGACGTCAAGCCTCCCGGAAAGGACGGGGAGATCATCGCCGGCACCGGGATCCGCTGGTCCGACATCGTCCGTGCCATCGACGACGGGATGGCCGCCACCGTGGAAGATGTCCTGGAACGGCGGACGCCGCTTTCCCTGCTGGATCGACGTCACGGAGCCGATCTGGTACATCGGGTCGCGCAGCTGCTCACGGAGCGCCTGGGACCTCTTCCCGGTTCTCCAAGTCAGCTCGGGAATTATCATGAAACGATCCGCCGCGCCGAAGAAGGCCTCGAACGCTCCTGAACGGACGTTCGACATCGTCGGGATCGGCCGCAATTCATGGGACCGTCTCGTCGTGGTCGCGAATTACCCCCCCGCCGACGCCAAAGTCGAAGCGTCGACCCTCGACATCCAGCCCGGTGGACAGGTTGCGACCGCCCTCGTCGCGGCGTCCCGTCTCGGCGCAAGAACGCGATATCTGGGAAAATTCGGAGACGACGCCGGAGGGCGGGCGGTTCGTGCCTCCCTTTCCCGCGAGGGGATCGATCTTTCCGGATGCCGGGTGTTGACCGGCGTCTCGAACCAATCGGCGTTCATCGTCGTCGACCGCAAACATCACACGAGAAACGTCTTTTCCCACGGCGATCCGCGCCTGCGCATCGAATCGGATGATTTTCCGCACGAAGCGGTGACTTCCGGCCGGATTCTTTATCTCGGGGGGAGGAACCCCCGCGAGATGATCGGATACGCCCGAACCGGGCGGAAAGCGGGGTGCGTCGTCACGGTCGACGCCGACTCGGCCGCCGACGGGGCCGCGGAGCTGTTGGCACACGCTCACGTCGTCATCTGCAGCGAGCCTTTCGTCGCCGAACAGACCGGGGAACGGTCGATTCGAAAAGGGCTCCGCGAAATTTCGAAACTGGGTCCGGAGTTCGTCAGCGTGACGCGCGGATCGCGGGGGGCGATCGCACTCTATCGCGACCGGTTCTTCGAACAGCCCGCTTTTTCAGTCGATGTGGTCGACACGACCGGGGCCGGGGACGTTTTTCACGGCGCCCTTCTCGTCGGGATCCTCGAACGGCGTCCGATCCCCGATCTCCTCCGCCTCGCCAATGCGGCCGCAGCACTCAAGTGCCGTTGCCTCGGCGGGCAGAAGGGGATCGCGAAGCGCACGGATGTCAACCGCTTCCTCGCATCCCATCCAGCGAATCCCTGATTCGCCTACTTGACGTCGCAAACAGATATGCTTTTGTAATCGCCACTTATGGCAATCCATGTTGGTTTGATGGGGTTCGGCCGGATCGGGCGGAACATCTTCCGCATCCTGTACGGCCAGGATGACATTCAGGTCGTGGCGATCTCCGACATCGTCGATCCGCCGGCCTTGGAGTACTTACTGCAGTTCGACACGGTTCACGGTCGGTTTCCCGAGCCGGTCACGGCAAAGGGGGACACGCTGTACGTCAAAGGACGGCAGGTAAAACTCGTCCAAGGCAAAGAGCCCAAAGACGTCCCGTGGAAGGATCTCGGGGTCGACATCGTCATCGAGGCCTCCGCGCGCGGCAGAACCCGGGCTTCTTTGGAAGATCACCTCAAACAAGGTGCGAAGCGGGTCGTCTTGACCGTTCCGGCGCACGATCCGGTCGATGCCGTGATCGTCCGCGGCGTGAACGACGAAGTGTTGAACGCCAAACACCGGATCATCTCGGCGGCATCGATCACGACGAACTGCGCCGGCTTGATGCTCAAAATCCTCAACAATGCCTTCGGCGTCGAGCGGGCCTTCATGACGACGATCCACGCCTACACCAACGCCCAGCGCCTGGCCGACGTCCCCCACACCGACCTCCGGCAGTGCCGGGCGGCAGCGGAAAACATCATCCCGACCGAGACGCACGTCACCGAAGCGATCGGGGAGATCATCCCGGAACTGAAGGGCAAGTTCGCCGGGATGGCGATGAACGTGCCCGTACCGGACGGATCGAACGTCGACCTCGTGACCGAGACGAAGCAGCCGGTCACCGTGGAATCGGTGAACGAGATTTTCCGGAGCGCGGCTGGTTCGATTTACAAGGGGATCGTTTCGTACATGGACGACCCGATCGTATCGAGCGACGTGATCGGCGACTCCCACTCCGTGGTCTTTGACTCGCTCGCGACCATGACCCTGGGGGACCGAATGGTCAAAACGCTCGGCTGGTACGACAACGGTTGGGGATACGCCCACCGGGTCGTGGAACTGGTCCAACGTATGTCGAAGTTCGAAGGAGGTGCGCGATGACCATTCGGATCGGAATCAACGGCTTCGGCCGGATCGGGCGGGCGGTCTACCGCCTGGTTGCCGACCGGAAAGACATTCAGGTCGTGGCGGTCAACGACATCACCGCACCCGAAACGCTCGTCTATCTACTCAAGTTCGACACGATCTTCGGAATCTTTCCCCACTCGACCGCCTTGGTGGACGGCATCCTGACCACCGCGAACCAGAAGACGAAGATGTTCCGAGAGAACGATCCGACGAAGCTTCCGTGGAAAGACCTCGGCGTCGACATCGCGATCGAATCGACGGGGAAGTTCACGAAACGGGCCGATGTCGAGAAACACCTTGCGGCGGGAGCGAAAAAGGTGATTTTGACCGTCCCCCCGAAAGATCCTTTGGACGCGATGGTCGTCATCGGCGTGAACGACGGGATCCTGAACAAGGATCATCGATTGGTTTCGAACGCCTCCTGCACGACCAACTGCCTGGCGCCGATGGTGAAGGTGTTGAACGACAACTTTGGAATCGAGCGCGGCTTCATGACGACCGTCCACTCGTACACCAACGACCAGCGCCTGAGCGATCAGTATCACAAGGACCTCCGCCGAGCGCGGGCGGCGAACGAGAATATCATCCCGACAACGACCGGAGCAGCCCGGGCGGTCGGGAAGATCCTGCCGGAGCTGGCCGGGAAACTGGACGGGACCGCGATGCGGATCCCTCTCCCGGACGGATCGATCGTCGATCTCGTGTCGGTCTTGAAAAAGAAGACGACCGCCGAGGAGATCAATCGAACGATGAAAACCGCCAGCGAGACATACCTGAAGGGGATCCTCCAATACTCGGAAGACCCGATCGTTTCAAGCGACATCATCGGGAACACGCACTCGTCGATCTTCGATGCCCCGTTCACGAAGGTGATCGGCGGGAACTACGTCAAGACCGTGGCGTGGTACGACAACGAGTGGGGGTATTCCTGCCGCGTGGTCGACCTGATCGCGAAGCTAGCTTCGCTGTAAGAGCGATCGAAGTTTTTTCAAATTCTCCCGGTCCTCGTGGAGATCGTCCGACTTCGGCGTCTCGATCACCATCGGGTGATCCTTGAACCTCGAATCATTCAAAAGAAACCGGAACGGCTCGAGGCCGAGCTCCCCTTTGCCGATATGCTCGTGGCGATCCACGCGGCAGTCGAGCCCTTTCTTTGAATCATTGACGTGAAATGCCCACAGATGCTTCAACCCCGCGACGCGATCGAACTCCTTCATCGTCGCTTCATACGTCTCCTTTGTCCGAAGATCGTACCCGGCGGCAAACGCATGGCAGGTATCGAAACAGAAACCCACCCTCTTCTTCTCCTCCACCGCGTCGCGAATCATCGAAAGTTCCTCGAACTTCCGTCCGACCGTCGTCCCTTGACCGGCGCAGTTCTCCAACAAGAGAAGAACCTTCTGATCCTTCCTTTCGCCGGTCAACCGGTTGAGCGCGTCCGAGAGCCGCTTCGCCCCTTTTTCGATCCCCTCCCCCATGTGCGCCCCCGGGTGAAAGATCAGGAAATCGAGCCCAAGGGCCTCTGCCCGATCCATCTCTTCCCCGAACGCCCGGACCGACTTCTCCCATAACGCAGGGTCGGGAGAGGCCATGTTGATCAGGTACGAGTCGTGCGCGAAGACGAACTTGAGCCCCGCCTCCTCTTTCGCTGTCCGAAACCGGTCAGGCTCCTCCGCCGTCATTCTTTTCGCCGCCCACTGGTTCGAACTCTTCGTGAAGATCTGGAGCGCCTCGATTTCAACCGTCTTTCCCCGCTCCACCGCCTTGTCGAAACCACCCGCGATCGACATATGCGCACCTAAATAGGGTCCTCGTTTCATCCGGGGGAACTTCGCATATTTTGCATACCTTGTTGAAAAAATTGCGGTTTTTGTACCTTTTTAGACAAACCGAACTTAATGATTTCAACTTCTTACCGTGGCACCCCTTTTGCTCTATATCCGTCCCTGGAGGTTACAAGAATGTCGCGAACCCCTGTCTTAAGCCTTCTTTTCTCAACTCTTCTCCTTGTCGGGTGCGGCAACGGAATGGGCGCCTTCTCGTTCATCGGTCTGGACCAGAAATTGGAGCTTACCGGTGGAACGAACGGAAGTGCCCCCGACTTAACCGCGGGTGAACCGACGATCCTCGGCGATGCCGAAAGTGGCGGGGAGTTCACCGGCACGATGCCGGATCCCCCAGAGTCTCATCCGGTCGTTCCTTCGGGGGATGAAGGCACGGGTGGCAACCCCGATCCGACCAAGGATGATGACGGCGATGGGATCAATAATGACGAAGACGAACTACCCGGGGTCTGCACGGAGATGGTGGTCGTCAGCACCGGCACCTCCTCGGCTGTGATTTCCCTGAATGGCGAGGAGATCTTCGTCCAGAGCGACTTCAAGAATAAGGACGTGACGCTCACGAAGGCGATCAACCTCAAAGACGGGTCGAACGCTCTTTCGATCCGAATCGCCGGATCGCCGGGGGATCAGCTCCTGGTTCAAATTTATAACTGCTCGACCGATCCTTCGACGAAGTTGTTCGAAACGGTCGTGACCCGGACCAAGGGCTCGCCGAATACAGGGGGCGGAAGCTTCTAAGGCGAAGTTTCCGCGCGAGGCACCTGGGCGTCGAGCTCCGTAAGTTCGACGCCCAGTTTTTTTGCGACCTCGAAAATCCGCTCGTCCCGGTAGAATTCACCGTAAAAGATCTTCTTGATCCCCGCGTTCACGATCATCTTGAAGCAGGACCAGCAGGGGCTCGCGGTGGCGTAGATCGTCCCTCCGTGGATGTTCACGCCGTTCCTGGCCGCCTGGATGATCGCGTTCGCCTCGGCGTGGATCGTGGCGACACAGTGGCCGTTCTCCATCATGTGCCCCATCTCCGAGCAGTGAGGCATTCCACGGACCGAGCCGTTGTATCCGGTCGAAAGGATCATCTTGTCCCGAACGATGACCGCTCCGACGTACCGCCGGTCGCAGGTGGAGCGCGTCGCCACCTGCTCCGCGATCTTCATGAAGTAGGCGTCCCAGCCGATCCGTTCGGGCATCCGCGTGTCCTTACATCCGGAAGATGATCTTGCCGCTCTTCCCCGACTCCATCAGCGCCATCGCCTCGGCGAACTTCTCCATCGGGATGTAATGCGTGATCACCTTCGTCAGATCGATCTTCTTGGAATCGACCAGCTCCCGCCCCTGCGCCCAGGTCTTGTAGATCTCCCGGCCGTAGATCCCGTAGACCTTGGTCCCTTTGAGGACGAGATAGTTCGAGAAATCGAACTTGATCGGCGCGCTGGGAAGGCCCAGGAGCACCGCCGTCCCGCCGTTCCGGAGGAGCTTGAAGCCGTCCTCCATCGCCGCCGGGGATCCCGACATTTCGAGCAGAACGTCAAAGCCGAGACCGTGCATGGCGTCCTTCAACTGATCGAAGTGCGCCGGGTCTTTTGCGTTGTACACGGCGGTCGGCCCCATCTGCCGGGCCAGCTGTAACCGATAGTCACTGATGTCGGTCCCGTAGATCGCGGAGGCTCCCATCGCCTTGGCGACTCCGATCGCCATCACCCCGATCGGGCCGCACCCGGAGACAAGGACTGTTTTCCCGTTCACCCCTTCCCCCGCATTCACCGTGTGTACGGCATTTCCGTACGGTTCGAGGACCGAGCCGACTTCCCACGGAAGCTCGTCGCTGTTCACCCAGGCGTTCCGCGCGGGGAGGCAGATGTATTCGGTGAACGCCCCGGGACGATCGATCCCGACCACCTTCACGTTCTGGCAGACGTGCTCCTGCCCGTGGGTGCACTGGTAACAGGTTTCGCACGCGATGTGCGTCTCCACCGAGACATGCGCGCCGACTTTCAGGTTCTTGACGTTCTTCCCGACCTCGACCACTTCGCCGGAGCACTCGTGTCCGAAAACAAGAGGGGTCTTGATCCGGGAGGCGGCCCATTCGTCCCAGTGGTAGATGTGGACGTCGGTCCCGCAGATCGACGTGGCTTTCACCTTGATGAGCGCATCTTCAGGTCCCGGCTTCGGAACCTCGACGTTTCCCAGCTCAGCACCCGCAGCAGATCGGACCTTCATCAATGCACGCACAGCTCTTCTCCTCTCGGGCGCGGAGTATAGCACTCGCCTTCCCCATCGCAATGACGTACGGCCTCCCATCTGAAGCCGTTTTCAGGTATGGTTACCCCCTCTTTCGTAAGGGGGAATTCTCGCAGCATGCATCGGTTGTTTTTGGGACTGTCACTTTCGATCGCTTTCGTTCTGCCCGCAATCCATTCGTCCGCCCAGACCCCCCCCACCGAGCCTGAGGTCCAGGTCTTGGGGTGTAACACTGACTTCCCCTGCCCCGAACGCCTCCTTCCCGTCGTACGAGGCTGGATCCGATTCTTCACCACCCCGGACAGCATCGCTCTGATTCATGACTCCTCGATCGTCCAGAGGGTTTATTCGTCCGTCAAGATCCCTTCCCGAACGGATTTGGAGAAACGCATCCAAGAAATGGAAAGGGACGAGGACAAGAAAAAGGCTCGAGAGCGGTGGGCCAGGGAAAAGGAACAATTGGTCGGGAACGCTAAGAAAGAAAAATGGGACCTCCTCCAGACAACGGCGCGGAAGCTTCAGAAAGGTTCCACCACGTGGACGAACGACGAGCTTGAGATCCGGAAGCTCGTCCGATCCGACAACCCCTCCTTCTTCCGCGAAGCGGCCAACCGCATCGTAGGGCGGGAGGGACTTCTCAACGAGTTTCTGGAACGTCTTCCGGCATGGGCGGGTGATCTGCCGATGGTATGGGACAAGATCGACAGCCGTAACCTCCCCTGCGACGTGACTTACATTTCCCTCGCGGAATCGGTTTACCACCTGTATGCGCTGTCGAGTGCCGGGGCCAAGGGGCCGTATCAGATCATGCCGTCGACGGCCCGGGACTACGGGGGAAACCGATGCAAGGGGGTGGACGAGTGCTTCGATCCGGAGGACGCTTCGGAGATCACCCTCGATTTCCTCAGTGATTCGTACCAACTGGTACTCGAGGCGCTTCAGTCCGTTGAAGAGAAAGCTGGGCGAGAACTCGCCGGCCCCTTCGTGATCACGGCATACAACGCCGGCCCCGGGCGCGTGAGCAACGCCATCAAGAGAATCCACTCCACCGATTTCGTCGACGTTCTCTGGACGTACATCGACCCGTATTGGGGAATTGCCGTGCAGAATTATTATGCGACGTTCCTCGCCGCCCGGCATGTCGCCCTGAGTCTCGATCTCCCTGCGGCGGCTCCGTTCACTGCCGGGAAGGAACGGTTCCGTCTCGAGAAGGCGGTTTCGGCCGCGCGCGTCGCCTCCCTTCTTGGCATCGGCCTGGACCTCCTGCACGAGATGAACCCGGGCATGCGGATCCCCGGAACGAAGGAGAAGTGGACGACGATTCTTCCCAAGAACTACAACCTCCGGATCCCAGCACTCGACGAGGCTGCGCGAAAGACATTTCTGGCGGAATTGCAAAAGCCCGTTAAGGCGCGCAAGAAACCGCCAGCCAGGTTGTATACGGTGGCCGTCGGGGACACGCTTTCGTCGATCGCAAGTAAGCACCAAATCTCGATCGACGAGCTTCTCGCGGCGAATCAAAACCTTCATCTGGACAAACCCGTCCGAGTCAGACAGAAGTTAGTGATCCCGAAAGCCAATTGATGAACCACCGAATTCTTTCTCTCCTCGCGCTGGCCGCGATCGGCCTTCGGGCAGCTCAAGCAGCCGTGTCCCCAAGCCCCTCGCCTTCCCCGGCCGCGGCAGCCAAACCGGACCTGACCTGCAACGATCCCTTCCCGTGTCCCCCGGAACTTCGGGACCGGATCCTGTTCTGGGCCGACGTCTTCGGAAAATGGGGAGCGAACCAGAGGATCCTGCACGGCAACCAGACCCCCGAGAGGGTCTACTCCGTTCTCGAAACGTCGATCCCGTGCGGGAAGCGCAGGCACTCCCGTCGCGTGCGGAGTGAGAACAACGTGATCGAAACGGAACGGAAGAAGCTTAAGGCTCAACTTTTCGACCTCGCTGACCGCCTGGATAGGGCGGAAAAGACCGTTCCCGAGTGGTCGTCGGAAGACCAGAAGATTCTCGCGCTGTTTCCCGCGCCGAACGGACTGACCCTCCGAGACGCCGCGGAGAACATCCGGTGCCAGGAAGGGAACCGGGATCGGTTCAAGGAAGGGGTCAAATCGTACGCTCGATATAAAGATATGGTGGTCGCGGAACTCGAGAAGGCAAAGCTGCCGACCGATCTTCAGTATCTTCCGTTCGTCGAATCTTCCTACAACCCGAGAGCTCTCTCCCGACTGAATGCTGCCGGAATGTGGCAGTTCATGCCCCGAGCAGCGCGCCTTTTCGGCCTCAAGGTCAAGAATACGCTGGACGAGCGGTTCGATCCGGAGAAATCGACGATAGCTGCAACCAAGTATTTTAAGATGTCCTACGGAGATTTGGGGCCCGTTGCCGCACGCCTCGACCCCGAGCTCGAAAGAACCTCCCGAGAGAACCCCGCGACGATGCTCAATCGGCTCGGTCCGTTCGTCGTCACGTCGTACAACTACGGCCTCGCCGGAGTCCGCCGGGCCATGACGGAGGAGGGAACCGATTTCGTCCGGGTTCTCTTCAACTACAGCGGGCGGAGGTTCCGGACCGCGGTTCAGAATTTCTATGCCTCGTTTCTCGCAGCCCGGCACGTCGCCACGAAGATGACCGCCGCTCTCCCAACGACTCCATCGCAGGATCTCGCGCGATTCGAACTGCCCAAGAAGATCTCCGCCAAGAAGCTTTCTGAGCAACTGAACGTTCCCATCGACCAACTTCAGACTCTCAACCCCGCGCTCACCCGGGCGGTCTGGAGGGGGCGGCTTCCGATCCCCGAAGGATACACACTCCATCTTCCCAAGCGCGAAGGGGGATGGGATCCGCTCCTCGCCTCGCTACTCCAAATGCCGATGGAGGTCACCGCCACCGAGGAATCGTATCGCGTGAAGGCGGGGGATACGCCGTGCGGAATCGCCCGGGACTATTCGGTGTCGTGCCAGACGCTGATCGCGGCCAACGACCTCGACGCCTCTGCGACGATCCGCGCGGGACAGATCCTCTTCATCCCGGCCCCAAAACAGACCCCGACTTCGGCGTCCGCTCCGACCGAAGCGCCGAAGGTTGCGTTGGCTTCGACACCGCTGCCGACCCAGCCCCCGAAACCGGCCCCGACGGCGAGCCCCTTGCCGACCGCGGCGCCGGCGAAGACCCCCATACCGACGCCGTCGCCGAGCGCAACGCAGGTCGCGGAAACCAAGGTGGCGGCGGCCGAGACCTCCCGGGCGTTCGGAGCCGGTCAGGATCTCGCCGTGCATGAATCGAAAAAAGAGACCGCCAAGCTCTACGAGATCGTCGTGGAACCGGACGAGACGATCGGGCACTACGCCGAGTGGCTGGCGTTCGACAACACGAGATCGATTCGGGCTTTGAACCGCCTCCAGAGCGGGGAGTCGGTCCAGCTCGGCCGGAAGATCCGTCTCCCGATCGGAACGGAGGAGATGAGAACGACGTTCGAGCGGCGCCGGATCGAGTACCACCGGACTCTCGAGGACGAATTCCACCAGCGGTACGAGGTGATCGGAACCGAGCCGTACACGATCAAGGCGGGGGACAGCGAATGGACGATCTCCTCCAACGAAGAGGTTCCGCTCTGGCTCCTCAAACGATTCAACCCCGAGCTCTTAAAAAAACCGCTCCGGATCGGCGACATCCTGACCCTTCCGATGATTCAGGAGAAAGTCGCTCCAAACGGCAGCCCGAAGTAAACCTCACCCCTCGGCCCGCAGTTCAGCCAGCGCAAATTCCAACTCGTTTGGTAGATTACTATCAAATGATTTAAACGAGTTGTTTGGCAATACCTCGAGTTCTAGTTTATGGGCATGGAGGAAGTGCCGGTCGAGACGGATCCGGTCGATCTGTCGTTCCTTGGGCGTTTGATAAAGCCGGTCCCCTGCCAACGGGTGCCCAATCGAACTCAAGTGGACCCGGACCTGGTGCATTCGGCCGGTCTTCGTTCGTACCCGGAGAAGCGTGTACCCGATGAACCTCTCGACCGGCTCATAGGCCGTCCCGGCTTCGCGAACTTTCGATCGGTGGGGGATCTTCCCCGTCCCTTCCGGCGGGACGGCCACCATCTTCCTCGGGTTCGTCGCATGGTGCGCAAGCGGCGTTACGACCTCCCCTTTCGCTGAGACTTCCCCCAGAACGAGCGCCAGGTAGGTCTTCTTGACCTTCCTCTCGTCGAACTGCTGCCGCAGATGACGAAACGCCTCCTGCGTCCGGGCCACGGCCAAGAGCCCCGACGTGTCGGTGTCAAGGCGGTGGACGATACCGGGCCGGAGCGGATCCTCCCCGACTTCGACCAATCCCGGAAAACGACCGACCAGAGCGTTTGCGAGCGTTTCCTTGTCTGTGAAATCGTTCGGATGCGTCGGCAGCCCCGCCGGCTTGTCGACGACGAGCATCTGGGGCGACTGCCAGACGATCGTTACCGGAATGTCCGGGTTCGGATCGATCCGGCGTTCCTCGGGGCGCTGGAACGGCTCCACCTCCACGCGGTCCCCCCTTCCCAGGGTGACCCCTTTCCGGCATTTCTTCCCGTTGACGGTCACGATCCCCAGCGCGATCAGCTCGGCAACGTAGGCCCGGGAGAGTCCTCTCAAACGATCGACCAGGAAGCGATCCAGGCGGATCGGTGACGTGTCGTCGTAAACGAGAATCTCGCGCTCCGTCGGCATCTCCTTTACACTAAGCGAATTCGGGGAGGTTTTCGATGACGATTCGAAAGTTGGTTCTTTTGCTTGTGCTGCTCGCGCCGGTCGCGAGGACGTTGGCCGATCCTCCGGTGACGGGGACCGCCACACCCGTCGCGTCTCCCACCGTGGCACCGATCGTCGAGACGACTCCGATTCCCTCGCCAGCGGACGCAGCCGCGGCGACCCCGGCCCCCTCTCCGGAAACGACCGTAACCGCGACCCCCGTCCCGACAGCGACCGAGTCGCAGGTCGAGATCCAGGCGACCCCAGAGCCCGCCGAAAGAACCGAGCATGCTTCCCAGGAGACTGGCCACGTTGTGACCCCCGCAGATTTTCGCGAGATCTCCCTCTCGCTGCGCCCGGGATATGTCCGCGTTCAGACCGGCCCGGCCGGGTGGAGCGACCAGTCGCTCGGGCTCACGACCGAGATTTCGATGTTCCTTCTCCCTCGTTTCGGCCTGAACGCCACGTATACCTATGTGCGATACGAGGCTCCGACCGCCGCCCACGAGCTCGGAGGGGGGCCGGTTTTTCGGTATCTCGAGACCGCCCATGTACGCGGATCGATCGGCGTTAACGCCCTGTGGGTAAACGTCCGCAACGGGAATCATCTCGGATGGAACGCCCTCGTGGATCTCATGGTCGGCTCCCGGCGCGCCACGTACCGTCCCTTCTTCGGTCCCTTCTTCCGGTACGACGACACGCTCCTTCCTGGGAAGGATGTCCGAGGATACACGATCGGCGCCGGATTCACGCTGACCGGTCTGGCGGACTGGGAATAATCTCCGAACCGTTGACCGCTTCTCTCTCCGGGCGGTACCATATGAATGTTGTCCCGCACGCCGTACCCACTCCTGGGAGTCGTTCTCGCCATTCTCATCGCCGTCTGGACCCTTCCGGGCGAACGGGCGATCTCGCTCGAAGGGGCGGCCAAAGTCGAGTACCTGTTGCGGGCTCTCGAGACCGGCGGTGATTTTAAGGTTCGGATCGCGGCGGCCGACGGCCTAGGGAAGATCGCCGACGGCACCGTAGCCGACTGGATGGTTCGCGCTTTTCGCCAGGAGACGAACCCGGCGGTTCGTCTGGCGATCCTGTATGCCGTCGGCGCGATCCCGGATCACCGGATCCTCCCCCCTGTTCTCGAGGTGGCGAACGAGGAGGTTCTGAGCGACGTGGAGTTCCTTGCGATCGAACGGATCCTCTGGAACTTCCGCGCGGCGTTCGCGGTCAACGAGTGGGAACGGACGGCAATCTATTCGACCGATCGGTCGGAGCGGGCGACCGCGGCCTGGCTCCTGGGAATCGCCGGAAGACCCTCGAGTCTCCACACCCTGCTTCTCGCGTTGACCGATCGCGAAGCGTACGTACGCCTCCGGGCGGTTCAGGGGATCACACGCCTCGGGATGAAAGAGGGACAGCCGGCCTGTGCCCGTGCCGCGCGAGCGGACCCGGACATCGTCGTCCGGCGCGAAGCCGCGAACTGCATCACGATGATCGGGCTGATGAATACGGGCCGACTTCCGGACGATCGGAACCACCGAGTCAATCTGAAATCCGACTTGAGCGGGCTCGAAACCGCCGCCGTAACTCCCGAAACGTTCCGGAGTTACCTCAAGAAGAACGTGAACCCGCGCGCCGTGGACGTCGCCGCGGCCGCGCTCCGGCCGAACCAGGTGGAGGAACGGAAGGATCGGACGATTCCGCTCGTGACCGACGAGAGGATCCGCGACACGTTCAAGCTCGACGCAAGCGTCATCACGGCCTACCTCTTCCGAACCTCCGAGCTGAACCGGCTCCGTGAAACGGTCCGAGAACAGGCGGGATCGGTGAATCAATGCTATCTCCGGGGGCTTGCCAAGCACCCGCACCTCGGCGGGAGCGTCACCCTCCGGTTCCGGGTTCTCGCGACGGGGGTCGTTTCCGAGGTCGAGGTTCCGGCATCGACTCTTCCAGATGAGGAAGTCACCGCCTGCATTGCCGGGAAGGTGAAAGAGATCCGCTTCCCTTCCATTCCGCTCGCGTTCGTGACGATGAACTACACGTACACCTTCGCCCCGCCGAAGGACGAAAAGATCGAATTCTAATCGCTGGTTTGAATCGTCGCTGAAAGGTCAGCACAGAGAGCTTTGCATTTCTCGAGCTTGGCGGGATCTCGGCTCGCGGTTTCGAGTGCCGCGCGGAGTTCGTCCACCTTGCTCTTTTGGGCCACTCCCCGTGCCGCAAGTTGCTCGATCAACGCACTCAACGAATCGAAGAACTCCCGGAATTCGTCGCGACTCCTCACCTTGTCGAGCGGCTTGAGCTTCCCCCCCTCCGCGATCTCCTCGAGATACTTCCGGACCCGGAACATCGGCCCGGCGATCCGGTGCGTGAGAAGAACTCCCAAGACCACGAGGCTCGCGATCTGAAGGATGAAAACCCCGATCAGGTACCAGAGGACGTGGTAGTCCTGCGCCTGCACCAGGCCGAGGGCATCCAGGTTCTGGATCTTGAGAATCTCCGTGCGGGCCAACTCCCCTTTGTAGAGCTGGTAGCCGAAGATGATGAACAGCAAGCTCGAAACCGCTACCACCATCCCCGTGTACTTCATCTGAAAGCGACGATCGACCAGGTATTGTCGTTTCCGGATTTCGTCAGCCATCGGTCGTCTCCTTTCTGCGGGTTGTCTCTTTTCGTCCCGTACCGATCAGCGTGGGCCGGGAGAAAAACGAGTCGAGGATCTCGCGGGAAAGTTGTGCGGGTTTGACGCGCCAGATCCGATGGTGAACCAGAACCATGCCGATCGCGATGGAGCGGTTCGGCCCGGCGGCATACCCCACGAACCAGAGGTTCTTTCCCGGAGGGTTCTGGCCCGTCAGCGATCCGGTCTTCCCGCCGATATCGAGCCGACCTAGAACCCGGTCATTCTCCAGACGACGGAACCCGCGGTGCGCCGTCCCTCCGCGCGCGATCGTCTTGGCCATCATCAGGCGAAGTTCTCGCGCCGTCTCTTCGCTCATCGGGCGCGTCCAGACGGTGGAACCGGACCGATACACCTCCGTTCCCGCGTCGTCGGTCACCCGTTGCACGATGCGCGGGGTCACCATCCTGCCGCCGTTCACGACGGCCGATGCGATGAGCGCGCCATGGAGCGGGCTTAGGGTGGCGCCTCGAAAGCCCGCCGCCATCCGCGCCGAGTCGACGGCATCCTCGTCTTCATCCGTCTCCTCGGTGTCCGAGGAACCGGCCAGGCTCACGCCGATCGCAAGCTCGAACGGGATCCTCGCGTTGAACCCGAAGCGCCCGGCATATTCCAGGAGCGTTGCCCCCCCCACCCGGAGCCCGAGCTGCCCGAACACCTTGTTTTCCGATTTCGCGAACGCCTGTTCCACGGTCGCGACGTTGTTCCCGCCCGGTTTCGAAATGTCCGACGGGCGGATCGTCCCCTCATCCCGGCGCGAGCGGAGCCGGTAGGCGATGGACGACGTCCTTCCGACGAGATTCTGATCCAGCGCCGCCGTCGCGGTCACGATCTTGAAGATGGATGCGGCCGGAAACGTCGCACGCAACGCCAGGGGACCTGCCCCCGCCTCTTTCTCCGAATGGGATGCCAGGGCCAAGACCTCTCCGGTACCGGAATCGATCACCGCAACCCCGCCCCAATCGACCCGGTAGGCCCGGAGTTTCTTCTGAATGAACCGCTGGAGCTCCGTATCCAGAGAAAGCGTCGCCCTGAAACGCTTCAAACCGTGGTTCACCGTGACTTCGGTGACCGGCTGGGAAAGGATTTCCGGCGTCAAAGCGTTAAGGAGCTCGACCGAATCGAACGGCAGCGCCGACGGGATCTCCGGATCCGGATTCGAGCGGTAAAGAGTCAAGAGAGCGGGGATCGAAACCGCCATGAGGAGGAGCCCGAGAAGCACCCCCCTCGGGATCCGAAACGGCCATGACTTCTTGCGCTGTTGATATTCTTTCCAGCTCACAGGCGGTGCTACTCTCGAGCGAAAGAGTAACACAACTGAAGGGAATCCCCTAGCGAGCGGCCCGCGCAACCGCGCGAAATCTTTTCCAGATTAGGAAAACCGGAATCCCGGAGAGCAAGACGAGAGAACCGACCGCCGCCTGTGAAAAAGACCGGATGCAGATGTTCCCAAGCAAGGCCGCCGTACCTCCGGCGAACACGATCGAGGTGAACGGATGCCCCCAGGCGCGATATCGCTCCGGTGAAACATCCGCCTTCCGTCGGAGGCAAACGAGAGCGAGCACCGCCCCGAGGTGGAAGAGGAGCGAGACGAAGATGTAGCAAGTCACGATCTCCGCGAGACTCCAGAACCAGATGAGGGGGATCGCCAGCAGCGCCTGGATCACGTTCGCCGCGATCGGCGTCCGGACCGCGGTTTCCACCCGCCGCGCCCAGGAGAAAAAATTCCCGTCCACCGCCATCGTGAAAAAAAGCCTCGACCCAGCCAGCGCCGTGGAGTTGAGAGCCCCGAAGGTCGCCACGACGAGGAGCGCCGCCATCAAGATCCCTCCAAACGGCCCCAGAAGGCGCACCATCACGTCGGACGCCACATGCCTCGATCCTGCCACCCCCGGAACCGAGAGGACGTTAAGAAACGCGATGTTCACCAGCAAATAGAGAGCCGTCACCCCGGCGCATCCGAGAATCAAGGAACGGTGGATCGTTTTTCCCGGGGTTTCGATCTCCCCTGCCACCATCGAGAGCTCGCTCCACCCGTCGTACGTCCAATAAATCATCACCAGCGCCGCTCCCATCGCGCTCAAGCCGGATCGGTCCCACACGAATCGATCGATCGCCCCCGGAGGATGAAACCCTGATCCTCCTGCGACTAGGAGCGCACTAACGACGATCAGAAGGAGCGCCGCGACCTTGACGACGGTCAGACGGTTCTGCAGCTTCCCCTTTACCTGGACCCCGACGGAGGTGACGATCGAAGCGGCGAGGATCGCACAGATCGCGATCAGCGCCCCGGTCGAGCCCCCATCCGGCGGGAGGAAATACTCCATGTAGTCGGCGAAAACGATCGCGATCACCGCCAGCCACGCCGGTCGGACGATGAGGAGCTGCCCCCATCCAAACAAAAAGCTGGTGAGCGGGCCGAAACATTCCCGGAACGAGACATAGATTCCGCCCGTTCGAGGCCAGGCGGATGCCAGCTCGGCATGGATGAGGGAGCCGAGAAAGGACATCCCACCTCCCAAGGCCCAAACGAGAAGAATCGGGCCGACGGCGCCGAGCTCCCGCGCCACCTCGGTCGGGATCCGGAAGATCCCCACACCGACCATCACGCCGGTCACCAGCGCCACAGAGTCGCGTACATCGAGCATTCGCGTGAGCTTCGGGCGAATCTCTGCACTCGGGACGTTCAACACGTCTCCTTTCCTGTACGGGGAAGCAGCCCGATTATCTTCGCGACCGGAATTAAATACAAACCTTTCCGCATCCGGATTATGAATACCGATGATGAAGAGGTGGATCTTCGTTCCGGCGTTCGGGATCGCGCTGGGGCTTATGGTTTCGTGGATCGACTTCCCGTTCCAGGGACTCTTCTACAACCTCATGATGCGGGTCCGCGGCGTCCAACCGGTCGACCCGGCGATCGTTCTCGCAATGCTCCCTACCTCTGATTCTCCTGTGGAAACCGAGGACTCCTGGGTTCTGCCCCTCCACCAATTCCTCTTGAAGCTCAAATCGAGAAACCCCCGCGCCGTGGTTCTGGACTTCCACCTCGACGGGCCCGAACGAGAGTTACTGAAGCCGGATGAACTGCCGTACCCCGTCCTCTGGAACCGCGAGATCCCCCGGCGATCGGCCGAACCCCGAGTCCTCCGGCTCATCGCTTCCCCCGGTTCGGGTGAGTTCTGGGAATCGTCTCTTTCGGGAAAGGGCTCCTCGTTCGGATCGTTCGATTCCCATCTCATATCCCTGATCGCACCGGACAAGGTCGCCAAGCTTTCCCCGGAACGTCTCTACCTGATCAATGTCGCCGGCCCTCCGGGAACCTACCGGCGCATCGAGATCGAGGAGGCGCTCCGGAGCGCGCTCACTCTTCAGGAACTCTCGGGATCCCTGATCCTCATCCCTCCCCCCCCAAGCCGGCAGCACGCGTACCTGGGCGGGGCCCCGTTCTATTCGCGGCGGGGGTCGGTCGGAGCCAGCGCCACGGAGCTCGATGCGAATGCGATCGACTCGCTCCTGCGGGACCGTTTCATCCGCGTCTCGCGAGCGCGCGTCACGATCGCCATGACGATCCTCGTTTCAATCGTCACGACCGCGGGACTTTTTTCCCCGGTCCCGCTCTTGGGGATCCTAACGGTCATCTTCGTCCTGGCGGGGTTGGTTCTCGTCGGCGTGATCGGCCTGAGCCACTTCATCTATCTCGACATCTCCCGCCCGATTTTCGCGATCGCGATCGCCTACTACTTCCTCCTGCCGTACCGTCTGATCGTCGAGTACAAAGGGAGGTGGCGATACCAGGAGGAGGCGCGTCTCCTGTCCGAAGTCGAAACGCTCAAGGACAACTTCATGTCCCTCGTTTCCCACAACCTGAAGACCCCGATCGCCCGGATCCAGGGGATCGTCGAGATGCTCCTGGCGGCAAAGGAACAGAATCCGAAGAACCTCCGCCTCGAGTTGGAGAAGATCCTGCGGTCGGGGGAAGACCTGCACCGATTCGTGTCAAGGATTCTCACCTTGACCCGCGTGGAGCGGCCGGAATTCCAGCTCAAGATGGCGAACAAGGACGTCAACGCGATGATCGAGCGCCTCGTGGAGGCCCATCGGTCCAGCGCGATCGATAAACACGTCGCGATCAAGACGAAGCTCGAGCCGCTCTTCCCTCTCCTGATGGACGGGGATCTGATCCAGGAATCGGCGGCCAACTTGATCGAGAACGCCGTTAAATACACACCGGCCGGCGGGACGGTGGAGATCTCGACCTCGGAATCCGGTTCGTGGGTGAAGATCGACGTGGCCGATTCGGGGCCAGGGATCCGTCCCGAAGACCGCGAGCGGATTTTCCAGAAGTTCTATCGCGGGCAGGAAGCCCGGAATCAGGGGGTCCGCGGAAGCGGCCTCGGTCTCTATCTCGTCAAGTACTTCGTCGGCCTTCACGGCGGGTTGGTCTCCGTCGGGGACCGCGAAGGGGGCGGCAGCGTCTTCTCGATTCAGCTCCCGCGGAAGTAGCTGGTCGCCACGAAAAAGATCTCTCTGCTCTCCGCCCGGGAAGCTTTTGGTTTTTGGATCTTCGCCGTCTGAAACGATCTTTGCAGCGAAACGAGGAACTCCTTACTCTCTTCCCCCTGATACATTTTGCAAACAAACGAACCTCCCGGAACGAGCAGGTCGTTCGCCAGGGCGAACGCGCAACGGCAAAGCTCGACCGAGCGGGCGTGATCCCCTTCATGATCGCCGGTCGTCTGTGGGGCGAGATCGCTGATAAGACCATCGAAACTCCCGAACTCTTCTTTTAACTCTGTACTTGATACGGCCAACACATCCGCCTGAAGAACACGACAGTTGGCCGGAACCTGCGTGCGAAGAGGATTTCGATCGATCGCAACGACCAGCCCCTTCTCCCCTACTCGCTCTGATACGTACTGCATCCACGATCCTGGGGCGGCGCCCAGATCGAGGATCTTCTGCCCCGCGCGGAAGAGTTTGTACTTCCGATCCAGCTCCTCGAGCTTGAAGACCGACCTCGCCGCGAACCCTTCCGTTTTCGCCTTGCGATAGTAGCTGTCGGTCTGCTTGGCCATCACCAATTGTACCCGAGCCAGATTCCGATCCTTTTCCGTCCGAGAAACCCCTGGCTTAGACGGAAGTTCAAACCCAAGAACGTCGGCGCGTTCACGAAGTACCCCACCGAGTGAACCACCTTCGGGTGAGTTCCGTTGTACCAGACCGATCCCACGTCGGCGTAGATCCCTCCGCGGATATCGAAATAGCGAATCAAAAAGCCGATCGCCTGATCGAGCGGATCGAAGAACTTCCCTCCGAGGAAATCGAAAATCGGGAGACGGAGATCCTCGCTCACGACCCAATAGTTCTGACCGATCAGCTCGTCGAACCCGACCCCCCGGAACGATAGGTTCCCCCCGACGAGAAAAACGCTCGGCAGATTCCCCTGGCTCGTCCCCGCCGAAACCCTGTGAGCGAGACCGAACCTGGGGAGAAACCGGTTGTACCAGCGGAAGTCGACATTGGCGTCGACGTTCCCGAACGTCGGTTTCCCCGGGTCCCCTCCGGTCTCCGCCTTGAAGAAGAGCCGGCTCCCAGCGATCGGGCCGTGGCGATCCCAGACCGTCTCGTCATAAGCGAAGACCGCCCCCCCTTTCAGCAGATGGAACGTCCGGTTTTGCACGTCCGGCGTGACGAAGCTCGCCGTGTCGACGGTCGGCAAACCGTACTCCTGGATCTCGAGATCGCCGTAGAGACGAATCTCCCGGTACCGATCGAGCGTGAACGTCTTCGAGATCTCCGTGCCGTAATCCCGGATCTCGTCCCGAAAATTATAGAACCCGGCATACGACATCCCATGTCGGAGATCGGCGTATCCCGCCGTGCCGAACCGGGATCCCCCCAGAAAGACGGCATCGACAAAGATCCCGCGATCGCTGAAAAGGTTGTCGGCGAATCCGCTCACGAGGAATCGGGCGCTCTCGCCGTCGTACCCCACCGCCGCGACCAGCGATCGGACGTGGAAGGCTTCGGGTGCCGGCTTCGCACTCAAGGTGCGAGGCTGATACGGCTCCTCCGGCGGTCGGGAAGGGATCTTCTCTTTCGGTTTTTCGACCGCCTCGATCGCAACCGCGGTCCCTTCCATCTTGGGACTGACGAGATCGTATCCGGCGAGTGTTACGCGATTCGCCTGTTTCGGATCGGAAAGCGGGGCGTCGCGAAGTTCCCAACCGTTCCGGTCCCCCGTCACCCAGACGAGCCGTCCGCCGACGACCTCCGGCTCGACGGCGTTTCCGGTCGACTCGGTCAGCTTCCGGGTCCGCCCCGAAGCCAAAGCGTACGAGAAAAGCTCGAAGTTCGGTCCGGAGGGAGCGCTGTAGATCAGTTCCCCCTCCGCTGCGGCATACCCGGCGTTCTCCGTCGCCAACGTCGTCGTGGTACCCGACTTCTGATTCCAGAGGACGAGGGGCTCCTCACCGCGAAGAAGGATCGACCCCCCTTTCATCTTTTCTCCGGTCACCATCCGATGGATTGGGTATTTGATCCCGTCCTGGACAGCCCATTCCAAAACCTCCTTCGATCCGGCGACGGTTTCCGTGTAGTTGAGATACTTCCCCCGAAACGCGAGGAACGGATACGAAACGCCCCCTTCCACCACCGGATTCAGCGCCGCGTTTTTCGGATTCCAGAGCAGAAGCTTCTCAGGCACTCTCGGCCGCTTCTTCGGCCGACCCCGGATCACAATCGATCCGCTTTCCGGATCGACCGCACCGAAAACCGCTTCCAGATCCGTTTCATGCGGGATCAGGATCTTCGATTCGAGGACGTTGGCTGGGGAGATCGTCTGAGCCCACCAGTTCCGTCTCCCTCCTGCGAACAGGAGGAGGCGGCCGTCTCTCAGGAAGTCGAACGCCAGGACACCGTTGGTCTCGAGCCCGTGTAGGGAAAAATCATGTCCATTTTCATAGCCGAACAGCGCCCGCCGGCTCGCCCAGACCACCCGTCGCCGGTCGGGAGAGATGCGGAAGCCGTCCGCATCGCGGGAAACATCATCGAAGGTCCGTTTCGTCCGATCGTAGATCAAGAGAACGAACGGCCCGTTCGGCTCCTCCGAAACGGCCAACAGGATCCGATGGTCGGCGAGAAATGCCACCCATTGGATCGGCGTGGAGAGGTCCCGTCCCGGCCCCTCCGGAAGCTCCTCGATCTTCCCGCTTTCGACGTCGAAAACCACGATCCCGGTTTCCGGCTTCCGGTCGAACCGTTCCGCCTCGCGCGCGAGACGATTGTTGACCAGCAAGAGACAATTCCGGCCATCGGTCGAGACCCATCCGTCGACCACCGGACGGCCGTCCAGGAGCGGCGTGATCCGGCTCATGAGCGACGGTGGGATCCACCGCCGATCGACCATCTTTGATTCGAGCGAAGTCAGCGCGGTCCCGTCCCACTCCCAGTAGTGCGCCTTCGAATCCGCCCGGGCTTTCTTGAGATCAGGATCTCCCGCTCTTCCCCGAAACAAGAACCCTTTCGGGAGAACCGCGAAACCGTCTACGCCGTAGACCTCCTCCTGTTCGGCCAGTTTCGCCTTCCGATCGGTGAAAAAAAGGCCCGTTCCCGTTGCGGGGCTCGCGTTCGGTTTCTCCGTCGGTGCCGGTGCCGGCGCCAGGCGCCCCTCCGTCAGGAGTAGCCGTTCCGGCTTTCCGACCGGCCAGCTGGCCTGCAGCTGATCCACCGCGCTCGGCATCGGGACCCGGAAAATCGAAGGGGCGAGCTTCATCGGGGAAACGAAGAGGAGGAAGTTCCCGTCGCCGAACTGCGGCCTCTTCGCCCCGATCTTCATCCGGGTGAGACGCCGGCTCTCGCGCCGATCGAGATCGAGGATCATCAGGTCATACGTCCCGTCCGGATCGGCGACATAAAGGATCCGCTTCCCGTCCGAAGAAAAGCGAGGCTCTTCCTCCCGAACCGATCGAGTGTCGGTCAGTCGTTCCGCCTGTCGCGTATCAAGATGGAATAGATAAAGATTCCGGTTGTACCGGAGACGGTTCGGGGCCCGCTCTTCCTCCTTCGAGTACACCAGTGACTTGGCCGCGTCGGAAAAATCCAGACCGCTCAAGTGCTCCCGGCGGTCTGTCAACCGATCGAGCCGCCCCGAGCCCCGATCGAAAAGATAGAGGTCCGAATACCCGCCGGCATACCCGATGAACGCGATCCGGCTGGGACCGGCCGGGACCGGATCGACGATCGAATCGATCCCGGGCCACGAATGTTTCTCTGTCTTCCCGAGACTGAACTTCCGATTTTTCAGTGTAAACGTGTACGGCACGATCCGGAGTTCGTCCCGCCCGGATCGCTTGATGGAATAGACGATCTGACGATCGTCCAGCGACCCCCCTTTCCGGAAATAATCGAGCGACTCGTTCCGGAACTCGCGGTCTGCGACGATCTTCTTCCGAACGACGCTCCCGTCGAGCGCCGTGAAGTTCACGTACAGGGCGTTCCTCGGACCCGACAGCCCCCCGGAGAGGAAGAAGGGTCCCCGGGCGTGGAGGAGTACCTCCGTCTCGGCCAGCCGCTGCGCTGTTTCCGCAAGATCTTTTCTCGTCAGAAGATCCGAGTACCGCGTCGAAAGTGCGGCGCTCACTTTCTCGTCCAGCTTCTCCGGCGTCCAGCCGAGAGAGGATTTCAGGTTCTCCTCGAAGCTGTCGCTTCGTGCCCGATCGAAGATCTTTCGAAACCCTGGCTCCCCGAACTCGTCCCAGAGGACGTTCGAAATGAAGTTCCCTTCCTTGTACATGAGCCAGGTCCCCTCGATCTGCCAAAGATCGTCGGTCCGGTAGAAAAACCCGTTCACATACGCGTCGCGGATCGCCATCTCGGCATCGGCATCCCAATAGATGGAGTTCGTCTCGGCCGACCCCTCGACGAACCAGAGCGGGAGGCGGCGAACCCCTTTCGCGATCTGGTAGACGTGTGTCCCCTCGTGTTTCGCCACGTGCTCGAATTTCTGCCGTTCCCCCTCGAACGGGAAGGTCACCCGCTTCCAGGCGAACAGTTCCGTCAACCCCCCCAACGCCTCCGGGACCGGTCCGCCGATCACGTTCGTCTGTTCGAACTCCTGCCGCGTTTGATAGAAAATGACCGGCACTTTCTTCGTGAAGCGCGCATCGACGCCGAAGATCCGGTTGTTCCGGACCCACTCCTCCTCGAAATACCTCGTGAGATCGGGAAGAGTCGACTCTCCCTTCGGGTAGACGAGAAAATCGAAGTGATCCGACTCGAATTTGCGCCAACGGAACCGCTCGTACTGCGGTTTTTTCTCCCCCCAATCGGGGTCGGGCAAGAACATCGTCCGCCGTTCCCTCCCCGAGATCGGGAACAGAAAACGGGTGAACTGTTCGACCAGATCCTCTCCTTGGGCGTAATACGTCTGTCCGGCGACCGACTCCCCCTTCGGCCCGACCGCATTCCCGGCCCACGAACCCGGTGAAATCGTGAGAACCGCGAGGATCAGGGCCCTCCGAAGCTTCATGACCGCACCTGCCACCAAACGAGGCTGGAGATGATCAGTCCCCCTCCCAATACCGTGCCCGCGCCGATCGTCTCCCCCAACAAGGCGAAGCCGAAGAGCGCTCCGAAGAACGGTTGGAGCAAAAGGCTCAATGCCGCTTGCTGGACCTGCGCCCGCTTGAGCACCCAGTACCAGAGGGTGTACGAGAACACCGAACAGGCGACTGCCAGAAAGAGCACGGATAACCAGGCTCGCACGGAAAGGGTCGAATACGAAATGCGCGAGATCGTCGGAAAGTTCACGATCGAGCCGACCAGGAAACCGGCGATCATCATCCATGCAACCGAGTGAATCGCACCGTACCTTCGGGCGTACGTCTTCCCGGCGACCGAATAGGTCGCTTCCCCCGCAAGAGAAAGGAGAAACAAAAGGTTTCCAAGGAGGCGGAGCGGGTTGATGCCGGCCTGCAGGGTCATGGTCCCTTTCGAGAGAAGAACCATTCCCACCATTCCGATCGGCAGCGCGATCCAGGTCCGCCGCGTGGGACGCTCTCGGATCACGAGCGCGGCCAACAGAATCGTCAGAAGCGGCTCGAAGACCACCAGGATCGACGCGTCGACCGCCTGGGTGAACTTAAGCGCCTGAACCTGAAGGACCTGAGCCAGGAAGAAATCCAAAACCCCGACCCCTCCCATGATCAAGGTGTCTCGGAGGGTGAATTTCGGGGGACGCCGAAAAAGCCAGTAGGTGAGGAAGATAACGGAAACGATGCCGTACCGGAGGAAAACGACGGCCGCCACTGGCATCTCCGCCAGCGCATATTTCATCGCGACATACGAGCCCGCCCAGAGCATCTGAGCCAAAGCAAGCCATATCGGGATCGAAAGATTCACCTTGAGCGGATCAATTTCTCGACGTTCCAGTCGACCGGGATCCGAACCCGTTCCCCCGTCCTCTCGAAAAAGAGCTCCCCTGTCTTGCTGCCGTGCAAAAACAGATCCCGGGTGACCTCCACGTCCTTTTTGCAGTATTCCCGGACGAGATCGAACTTCCCTTCCTTCACCCAGCGGAGCGACTGCATTCCGTCGGCGCTCTTCGCCTGCCCGAGCGTCGACCTGACGATCGAGTCGAGCTTCAGACGGTGGCCCAGGATCCGGGTCACTTCTTCCAGAATGTCGAAGTTGGGAAGCGACCGGAGATCGGCCTTCGAATACCCGGCGAGAACTTCGTAATCGAACCGTACATGATTGAACCCGACGACGAGATCGGCGCGTTTCAGGTGTGCGATCAGCCCCTCGACCTCTATTTCGTCGTAGACGTGGAACTGACCGTCGCGGCTGTCAAAGCAGACTCCGCACGCCATTCCCATCCCGCGGATATTGGACCATCCTCCGACCTCGTCGGCGCCTCGCAGGGTCTCCAGATCGAAGTAGACGACGTTCGGACCGTCGACTTTGCGCGGTGTGAGAAGCGAAAGTTGCTCGACCATGGCGCGGGACTTTACCACATCTTTCCCGCCAGCCGGGAAGCCCCTTCCCGGGCCCGCTGATTCACCGAATCGGCTTTCAGCGCCTCCTCGAACGCCCCCCTCGCTTCCGGTATCTTCCCCGACCGTTCAAAACTCTCCCCTCGGTATGCGAGCGCTTCCGCGCGCCAGTCCGCCGCGTCGGCGAAAAGTCCGGCCGACCGTATGAACAGCTCGGCCGCCTCCTCCAGCCGGTTCGCCCGGAACCGGACTACCCCCAGATAGAAATAGGCGTACGGGTTGCCGGGATCGACCTCGAGTCCCCGCGCCAGTTTCTCGGCGGCCCTTTCGAGCCGTCCCGCTTCGAGATCGGTTCGAGCCGCATCGACCATCCGCAAGGAGGCCGCGCGCCTTGGATCGGACGATTCGCGGGCGATGATTTCACTCATGGGGGCCGATTCCGGAGACGGAGCCGGCTTGATCGGAGCACACCCGCCGATCCAGAAGACCATCCACAGAGCGAATACCCGGTTCATCGGCATTTCGAAGGCTCCGTACCCGGAAGGAACGCTTCCCGCAACTGCTCGCCCGAACCGACGCACCCCTTCTCCCGGCGGATCTCCTTCCATACGATCGCGCGCGGGACGTGAAACGAATCCGTCGCAAGAAATCGTCGACTCTTCTGCATGAATCGGATCCAGAGCTGGAGAGCCCCCGAGGCCCCCGTCAGATGCGTCGGCGTCCCATCGTCGAACCCGACCCAAACGACCGTCAGAAGAGAGGGGGAAAAACCGACGAACCAGCTGTCCTTCCCCTCATCGGTCGTCCCTGTCTTCCCCGCGAGATCCCCGTCGAGCCCTGCCTTCCGGGCGCTCGCCGCGGTCCCGCGGTCGATCACGCCGCGAAGAAGGTTCGTCACGAGAAACGAAACCTCCTCGGAAAGAACTCTCTCCACCTTCCCCGATCGCTGATCGAGACGGTGCCCGCTCGCATCGACGACGGCGGAAATCCCGATCGGCTCGCTCCGCAAACCGCCGTTCAAGAACGGGGTATACGCACGCGCCAGGGAAAGCGGCGTCACCTCGATCGTCCCGAGTACAGCGGAGGGAAGTTCGGAGACATTCTCAAATCCAGCCTTCCGCATCAGCTCGACGACCGAGGGAAGCCCCGTCCGGATGGCGAGATTCACCGTTGCCGTATTGAGCGACTTCTCGAGTGCGGTCCGAACCGTCGCCTCTCCCAGATACTGCCCTTCGTAGTTGCGTGGACTCCATTCCCTTCCCGAGAAAGCGAACGTCGTCAAACGGTCGTCCAGAAGCGTGGCAGCCGTCGCGGCGGGAGTTCCCCCGTCCTTCGGCGATAGTGCAGCCGCGACGACGAACGGCTTGACGGCCGAGCCGGGTTGCCGCACCGCCAGGATGGCCCGGTTGAACTGCGAGTCGGCGTAATCCCGTCCCCCGACGAACGCCTTGATCACACCGGTTTGCGGTTGCAGGGCAACCAGCGCAGCCTGCAGGTGCTTCGACGGATCGATCCCCTTCATCAATTTGCGAACTCGCGCTTCGAGGTGTTTCGTCATCTCCGTGACTGAAATCGCGGCCGCTTCCTGCAGGTCGACGTCCAGGTTCGTAAAGACCCGAAGCCCGTCCTGGGTCAGTTGATCGGTCGAGAAGCGCTCCGAAAGTTCTCTCCGGGCGAAGTCGATGAAGTACGGTGCGCGGTCCGGAGTTCCCAACTTCCCGCGCGGTTCGATCCGTTCGCGGAGTGCCGACGCGAACGCTTCGTTCGTGATCTTTTCCTGAGCCAGGAGGAGCTTGAGAACGAGGTCCCTCCGGGCCCTGGCCCTCTCGATGCTGTTGTAGGGGGAGAACTGCCCGGGCGAACTGATCAGACCGACGAGAAGCGCCTGCTCTCCCAACGTCGTCAGGGCCAGCGGCTTTCCGAAATAGAACTTCGATGCCTCCCCGAAGCCGTGAATCGAAGCCGGTCCCTGCTGTCCGAGGTAGATCTCGTTTACGTACGCCTCGAAGATCTGATCTTTCGAGTAGAGCGTCTCCGCGACCAACGTCATGATCGCCTCTCGAACCTTCCTGGACAGGGTTCGGTCCGGTTTCAGGAAGAAGTTCTTCATCAGCTGCTGCGTGAGCGTGCTCCCCCCCTGAACGACTCTCATCCCGCGGAAATCGGTCCAGAGGGCGCGGAGCGTCCCGCGAAGGCTCAGGCCGTGATGCTGATAGAAGAAACGGTCCTCCATCAGGATGACTCCGTCCCGCAACGGCTGGGGAACTTCGCTCAAACGAACGAGAGTCCGCTCCTGCCTTTTGGAGTTGAAGAACTCCCCGAGCGGTTCCGGTTCAAGACCGACGGTAAAGAGCTCTTCCCCCCCGTCCCCTTTTTCGATCCGGGTGATCTGTTTGTCGGAATATCGGACGACGATTCGTTCCGCGGCCCGGTCTCCCGAAAGATCGCGGAACGCGCGCAAGCCGATTTCCACCTCTCCCGGCACCGCAGAAAAAAGACCGGTCTCGACCGGACGCCGCCTCGTCGGTTGATACCCGAGACGCCGAAGGTAGGCACACAACGATTCCTCCGGGTAGGTGGAGCCGGGGTAGAGAACCGGCGCGGCCGAATACAGGCGGGAGGGAAGCTCCCAGGTCCGGCCGGTCATGCGGGAGGTGACTTCGTAGGCGGAGTCGAGCGCATAGGCGAAAACCGCCAGGATCGGCCCCCCCAACAACAAAAGGATGATCCAGGCCCGGAGTCGGTCTTTTCCCCTTTTTCCCATTACGCTACGCACAATTTTCTGCCCACCTGCCGTGGTTGCAGCACCTTTTCACCCCCCGTCTATTCCCATATATCTGATATTACAAGATAATTTTTGACCGACCCCTGGAACAGTCGTTGCTAACCTAAGGTCTAATGGCTCTTTGCCACCGCCGGCACCCTAGGTTGCCTTTTCGCGTTCCGATCGAGTATCGCGATTTCGAACGCTTCAATCCCGATGCCACGTTGAACGTGAGCGCCGACGGTCTCTTCATCCTGACCCCGAACCCCTTCCCCGTGGGACGACGGTTCGCACTCCGTTTCGAAATCCCGGTGCTCAAGCTCTCCATCGACGTCTGGGGGCACGTGGTCTGGGCCTCCGATCCGGAGACGTACACCCCCGCCCGCCGTCATCCGACCGGCATGGCGATCGAGTTCGAGAACCTCGACCCGGATTTCCGTGCCGTTCTCGATCAGTTCGTCACGGTGAGCCTAGGCCTCGCATCGATCGACCCGCGGATCGGGAAAGAGCTTCCCCCACGCCTTCAGCTCGAACTCCCGCATCCAGACGCGGAAACGACCGTCCCTTCCCTTGAACTCGACCTCCTGGTTCCGCCCGATTATCCGTAAGAACGGACGGCCGAACTATTCCAGCACGTGGATGTTCTTCTTCCGGCACATCTCCTTGAGGATCTTCGGCCACACCGTGACACTCACTTCGCCCAGGTGCGCGGTCCGGAGAAGGTACATCACCGTCCGAGCCTGCCCGATGCCGCCTCCGATCGAAAGCGGGAGATCGTTTGTCACGATCCCCTGGTGGTACGGCATCTTCAAGAGATGGAGCTGGTTGGTGAGCTCGAGCTGCTTCCGCAACGTCTCCGCGTTCACTCGGACGCCCATCGAGGAGAGTTCGTGCCGGCGTTTGGTAATCGGGTTCCAGACGAGGATGTCGCCGTTCAACCCGTGCATCGGTTTTCCGTCCTTCGACTTCGTCTCGGTGACCCAATCGTCATAGTCGGCTGCGCGCATCTCGTGCGGATAGCCGTCCTTCAAGGTCCAGCCGATCCCGTAGATGAAAACCGCCGGGTATTTCTGAAGGATCGCGGTTTCACGTTGTTTGCGCGGGAGATCGGGGAACATGTCGAGGATCTCCTCGGCATGCAGGAAGGTGAGCTTCTCCGGAATCGCCGGGTGTTTGCTCGCCGCAAGCTTCGGGAACTCTTTGCGCGCGTATTCGCCGGCGCCGTAGATGACTTCCCACAGTTTCTCGACCGTCTGGGTCAGATAGTTGAGGTTCCGATCCGGGGCGTTGATCGCCTGTTCCCAGTCCCATTGATCGACATAGGCGCTGTGATCGTGATCGAGGAAGTAATCCTTCCTTACGGCGCGCATGTCGGTGACGAGACCTTCGCCTGGCTTCATGCCAAACTGTTTGAGCGCCACCCGCTTCCACTTCGTCGCGGCCTGCACGACCTGGGCATCGATCGGGTTCTTGTTGTAGTCGTTGGAGATGTGGAACTGAATCGGCGTGAGAGAGCCGTCGCGGTCGAGCATGTCGTTGACACCGCTCTCGACGTCGACGATCAGGGGAACCTCGACGCGGATCAGGTTCAGCTTCTTGCAAAGATTGTCCTCGATGTGCCGCTTGACGGCAGTGATCGCCATCTGGGTCTCTTTCGAATTGAGCAACGGTTTGTAGTCGGTCGGTAACGCTTTCTCGAGCTCCTCGTAGTTCCCGATGCCGGGTCCTGCCAGGTCCGCCTTCTTGTCTGCTTTCTGAGTCATATCCACTCCTAATCCAGAGTTAGGGAAAAGGTGCGGCGTTTTTTATCACCGGAAACCTGTCTGGACAAGAAACGGGGCAGACGCATAGACTCCCCGCGGAACCATGGCCGACGAACTCTCCTATCTGCAACCGATCCCCCTGCGGGCGATTTCCGACCGCGAGCAGCGCGCGAAAGATCTCCTCGTCGAGGAAATCCAGGAACTCAAGCGCAGGAAGCGTGCCTTCGTCCTCTGCCACAATTACCAGGCCCCCGAAGTCCACCGCATCGCGGATTCGGTCGGCGATTCGTACGGCCTTTCGGTCGCCGCCAAAAAGGCCGACTGCGACCTCATCGTATTCTGCGGCGTCCGATTCATGGCCGAGACCGCGTACATCCTGAACCCCACGAAAAAGGTCCTTCTCCCCGAGGAAATGGCCGGATGCGCCTTGTCCGACACCATCACCGCCGAGCAGCTCCGCACGTGGAAGAAGCGGTACCCCGGCGCGCCGGTCGTCATGTACGTCAACTGCAGCGCCGAGGTGAAGGCAGAGAGCGACGTAATCTGCACCAGTTCCAACGCACTCCATATCGTCGACTCGATCGAGGGGGATCCGGTCCTCTTCGGCCCGGACGCCAATCTGGCGAGTTTCGTCAAGGCCCGGACCCGGAAGAAGGTGATCGCATGGGACGGCTACTGCCCGGTCCATAAAGCGGTGACGCGTGAGATGCTGGAGAAGACGATCGAGCGGTACCCGGACGCCGTGGTGATCGTACATCCGGAATGCAACCCCGACGTCGTCGACCTCGCCGACGAGGTGTTGAGCACGAGCCAGATGATCGACGTGATCGGAAAGCGTCCCGAAAGACAGTTCATCGTCGGGACCGAGATCGGTTTGATCCAAAAAGCGCAGGAGTTGTACCCCCAGAAAGAGATTCATCCAATCTACGAGCACAAGAGCTGCGATCAGTCGTGTGCCTGCCCGTATATGAAGGTGAACTCCCTGGAGAGCGTCTTGAGGTCCCTACAGACGGAAACCCATGTTATTTCAGTGCCGGAACACCTCCGGACCAGGGCGTTGAAGGCGGTCGAGCGAATGCTGTCGATTGGTCTCCCGCGTTCACTGTGACCTCCAGAAAGACCCGGAACCCCCGTTGACAACAGGCAAAAATGATGCAATACAGCATTTTCTACTCAACTGCGAACGACCTGTGACTCCCAGAAAGACCCCCACCTTCACCTTCCTTCTCTTTTTCAACACCGTTTTCGCCCTTTCGGCCTGCGTGGTCACCAACCAGGCGAAAGAGGGGACCGGAAACCTCGTCACGAACGCTACATTGACGACGATCCAGGTCAATCCGGTGAATCCGTTCGTCATGAAGGGGTTAACCCAGTTATTCAGGGCTACCGGGATCTATTCGGACGGATCCGAACAGGACGTAACGGGCAGCGCGATATGGGTCGCCTCCGATCCATCCGTCGCAGCGTTTAGCACGACAGCCGGCTCCGAAAGCCTTGCTTCCGCCCTCGCGGTCGGTTCGACGACCATCACAGCTATCTTTCAGTCGATTTCCGGCGCGACAACGCTGAACGTTACAAACCCACCATCGGCATCGAAAGAGATCACGCAGTTCACGATCCTCGGCGTCGATGGAACGATCGGGCCGAACACCGTCGCTTTAACCATGCCTTTTGGCACCGATGTCACAGCACTTACGCCGATCATCAACACAACCGGGGTGAATATCAACCCAGCCAACGGTGTCGCGCAGAATTTCACGAACCCCATTGTTTATACGGTGACCGCGGCAGACGGTTCCACCAAGACCTACATCGTTACGGTAA
Organism: Pseudomonadota bacterium; assembly: GCA_043809315.1. GTDB lineage: Bacteria > Bdellovibrionota_G > JALEGL01 > JALEGL01 > DATDPG01 > JAZDDX01. Next base: position 79,823 of record JAZDDX010000010.1, read on the forward strand.
ACGTGGCTCTCAACAGCGCCAAGAACATCACGGCCTTTGAAATCATGGGAATCCCCGCCGACACGATCGGCGTGAATACGATCGTCCTGACCCTTCCGTTCGGTACGCCGGTGACGTCCCTTACGCCGACGACCATCACCATCACCGGCGCAAGCGTAACTCCGGGCGTCGGCGAGCCTCGGGACTTTACCAACCC
>JAZDDX010000011.1:0-161635 GCA_043809315.1 Pseudomonadota bacterium
TTCACGCTGATCGAGTTGATGATCGTCGTGGCCATCATCGGGATCTTGGCCGCGGTGGCCATCCCCGCATTCCTAAAGTACGTGCGGACCTCGAAGACCGTCGAGGCTTCGACCAACCTTCGCAAGATGTATGACGGTGAAGTCGCTTACTATAACCAAGAGTCGGTTACGAGCGCCGGCCCCTCGATTGCGAAGCAGTTTGTCTCGGCAGGGCCGAACCCGGCCGTTGTGGCCCAGACAACCCCCGGAATCAACAAGTCGACGGCGAACTGGGAAAGCGACGCGTGGGTGGCTTTGAAGTTCGGAACCGACTCCGCGGTCCAGTTCTCGTATCAGGCGATTGCGGCTGGGACTTCGTCGTCTGCATCGTTCACGGTCAATGCGTATGGTGACCTGGACGGCGACGGCACGACCTCGCTCTTCCAGCGGCTCGGCAGTGTCGACAGCGCCACGGGCGAAGTCTCGGGCGGCGCGGGTATCTACAAGCAGAACGAGCTGGAATAAGCAGACAGCTGGTAGGAAGTACGAACGGGCCGGGGAAAAACCCCGGCCCGTTTTTTTTGGTAGTATGCGAACGGTGGCACGAACTTTGGCTCGTGGTGAATTTACGTTTGTGAGTATGTCGGAAGTCGGGGGTGGAGTTCGGCGGCTCGTGTTGTGCAGCGTTCTTGTTTTGACGCTGTCGGTGGTGCTCGTCACGCACCAACAGCTCAAGCTGTTGAACCTGCAAGCGGCGCCGGACGAAACCACGTTTTTCATTCCGAAAGCGAGCACGATCCGGCCGTTTCTCTTGGGGCACGAGGCGTTTCTCGCGGACCTCCTCTGGATCCGGACGGTCGGGTATTTCGCCGACGAGTTCTACGGACGTGGCCAGTTCAAGTACCTGAACGGGTTGCTGGATTTCATCACCGATCTCGATCCGAGGTTCGAGCGGGTCTACATCTGGGCCGGGGCGATTCTCATGTATCGCGGGGGAGCGATCTCCCGCGAAAAAGTGATGGAAAGCTCCCGCATCCTCGAAAAAGGTTGGCGGGCGATCGAGAACGATCCGATCGGCTGGCGGCACTCGCCGGACTACTGGCTGATCCCTCAAATGATCGGGTTCAACTGGGCGGTCGAACTACACGACCGAAAAAAAGGGGCCCCATACATCGCGGCGGCGGCGAAACTCCCGGGAAGCCCCCCGTTGCTCAAGACATGGGCCGCTACCCTGTTCAAGCGGGCGGGGTACCTCGAGGAGGGAACGCGAACGCTCGAAGACATGTTAGCGGTCGAGACGCTCCGGGCCCAGCTGAACACGGTCGAGGATGAACGGATGAAAGGAGAGATTCGTCAGCGACTCGCGTTCTATTACAGCCGCCTCTATGGCAAGGCCGGAATCGAGGAGAGGATCCGGTTGCTGGAAGAAGAGATTCGCGCGCTCCTGAGTGAATGGAGGGAGAAGATGTCGTACGTCCCGTTCGGGCTGTTTCTGATCCTCCGGAACGAACCCGCGGGGATCGTGGAACCTTCCGAGGAGGAGACGTTCCAGACGATCTTTCCGGCCCTTGCCCCTCTGCCGGCCACATGATCGCCGGGTTGCTGTTGGGGCTATTCCTGTTGTTTTTTGCCGCGCCATCGGTCCACTGGCTCGATTCGACGGAACTCACGCTGACCGGCGTTACCCTAGGCACGGGGCATCCCCCGGGGGAGGTCCCGTTCGCCCTGGTTGCAAATCTGCTCCAGCTCGTTCCGATCGGGGATCTGGCGTTTCGAAGCACACTCGCGTCTCTTCTCGCGTCGGTCGGGGTTTTCCTCGTGGTCCGCGCCTGGGCCATGCGATGGCCGGCGGGAAGTTCTTGGAGGACGCACGCAGCACTTCTGGCCGTCGCGTTTTCGGCGTTCGGGGCCCTGCAGGGGATCCGAACCGAAGTGTATGCCTTGAGCGCTTTTTTGACCTTGGTTTCGGCGTGGCTCTGGAGTACGGCGGAGGACCCCCGGCGGTACGTGCTGGGATGCCTCGTTTGGGGGTTTGCGGCGTTGAATCATCCCCTGATTGCGCTGACCGCTCTTCCGTTCGCGGATTTCAGACGGGGCTTCCGTTTCCTCCCGTTTCTGCTGCTGGGAGGGATCGGATTGATCTATCTCCCACTTCGGGTCGCCGCCGGCACGGGATGGAATTTCGGGGATCCGGGAACCTGGCCACAATTCCTCTGGTTCATCCAAGCGAAACTATACCGATCGTATGAATTCTCCCGAATGATCGATGCGGGAACGAGCCTACGCGGGATGACGGGACTGTTCCTCCGTGAGTTGACACCGATTGGAATCGGATTCGCGATCGTTGGGTTCGCAGCGCTAGTCGTCCGGCAGCGAGTGCTCGCTCTGCGGGTCATGTGTGCGTTGGGGGTGGGGGCACTCGCGGCGACGAGCAACTTCCGTTCGAACAATCCGGATGCGTTGGGGTATCTGTTGCCGGCGGCTTGGATCGTGGGACTTACGGCGATCGGTGGATTGCACGAATTCTCGGAACGGAAGTCATGGGGGTGGGCGAAAGGGGTGGCGGCCCTCTGCGTGATGGTCTGGTTGGGAACTTCCGTGTCGACATTTGTCCGGAACATTGGGTTGCGAAATGCCTGGGGAGCCCACGTTCACATGACTCTTCTGGCGGAGGAACCTCCGGCAGCGGCCCGAGTTCGGACCGCAAGCTTCTCGACGTACAGTTTCCTCCGGTATGCCCAGCTGGCGGAAGGGATGCGGAGCGATCTTCGGGTCGAGTACCGGGGGCTTCCGGATCGAAACCTTGCGCCGGCGGTCGATGCGAGTCGGCCGGTCATTTGGGAACCGTCGATTTCGTTGGATCGTCACGGGAAGTACTCGCTCCGCGGCGACGATCTGGCCTTGGCGTCGAACCTCGTTCCGGTCGGGTGGTTCTACCGTGTGGGGAAAGAATCCGGATCCGACGATTGGCGGAGCCGTCTGGTTGCGCATGTGCGAATGGTTCGAAGCGGATCGGCTGGCCCGGACTGGCTTTCCGACGAGCCGTTGCTCTTAAACTATCTGTTGCACGTTCTTTGGGTTCGCACGAAAGGAGATCGAGATATGGAGCGGGTTCTTCTCCGCGATGTCCGAGAACTCTTCCCGACTTTCACAGGATATGATTCTCTCTCAGAGGTACCGAATGCCTCCGATCGTTGAAATCCGAAATCTGGCGAAGGAATACCGGACCGATTTTTGGAAGCCGGCTGTTCGCGCCCTCAGTGACGTTTCGTTCGACGTGGAGGAGGGGGCGGTGTTCGGTCTGATCGGCCCGAACGGTGCCGGGAAAACCACCACCTTGAAGATCCTCATGGGACTGATCCGGGCGACCTCCGGGACCGTCTCGGTTCTCGGAGCAGCCGGGGACGTGACCGCCATCAAGCGGCACATCGGATATCTACCGGAGAGCGCCTACTATTACGACTACCTCAAGACGGAGGAGATTCTGGATTTCTACGGCCGGCTCTTCGGGTATCCCGCTTCGGAACGAAAAGCGCGGAGCGAGATGCTGCTGCGTCAGGTCGGCCTGGCGGATCGGAAAGGGGTTCGCCTCCGGCATTACTCGAAAGGGATGCTTCAGAGGATCGGGATTGCGCAAGCGCTGGTCAACGATCCAAAGATCGTGATTCTCGACGAGCCGATGTCGGGTCTCGACCCGGTCGGGAGGAAAGAAGTGCGCGAGATCATCCTGGGGCTTCGAGATCAGGGAAAGACGATCCTGTTTTCTTCCCACATCCTTCCCGACATTGAGGCGCTCTGCGATCACGTCGCGATTCTGGTTCAAGGATCACTTCGCGCGTCCGGGGCGCTCGCGGAGCTTGTCAATCCCCGGATCAAGAACACGGAGATCGTTTTTCATGGAGGGACGGCGAAAGAAGTGCCGGCGAAGTGGCGAGGTGTGGTCACGCGTCGACAGGTGGGGAACGAGTCGATCGTCACGACGACGGACGGGGGGATTCTCGGGGATCTCATCGACTGGGGAAGGACGGAGGGGATGAGCCTGGTCTCGGTGACGCCGCTGAAAGAAACACTGGAGGATCTGTTCGTCGAGAAGCTGGGGGGGGCGTCATGACCCGGCGGATCTGGGCCATCGCTCTGAACACGTACCGGGAAGCGGTTCGGCAGAAAGTGTTGTACGCGCTCGTCCTCTTCACCGTGGTTCTCATCTTCTTCTCTTTGATCCTCGGCCAGCTGACGATCGGCGCGGACACGAAGATCATCAAAGACATGGGCCTCGCTTCGATCATGCTCCTCGGTGCGATGATCTCGGTCTTCATGGGGGTCGGCCTGGTCTTCAAGGAGGTGGAGAGGCGGACGATCTATACGATCCTCTCCAAGCCGGTCTCACGGTGGGAGTTCATTCTCGGAAAGTTTCTCGGGATGGCCCTCACGATCGGTCTCGAGATCGCCGCGATGACGGTCCTGCTCTTCGGGTTGCTTCTTTTTTACCGGGAGCCGCTCGATTTCGCGCTCCTCAAAGCCGTGCTCCTCATCTATACCGAGCTTTGCATCCTGATCACGGTCGCGCTGGTCTTCTCGTCGTACAGCTCTTCGTTCATGAGCATCCTGTTCTGCCTGTCATTCCTCGTGGTGGGGCACTTAACGGACGATTTGGCGACGCTCTTGGAGCCGAAACTCACGACGGTGATCGAAACAGGCGGGCCGGCCGCGGCCGCTGGAGCACGGGGGATTCTGACGGCGGTTCACGTCGTCGGGGTCTTGAATCTCGACCACTTCGTCATCAATGCGAAGGTCGTGCACGGGGTCTCCGTCTCCTGGAACTGGATCCTAAATTCGCTGCTGTACGGCGTTGGCTGGCTCGTTCTCCTTCTGACGTGTGCGGTCTGGATCTTCCGACGGAAGGATCTGGCGTGAGTCGACGTTCGCGATGGATCGCGGGGCTGACGATCCTCGCGGCCTGTGTGGCGATCAAGGTCCTGTACGAATCCCGCCGGGAATGGAACGAAGGATGGACCGCCGTTCGTGCGGGGCGAACGGAGGACGCGATCCTCCACCTGGAACGTGCAATCCATTGGTATCTCCCCGGGAATCCGTTCACGGGAAAGGCCGTGCGGGCTCTCTGGGAAATCGGTCAAGGAGCGGAGGCATCCGATCCGGCGCGGGCTCTTCTCGCCTATGACGCTCTTCGGGGAAGCCTCCACTCGATCCGCAGCTTCTACTGGCCGTATCGCGAATGGATCGAGAAATCGAACGAGCGGATCGCTCAACTGCGGGCGTCGGAAGAGTCGAAGCGGGATCCCTCCCGGCCATTCGAAAAGGCGCTGGAATTCCACCGGCAGGTTCTCATCCCGACCGACCGGCCGCGGATTGGGTGGGTTCTCTGGGCCCAGCTCGGCTTCTGGGGTTGGATCGGGTCGGTGGTCGGATGGATCTTCCGAGGGTTCGACCGAGAGGGAAGAATGCAGATGCGTCGATCGCTTCCGTGGATCACGGCGCTGGTCCTGTTCTTCACGGTTTGGGTGATCGGGCTCTCCCGGGCATGAAAGCGACGAGCGGATGAACGCAATCCCTTTGGTCTCCCTCTTCCTGTCCGGGTTCGGGGCGCTTCTTCTGCAGGTGGTCTGGACGCGTTCCGGGATCCTGATCTTCGGCTCCACGACTGTCGCGGTGACGATCGTGGTTTCGACCTTCATGGGCGGCCTCGCCATCGGATACGCGATTGTCGGTCGGTGGGTGAAGAGGGTCCGGCGCCCTTTCCTTACGTACGGGGCGATCGAAGGGATCACGGCGTTCGTGGCGGCAGGGAGCTCTCTTTTCCTCAAGTCCGGCCCTTCCTCCTGGGATGCCCCTGCATGGCTGGTGATCCTGGCTGTTCTGGTCCCGACGGTGTTGATGGGGCTGACCGTTCCGCTGGTGGTGGCCGGGTACGAGCGTCGTGATCCGAACAGGGGAATGGCGTCGGTCGGGTGGGCGTACGGGATCAACACGTTGGGAGGGGCGGTGGGAGCGCTCGTGGGGGCCTTTTGGATCCTCCCTCAGATCGGCGCGGCCGATTCGGGATGGCTCGGTTCCTTCCTGCTTCTGGTGGCGGGGATCTTGACGGCTGCCGTGGCGGGACCGATCGGCTCCCTTAAGAGAGCCGAGAAGAGAGAACCCGGGAACGTTCTTCGAACTCCCGCGGGCCCGGTTTGGGCCATCGCGGCGCTTTCCGGAGCCTGCGGATTGTCGCTGGAGATCGTCTGGACTCGCCTGTTGAGCCTCATCTTTGGTCCATCGGTCTACGCCCTCGGGATCGTTCTTTCCGTGAACCTCGTCGGGCTGGGACTCGGCGCTCTCCTCTGTCCCTTTGTCCTGCGACGGGTTCCGCGGACCGACGCCGTAGCGGGAGCCCTGTTGCTCGGAAGCTTTGCCATCGCGTTCGGAACCTCGATGGTCGGGGTTCTGCCGTATCTGTTTCTGTTCTTCGTCGAAACGTTCCGGCCGCGGATCGAGATGGTCCGGGGATTGGAGTTGCTGTTGACGGTCCTCACGATCCTGCCCGCGACGATGCTTCAGGGACTCCTTCTCCCCATTCTGGTCGCCTGGCGTTCGGATCGTTCCGCTGCGGAATACACAGGAAGTGTTTTCAGCGTGAATACCGCCGGATCGATCGTCGGGGCCGTGCTGACCGGCCTCTGGATCATCCCGAAGGCGGGGCTTCTGGCGGCGACCCTGCTCTTTTTCGGTCTCTATCTGTTGGCGGGGCTCGCGGTCTTCGGGTGGCGCCGCCAGCCGTTGGTTTCGGTGCTGTTGATCGTTTTTCTCGTTCTCTTTCCGTTCCGCCTGAGCCGGTCTTGGGACCGGTCCGTTCTCGTGAGCGGTGTCTACAAGTATGCGGTGGGAACCGCTCTTGCGGGGAAGACGGCCGCGGAGATCGAGATTGGGAAGCTTCTTTTTTACCGCGAGGGGGTCAGTTCCACCGTTGCCGTCATCGAGACCGGGAACGACCGCTCCTTGTCGATCGACGGCAAGGTCGATGCAACGGCACGCGGGGATCGCTCGACGCAGGTTCTCCTCGGAGCGCTCCCCTTGAGCTTCTCCCGGAGGACCGACACGACGCTGGTAATCGGGTTTGCGAGCGGGGTTACGGCGGGAGTCTCATCTCTTTTTCCGAGAAACCGGGTGACGGCGGTCGAGATCGAGCCGGCGGTCTACGAGGCGTCGAAATTCTTTGAGGATGTGAACCACGGACCGCTGCATCTCCCGAGTCACGAACTGCTGGTCAACGATGCAAGGCACTTCCTGCTCCGGACGCCGCGGCGATTCGACGTCATCACCTCGGAGCCGTCGAACCCCTGGATGAGCGGGGTGGCGCCTCTCTTCACGCGGGAGTTCTTCCAACTCTCCTCTTCGCATCTGGCACCGGGCGGGGTGATGTGCCAGTGGCTCCCGATCTACGGCATGGCGCATGAGCTGGTCGCGTCGGTAATGCGGACGTTCGCCGACGTATTCCCGCACGTCTTGGTTTTCGAGTCGATCGAAGGGTACGATCTTCTGATGCTCGGTTCGTTCGAACCGATCCGGATGCAACCGCACGCCGTCGATTCCCGCTGGACGAGCGGGGAGCTTCGAAAGGAGCTCGAGGGGATCCGGATCACGACGGGGCTCGACCTGATTGGGCGGTTTACGATGGCGGAGAAGGGGATCCGGCAGTTTGCCGGGGACGTTTCGCTCAACACCGACGACAACGGTCTTCTCGAATACGGCGCTCCGAAATCGCTCCACCTGCGGACGGCGAAGGAGAACAACGCCCGGATCAGCCGTTCTTCAGCCGGATTCGAAGGGTATCTGGACCGTTCGATCCTCGGGCGGGATGAGATCGGCAGGCTGCGGGAAAAGGTTCTTCAAAGACACGAGATTCATCTGGCCGAGGAACTCGAATGATTCTGGCGGTTCTTGCTCTCGCAGTCTGTGTTCTCGTATTTTTTCTCTCGATCTATCAATCTTCGCGCTCGTCCGCTTGGATGGCTCTCGCTTGGGGACTTCTTGGTGTAACGGCACTCTCGGGGATCGGGGCGACGATTCTCCAAATCATGGTCCCGGGCTTTTTCGGAGGGGGTTCGTGACCGCCGCTCAGAACGTCGTCGTTCAGATCTTCGTGTTTTGGTTCGGCACCATCGTCGGGAGTTTCGTGAACGTCTGCATCTTCCGGATCCCCCGCGATCTCCGGATCACGGCGCCGCGCTCGCGGTGTGCTCGATGCGGGACGGTTGTCGCATGGTACGACAACATCCCGATCGCGAGTTACATCATCCTCCGCGGCCGGTGCCGGCATTGCGGGACCGCGTTCGGAGCGGGGCACCTGATCGTCGAGGTTCTGCTCGGATTGTCGGCGTGGTGGATCTTCCAGATTCACGGCGTGGGGTTCACGGGGCTCTATCTTTTCTCCCTGACGGCGGCGCTCGTGGCGGTGAGCGGGATCGATCTCACGCATCGGATCATCCCGGACGAGATTTCGCTCAACGGAATCTGGATCGGGATCGCGGTGGCGGCGCTTGCTTCGTGGCTCGGGTTTCCGTGGTTCGTGACCTGGAACGACTCCTTGCTTGGCGCCCTGGTCGGAGGGGTTCTCCCGTGGAGTGCGGGCACACTCTACGAAAAGATCACGGATCGCGAAGGTTTGGGCTTCGGGGACGTCAAGCTCCTGGCGTTCTTCGGGGCGAATGCGGGAGTCTACGGGGTTCTCGTTTCTCTCTGTGTCGGGGCGTTTCTCGGATCGGTGGTGGGAGTCTATCTGATCCTGTTCCGGGGAAAAGGAAGGCGGACGCCGATCCCGTTCGGACCCTTTCTCGTCCTGGGCCTTCTTATGTATGCGCTCGGAGGAGGGACGATCCTGATGAGGATGATCCGGTTTTAGAGGCCTTCGTACGACCGAAGGGTTTCCGCCATCGAAGCGACCGCGCGCTCCAATTCCTTGAACTTCTCCGGGGAGTTCGGATGCGCCCGAAGTTCGTCGATGAGGGTTTGCGTCTTCCGCTGCCCCTCCGCGAGCGCCGAGAGATCCCCCCGCCACCGATCGATCGCCAGATTGAGATGTTCCTCGAGGTTCTTGAAATAATCGGTCTTGCGGAACTGGACCCGGATGCCGAGCTGTCGCCCCGCCAGCCGGGCGAGGACGCTGTTGGCCTTCACGATCGGACCGACGATCTGGTGACTGAAGATCACGCTGACCGCCCCGGTGAAGAAGAGGAGCAACAGGATGAGGGGCCATTTGGAAGCGTTGAGCGCGATCAGTTCCTTGGCGACCGCGACATGGTCCTCGGCGCTGTACCGGCTGAACATCGTGACGAACGGGTCGGCGAAGAGGAAGAGGGCCAGAAGGCCGACCAACAGCAGACCGTGAAGAACGATCTGTCCGCCGATCAATGCCTGGGTCCAACGGTCGATGAATTTCCGGGTTCTCTTGTCGTGCGGCATGAGCGTAGCGTAACTCACAACCGTGGGTCTGGCCAACCGAATGTGCCCGAGTTGGGGTCCCGGGATGCTGTGCAAAATTTGCGGGGTTGGCTCCGTCTGGTAGGGTAGTCCGGACGTGCCGAGCAAGCGGGTCTTAATTGTCGAGAAGGATGAGCGTCTTCGGGACGCCGTCGCCGCCTCCCTTCGGAAGGAGGGGTACGATCCCCGATCGTGCGGGCAGGGACGGGAAGGGCTGGAGCGGATCGAGCAGGAAACGTTCGATTTCATCCTGGTCGACCTCCAGATCACCGATCTGGACGGGATCGACTTCCTTCGGCGGGTGAAGAGCCGGAATGCGAACGCGGCCATTCTCGCGACCGCCGCCTCGGCGGATGTCGGCACCGCAATCGAGGCGATGAAGAACGGCGCCTACGACTACCTGTGCAAGCCCTACCGCGTGGAAGAGGTGATCCTGGCTCTCAAGAAGGCGGAAGAACGGGAGCGGCTGGCGGAGGACAAGGCGGGGGGAAGAGGCGGGGGGAAGAAGGAGCAGCAGTCGTATTCCAACATCGTCGCCAAGAGCCGCTCGATGACGGAGATCTTCAACACGATCGACAAGATCGCGGACTACAAGACCAGTTGCCTTCTCCTCGGGGAAAGCGGCACCGGTAAGGAATTGATCGCCCGGGCGATCCATTACAATGGGGCCCGGGCCCAACGATCGTTCATCACGGTCAACTGCGGGGCGATCCCCGAGAACCTCCTCGAAAGCGAGCTGTTCGGGCATGTCAAAGGGTCGTTCACGGGGGCGGTTCGGACCAAGCGGGGGCTCTTCGAGGAGGCGTCCCAAGGGACACTCTTCCTGGATGAGATCGGGGAACTTCCGCTCCTGCTGCAGGTGAAGCTCCTCCGCGCGTTGCAGGAGGAGGAAATCCGGCGGGTCGGGGACATCGCGCCGATCAAGATCGACGTTCGGATCATCACCGCTACGGTCAAGGATCTGGCGCGGGAGGTGGAGGCCGGGACGTTCCGCGAGGATCTCTTCTACCGGCTCAACGTTCTTCCGATTTTTATACCGCCGCTCCGGAAGCGGAAAGAGGATATTCCACTTCTCGTCGAGCACTTCCTCGGGAAGGTGAATAAGAAACTGAACGCGAAGGTGAAAGATGTCGAACCGGCAGCCATGAAAGCGTTCATGGACCATGATTGGCCGGGGAACGTGAGGGAGCTCGAGAACACGATCGAGCGGGCGATGGTGCTCGTTACGGGGGACCGGATCACGCTCGACAGCCTGCCGGCGAACCTGCGGAACTCGAGAGGGATCCCGTCGTCGGGGCCTCGGTTTTTCGAAGACGAACTCTCGATCAAGAAGATGGGGCGCCGGATGGAAGAGGAGCTGATCCTGCGGGCGCTCGACAAATCGAAAGGGAACCGGACCAAGGCGGCGAAGCTCCTGGAGATCAGCCACCGGGCGCTGCTCTACAAGATCAAAGATTACAGACTCGAGGGGAAGATCCGGGACCTGGCTGCCGAATCCGCGGGGCAAGAGACGGCGAAATCGACGAAAGGATCACGATGAACGGGAAAGCAGCCGGCGGTTTCACGATGGTCGAAATCCTGGTCGCCATGCTGGTCATGACGATCGGTCTCCTCGGCATGGTCGCGATGCTCATGGCCGTGGTGCAGGGGAACCGCGGGTCGGCCGATCTCTCCGCCGCCACGAACATCTGTCAGAAAAAGATCGAGGAGCTGAAGGACCTGGAATGGGGACTCCTCGGGTTGCCCCCCGATCCAACGAACGCGATCGACCTTGCCGAATACGGTGCCAGCGCCGAAGCGATGGTTCAGGAAGGATCGGTCCAGTGGGGGGCGGGCTTAAACTCGCAGGGGTTGAGTCAGCAGGGGTATTTCGATTTTCAAAAGGGCCAAAGCGGATCGCCCTGTTCTGCGGACTCGGGGACGTTGATCTGGACCGCTGCATCCCCGAACTGCCAGAAGGACATCAACGATGCGGGTCCTTACAAGTACGCCCGGACATTCGTGGTCTGCAAGGGGAGCGATGCGGGTACCTGGCCGGCCGGGGTCGGTACGGCGGCATCCCCCCCGGTAGGTTCCGTCCGAGGCGAGTTTGAAGTGGATTGTCTGGTCCCCTCGAGCCGTTCCCAGTGGTTGATCTGTACGGACGCCGATATCGCGTCGTACAACGCAGCGGATACAAGCGCTGCACAGCGGGAGAAGAAGGTGAAGGTGCTTTGCGCCTGGCGCGGCCGGGACGGGAGCTGTCACTCCGTTCATCTCGAGACGTCGATGATTCTGTTCTAGCCCCGTCCGTTCCCATTGCATTGGCGCGGGGGAGTGATATAAGCGCCGGCCGCTGAGGTTCCGACGTGAAAATCCATGAATATCAGGCGAAAGCGCTGTTTCGGGAGTTCGGTCTTCCGATCCTTCGGGGTGAAATTGCCTTCGATCCCGGTTCCGCCCGCAAGAGGGCCGAAAGACTGGGCGGACCCGGTCCCTGGGTCGTAAAGGCCCAGATCCACGCCGGGGGGCGCGGAAAAGGGGGGGGGATCAAGCTCTCGAGGTCGCTGGCGGAAGTCGAAACGAATGCCGCTGCGATCTTGGCCAAGCCGCTCGTGACCCCGCAGACCGGTCCTGCCGGTCGAAAGGTTCGGACCCTTCTGGTCGAGGAAGGGTGCGCGATCGCCAAGGAATTCTACTGTGCCGCGGTTCTCGACCGCGCCACCGCCTCGATCGTCATCATGGCGAGCCTCGAGGGGGGGGTCGAGATCGAAGAGGTCGCGGCGAAACATCCGGAGAAGATCATCAAGGTGCACGTCGATCCGGCGGTCGGCTTCACGCCGTACCAAGGTCGGACCCTCGCGTTTGGGCTCAAGCTGGAGCCGAAGCTCCAGAAACCGTTTTCGGAGATGATCGCGGCCCTCGTTCGGCTGTTTCTGGCGAAAGATTGTTCTCTGGCGGAAATCAACCCGCTCGTGATCACAAAGGATGGCCGATTCATCGCCCTCGACGCGAAGGTGAACTTCGACGACAACGCCCTGTTCCGGCAGCCGGAACTGGCGTCGCTTGCCGATCCGAACGAAGAGGACCCCGCCGATCTCGAGGCGGCGAAGTGGAATCTCAATTACATCCGGCTCGACGGAAACATCGGCTGCATGGTGAACGGTGCCGGCCTCGCGATGGCGACGATGGACATGATCAAATCGTGCGGCGGGGAGCCGGCGAACTTTCTCGACGTCGGCGGCGGCGCCTCGACCGAAATGGTGCGGGAGGCGTTCAAGATCCTGACGAGCGATCCGAAGGTGAAGGCGATTCTCGTCAATATTTTCGGAGGCATCGTCCGGTGTGACGTTCTGGCCTCAGGGATCGTCGAGGCAGTGGGACAGGTCGGACTCCGGGTACCGCTCGTGGTCCGACTCGAAGGGACGAACGTCGAAAAGGGGAGGGAGATTCTCGCCTCCTCCGGTCTCGACATTGCGTCGGCCCCGAATTTCGGCGAAGCTGCACGATTGGCCGTGGCCGCGGTGAAGGGGAGGGGCTGATGTCGATTCTGGTTTCGAAAGACACGCAGGTCCTCGTCCAAGGGATCACCGGGGCAAACGGCACATTCCACGCGAAGGCGTGCAAGGAGTATGGGACGAAGATCGTTGCCGGCGTTACGCCGGGTAAAGGGGGACAAGAGGTCTCCGGGATCCCGGTCTACGACACGGTCGCAGGCGCATGCCGGGAGCACCGGATCGACGCCACGATGGTTTATGTCCCGGCTGCTTTCGCCGCAGACGCGGTATTCGAGGCGATCGACGCGGGGATCCCGCTGATCGTCTGCATCACGGAAGGGATTCCCACGCTCGACATGGCCCGTGTCAAGCGTGCCCTCGCCGGATCGAAAAGCCGGATGATCGGTCCGAACTGTCCGGGGATCATCTCGCCGGGAGGGGCGAAGATCGGGATCATGCCGGGAGCGATCCATCGCCCGGGGCGCGTCGGAGTCATCTCCCGCAGCGGGACGCTCACGTACGAAGCGGTCGATCAGCTCACCCGTCTCGGAATCGGTCAGTCGACCTGCATCGGGATCGGGGGGGATCCGATCGTCGGATCCAACTTCATCGATCTTCTGCCGCTCTTCAACGACGATCCGGGGACGGACGCGGTCCTCATGATCGGCGAGATCGGCGGGACGGCCGAGGAGGAAGCCGCGGCCTACGTGAAAACGTCGATGAAGAAACCGGTCGTCGGTTTTGTGGCCGGGGCCACCGCTCCTCCGGGACGGAGGATGGGGCATGCCGGCGCGATCATCTCGGGGGGCAAGGGAACGGCTTCGGAGAAAAAAGAGGCGATGCGGGCCGCGGGGATCGCCGTGGCGGAGACGCCGGCGGAGCTCGGGAGCACCGTGGCAAAGGTTCTGAAAGGGAAGAAAGGGTAGGGAGGAAACGAATATGTTGGAAACCACACTGGCGATCATCAAACCGGACGGCGTCCGGAAGCGGTTGATCGGGGAGATCTTCTCGCGGTACGAAAAAGCGGGATTCCAAATCGCGGCGTTCAAGATGACGACGCTCTCGAAGCGCGAAGCGGAGGGGTTCTACGCCGTTCATCGGGACAAGCACTTCTTCGACGGCCTGACCGATTTCATGTCGTCGGGGCCGATCGTGGTTGCAATCCTGCGCGGGGAGAACGTGATCGCCCGGTACCGGGAGCTGATGGGATCGACGAACCCGAAAGACGCGGCGGCCGGGACGATCCGGAAGGACTTCGCCTCGGACGTCGAGAAGAACATCGTCCACGGCTCCGACTCGCCGGCGAACGCGGTGAAGGAGATCAATTTCTTCTTCTCGGAGCTGACGATCCTCCGCTCGCATCCCGAGTGAGTGAGCCCCGGCCGATCCTGGGAGCGACTTTCCCGGAACTCGAAGTGTTTCTGGCAGAGCGGGGGCATTCAGCCTACCGCGCCCGACAACTCTTCCACTGGCTCTACCGACATGGGGCCGTCGACTATTCCGAGATGAACAATCTCCCGGCCGAGCTTCGGAGGGAGCTCGAAGCCGCGTTTCCGATCACGAACCCGCCGACGGAGGTGTTCGAATCGAGCGACGGGACTCGGAAGTACCGTTTCCGTGTGGGGCCGGAGGAGGCGATCGAAGCGGTCTGGATCCCCGACGAGCGAAGAAAGACCCTGTGTGTTTCGTCGCAGGTCGGATGTGCGCTCCAATGCCGGTTCTGCGTAACCGGAGCGATCGGATTCAAACGGAACCTTGGAGCGGACGAGATCGTCGCGCAAGTTCGTCATGTGAAGCTTACGGAGAAGTTGCCGGTGACGAACATCGTCTTCATGGGGATGGGGGAGCCACTCCTGAACCTCGATGCCGTGGTTCGGGCGATCGGGATCCTATCCTCCGATCATGGGCTCAAGATCGGTCGGAGGAAGATCACGCTCTCGACGGTGGGGATCGTTCCGAAAATCGCGGAGTTCTTTCGGGCGGTCGACGTGGCGTTGGCCGTTTCGATCACCGGGACGAACGATCCGGATCGGGATCACTGGATGCCGATCAATCGGAAGTTCCCGCTCAAGGCGCTGACCGACACGCTTCGGAGCCACACGTGGAAGAAGGGGAAGAAGGTCACCTTCGAGGTGGTTTTGATCCACGGCCGAACCGATCAGGACGAACATGCGGAGGAGTTGGCCAGGCGTCTCAAGGGGATCCCCTGCATGGTGAACCTGATCCCGTACAACGAGAATCCGACGTTTCCGGATCTCCAGCATCCGGCCCGAGATCGGGTTTTGTCGTTCCAAAAGATTTTGATTCAACGTGGGATCCGCGCCATGATCCGCCGGAATCGGGGAAACGATATCCAGGCGGCCTGCGGGCAACTGGCGGGGCGTGAGGTCCTGGAGTCAAGAAAGGAAGAACCATGACGAACCGGAAATTGGGAATTATCGGCGGTAGCGGCCTGTACGAAATGGATGGGTTAACGAAGATCGAACGGCACGAGATCGACACGCCGTTCGGGAAACCGTCGGACACGTACCTGTCCGGCGAAGTCGAGAACGGGACAAGGCTTTACTTTCTTCCCCGCCACGGAATCGGACATCGGTTTCTGCCCGGTGAGATTAACTATCGCGCGAATCTGTACGGATTCAAAAAACTCGGCGTGGAGTGGGTCGTTTCCGTCTCTGCGGTCGGCAGCATGAAGGAAGAGATTCATCCGGGGGACATGGTGGTCCCGGATCAGTTCCTGGACCGCACGCGAGGTCGGATTTCCACGTTCTTCGGCGAAGGGGTTGTCGCGCACGTTCCGTTCGGGGATCCGGTCTGTACCGTGCTTCGGGCGACCGTTCTCGCGGCGGCGAAAAAGTTCGCTCCGCGCGTCCACGACGGCGGCACGTACGTCTGCATGGAAGGGCCGGCCTACTCGACTCGCGCCGAGTCGATGGCGTACCGGTCGTTGGGCGTTTCGGTGATCGGGATGACCAATCTTCCCGAGGCGAAATTGGCGAGAGAAGCGGAGATCTCGTACGCGAGTCTGGCGCTCGCTACCGATTATGATTGTTGGCACCAATCGGAAGGGGAGGTTCGAGCCGACACGGTCGTCGAAGTGATGAAGAAAAACGTGGCGACCGCGCGGAAGATCTTGAAAACGATCGCGCTTACGATGCCAACCGAACCGTGCCCTTGGCGAGGAATGCTGAAGAACGCGATCGTCACCGATCCGAAGGTAATTCCTTCAAAGACCCGGGAGCGTCTCGAGCTTCTGATCGGGAAATATTTGTAGGACGCAACGCGTTTAATGAAAGATATGGTAGTGTAGCGTAATGTAGATTTCCGTTGACCGTCCTGCCGGTTTCTGTAAATCTCTTCAATAGTTAGAGGGATATCCGACATGTACGTCTTAAGCGACCAAGGGAAAGGAATTCCAAGGGATGCGGATTCTTCCCTGGTCGGTGTCTTTCGATCGATCAATGAGGCGAAGACGGCCGTCGCAGGACGCCCCGCCGAACAGGCCCGCGCCTTTATCTGCACCTTCTCTCGCGATCCTTCCACGGTTGAAGTGAAAGTGGTCCTGTTCTTGACCGGTAGCCGGGCCCGCCTGATCTATGGGGCTGAGGAGGGGGCCTGTGCAGCCAAGGAGCGGAAAACCCGCGAGGCGGCGGCTCTCGCGTTCGTCGAAGGGATGGGGTTCATGATGGACAACATGAACCTTCCCCGACTGACCCCGGCCGATCGCCTGGCGGTTTTGTCGGGACTCCCGGTGTTCGAAGAGCCGAGTGCGAGCGTGGTTTTAGGGGAGATCGAAAAAGCGGAGTTGGAACTGGAGTCCTCGAAGGCGCGCATTTCGGTTCCGGACGTGCCGGTGGTTTCCCGTCCGGAGAAAAGACTCGAGGAAAACAAAGAGAGTTCGGAGGATTCTCTTTCGCTCGGTTCGCTCGAGGGGGATTTCGATCGTGTGGAGATCGGAATAGGGGAAGTCGACTCGGCGCTGGATGAGGTTCTCGGATCTTTGGAGCCGGAATCGACTCCGGTGCCCGAACGGATCCCAAGAAAGGAAACGGGGGATTCTATAAAATGGCGGACCATCGTTCGATTCTTAGCCAGCTTCTAGCGGCGGCGCTGATCGTCGCCGGAATGGGGTGTGCGGGGACCGACCCGAAACGGGCCGATCAGGCGTTCGTGCACTACCAAATCGCCTACGAGCGAAGCACGAGAGGGGAGGTCACCCAGTCGATGGCGGAGGCTCTGAAAGCGGCAGAACTCGATCCGGAAAACGCCGAGGTCCAGAATTTTCTAGGACTCCTCTACTACCAGCGGGGGGATTACGACGTGGCGGAGAAATATCTCCGGCAGTCGGTCAAGCTCGACCCGAAATACTCCGAGGCCGAAAACAATCTGTGCATGTTGCTGGGGGAGAGGTCCCGGTACGACGAGGCGATCCCTCACTGCACGAAGGCGGTGGAGAACGTTACCTACGCGACCCCGGAACGGGCCTACCACAACATGGGGGTGATTTACGAACGGAAAGGGGATGTTCCCAAAGCGGTCGAGTCGTATCGAAAAGTTCTGATCCACAACAAGAACTTCGTGAAGACGTTGCACAATCTCGCGGTGATCCATTTGGCTCAAAAGAACTTACGAGAGGCTCTTCCGCTGCTGGAATCGGCGGCGAAGGCCTGCAACGAATCCCCGAAGGGGGCGTGGGGGCCGGATTGTCCCGAATCCCATTACCGGCTGGCGATGCTGTACGTGCAGATGAAGAAGCGGAGTTCCGCGGTGGCTGCTCTCAAGAACTGTGTGAAGGCGGATGACGAGAAAGGAGCCTATGGCCAAAAGTGCCGAGCCAGTCTTAAGGTCTATCAGTGACGAGCTGAGTCTTCCCAACCTCGTCTCGGACGAGCCTCGGGAACTCTCCTTCGGAGCCTATCTCCGGAGGCAGCGGATCCTTCGCGGCATCAGCCGGGTCGAGGTGGTGCAAGTCACGAAGGTGAGCGTGGAGTATCTGGAGGCGCTCGAGAACAACCAGTTCGAGAAACTGCCCCCCCGGGCTTTTGTCGTCGGGTTCCTTAGGGTTCTTTCCCGGTATGCCGGGCTCGACGCGGATGAAATCGTGAATCGTTATCTGACCGAGACAACCCAACGAACGAAGAGCTCCGAGGATACGGAGACCTTCGAGGTGGGGTATTTCCGGAGGCATCGGAGGCTCTGGCTCGCCCTTTGCGGTGCGGCGGCGCTCCTATCTCTGATCCTCATGCCGTATCTTCGTCATCACCCGTAGCTTCCCCCCGGCTTCGGAGGTGCTACACTACGCCCCTCACTCGGAGGTGAATGGAATGCGCAGAAACCGAACGGTCGTTTCCGGTCTCCTGATCTCTTTGTTCCCCGGGCTTCTCTGGGCCGCGGCCCCGATCGTCACGGACCGAGATCTGGCGGCGGCAAAGACGCATTCCGAACAGGGATTGGCCCGAGCGGGGGAGGGGAAGATCGAGGAGGCGATCGACGAGTACCGGAAGGCGGTATTACTGAATCCCCAGGACGCTGAGAGCTACTTCCAGATCGGAGTTCTTCAGCTCGGCAAAGAGAATCTGGAACCTGCGCGGATCGGGTTCGAACACGTTCTGAAGATCCAACCCAAGAGGGCGGACGGGCATGCCAAACTCGGGGATGTTTACCGCGCGGGGGGAAACCGTTCCCGGGCGGAGGATTCCTACCGGAAGGCACTGGATCTCGACAAGACCAGTCCGGAGGCACGTCTGGGACTTGCGGAACTCGATCTCGAAGCGAGACGTTTCGATGCGGTGGTGAAGGGGATGGAAGAGTTGAAGGCGGAACAGCCGAGGAACTCTGCCGCGAGACTGCTTTTGGGAAGGGCGTACGCGGGATTGAAGAAGACGGATCTCGCGGCGACCGAGTTCCGGAGCGCCGTCGAACTCGATCCTCGATCGGCCACCGGATGGAGGGAGCTGGGAGATCTCTTGAGGGAGCAAGGACGTCGCAAGGAAGCGATCGACGGGTACCGGAAATCACTCGCCGGTTCGGACCGCTTCGACGTCCGTGTCTCGCTCGCAGAACTTCTCCTCGAAGAAGGGAAGGCCGAGGAAGCGGCAGGGGAGTTTCGCATCGCTTCTGAGCGTTGTGCGACGAATCTGGAAGCACACGCCGGGGAGTCCGAGGCATATCTCGCGCTCGGCCGGTGGCGGGAGGCCGAAGGGGCCGCTCGGGAGGCGATCGTTGCCGATTCGAAGAGCGCCCGGGCGCAACGAGACCTGGGACGGGCCCTTCACCGGCAGGGATCGAACGAAGAGGCGAGGAAGGCGCTCGCGAAGGCGGTCGATCTCGAGCCGAAGAACGACGCCATCCGTTTCGATCTGGCTCTGACATGGAAAGCGTTGGGGAAGAACGAGGCGGCGGCCGATCAATTCGAACGGATCGGGAAAGGGGACCCGGCCCTGCGCATGAAATCGGTCATGGAAGCCGGCCGTCTCCGGATGGAAGCGCGACGGTATTCCGACGCGCACAGAGACTTCAAAGAGGGAACGACGCTTCAGCCGAAAGAGACGTCGGCCTGGATGGCGCTGGCCGAGGCGGCCTCGGCGGAAGGACGGAGCGATGTCACGCTCTCCGCGTACGATCACGTCCTCGCTCTCGACCCATCGAACGCCGACGCCGCCTCGGGGAAGGCCCGGACTTTCACGGCGAAGGGGAACTGGAAGAATGCGATCGAGTGGTACCGGAAGGCGGGGCAGCTGTCTCCGAAGACCGTGGGGAACTGGACCGGCTTGGCCGCTTCCGGGGAGGCGATCCATGATCTTCCGGCGGAGATCGAGGCCTACCGGCAACTGGAGACTCTTCGTCCGAAGGAGAAGACCTATCCATCGAGACTTGCCGTAATCTATAACCGGGCGGGGAAGAGCGCGGAGGCAAGGGTCGCCTACGAACATGTCCTTGCCTTGGATCCGAACGATCTGGACGCGCATCTGGCCCTCGGAGAGATGGATTATTCGAAGGGGAAGGACGTGGAATCCCGAAAGCATTTCGAAATGGTGCGGAAACTGTCCCCCGGAGGTTCCCGCGCACCCCGGATGCTTGGGCTGATCGCGCTTCGGGAAAAACGTCCGGAGGATGCCGTACGTGAGCTTTCCGAAGCGATCCAATTGAACCCGAAAGATGCGGAAGCCCAGTACAGTCTCGGACTTGCGATCGAAAGGTCAAAGGGGGACCGGGATACGGCGTTGGCGGCGTTTGAGTATGCCTTCGATCTGGACCGGAGTTACGTGGATGCCGGATTCCGGGCAGCTTCGATCCGGCGGGTCCGGAATGACAAGGAACGGGCGATCGATCTCCTGGAGAAAGTGGTCGCAAAAGATCCCAAGAGGGCGGATGCCTGGGAAATGCTCGGTTCCCTCCGGGAGGAACGCAAAGAGTGGAATCGGGCGGCGCAGGCTTTCGAGACTCACGATCGTTTACGTTCGACGACACCGATTGTCGCCATGGGGCTCGCTCGTTCGTATGCCGGCTCAAAAAAATGGAAGGAAGCTTCGGAGAAGTATCCGACGGCGATCCGGCTGAACCCTTCGAAGGGGGAGCTTTATTACGAGTTGGCCGTCATTCAGGTTGAGCTCGGGGCGAAAGATCGGGCCCGGCAATCGTTGCGGAACGCCGTGGCGATACAGCCGAAGAACAAAGAAGCCCAGATGCTCTTGGGAGATCTGTATTACGAACTTCCGGCGCCGACCAAGGCGATGGAAGCGTATCAGGAGGTCTTGAAACTTGAACCGACGAACGTGAAGGCGCTGGAACGGGTGGCACGGATCCACCTGAAACGGCACGAGCCGGATCCGGCGCTGGCCATGTTCCGAAAGGCAGTGAAGTCGGATTCCCAACGTGCCGACCTGCATTGGGAGGTGGGAAAGCTTGAGCTGACGCGTGGGACCCTCGAAGCCGCGACGGAGTCGTTCAAACAGGCGAGTGAGCTGGAGCCGAAGAACGCGCAATATCAATACGACTACGGAAAAGCGCTGAGGAAAGGGAACGACGTTGCGGGGTCCGTAACCGCGTTCCAACGGGGTGCGGAAGCCGATCCGAAGAGACCGGAAATCTGGATGGATCTCGCGCGGGGGCGGCAGCAACTCGGAAGCTGGAAAGAAGCCGCGGAGGCGTTCGGACAGGCGGCGGAGTTGGATCCGTCCCTCCTGGCGGCGCATGTTGGGCAGGGGGATTCTTTCGTCAAGGCCGAGGAGTGGAAGGGGGGGGCGGCGGCGTATGCCAAGGCTCTCAAACTTTCGCCGCAGGACGGGCGGATCGCGTTCGCGCGGGCGAAGGCGGTCGACCGAACCGGTGACAAGAAAGAGGCGATCCGCGCCTACGAAGAAACGGTCAAGATCGGCCCGAATGCGGAGGCATACGCGCGTCTGGGGACCCTCCTTACGGAGCAGGGGGAGAAGGAAAAGGCGGAGACGGCGCTGGCGAAGGCAGTGGAACTCAACGCGAGAGACACCGCGAGCTTCCGGCTTCTCGGAGAGATCCGATTCGAGAAGGGGGACTGGAACGGCGCATTCGCCCCGTTTGGCCGACTGGCCTTGTTGGCCCCGAAGGAACCGCTCGCTCCGTTACGACTCGGCATGATCCAGCTGCGGTGGAAAAACTACGCGGAGAGTGAGAAAGAACTCAAGAAGGCGATCGCTCTCGGCGACAAGAGCGCGCTCTGCCGGTACGAGCTCGGCTTGGCGCAGTCGGCGCTGAAGGAGAAGGGGCCCGCGCTCAAGTCGTTCGACGAAGTGATTGCGTTGGAACCGAAACATGCGGACGCCTGGTATGAAAAATCGAAGCTCTTGACCGCTGCGAGCGAACGGGAGCACCGGATCGATGCGCTGCAGGCGGCGATCGGGGCCAGGCCGACGTTCATCGATGCCCGGCTCGATTTGGCGACCGTCTTCACGCAGAAAGAGGAGTTCGTGAGCGCGGGAGAGCAGTACGAGGAGATTCTCAAAATCGATCCGGATCGGCGCGAGATCGTTCTCAAATATGCGGAATTCCAGATCGATAAGAATCGGGCGAAGGTAGCGGAGAGGACGCTTCGGGCGTACCTCGCCCGGCACGGCTCCGACGCGGAGGTGGGGGCGAAGCTCGGGGAGGTGTTGTATCTCCAAGGGAGGAAAAAAGAGGCCTCCGCGGAACTCGAGCGGGCTTTACTCCAAGACCCGAAGCTCGCGAGGGCCGACCTGACTCTCGGCATGATCCTGTTGGACCAAGGGGACGTAAACGGGGCGGAATACCGCTTCCGTCAAGCGTTGCTCCTCGATCCCGAGTTGGCGGAGGCCTATTACGGTTTGGGGAGGGCGGCGGAACGAAGGAAAGATTTCGATGAGGCGATCAGGCTGGAGCAGAAAGCGATCATTCTCAAGCCGAAGTATTTCGAAGCGTACCACGAGCTCGGGCGGGTCTATTCGCTCAAAGGGCTCGATGCGCAGGCGAGTCAGGCGTTTGCGAAGGCGGTTCAGCTCGAGCCGCTTCCTCTGATGCAGAACGCGCCGAAGATGGACAACGCGCTCCGGACGTTCGGTTCCGACGACCAGGCGGACGCCGACGTGCGGGACGCCCAGGAGCGGCTGGTAAAAGACCCGGACAGCGTACCGAAGAAAGTGGTTCTGGGAGGAGCGCTCTACCGCAAGGGGAAGGTCGACGAGGCGATCGACGTCCTGACCCAGGCGTTGGGGACCGCACCGAAAAACAGCACGGCGCACTACTATCTGGGCCTTTGCTACACCGAGAAGAACGATCCGGAGAAGGCGGTGCGCGCGTTCCAGGAATACCTGCGTTTGGAGCCCAGAGCGGAGAACCGCAACGAGGTCCGGGCGCAGATCTCCGCACTCAGAGATTGAAAAACTACTACGGCGTGTAGATTCCCCGAATCGTGACTTCACTTAAGCCCGAGTTGCTCCCGCTGGGCGCGGTGTCGAGCGCGATCCGGACGCGGTCGTGCGTGACCGTGGACGGGAGAACTTTCGTCCCGTTGGAAGCGATCGTGATGGTCGGAGCGCCCGAAAGGCCAGGGAATGTGACCGTCGCGGTGCTGAACTGAGCGGCGCCTTCCGGGACGTCGTCGAGTCGAATCTGGTCCATGGTGTAGAGACGGTCGAACTTAAATTCGATGTAGGCGTTCGGACCCCCTCCGGCGGTTCTCCATGCCGTGGCAGTGGTTCCGTCCTTCGCCATGGCCGGTCGATTGGGGCCGGTGCCGTCGGAGGTATCCGAGTAATACCCCCCGATTGCGTTGGAAAAAGCGCTGATGTAGCCGTACGGAACGATGTTGGCCGAAGCGATATCTTCGCTCACGCGCGTTCCTTTGACCGCGATCTCAGCGATTCCGGCCGCGTCGCCGGAATGGCTGTTGATCCGGACGGTCAATGACGTGATTGCGCCCGTCGGGCCGTTGACCACCGTCCAGGCGGTCCCGTCGTCGGTCAACGCCGGGAAATCGGCATCGGTAAAGCTTGTCGAGGTCACGGAGTTGGCAAATATGATTCTGCCCCCCTTGATCTGATGTCCGACGGCCGGATTGTCGAGAAGGTAGATAGAGGTCACCTTCACCTGGCTGTTCCACTCGAACTTGACCCAGCCCGAGTCGATGACCTCTTTGCTCGCCGGGCGCCAGATGAACCCGCGGGAGTCGCCGGCTCCGTTTCCGACCGCGCCGTCGACGACGTTCAGGAACGAAAACGCATCCTGCGCGCCGGGGTCGATCGTCGCGAAACTGCTCGCCGTGAGTTTGGCGTACATCTCGATCCGGTCGGCTACGGCAGGGGCCGCAGTCGTCGTGACGACGGGGGTCGCCGTGGGGGTTGGAGTGGCAGTGGTGCCCGCGGTCTTTCCGCACGCTGAAATCACGAGCGTGAAGGTCAGTGCGAGCCCGATCGGAAGGGTCGAGGTTTTCATATCTTGGGATCAACCTCCTCAAGAATCGTGCCGAGGATGCGGAAACAATTATAGCATGATTTCGATTAGTTAGAAAAGCACTCCTGGCGAAAAACGGCCAGGCTGGCGAGAGTCTGCTACTCGACCTTAAAGGGGACGCTTTTCAAAAGTTCCCCCTGGTCGGTCATAACGTCGACGACCCAGTCCCCCTTGTGGCTGCCGTCGATCAGCTTCGAGCTGTAGGTTCGCCACTGCGGCCCCTTGACCAGAAGCTTGAGCGAAGCGACTTCGCGTCCCCCGAAGCGCCAGACATGTTTGATCGAACCTTCCTTGGACGCATCGAGACCGACCTTCGTAAAAACATAGATCCGGCCGCCATCCGGAAGGAAACGATCGGCCACTCCGACCGGGACCCGGTTCTCGACCGACCGGCAGGCCACCGCGTCGATCAGGAAAATCCCTCCCTTGGTCGGAGCGGGTTTGGTTTGGGGCTTCGAGAGCTCCTTAGCCGTTTTGGTTTCTTTCTGTGTCCCCGCAGAGGCGGGGGTAGCCGCCGGTTTGGCGCAACCGGCCAGCACTGCCACAGAGACGAACATCGAACAGAGAGTAATTTTTTTCATGTTTTGAATCCCGTCGCTCCAAATTGCTTGATGGATGAGAGGATAAGGGGGCGGAAAAAATCTGCAATCTAAATCCCTTCGTATACAATTCGCGGGTTCTGAACTCTTCGGCGCGCATACTCCGGTTCCTCTTCGTAGCCGTGTCGCTCGTGACCGTGCCTGCGCTTCTGTCGGCTCAAACGGCCGGGAACGTTTTTCCCGGTCATGTCGTCACCCGAACGGAGCTTACGGCCGCACCGGTTCCGGGAGCCCGGGTGCTTCTGGATCTCTACCGGGAGCAACGGGTCGATATCATCTCCCAGACGAAGAGCTATTACCGGGTTCGGACCCGTGACAGCTCCGGCACGGTGCGCGAGGGGTACGTCCCGAAGGGGGCCGTGGTCGGCGACCCGTTGACCGGCAACTCCGAGGAGATCAGCACCTTCGTCGGACCGACCCAAGAGGACGAGTATGCCAAGGATGACGTGCGGAGGATCGGGAGGAGAGCGATCGGGATCTTTTTCGCCCCGGTCTACAACATCCGCCGGTACGGCACGAACCAGTTCAAAGCAGGGGTAGACGCCAACTTCCGCCTCTCGCCCAATACCGAGATCGGCTTTCCGGCCGCCTATACGTTCGGGCACGGTTTTTCGTCGCTTCAAGGGGGGATCCAAGGGACCATGGAACTTCGCCGATGGAAAAAAACGTTCTTCTACGGAAGGATGGCGGCTCTCTTCGAGCGGTTTGCGGGGAACGACCGCTCGTTCATGGCTGGGACGGTCGATCTGGGGTTCGGATTCCGGACCGCGATCGACCGGAAGATCTGGCTGGATATCGAGCCGTTCTCGGCGGAGGGGATGCTTTTTGCGACTCATCGGGTTCCCTTGAACTTCCGGGGGCAAGGTCTGGTAAAATTGAGGTTCGTATGGTGAAGCGCGTGCTCCTGTTTTTTTGGGTCTTGGCATTGGCGGGGAGGGCTCATGCCACACTCACGCGACAACTGAATGCCGAAGAGTTGATCGGGCAGGCGGATCGGATCGTCGTCGGGCATGTCCTGTCGGTTGACGGGATTCCGGGGCGAAACGGAGGATACCCCGAGATCGACACAACGGTGCAAGTGGGGGGGATCTTCAAGGGAGCGGGATCGGAAACGATCGTCGTGCGGCAACGGGGGGAGTTGAACCCGCGTT
Organism: Pseudomonadota bacterium; assembly: GCA_043809315.1. Taxonomy (GTDB): domain Bacteria; phylum Bdellovibrionota_G; class JALEGL01; order JALEGL01; family DATDPG01; genus JAZDDX01. Next base: position 25,624 of record JAZDDX010000011.1, read on the forward strand.
CCCGCGCGAATCTGATCTTCACCCCCGTCTTGTTCCGCAAGGGGGACCGTGTCTTCCTTTTCCTCTCCGGAAGAAACGAATTTTCCGGCCCGGTCGGGAAGGGGCAGGGGGCATTCCGGGTTGCGCCGGACGGAAGCCGGGTCACGAACCGTTTCGGGAACCGGGGCTTGTTCAACGGCATTCAGGGAAGCGCTCTTCGGACTTTGGTTCGACAGCGCGGGCTGGCGGTGGCACCGCCGAAGGGGACGGTCCCTCTGACGCTCGACGATTGGAAAGAGATGATCTCGACGCATCTTAGGGAGACGAAATGATCCGGAGATTCACGATCCTCTTCGTGATTCTCCTTCCTGCGGCGAATGCCCTTTCCGCGGGGTTCATCGATTCTCTGAACGGCACACCGTACGTCTGGAAGCCGGTCGCGGGGACACCGATCCCGGTCGCGATCGATCCATCGGCTCTTTCGACAAGCATTACCAACCCGCAGGGGCGCGCGTTGGTGCAACAGGCGTTTTCGACCTGGAGAAGCGCCGCGGCGGCGAACGCTCCGGAGTTCGCGAATGCGACCGCAGCCCCGGCGCTTTCCAAAGATGTCACGGGGGCGAACTACAAGGAGTTCGTGACGTACGATTCGACGACGGGACGGTTCTCGGTCCAGGCGGGGTACACCGTCATCATCCTGTTCGACCAGGATGGATCGATTTTCCAGGATCTCTTCCCCAGCGATTGGCAGAATACGCTCGGGATTTCCTCGGCCGGCGGGTACGACGACGCCACCACGTCGATCACGAAAGGGTTCGCGATCCTAAACGGCGCGGCGGGCGGCGTGTCGCAAACGACGCTTCTGCCGACGATCACGCACGAGTTCGGGCACCTCCACAACCTGGCCCACACGCAACTCAACTGGGAGGTATTTTTCGACTCCGATACGGCGAACGACCAGTTCATCCCGACGATGTTTCCGTATCTTCCTTCCAACAACCCGACGGTCTTGAACAATCTGAAACGGGAGGACGAGTTCTCCCTGGCCTATCTGTATCCGTTGGGAGGAGGGATTCCGAACACGGGGAACATCAGCGGGAAGATCGTCCGGCGGGACGGGGCGGGGGTTCGGGCGGTCAACGTCTACTGCCGGAATCAGGCGAATCCGATCCAGGATGCGGTGAGCTGGGTGTCAGACCAGATCCTGGCCGGGAAAGGGGAGTACCTCTGCGGGAACCTCCCGGCCGGCTCGTACACGGTCGAGATCGAACCGATCTTCGTCGCCATCAACATCTTCGAACCCGATCCTCCGTTTGTGGCGACGGAGTATTACAACGGGACGAGCGAAGATTACGATCCGGCGATCGACGACAAGACGGCCTCGTCCGAGGTGACGGTGACGACCGGGGAGGACACGACGGGGATCGATATCGTCCTGAACGAGGACGGGCGGTTGCAGTCGGGAAAGGCGGTGACCGGGGGATGGGACGCGTTCACGCCGATCTATCCCGCCCTCGAGTATTTCATCACCGTGCCGAAAGAGGCGGTCAGCGTGGTGTTCGAGGTCAAGTCTTCGGACAGTAATGCCCCCGTGGCCCTGTACGGGAAATGCGATCCCGAGTTCTCGCTAACGGAGGGGGTGACCTCGTTTCCGATCTACGATCCGGCGGGTGGAACGCAGCAAGCGGAGTTCGCGGCAAATAGCGCCAACGGTTACAGGCAGGCGATCACACTTGACTCCCGGAGCACTCCCGCGATCACGCCCTGCACGTACCATCTCTTCATCGAGAACCCGTCGCAGAAAGATACGACCTTCAGCCTGACCGCCACGGTCAACGGGGTAGCGCCCAAGCTCACGATTTCACGAGGAGCCGGGTCGGTCGTCGAGGGGGGATCGGGGGACCTCCTGGTCATGAGCAAAAAGCTCACGGCTACGGGGGACACGCTGACCGTTCGGTCGATGGTCTTGACCGATATCGGGATGGGTAACCTAAGTTCGGTCAAAAACGTCGCGCTCTATGAAGATACCAACGGGGACGGACAGGTGAATGCGGGGGGGGTCGACCGGTTGATCTCCGCCGCGCCCATCGTCAACGGAACCGCACGGACGTTCACGTTCAAAAACCTGCGGGAGGTGATCGACCCGGCAAATCCGGAGACGATTCTTCTCGTCTACACGACGAACTCGAGCGCAGGGGGTTCCTGGATCTGGGTGTTCCTCCTGGGAGGATTGTTTGTAACCGCGCTGCGGGTGCCGTTCCGACGTTGGGGAATCCTCGTCCTGGTGACGGCGATTGTGGGAAGCGGTCTGAGTTGTCGGAAAACGACCCGGCCGACCGGATACGCCCCGGAGGTGGCCAACGGAAGCAATGTAACCCTGACAGGGCAGACGTTCGGGAACGCGATTCACGTCTCGGTCGTGGGAGCGGAGCCGACCTCCGTCAAATCGTTCTTCGAATGAAGCGGGAACCGCCGATCGCGTAAGGCGGTCAAAATCGCGGTTTCAAGCTCCTGGACGGTTCCCGTGTTGGCAATCACACAGTCCGCAAACACAAACGTGGCGTCGAGCTGTTGCGCGTTCGTCTCGTTCGTCCGTTCGAGGTTTTCCATCCGGATGAATTCGGTGAGGGACCCCGCGCTTTCGTTCCGTCCCCGTTTCCTGGCCCGTTCGAACCGGAGCTCGACCGGCGCGTCGACGGCGATCAAAAAGAAAGAACCGGCTTTTCGCAAAATCCGGACCTCTTCCGGGTGGCGGATCGAATCGATGACATGGCACCCCCGGCCGAGAAGGGGGACGGTTCGGGCGGCGAAAACGCCGGGACCTTCTTTCCGACGGAGATCGTTCGCGACGGTGATCAGGTTCTCACGGGCGAGATCCAGGCCCCGGCGGGAAGCCTCCTCGCGAACCATGTCGGAGAGCGAGCGGTAGAGATACCCCAAGCGTTTCAGGATGGCTGCAGCTTCCCCTTTGCCCGAGGCGTTCCGCCCCGTCAGCCCGACGATCCGGAGATTACTCCTCTTCCCCACGAAAATAGGGGCGGCTCGTGAGCGGTGTCTTGCGGGTGGTGAGGTCCTCGGAGAACGACTCCTCTTCGTCCTCTTCCTCCTCCTCTTCGTCCGACTCTTCCGTTTCTTCGGCGCCATAGTTCGAGGTCTCTTCGTCTGCGAAACCGGGTTCGTCGCCGAATCCACCGAGGAGGTCTTTCTTCGAGGTGTCGAAGTCGTCCAGCACACGGGCGGGACGAGGGGAACCGGAGGCCGGTTTGCGGAGATTCGGTTCAGGTTTTGTCGTGCTCCGAACGGCAGAGGCGGCGCCAGCGGCGACGGCTCCGGTTACGATTCTTGCGATCAGCTTTCGAGGGGAGGTCCGTTTCTTGGCGACCTTATTCCGGGTGGCCGGTCTTTTCTTAGCTTTGGAAGCGGCTTTTCGGGCGACTCTTTTCTTCCCCTTCGGATGGCGTTTTTTCTTGGAAACGGCCTTCTTGGCCTTCGTCCGCTTCGATTTCTTTGCAACCTTCTTTTTACGCTTTGCCATAAAACCCCTCTAACTAGCCAGAATTATTAATTAAAACGGCCCCGCCGCCCTCTAAAACGCACAATACAGAAACTCGTTTTCGAATCAAGCTTTTCCAAACGGAGTTCGGTTATACTCCCGGCGACGGGGGCGACAGGTTTCGACGGGAGTCGTGAACTTCGAGTCGCACGCCGAGGTCTTCACCGGGTCTCGTTAAAAAGGTGGAAAACTATAATCGCTAATCCCGATTATGCCATGGCAGCTTAACGCAGCCACGTCCGATCTAATGACACCTGCTAGCTAGAGAGGACGTTAAAAAGCAGGGTAGCGGTCCGAAGCGCCTGAGTAACCGGGTCGTGAAAAGATTCTTCAGGCTCGCCGAGGGGGATCCCGCTCATGGGAGCCCCGGAAGCCAGAAACAATCCGTGAGCTAAGCGTGTAGTGACTCGTCGGAATCGTCTTTCGGACGGGGGTTCAATTCCCCCCGCCTCCACCATTTGGGTATGTTCCGGGAACATCCTTAACACTTTATTCCGGGCACATGGTTTACACCTTTGGGGCATCTTCCCTTTCACAAGGGAAGGTGTCTATGAATGAGGGTTCGGATCGACACGCGAGAATTCGATAACACAATCTGATGAGAGTGCGGTCAAGTCGAGGTTCCTTGACCTCCTCAACCGTTTGTCGTAATTAGGTGTCAGAATACCTAGATAAGGAGCCAGATCGATGCAAACAAAGTCGCTACGGAACTGGGCCATCGTGAGTTTTGTTGTTTCGATGACGGTCCTCTTGGTCGGGGGATACTACGCGCGGAAAGTCGTGCCGCCGATTCCCGAGCAGATCGTCTCCGAGGGGAAAGTCCTGACGACAAAAACGAGCATCATGGCCGGGCAGGACGTCTACCAACGCTACGGCCTGATGGATCAGGGGAGCATTTGGGGACACGGCACCCTCCGCGGCCGGGATTTCTCGGCGGTGACCCTCCACAAGATGGGGGAGGTGATGCAGGGGTTCCTCGGGAGTGAGAAGACGATCCGGGAGATCAAAACGAACCGGTACGACCCGTCCACGGGGACGCTGACGCTTCCCCCGTCCCAAGCCGAGGCGTTCCGACAGTTGACCACATATTGGGACACGACGTTTTCACTCGGGGAAAAGGAAGCGAGCATCCTTCCGAACTCGATCGCCGACCGGGAGGACCGGGAGAACCTTGCGCACTTCTTCTTCTGGACGGCTTGGGCCGCCGGCACGCAGCGGCCGGATGCGGAGCACACCTACACGAACAACTGGCCCCCCGACCTTTCGGTCGGGAACTCCCTTCCGCCGGACGCGGTTTTCTGGAGTCTCTTCGCGATTGTCGCTCTCCTGGGAACCCTGGGACTCGTGATTTACCTGATTCACCGTTACCGGCTCTTCTATGGCGAGCCGAAAGGGGTCGAGATCGGCATGAAACTGGTCTCGATGCCTCTCGTTCCGAGCCAGATCAAGGCGGCAAAATATTTTCTCGTCGTGGGGCTTTTGTTTGTCGTGCAGATCTTGAACGGCGGACTTCTCGCCCATTATACGATCCACCCGTCGTCGTTCTACATTCCTCAGATCGCGCAATGGATCCCGTACAACCTCTCGAAGACCTGGCATTTGCAGCTCGCGATCTTCTGGATCGCGGTCTCCTGGGTCGGAACGGCGATCTACTTAGCACCGGTCATCGGCGGGAAAGAGCCGAAAGGGCAGGGGCTCTTGGTCGATCTTCTCTTCGGTGCGATCCTTCTGGTCGCAGTCGGGAGCCTCGTCGGCGAGGCGATCTCGATCCATGGGGGGTTGAAATCGATGTGGTTCTGGGTCGGGCATCAGGGGTGGGAGTACCTGGAGTTGGGGCGCCTCTGGCAGATCCTCCTCTTCGTCGGCCTCGTTTTCTGGCTATTGATCGTCTACCGGGCGTTGGTTCCGAAGTTGATCGGGAAGGAGAAGGACAAGTCGGGACTCACGCAGTTCTACACGTTGAGTGCGATCGCGGTCGTGGCATTCTTCGCGTTCGGGTTCTTCTACGGGCGCGGGACGCACTTGACCGTGGCGGACTACTGGCGCTGGTTCGTCGTCCACATCTGGGTCGAGAGCATCTTCGAGTTCTTCGGGGTCGCGATCATTTCCCTCTTCCTGGTGACGCTGGGCCTGGTCGACCGCGAGTCGGCGGTCAAGGTGAGCTATTTCACCGCGATCATCGTCTTTCTCGCGGGGATCATCGGAACGAGCCACCACTATTTCTGGTACGGCGGCCCGTCGTTCTGGCTGGCGTTCGGCGGGATCTTCTCGTCTCTGGAGCCAGTGCCGCTGATTGTCCTCGTCGTGCGAGCCTGGATGGAATACGTGTCGATCGAGCGGGCCGGGAAGAAGTTTCCGTACCGGTGGCCGCTTTTCTTCCTGACCGCCTCCTCCTTCTGGAACTTCCTGGGAGCGGGGGTCTTCGGATTCATGATCAACCTCCCGGCGATCAACTATTACGAGCACGCGACGTACATGACGCCGAATCACGGGCACACGGCCCTCTTCGGCGTCTACGGGATGCTGTCGATCGCACTTCTCCTGTTCACCTGGCGATCGCTGGTTCGGGACGAACACTGGAACAACAAGCTCCTCAAGATCTCGTTCTGGGGGCTGAACGGAGGTCTGCTTCTGATGTCGTTCACCGTCCTTCTCCCGATCGGTGCTTATCAAGTCTGGAAAGTGGTGGAGATGGGGTTCTATTGGGCGCGGAGCCCGGAGTTCTACAACCTGCCGTTGGTTCAGCTGCTCGGGTTCTGGCGGCTGGTACCCGATACGATCATCATCGTCGTCGGCGCTCTTCCGCTGCTCTATTTCCTTCTGAGCACCTATCCAAAGATCCGAAAGGGGTAGGACGGAGTGGTAGAGGAACGACTGAGAAAAGAGATCGAGCGGGAGATCGGGACGCTTCAGGCGTTCCTCCGAGTCTACTGCGAAAAGAAACACGGATCGGCGAAAAAAACTCTCTGCGTCGAGTGTGGGGAACTTCTCACGTACGGGACGATGCGTCTCACGAAATGCCCGTACGATCCGAAGCCGAAGTGCAAAGACTGTGAAACGCACTGCTACAAGCCGGAGCAGTGCGAGAAGGTGAAGGAAGTGATGCGTTTTTCGGGGCTCTACTTCGTGAAACGGGGAAGAGTCGACTGGCTCTGGAGGTACTTCCGCTTGGGGTTGAAATCCTCGATCGTGGTTTGTTCGAGATGAACCCGGATGATCTGGCTCAGGCTCTGGAAGAGGCACGACCCCGGACGGCACAACGATTGGCCCAGCAGGCAGCTGTCGGAGGCCATCGGGCCGTCGATCGTTTCGAGGACCTCGAGAAGGGGGATCTCGGCCGGGTCGCGGGTGAGAGCAAAACCACCGTGTGCGCCGCGCATGGAGCGGATCAGACGGTGGGTGGCGAGCCGTTGAAGCACTTTCGCGAGGTGGGCTTCGGAAACGCGGAGGTATTCCGCGATCTCGGAGGCGGAGCAGAGGCCGTCGTCTTTGCGCGAGGCGAGGTAGCCGAGTGCGTGGACGGCGAGGTTCGAAGCGGTCGTGACGTGAATGAGGTTTTTCATTATTTTAAATAAGTAATCAGGTACCCAAATAACCAGAAAAAAGAATTTCGTCAATGGAAGGAAGATCGATGAACCCAATCCAAGTTTTGATGGACGAACACCGGAAGATCGAAAAAATCTTGAGTTCTCTCGACCGGTTCGCCGGCGAGATCCAGAAGAACCCAAAGCTCGACGGCCGGGGGGATCTCGCGCGGTTCGTGGAGATCATCGCCGAATATGCCGACCGGACGCACCACGGGAAAGAGGAGGAGATCCTCTTTGAGGAGATGGCCAAGGCCGGCTTTCCGCGGGAGTCCGGTCCGCTGGCGGTCATGCTTGCGGAACACGACGATGGGCGGCGGCAGGTCGGGATTCTCCGGCAGATGTTGCAAACACCGGGGATCTGGAATGCCGGCGAGAGAGATACGATCCTGCTGGCGGCGGCGACGTACACAGCGCTTCTCCGTCAACACATCCAGAAAGAGGATCACGTTCTCTACCCGATGGCCCAAGCCCGGTTGAACGCCGAGACCTGGAGCGGGATCGAGAGCCGCTTCACGGCGTTCGAGAAGAACGAAAAAGAGACCGGGCGCGAGAAACAGCTGCTCGGGTTATGGGAAGAGCTGACGACGACCTGGAAAGGGGCGGAGTGTGGAACGCCGCTTCCTTCCCACGGCTGTTGCGGCTGCCACTAAAGGGCGTTAGTCGCTTGCTGGATCGCGGTCACGACCTCCTGGCAGGAGGTCAGGTCGTTCAACGAGTCGACGAACTCCTTGGCCTCGGCATCGGTAATCGTCGGTTTTAATTCGCTCAATCCCTGTTCGCAATCCGATTCTACGGCCCCTTCGGAGGCGGTAGCGATCTCAGCAAAGGAGATCGATCCCCCCATCCCCTGCACGGCGTTGTAGATCAATTGCTGATCGGCGGCACTGTGCTGGTCGCATTTCTGGAACAGCTTGCTGGCGGCCGCGCTGCAGACCGTTCCGTAGGTACCCCCTCCGCCGCAGGAGACGAGTCCTAGGAGAACGGGGAGAAGAATCAACGGAACGATCGCGTTTCTCGTGTTCATGAAGCCTCCTTAGGGGATGAGATGTAGCGTCGAAACGGGGCGATGGGAACAAAAATTCGGAATTGCGGGGGAAAAGAATTGGGGTATCGTGACCGTGCGATTCAACCCTTTGAACGAGGAGATTGGTTATGAAAACAAAGTTATTGGTTTTATTCGTGATGCTGGCGGTCGGTTCGGCCGCTGCGGCCACGAACTACAACGTTCTCTCGGGGAACTGGACCGGAACGATCACCACGAACTCCAAAGATACGACCGGCGGTGGGAAACCGACCGAGGGTACGACCGGAACTCCGGTGACGATCACCTTTTCAACGGCGGGTGTCGGGTTAACCGGGGACAGCATCGTCGGGGACAGCAAAGAGAACTGGAAGATCGAGAACGGGGAGTACACCTGGAACGACGGGGAAGTGACCGTCAAGACGACGTCGGTCAGTTACAACGACATCCCCACCTGGGCGCGGACTCAAGCGAAGCTCAAGGCGAAGGATACCTACTTCGCGTTCAAGTACGCCTCCTGCACGGTGAACAAGACCAAAGCCGCCTGCGTTCCGGGCAAGGACGTTCCGGACGGGATCGACAAGAGCGGGATCTGGCTGTTCAAGGTGGAGAAAGACAAGCTCCAGAGCGCCGTTTACTACACCTACACGAACGGCGGGAAACGGATCCTGGAACAGAGTCTGGCGAAGAAGAAGTAACTTCGCGATCCGAAGTAGTTCCAAACGCCCCGGAGGAGAGCCTTCGGGGCGTTTTTTTGCAAGAGTCCTCGCGATGTTTCGAAGGGGGATCTCGTGGCTTTTGTGCGCGATGATAGTGCCGGTGATCGATCTCGGGAAGAAGTGGGGGCTTAAGCTCGGGGGTGGGGTGGGCTGGAAGGAACAGTACGCCATTTTTCAGGTCATGGAGGTAACGGGAACCGCCCGCGTGACGCTCGACGGAAAGATCACGAAATACCCCTCCGGCACCATGGTCCACATCCCGTTCGGAACGGCCCATCGGATCGAGAACCGGGGGAAAGAGCCTCTCGTCTTCGTCGAAGTCCAAACCGGAAGTTGTTTCGGTGAGGATGACATCGTCCGCCTCGAGGACGATTACGGGCGTCGGTCCCTGGAATCGATCTCGGCTAAAAGCTGGCGGGGACGCTATGGGAGATAAGGGCAGGGAAGTTCAAGGGAATAGGAGGGGTCTGGGCTCCGGAGATCGGAGGGAAGACGGAAGAAACGCTTTGTTCGTCGGCGCTCAAAGCGTCGGTCATCGATTTGATTTCCTGATTCAAGGTTCGGCTGTCTTGGCTTTGAAGACCCCGTTGCTCGTATTTGGCGCGACACGATTTCCATTGCGTGACGAGTTCCTCACGAGATGGGGGTGCGGAGGGTGGGGCGAGACGCGGAAATTGCCCTGACGAATACGTCCGATCGACTCGGGCCGGCTCGACGAAGGAACCGAATTTTCCCTGTTGCAGATCTGTGAATCGCTGGGCCTCCTTCTCGGCCTTCGAAACGGCTCCCTGACAGTAATTCAGGTGCCACCGAAGCTCTTCCAGGCTCTTGTTGTTCGGGTCGATGCGATATCGACCGATCTCCATGGAAAGCTCCTCTTCCAGAAGCGCGATCTTTCCCGCCCGAAGGTCGTAGTTCCTCACGAAAAGCCCAGCCCCCCTTGGATCCTTTTGGAGGGTTGCCAACCTCTCCCGGATCCATGGGATCCCCTTTCTCCCGAGGACCTGCAGTTCTTCCTGGGTCTGGATCCTGGAAAACAGCGTCCGGGAGAGCGCCGCGCCGATCTCCCCGTATGCCGCATGTCCGTACCCTTTTTCCCATCCATCCCGGTTCTTCGGATCGAACAGGGTCAGCACTCGCTCCAGCCACCCCGGGTCTCCGGTTTGAAGAAGCTCGTGAGCCTTCTCCTCCACGTCCGAAATCAAGCGATCCCCCTCCTTGAGATGCTTCCGATAAAACGAAAGCTCTTCGGAGAAGCTCTCCTCAAGGGCCTGTGTCTTCTCCCGGACTGTTCCCTCCAGAAGAGCGACGTGTTCCCGGATCAGTCCCCATTTCTCCCCTTCACTGAATCTCGGAATCGTCGTCATCGTCTTCAGCTGAACCACGTTGAACGAGACGCTCTTCACCAACTTCTGGGTCAGCTTTCCCGACATCTTCCCGTCCCCCAGATGATAGAGTTCCGAGAATGCCTCCTTCCGGGCTTTCTCGTCCTCCCCGCGCTTCTCCTCGTACGCTTGCGACAAACTTACCACGGCAGCACTGGCCGTCATGAAGGAGCGCTCGTTGGCCGCCATTCTCCACCGGAAATCCGGATTCACCTCTTTTTCCAGCTGTGCGATGGCCAGTGCGTGAACGACGTCCGACTGCTTCGCCTTCAGATCCAGATAGCGTTCCACTCCGTGAATCGAAGGGGCCAGCAGCTTGGAAAGATCGGATAACGCCAGAGCGACCAACAACGGGATCGGGGTCCCCACCAAACCCGGCACGGCGGCCGATAACGTGAACCCCACCGCAAACCCGATCGACTGCAACGCCACCTCGACCTGGTCGATCTTTCCGAACGCCTCCTTCAAAACCATTCCGGCAACCCGGAAATCCTCCGACGAAAGCCCATCGTACGAGGAAGCCCAGAGCTGCGAGATCGTCGGAATCGCCACATTCAAGCCCTCGATCGTGACCCCCATCGCAAGGGCGCTTCCCATCACCCGCCGAGCCAAGACTCGCCAGATCTGACCCCCTCCCGAGGCCGCCATCTGCTTCAACGCCGCCTGAATCAACGGCTCATTGATTCCGTTGAGTCCGACGAACCCGAAATACGCTCCGATCGCTTGGGGACTCACCAAGAGCCTCTCCAACGTCGGAAGAATCTCTTCCCGGAGAATCTCTCCGTTCTGGTACCGGTAGAGAAGTTTCACCGCCTCGTATGGTCCCATCACCATCGCAAATCGCGGATACCCGGTTATGATCTTCGTCTGTAATCCTTCCGGAACGAGCTTCCACTCCGGAGTCTTCCCCGGGCCCTTCGGCTTCCCCGGGCCCTTCGGATCGTTTCGCGCCGTCAAGTCTTCCTCGAAAATCCGATCCAACCCCTCCCGCGCCGCCAACTGCATTCCTGACTTCAACGTCTTCTCCGCGTTCGGATCTTTCTTCCGTAACGCCTCATGCGACGCTCGTAGCGCCGCGATCTCCGCCGCGTTGTTCCTCCGCTGCGTCTCGATCTCCTCTTTCGTCGCCCCGGGCCTTGTCAGAACCTCGCTCATCTCCTTCGCACTCTTCTCCTTCCCCCGCGTATCCGACTCAAATCGATCCCGATCCTCCATCGCCACGCGCGCGATTTGCTCCTCGTGAAGAAGATCATCCAGTGCGACTACCCGCTTCCCATCCTCCGACCCCGCGACCTTCGAACCCAGAACCTCCCGGAGAATCACCATCACCCGACCCGACTCGTCCACCATCGTTTTCGAATTCGCGATCGCCGGCAGCTCCTCCGAATCGTAGGCAACCACCTTCACCACCAACTCGATCCCCTTGGCCTTCGCTGCACTTCTCAAACGCCCCACAACCTCCTCGTACGGCGCCTCCCCCTCCTCCACCAACAACCCCTCCACCGCCTCCCCACTTACCAACGACATCAACCCGTCTTGAGAAGAGGAAAATCCCGGACCCACGGAACCCGGTGACTTGAATACCTGCATCACGTCAACCACCAGCGTAGAGCGATGAAGGGCCACTACTTGCCGAAGAGCCTCAGCCACTTGATCCGCCGGCAGTCTTGCCGCAAAAGTGAAAAACTTTTCCACTTTTGGGGCGGAGTCGTGCGCAAGTTGCTGCAAAAGAGTGTTCATCACGCCGTAAGGTTCGGACAAGCCCTTGCTGGTCCGCACGACATGGATCAATCCGTCCTGGGCCCTCTTGGGCCACGCTGCAATCTGGTCCGAGATCGTGCGGCCCTCATGGATATCGTTCCAACTCAGTCCAAAGATGTTCGCGTGGGAGGAGGCCCAGGCATCGAAATAATGATTCGGCTCGAACCGTGACACGTCGATCCGAATTTGAACAGACGAAAGGAACGTACCGAACTCACTTTTGACCCGTTCCGTGGAAACCGGCCGGAGCGGGGGATCTTCAAAGCTCACGTTGGGAAAGAGCGAGTTCAGACTCCGTTTGTCCAAACCAAAAACAACGATTTGATTCCATTTCGTGAACTCAAGAAAACCGCCGAATCTGAGAGGAGCGACCCCACGTCCCTTCGGCTTCCGTTCAAACACTTTCTGCTCGACCGCCCCAGGCGTCGTCGCAAAAAACCACATGTTCTTTCCCGAGCCCTTAAAGTCACTGGTGGTTGCAAAAAAGAGCCTCCCTTTGCCGGGATGTTCCGAGATGAATTTGAACAGCTCCTTGTCGGACATCTTCCCTTCTACATTTCCCGGATAGACGAAGTTCCCCTTGTCGCTTGCGCTCAGCTGACCCATTTCGACGGTCCATTCCGGGACATTGAACTCGTTCGCAAAGATCCGACGTCCGTAGTTCAATAATTCGGGGGCGGGAAGACCTCCTTGGTAGATGCTTCCAATGGTCCCGAAATAGACCAAGAGACGGCCGAGCTTGAGAGAGACAAATCCGGCATAACCGAACTCCATTTCCGCCGTTGCCTTCTGCGGATTCTTGATCGGAATCCCGGCTGCGGCGACGCATTTGGCGTGCAGCCGTTCCTGCACACTTCCAAAGGGACCCGGGCGAATTTTGATGACACCGAACTTCTTGTACCCGTCCCAACCAAACGAGGCTTCGAACTCGTTCCGAAAGTGTACCGTGGCCTTGGAATGAAATTCTTCCGGAACATAAGGCGCAAGTCGTTCAAAAATGATCTGCTTAAGTAACGGCTTTTCGCCCGGAGTGGGGGGGATGTGTTCGGGGTCCCCCCTGAAAAACACCTCTACGATCGAGTTCCATGGGGTTACTCGAATGACCCCGGAGTAAGCGCTTACATCCCCTTTCTGAACCGCGGTGGGATCCGCGTTGATCAGTTTTGCCAGCCCTCGCTCCAACTGCCGGAAGTGCGATTCATGCATGGCGCCCGGTTTGAGACCCGTGGAACGAAATTCAAAACGAGAAAAATCGGTCGTTGTCACAAAAACGTATTCCCCTCCGTCCATCGGTGTTTGAGCCAAAAGAGAGACCGGCAATAGTAATCCAACGGCGACAAGGAGGCGCTTGGCCAAGGAGGCTTGAGGAGGGCGCTTCACAAGGAATTCCCCATCAAACCAAGACTCTGCAAGTCTCAAGCCAGACAAAAGTACTGTGAAATCGAGCTATTATGCTTCTCCCCCTTCGGCAGAAATCGGCATCGTGGCGAAAAAGTCCCAGTTCTGCCTTTTTGATTTGAGAGGTCGACTCTGCTGGCTTTGATTATCTCCGGACCGACGCGGATTTCAAAAAAGAATAAGAAAAAGAATCCGGGGCGGAATCTCTTTTTTGAGATGCGACAGATGGCCGCGGAGATGATGACGCACAAGACCAACCCAAGGGGCCTTCACGATCTGAGCTCCCGAAATTGCGCATAACAATCAAGCATTTGCCGAGGGGGGTTGAAAAAGGTCGTGGCTTGGGATTTGCATACGTGCTGCGTCGTGCCACGTATGGACCTCCGATCGTCCAGGTGCCGGGTTTGGCCTCTTGCTTTTTTCTTGGCCACACTGGGCCTGGCTTCGTCCTCTCTCGCGCAGAACTCTCTGCGGGCGCACGCCCCCGTGCGGTTGAGACCCGGCCATTTCGCATTTGTCTTATCCCACGATCTGCGAACTTTCGATTGGCAACGGCTCAGTACTGGTTTTGGACAATCCGAAGGGGGCGACGGGATCGAATTTCGAGAAAGCACCGAGGCCCTCGCCAAGGCTCACCACCTGAGCCTCTCTTCCACGAACGGCCCCGTCGATGCCTATTCGGGAGTATTCCTTGTCGATCCGAATCTCGAACATCTGATCCTCACGTTCCGCTACGACGAACAACATACGCCTCCCGATCCTGCACGATTCCCGGACATCGTACGCGTCCTGATCGAAAAAAAAGGTAAGAGGCTCGGATCTTATTCCGAGGGGATCTCCGCACGAGATATCCGGCTCTACAATGAATTCGAAAAATATTTCGCGTGGGACGGGGATCAGAAAATTGCCGAATACAACATTCCGTTGGGTCGCCCCGGAAGGGCTCCCCAGGGGGTTCACCTGTCGCTGATCAAACGTCTCCAGATCCCGGTCTGGCCGGCTGTCTCGGGGCCTCGTCTCCCGGTTCAAGAGTACGGCTTCTCCGGCAACGTAACCTGGCAGTGGGGAAGACTCCATGTTCTCTGCGCATCGACCCTCTATTTCGACGGCCCGCCTCGCGAGGATCTCCTCCCGTTCGCTCGCAAGGTCTTCGCAGATTACTATTCGGTCGATCCGGAACAGGTTGTTTTCGAAGGGCCGAGGGACGATGGCTCTGCCAACTTCCTCAAGACCTACCTCGAAGCAGGGGAAGCCTTGCGAGAAGCCGAAGCCGTGCGCAAGACGCCGATTGATCCCTCGGATCACGAGCCGAAAAAAAACCGAAGATTGATTCAGGCTCTTTTGAGGGAGCATGTTCATGGAGTCCTCTATTTTGTGACCGAGGCTGACTTCGAGAAGAACGGAGAGGGAGCATGGTTCATCGGAGTAACGGTCAGTGAAGTTGAGGAAAAGGTAGCTCAGGCGCGAACGCGAGCCGAAGAGGCGAGGAAAACAACCGGTCGCCAGTCGTCCACGGGACGCTCGGACGTGATCCTCCGATACGGGGGGTACATCTACATCACCGATACCGGTCGCTTGATGGTGTACGGATTGCACGAACGGGAAGTCATATTCAAGAACCTGCATTTCGAGAAATTCAACGATCACTTCATCCCAGGGGACAAACTCCGAAGCACGATTGCGAGCAAACTCGTCGGCCGACAGATCGGCGCCATTGACGTAAGTCGTTTCGCTCCGAACTCCTTGGTCAACAATCTCGACCTCGAATACGCAAGCCTTTTCAGGCTGTCGTTCAATGATCTCAAGCGCGGGATCACGCCATCGGATCGCGCAGCCGAGGAGTGGCCGGCTGACGTCCAAGAGGGATTCATTCGCTACGCGCGGATGCTCCAGAAGTACTCCCATGCCATTTTCGAAGGGGACTTACCTGGCCTGGAGACGTTAAAGGGGGTCGATTCCCCCCGGAATCTCGAACTCTTCCTCCGTGCCGACACCATCAAATCTCTGAAGAAGAGTTTGCCGGAATTGGTGGAACAGTTTTTCCGCCGTGTCGGCCAGATGCGGGAGTCGGAGTTGCTCGGTTGTATTGATGAACACCGGAAAGCCCGGTTGGGTGGCCAACCTCAAGATCTCTACTTCATCTATTCCTTGTCCGTGAACGACGTGATGAAAGCATTCAATTCACCGAATTTGGTGGTTCGGAGGCCTTTGGCCCCCCAAGACGGGTTGATGTCGTTGGTCGGTGGGGAGGCGGTGGAGGGGTTGTTGGTGGAGGAGGGAGGCGCGTCGTACGAGGAAGTTGTGGGGCGTTTGAGAAATGTAGCGAAGGCAAAGGGGATCGAGTTGGTGGTGAAAGTAGTTGCGTACGATTCGGAGGAGCTGCCGGCGCTCGCGAATTCGAAAACGATGGTGGACGAAGCGGGTCGAGTGGTGGTGGTTCTTCGGGAGGTTGAGGGATTAGGGGAGGGGAAGCGGGTGGTCGCGCTGAACGATCTTCTTCACGAGGAGCAGATCGCGCGCGTGGCGATGGAGGATCGGGATCGATTTGAGTCGGATACGCGGGGGCCGGAGAAGAGTGCGAAGGAGATGAGCGAGGTTCTGACAAGGCCCGGGGCGACGAAGGAGGAGATCGAGACGCAGCGGAGGAACAACGCGGCGGAGATCGCGGCGCTTCGGGTGTCGCATGAGGCGTTACGGAAGAAGGATCCGAACGCGGAGAAGACGTTGAAGTCAGGAATGCAGTTGGCGGCGCGGGAGGGGTTGGATCGGATCTTCGCGGAGAGTCAGCCGTATGAAAGGACGTTGGATCAGGAGCTGTCGTTCCTTCGTTCCCTCTCCACGGCGAATTTCTCCGACCCGAAGGTACAGGAGAATTTCCGGAAGACTTGTGAGCGGATCCTCAGACGGATGCGGACGGTGTCGGACGAGCAACGTCTGGACGTTCTTTCGGCGCTTTCGGAGCTTTCCAAAAAGCTTAGGAGTCCGGGGCCGGGCCGGGGGTCGTTCCTCCTTTCCAGCGCTTTCCACGCCGGCCAATTTCTAGCCGCCACGTTCCTGGTGACGCTGACGGAAATCGCGGTCACCAAGGATTTGAACGGATTTCTGATGTTCCTGGGAAATATGCCTGTGGGGGTCCGGGATTATTTCACCTTCAGCATCGGAGCCGGAGTGGGGTCCGCCGGATACGGGGCTCTTCTCGAACTCGTGCAGAAGAAACTAACGGAAGGAGCGTTCCGCGGGGCTCTTCAGGGGGCGGTGGAACGCTCTCTCCTTCGCCATGGGTTCGCCGGGTACGCTCTGAGCACGCAGGCCAATTTGATCGTCCGCAATCAGGTTGCCCTGGTTTGCGGATTGAGCCTGAACAAGATCCTTCACCAGGGGTACACCGCGAACTTCTGGTCGGATGTCTTCCTCGAGTCGGCGAGCTTCCTGGGAGCGCAGATCGTCGTTGTCGGAGCCGAAACGGTGGTAGTGAAGGGGCTCGCGGTGGCGGGTCGGATCGCGACCGCGGGGGAGAAGATCTGGCGTCTCAAGGCATTCACGGGACCGGCCGGCGCCGCGATCGCGATCGGCGAGCTGGCCGCGCAACTCTGGCTGGCTCCTCGGATCCAGCGGGAGTACCAGATCGCTTCGACGCAGGCGTCGATCGAGTGGGAGCTTGGGCATGCGTTGAACGATCTCACGCGCGCCCTCCACTCCCGGTCCGCGGGAGCAAGCCAGCCGGACCCGGAGCTTTCCATCCGCCCGGCTCTAGCGGTCCAGAAATACTTGAGCCAGCTGAGCCTGCTGGACATGATCGAGACGATCCAGTTGTACGAGCAGAAGGAGCTCGACGCCGACGCGAACTACGGGCAGATCGCTACCTTAAGCTCGTCGTTCAAAGTGCTCCGGACGGCCGGAACCCCTCTCTCGGCGCAATACCTTCAGACCACGCAGTCCCTCTGGAACGATTACCGCGACGCGATCTCCAAAGATTGGCAGAACCTTGCAAACCACACGGGGGAGAGCGTCCGGCGTGTGGCTGCCGTGTATCGCCAACAGCCGAGATCGTTGCAGGAGTTCTGCGGCGGCTCCGAGCCGACCCTGGAGTGCGCCTTGTCGTTTCTGGAGGCTCAGCGAAAAGGGATCGACTCGCTGGTTCAAACGTTCGCCTCTCTTTCCCTCTCCTCGGCGGCCGACCCGATCCTCCG
This sequence comes from Pseudomonadota bacterium, assembly GCA_043809315.1. Taxonomy (GTDB): domain Bacteria; phylum Bdellovibrionota_G; class JALEGL01; order JALEGL01; family DATDPG01; genus JAZDDX01. Next base: position 43,217 of record JAZDDX010000011.1, read on the forward strand.
GCATCTTACGGAAACCGGCGCGCTCGAGTCCCAGCCGTGGATTTCGCTGAACAACCGGATCTCGCCTACGAACCTCTTCGAAGCGCTCTTTCAATTCGGGGCTCGGCTTCCTCAGAAAGAGCCTCGCGATTTCTTCGTGGCCACGCTGGGACGCATCGCCGCGGACTGGGTTCAGGATCTCGACCAAGCTCCCCAGCGCGGCATCTCCCCCGTCGTTCGGACACGTCTGCCGGGACCAATGCTTCTGGCCACGGCTCTGGCCGACGACATCGGGTTCCCCGAGCTCTCGGGAGAATTCGAAGCACTCCAGAAGTCGCTCCGGAATCGGGGTTCCGCATCCAATGTCCCGCTTTTCACGGTTCTGCCGGAGGCACTGAAGAGCCGAGGGAAGGTATCCGGCATCAACGAACCCCTGACCCGGCTGATGAACAAAACGATCTCGATCGTGCTCCCGGCCGGGGTCCCGTCCTCTTCCAGGCTCGACACGCTCTCCGGAATCCTTCTCAACCGGTACCTTCTTAGGTCCGCGATGGAGAAGGCGGTTCACCGGTTTGCGCCGAACCCTGGGGATCTCACCCCCGCTTCCCGGAGCGCCCTCGCGCTCCTCTCCGATCCATCCACGAACGCGGTCGCGCTTACGAGCCGGGACCTCGGAAACAACCGATACCGGGTCGAACTCTCTGTCGGCGATACCCACGTGCAGGGTGACGTCGCTCTTCCCTCCCCTCAGGGCTTCCGCATCGAGTCAACCGACTTCTCCACTTACGATTCGGCGGGCCTGGTGGTCCAGATCTATCAGGAGGATACCGACCTGCCCCGCCTCGGGACCCCGATTCTCCTGCGCCATCGCTACAACCTGAGCGTCTCCGCCAACGTGACCGATCAAATCGAGTCCCTCTGTGTTCAGCTCATCCAAAACAGCCACTGAACGACTCGGAATCGGTTAACCACGCCGAAGCAGCTCGAAGACAAACAGAACGATCTCGATCCCGATCATCGCTACGATCGCAATCTCGAGATAGTACATCCGTCGCGTGTTCGTGAGATCGGAGAGGACTTCGACCGAATCCTGGACGATTCTCAGTTTGTATTCGAGTGTCCGGTACCGATCCCGGATTTCGAAATTCTCGATCATCTGCCGATAGAGAAGTTCGAGCGTCTGACTCTCCCAGGTCGGATCGGGGGAATCGAGGAGATAGGTCGACGCGATGATCTTCTGCTTCGTGTTCAGGCAGAATCCGATGAACTTGATGAGGTTCGGACCTTTCCGTCCGATCTTCCCCTCCCGTTCGAGGATCTCCGAGATCTGCCCCGACTTCGCGAGAAGATCGTTGGCGATGGTCTCGAAGTACTCGAGCGCCGTCGATTGAGCGAGGACGAGCGAGACGATCTGGACCTTTTCGAACGTGATTTTGTCGAGGACCACCTTGCGGAATTCGACCTGCGGTTTGGATCCTTCCTCGAGAAAATACTCCTCGCTCGTCACGATCCCATCCTTGGGACTGACGAACTGCCGCAAGATCGAGAGAGCCTGTTCTTCCTCCTCTTTCGGGACGTTGAAGCAGGCCATCGACCCGAAGTTGTAGATCGTGAGGTACGAATTCAACCCGTAGCGATAGACCAACTCCGTTGCGGAGACCCGGAACGGTTTCTGAGGGAAAAGTCCGAGGATCGAAGGGAGCTTGAGCCCTTCCGTTAAATGGTAGGCCCGGAATATCTTCGACGCTGCTTCGTCGGCCGGCGGCATGGTGCGTTTGTAGTCGACTTCAAAGGCAAAGGGAAACCGAATGAGACACAGCGCGGCGCGCCAGGTTGCGGAGTCTTTCTTGACGGTTGGAGCAGATTGAGTAACGTAAACGCCGAAAATACGAATAACGGCTTCTAGTTGGATGCATCCGTTACAAGGTTTTCGTGTTCAAACTGAAAAGGAGAAGGAAATGAAAAAGCTGGTCGTTCTTTTTGTCGCTTTCATGGTTTCGGGCCTTGGCGTTGCTTTGGCTCAGGAGACCGCTCCCGCCGCTGGCGCTGCCGCTGTTGCGAATGAACCGGCGAAGGTGGAAGAGAAGAAAGTCGAAAAGAAGCATGTGAAGAAGCACGCGAAAAAGGCCGTGAAAAAGATGGAAGAGGTGAAGGTCGAAGAGAAGACCGAAGTTCCTCCTCCTCCCGCGAAGTAAGCGGTCGGACTTTTTTGAAGTTTAAAACGGGGTAAGCGCAAGCTTGCCCCGTTTTGTTTTTAATCCAGGGTTGTATTCCTCAGACGTAGCGCGTTCGCGATCACCGAAACGGAACTGAAACTCATGGCGGCCGCGGAAATCATCGGACTCAGGAGCAAGCCGAAGGCAGGGTAAAGGATCCCGGCGGCGATCGGGATTCCGAGGGCGTTGTACGCGAACGCGAAGAATAGGTTTTCCCGGATATTACGCATAGTCCTTACGCTGAGCGCGCAAGCACGGGAAATCCCAGCCAGGTCTCCTCGGGCCAACGTCACATCCGCACTTTCAATGGCGACATCGGTCCCCGTCGACATCGCGATCCCGACATCCGCTTCCGCCAGGGCCGGGGCATCGTTGATCCCGTCCCCTGCCATGGCGACCTTCCGCCCCTGGGTCTTCAGGCGGGCGATCAGCTCCCGCTTACCCGTGGGGGAAAGACCGGCATGAACCTCCCGAATGCCGAGCTGGCGGGCGATCTCCTGCGCCGTCAGGGGGTTGTCCCCCGTCGCCATGATCACTTCGATTCCGGAGCGTTGGAGGCGGTCCACGGCTGATTTTGCAGAACTCTTGAGCGAGTCAGACAGAATGATGATTCCTAGGAACTCTTGGTTGCGACCTACGCACGTGATGAGTTTACCTGTTGTACGTTCCTTGTCGGCAATGCCGGAGAGGATGCTCTCCGGGAGTTCAATACCCTGCGACCGGAGATACTCCTCCGTCCCCGCGAATACTTTCGATCCTCCGATTTCACCCATAACCCCCGAACCCGAGACAAGACGAAAACTCGTCACAGCTTCAAGCTCGTAGCCTCGGCTTTGGGCCGAGGCGACAACGGCACGTCCAATAGGGTGCTCACTCGCGCGTTCTAGAGATGCAGCGAGTGTAAGGAGCTCCCTCTCCGTGACCCCAAACGAAACAACCTTTTCCACGGACGGTTTTCCCTCCGTCAACGTTCCAGTCTTGTCGGTGACGAGGGTCGTGATTCCGGACAATAGCTGGAGGGCGCGCGCATCTTTGAAGAGAATGCCTGCGGCGGCCCCCCGGCCGATCCCCACCATGACCGACATCGGTGTCGCGAGACCGAGGGCGCAGGGGCAGGCGATCAGGAGAACGGAGACGGCGGCAAAAATTGCCATGGGAATATTCGGCTCGGGGCCCAAGAGGAGCCAAAGTCCGAAGGAAAGGGCGGAGATCGCGAATACCGCCGGGACGAAGCGGGCCGAGATGCGATCCGCGAGGTTTTGAATCGGTGCACGGCTCCGTTGGGCCCGGGTTACCAGACGCACGACGTTCGCAAGCATCGTCGTCTCACCGATCTGTTCCACCCGCACGATCAAGGTGCCGCCGTACGCTAACGTTCCGGCCAGAACTCGATCGCCGATGGTCTTGGGAACGGGAATTGGCTCGCCGCACCACATCGACTCGTCGAAATCGCACGCGCCGTCGACGATCGTACCGTCGACCGGCAGGCGCTCCCCGGGACGGATCCGGAGAAGCTCCCCGAGGTGGATCTCCGAGAGGGGGACGGTTCGCTCGACGCCGTCCGGATCGACGCGTGTGGCGGTCGAGGGAGCCAACGTGAGGAGTTCGCGGATCGCCCGGCCTGTTTTCGCCCGGGCACGAAGCTCCAGAAGTTGGCCGAGGAGGACCAGCGTCGTGATCGCCGCCGCCGCCTCGAAATACAAGCCGGATCGGCCGGGAAGCGCGGAAGGAAAGAGGAGTGTGAAAAGACTGTAAAGGTACGAGATGCCCACGCCGACGGAGATCAACGTGAACATATTGAGCGATCTCCCAACGACCGATGCCCAGCCGCGACGGAAGAACGGGAACGCCCCCCAGACGACGACCGGGGAGGCCAGGATCACCTCCATCCAGCCCCGGAAAGGGGAGGAAGGACCGCTCATCGCGATCCAGACGAGGGGAACCGTGAGCGCGAGGGAGACCCAAAAGCGCCGTTCCATTCCGATCCGTTCCGTGTCCGGAAGGTCGGTTGAGGGGGGCTCGACCGGCTCGATCGCCATCCCGCAGGTCGGGCAATCCCCGGGTCCGTTCTTCCTGACCTCGGGATGCATGGGACAGGTATGCGGAAGATTCATCCCCGACGTCGGAGGGGTTTCCCTTCCCTTCAAATAGTAGGAGGGATCGGCGCGGAACTTCTCCAGACATCGGAGGTTGCAGAAATAGTATTCCTGACCGTCGTACCTATATCTTCCCGCGGCGGAAGGTGGGGTGACGAACATCCCGCAGACCGGATCGCGGTGCCGTTCACCTTCTCGGTCGTTGGACACGTTCCAGGCTCCGACGGAGTTCCCGCTCTTTGATCGACGCCCGCTTGTCGAATGTCTTTTTACCTTTTGCCAAGCCAAGTTCAAGCTTTGCACGTCCATTCTTAAAGTAAATTCTAAGGGGGACGAGAGTGAGACGTTTCTGCTGGAGTTCGGCGTGGATCCGATGGATTTCCCGCCGGTGCATCAGGAGGCGGCGGGTGCGGACGGGTTGGGCTTCCTCTTTCCTGCTGTGGCTGTAGGGGGAGATATGCACCCCTTCCAGGAACATTTCTCCGTTCTCGACGTGGGCGTACCCCTCCTTGAGCTGGACCCCCCCCTCCCGGAGAGACTTCACCTCGGACCCCTTGAGTTCGATCCCAGCCTCGTACGTCTCGAGGATGAAGTAGTTGTGGCGGGCCTGGCGGTTCTCGCCGATCGAGCGGTACCGATCGCTTTTCGGTTCAGCCATTCGGGGAGACCATTCCTCCCGAGATGATGATCTTGAACGCTTCTTCCACGGTCATATCGAGTTTCTGAACCTTGTCCTCCGGGACCATCAGACAGAAACCGCTGGTCGGGTTGGGGGTCGTCGGGACGAAGAGATTGAGCATCCGCGGTTGTCCGGCGGCCGCCCGGATCACCTCGGAGGTTTCCCCGGTCACGAACGCGATCGTGTAACTCCCGGCCTTCGGATACTCGATCAGCGCGGCGCTGTTGAACGGCTTTCGATCCCGTTTGGAATAAGTTTGGGTGACGTCCTTGACGATCTTGTAGACGACCCGAAGAAGGGGGATCCGGGTGATGGTCGAGTCGCCGACCGAAATCAACTTCTTCCCGAAGTAGTTTCGACTCGTCGCTCCGACCAAGAGGAGGACGGCGAGCGTGACGACGATCCCGAGACCGGGAACGTGGAGGCCGAGCAGAAAGTCGGGATGAAGGGTCGCCGGCACGACATAGAGGAACCGTCCGTGGCTGATCGCGAGAATCCCGTCGAAATAGTCGACGAGGAAGATCAGAAACTTTATCGTGACCGCAAACGGAAGCACGACGATGAGCCCGATCAAAAAGTATCCTCGGAACGCTTTTCGAATCCCTTTCCAAAATCTCATGGCGATGGTTTTACCCCGCGATGTCTAAAAAAGCACTCCGCTACGCGACGGCGGGGGTGAGCACCTCCCGCGGGGATCGTCTCGTCGAGAGGATCGTCCCGCTTGCGCGGCGGACGTTCCGAGGGGAGGTCCTCACCTCCGTCGGGGGGTTCGCCTCGCTGGCCCGCGTTCCGTCCGGATACCGTCGGCCGATTCTGGTCACCTCCACCGACGGGGTCGGCACGAAAGTCCTCCTGGCACGGGAACTCGGAATCTACGACACCGTCGGAATCGACCTGGTTGCGATGTCGGTCAACGACGTCCTGACGCTGGGGGCGGAGCCGTTCCTCTTCCTGGATTACTTCGCGACCTCAAGGATCGATCTCGGTGTTGGATGCAAGATCATCCGCGGGATCGCGGAGGGGTGCCGGAGGGCAGGATGCGCGCTCGTCGGCGGGGAGACCGCGGAGATGCCTCAGGTCTACCGCAAGGGGGATTTCGATCTGGCCGGCTTCTGCGTTGGGGTCGTCGAGAAGAACCGGATCATCGACGGACGGAAGGTCCGGCCGGGAGATCGAATTATCGGGGTTCCCTCGAGCGGTCTTCATTCGAACGGCTATTCGCTCGTGCGGGCGATCTGCCGACGGGCACGGGTTTCGAACCGGCGTAAGCGGGAACTCTTGCGCCCGACACGGATCTACGTTCGCGAGGTTCTGCGATTGCTCCGACGGATCACGCCGCGGGCGATGGCGCACGTCACGGGGAGCGGAATCGAGGGGAACCTCCCGCGCGTGATGCCCCGAGGGACCGCGGCGGAGATCAATCGCGCAAGCTGGCGTGTTCCGGAGCTGTTCCGCTTCCTTCAAGAAGCCGGGGGTGTGTCCGAGCGGGAGATGTTCCGGACGTTCAACATGGGGATCGGGTTTCTTCTGATCGTTCGTGCGGAGGATTCCGAGACCGTGTTGCATGGGGTTCCGGGAGCCCGCTTGATCGGACGGGTCGTGCGAAGGGTTGGGGAACCGAGCGTGATCTGGAAGAATTAACGACGGGGGGAATCGCCCGTGCTTTGGCCTGGGGCGTTGAGCATCGGGTCGCGCCCGCGGTAGGTGATCAGGCCGTGGGTCGGATCGTACGGGGAGACGCCGACGGTGACGTAGTCCCCGAGAATGACTCGGATGTGGCGGCGGCGGAGTTTCCCGGCAAGCTTTGCGGTCAGACGCATCCCCTTCGGTCCTTCGACGGTGAAATTCCCGCCGGCGAGAACCTCGATCACTTTTCCTTCAATCAATACGAGATCGTCTTTTGCCAATTTCTCCTCTTCCGTCGGCGCGGTTCATACCATGGCTTGTGGAGAGGACCAAGGAATCACGCGGAAGGAGCGGGCGCGGTCGGAGCTCTGCCGGCCTCTTTGAAGAGATAGTGAACGGTGTTGATCCGGTAATCCTCCGGTCGCAACACCATTTGAATCGCCCACCGCGGAAGGGTCTCCGTCTGTTGGCAGAGATCGATCTCAGGACCGTCGTCGAAGAACTTCCCGGCGGCGTCGGCGATGATCTTGACGACCGGCATGGACAGCCGGGTCGGATCGGTGTTGGGAGCCATGACGATCGAAATCTCACCGCTCTTCATTCGGAGAACCGTGCCGATCGGATAGATGCCGACCGTGTTGACGAACGCCTTGACGAGGAGCGGGTCGAACTTCGTCCCCGCGTTGTCGATGAGCGTTCGGAGGGCGATCGTCGGGAGCATGGCGCGCTGGTAGACGCGGTGGGTGGTCATCGCGTCGTAGGCGTCCGCGATCGCGACGACCTTGGAGTAAAAGTTCATCGGTTTGTTGATGCCGGTCTGTGGGTATCCGGTGCAGTCGTAGCTCCGATGGTGTTCGAACGCCGCGATCATCTTCTTGAAGTCGGCCTCCTGGAATCCTTTCTGCTGATCGAGGAGGGTCTTGACCGCTTGGATCGGATGGCTCTTCATCACCTCCCACTCGGCATCGTCGAACTTCCCGGGCTTGTTCAGGATCTCCCTCGGGATCGCGAGTTTCCCATAGTCGTGGAAGAGAGCCGCCACGCCGAGCTCGCCCAGCTGGTTCTTCGTGAGACCCAGGTTTTTTCCGAACTGAACGGCGATGATGCAGACGTTGACGGAGTGATTGAAGGTGTAGTCGTCATAGTTCTTGATGTTGGACAGCCCCATGAAGGCGAACCCTTCCTTGAGACAGACGTCGACGAGATTGTAGACGACCCGTTTCGCCCGGCGCGTTTCGAACGTCTGGTTCGAGCCGATCTTTCCGGCGCAGTCTTTGACGACATCGACCGCCTTGACGTAGTTCCTCAAGGCCGTTCGTTTCTGAGTCACCGCCTCCGCGCTGCCGCCGGCCTGTCGGGCAACGGATCGTTTCTCCACCCGCTCGAGAAGCTCGATCGAGGTGATCTTCCGGGCGGCGAGGAGACCGTTCAGCGATTCCGCTCCGATCTGGGAGAGGTCGGTGGGGCGGGAGAAGACGCGGACGAAATCGATCAGCTCCTGCGTCTCGGGGGGGGTCGAGAAGAGGAACCCTCCGACGTTCTTCCGCTCGAACTCCTCGGAAAAATAACGGAACGGGCCGAACGTGGAGATGTCGGTCCGGATCTTCTCCCCGTTCAGGTAGAGACTCCCCTCGACCGATTCCAAGCGCAACACCCCTTCCGCGGAGAGGAGGTCGGACAAGACCTTCTGAAAATTCTCGAGGGGGGCTCGGAACGCCTGGTTGCTCGGATCGTGGATGTGCGCCGTCTTGAGCAACATGAACAGCTGGTTGGCGAATATTTTGGGTGCGGTCGGGACCATTTCTCGTCACGCCCCCTTCGGGGCGGTTCCTCTTTCGACCATCCTCAGGGCCGCTTCGCTGAACTTCCGGACGGTGCGGTTTCCTGTGCGGGCGGCGCTCTTCAAGATCTCCTTCGCGAGCGGGGTTCCGAGGAGGCTCAATCCGAACGTGGCACATTGATACATTTCGTTGAGCTCCCGGCTTTGGAACCAATTCCGGGTCGAGAGGATCTCCTTCAAGAACGGAACGAAATCGTCCCCGGCGATCCGGGCGGCGGCATGAAAGTAAGCTTTTCTCTCCTGTAACGATCTCTCCTTGAACTCCCGGCGGTTGATCGCGTCGACGAGAGCGCGGGCGATCTCCCGGTCGTCGGTGCCGGCGAGAATCCGAAGGGCGAGGATCCGAATTTCTTCCGCCGGATCCTGGAGGAGGCCGGTCAAGATCCGGACCGCCTTCGGGGTGCGGAAGTTCCGAAGGACCTCGATCGCCTCCTTCCGGATCGTTTGATTCGGGGATTGAATCAGCATCGGGAGGAGATCGACGATCTTGTCGTTCTTCATGAGCGACAGGATGTAGAGCCCCGAGCGTACGGTGTCGGGAAGACGCGAGGAGAGCATCGGGAGGAAGATCCCGAGGTCCCCCTTGTGAAGGCGGGAGATCCCTCGGCCGACCGCCCGCCGTCGGTTGACGTCGGCGATGCTGTCGATTTGTTTGAGGAGACGGGGGAGGATCGTCGGGTCGATCAGGCTGACGACCGTCTCCAGATCTTCGGCGCTGCCGACTTTGTCCTGATTCAGAGACTGGATCATCTGGTCGACGCGAGCCGGAGGCCAGAGGGTTTTGAGCATCCGAGCGAGGAGGGTTGGATCGTCTTTGAACCGGGATCGCGCAGGGAAGGCGTGAACATGTTCCATGATGATCCGCGCGATCTGGAGGCGGGCCGTCGCAAAACCGTTGTCAATGACCGTGCCCAAGACCCCGACGATCCGTTCGAACTCCTTCGGGTCCCGCTCCTCCTGGAGGACGGCCAGGATCATGTCGGTGAAGTCCAAGACGAGGCGCTCCGGCTTGTCGCTTTCCGTGATGTCGATCTGGATCTTGCCGATCTCTTCGGGAGCGAGGACACACCGGTCCTGGAATATCTGCGCCACGGCGATCGGATCGAACGTCATCCGGAACTGTTCGTAGACGTCGTTCTCCTCGGGGAGGGAGGCAACTCCCTGGTACATCCCCATCCCAAGGTCCAGAATCTCCTCGACCTTCTCCGCGGTCGATTTCTGTTCGGCGGATGCTTCCTCGATGATCGAATCGGCTACGGTGTACTGGATATGTTCGAACGAATGTTCCCAAAAGACCGTTACGGCGTCGGCGTTGTCGGTCCCCTTGTCGGTCTGCCGTGTGGCGAGAGCTATTAGAAACTCCACGACCTCGAATTCGCTCAAACCCTTGAGGAAGGTGAGGGAGCGGATGCCGTCGTTGAAGAGACGGAAGGCAAAGCTCTCCTGCTGGCTTTGGTTCTGGTAGACCGTCGCATCCCCCGACTTGAGTTCGAACGGTTCGACGAAAAGGGGTAGTTCGTCCGATTCGTTCAGATACTGGAGGAGGAGGGTCAACAACTCCTGCTGGTGGTGAATCAGGGTTGGGTTGTTCGCAGCATAGAGGCGCCGGGAGCGGATTCCGCGATCGATGGCCTGGACGATCTTCGTGATGCGCGCGACGTCAGCGGCCTGCGCCGGATCGAGATCCACCTTGTCTTGAGAGATGGGGGCCACCTAAAAAAAAAGGATAACAGAGGTGAGGGTGATCGACCAGGGTCGGTAGTTGCGAACCTCCGGAAATCGCTTAAGCTCGTAAACCAGAGGAAGATGAAGTGGATCGGAATCGATGGGTCTATTACGTAGGGTTTCCGCTGGTCGTGGCGGTGCTCTGTGCTTTCTCCTACTATCTGGGACTGACGCGGGGAAAGCAGGTGCCGAGCACGTCTCCCCGGGTTGGGGGGGGCTCGGCTGAAACGGTCCCGCACGAGATCGGCACGGACTTAACGTTCTTCAAGACTCTCAAAGGGGAAGATCCCGAACCGACGAAGATCAAGAAGGCGGAAGAGCAGGCGGAGCGCGAGGTCGGCAAGGGGTCGATCGCCGTGCAGGTGAGCGCTTTTCGCGATATCGGGAAGGCGCACGAAATGGTGAGCGAACTCGAGAACCGCGGTTATTCGGCGTTTACGCGTTCCCCGAGAGAGGGGAAGGGGGACGGTTTCTATCGGGTCTACGTCGGCCCGTTCGTTTCGAAATCGGACGCCGATTCAGCGCTGGCGGAACTCGCCGGCAAAGGGTTCAACCAGGGGTTCGTCACAAACCTGGAGAAACGGTGATTGGTTCCGAGCGCGTGATCGTGGCGCTCGATCTCCCGGATCGAAGCGCCTGTGATGAGATCACCCGCCGGATCGGGCCGGACCTCCGGTACGTGAAGATCGGGTCGCGGCTTTTCACGTCGGAAGGGCCTTCCATTCTGGCGTGGGCGAGGGAAAGGGGCTTCCGCGTTTTTCTGGACCTCAAGTTCCACGACATTCCGAACACGGTTGAGGAGGCGGTGGCAGCCGTAGCCTCGCTGGAGGCGGTTTCCCTGCTCACCGTTCACGCGAGCGGAGGGCGGGAGATGATTCGGGCGGCTCGGAAAGGTTCGGAACGCGCCGGAGCAAACAGGCCGCGGATTCTCGCGGTCACGGCGCTCACGAGCCTGACGGAGGGATCACTCCAGGAAATCGGGTTTTCTCCCGCCGATCCTGCGTCCGTAGCCGGGCGTCTGGGTCGCCTCGCGATGGACTCGGGAGCCGACGGTCTGATCTGCTCGGCGATGGAAGTGGCGCATTTGCGGGAAACTCTGCCGAAAAACATCCTCCTGGTTGTTCCGGGGATCCGTTCCGTTGCGGGAGATGACGATCAGAAACGGACTGCAAGCGCAGGGGAAGCGATCCATCTGGGAGCGGACTATCTGGTCGTCGGTCGGCCCATCCTGGGGTCGACCGATCCGCGCAAGGCGTTTCTCGATCTGGTGCGTGAGACGGAGTCGAGATGAGCCGGCCGGCGATGGAGATTTCGATCTGGGGATCTCACACGGTCGCGGAAGCGCTCGGGTCGCGACTCGCCCGCGTGCACGAGATCTACGTGACCTCCCGTGACGGGGCGACCGCGGAGATCGCCGCCCTCGGCCGGGAAAAAGGGATCCGGGTGACGGAGATCTCCCGGGAGAAGCTCGCTTCAAGGTTCGCAACCGAAAAACATCAGAATGTCGCAGCGCGGGTCAGCCTCGATCTGTATGAGTCGGTCGAGGAATGGTGGGAGGAAAGGAACCCTCCGGAGCCGGTGACCCTTTTGTTATCGGACGGAATCCAAGATCCCCAGAACCTTGGCTCTCTCCTTCGTTCGGCTCACTTTTTCGGCGCCGATTTGTTTGTGATCACGAAAGACCGGGCGGCCCCTTTGAGCGGGGTTGTTGCAAAAGCCTCCTCGGGGGCTTTGTTTTCCCTCCCCTTGGCCCGGGTAACGAATCTCGCACGAGAGCTCGAAAATCTGGAAGACCGAGGAGTTTTTCGGGTGGCGCTGGACGCGGAAGGGGATCAGACCCTCCGGGGGCTCGACCTGGGAGAACGGAGCGTGGCGCTGGTCGTCGGCGGGGAAGGGGAAGGAATCCGACAGCTTACGTTCAAACGATGCGACGCGCGCGCGAGATTGACCCTGACGGGGGAAAGGGACTCGCTAAATGCAGCCGTGGCGGGGGCTGTTGCCCTCTACGAACTGAGGGCCGGACGGAAGAAAAGCTGAATCAATTCCCCTCGTTATTTTCTTGACACCCGGGCCCGCCTTACATACAAAGCGCCGCTTCCAAATCGACGGGCTCTCGCACCCGAAACAATGAGGGACTGCGAGGGTTCCGTGTTTTTGGGAGGCAGGCCGCGCTGGCGTAGCTCAATTGGTAGAGCAGCTGATTTGTAATCAGCAGGTTGCGGGTTCGAGTCCCATCGCCAGCTCCATCAGCAGTTTGCTGAAGGGGCGGGGCACGGAGGAGAGGTACCCGAGAGGTCAAAGGGAGCAGACTGTAAATCTGCCGGCTTTATGCCTTCGAAGGTTCGAATCCTTCCCTCTCCACCAGCAAAACGCGCGGGCGGATGCGGAAAGGTTTCGGAGGGCAGGAAGGGCGGGGATAGCTCAATTGGTAGAGCATCAGCCTTCCAAGCTGAGGGTCGCGGGTTCAAACCCCGTTCCCCGCTCCAAATTTGAGGTTTTAGAAGTAAGGGCGAAAGAAAATCGCCCACGTAGCTCAGTCGGTAGAGCACTTCCTTGGTAAGGAAGAGGTCACTGGTTCGACTCCAGTCGTGGGCTCCAGGGAACCAGAAACGCAGGCAAGGAGAAAGGGATCATGTCGAAAGCGAAATTTGAGAGAAAGAAACCTCACGTCAACGTCGGAACGATCGGTCACGTAGACCACGGGAAGACAACCCTCACCGCGGCGATCACGAAAGTGTTGTCCGGAAAAGGGTTGGCGACGTTCCGATCCTACGACGACGTAGCGAAAGCGGACGCGAAAGCGTTCCGTCGTGACGCGACGAAGATCCTGACGGTGGCTCTCGCGCACGTCGAATACGAGACCGAGAAACGGCACTACGCCCACATCGACTGCCCGGGACACGCCGACTACGTCAAGAACATGATCACCGGCGCCGCCCAAATGGACGGCGCGATCCTCGTCGTCAGCGGGACGGACGGCCCGATGCCGCAAACCCGCGAGCACATCCTCCTGGCGCGCCAGGTGGACGTTCCCGCTATGGTCGTGTTCCTCAACAAATGCGACCTCGTCGAGGACAAGGAACTCCTGGATTTGGTCGAACTCGAAGTTCGCGAACTGCTCACGAAGTACAACTTCCCGGGAGACAAGATCCCGGTGATCCGCGGCAGCGCCTCGAAGGCGTTGGCCGATCCGACCGGCCCCGATGCAAAGCCGATCTGGGACCTCGTGAAGGCCCTGGACGACGCGATTCCGGAGCCGGTGCGCATCATTGACAAGCCGTTCCTACTTCCGGTCGAGGACATCTTCTCGATCGAAGGTCGCGGCACCGTCGTGACCGGCAAGGTGGAGCGCGGGATCATCAAGGTCGGCGACGAAGTCGAGATCGTCGGGATCCGCCCGACGACGAAGACCGTCGTGACCGGCGTCGAGATGTTCAAGAAGATCCTCGATCAGGGCCAGGCCGGCGACAACATCGGCGTGCTCCTGCGCGGGACGAAGAAAGACGAAGTCGAGCGCGGCCAGGTTCTCTGCAAGCCGACCTCGATCACGCCGCACACGAAGTTCAAGGGGACGGTCTACATCCTGAACAAGGAAGAGGGCGGAAGACACACTCCGTTCTTCAAAGGATACCGGCCGCAGTTCTATTTCCACACGACCGACGTGACGGGGGTCTGCACCCTTCCCGCGAACGTGGAAATGGTCATGCCGGGGGACAACGTCACGATGGACATCGAACTGATCTGCCCGATCGCGATGGAGAAAGACGTTCGTTTCGCCATCCGCGAGGGTGGTCGGACCGTGGGAGCTGGTGTCGTCACCGACATCCAGGCGTAGTCGATGTACAGCATCATTCACCTCGAGTGCACGGCGTGCAAGCGTCGGAATTATTCGACGACGAAGAACAAGCGCACGAAGACCGAGAAGCTCCACTTGAAGAAGTACTGCCGGTTTTGCCGGAAACACGTGGATCACAAGGAGACGAAGTAGGAGTCGGCCGCGATGGGTAGCGATCGAAAATGGATCTATCTAAGTTACCTTGGCGCAACGCTTCTACTCGCCTGGGTGCTGGATCAGTCGCTTCGCTTGGCGGCCGGGATGCTCCGGATCCACAATCCTCAGATTCTTGGCGTCCTGCCGGCGACGGCAGTCATCGCCGGGATCGTGATGGCGGTTACGGCGTACTTCTATTTCCGCCAGCCGAAGGTCGACGCCTTCTCGTCGGAGGTGGCCCAGGAGCTGCGGAAAGTGACATGGCCGGACAAGAACCACGCCGGCCGGGCCACGCTGGTCGTGATCGTTCTGGTCATCGTCATGGCGGTGATCTTGGGGATCTTCGACTGGATCTGCACGCATTTGCTCACGCTGGTTCTCGCGGCGTAGGGCGAGCATCGTCGAAAGGGATAAGGAACGTGATGGACGAGCCAAACAAGACGACGGAGCCCGAGGTCGGCACGACTCAGGCGACGTCGGAGGAAGCCGCGCCCCCCAAAGGCGGGGAGATGAAGTGGTATGTCGTCCACACCTATTCCGGCTTCGAGATGAAGGCGAAGAGTGCGCTCGAGGAGCGCTTTGTGGCGATGGGTAAAAAAAACTTTTTCGGGGAGATTTTAATCCCGTCCGAGAACGTCGTGGAGATGGTGCAGGGGGAGAAGAAGACGACCACGCGGAAGTTTTTCCCGGGATACATCCTTGTGAAGATGGTTCTGAACGACGAGACCTGGCACGTCGTCAAGAACACCCCGAAGGTCACCGGGTTCGTCGGAGGGACGAAACGTCCACCGGCGGTACCGGATAAAGAAGTTCTGCGCCTCACGAAACAGATCACCGAAGGGACCCTCCGCCCGAAGATGAAGATGTCGTTCGAGAAGGGGGAGAGCGTCCGGGTGATCGAGGGGCCGTTCCAGAATTTCAACGGCCTGGTGGATGACGTAAAGCCGGATAAGGGGAAACTGCGCGTGCTGGTCTCGATCTTCGGCCGATCGACGCCGGTCGAACTCGACTTCGCGCAGGTGGAGAAGAATTGAGGTAACGGAGTATGGCACCGAAAAAGATTCAGGCATTGGTGAAGTTGCAGATTCCCGCGGGGAAAGCGAACCCCGCACCGCCGGTCGGACCCGCATTAGGCCAACACGGCGTGAACATCATGGAGTTCTGCAAGGCGTTTAACAACTCCACCCAAAAGATGGGGGACACGATCATCCCGGTGGTCATCACGATCTACGCCGACCGGTCGTTCACCTTCATCATGAAGACACCGCCGGCGTCGGAGTTCCTGAAGAAGGCAGCCGGGGTCCCGAAGGGATCCGGCGAGCCGAACAAGAACAAGGTGGGGAAGGTGACCCGAAAACAGATCGAAGAGATCGCAAAACAGAAGATGCCCGACCTGACGGCGGCAACGCTCCCGGCGGCGATGAAGACGATCGAGGGAAGCGCCCGGAGCATGGGGCTGGAAGTGGTGGACTAAGAATATGGCGAAGAGCGGAAAAAGATACGCCGAATCGCTCAAGGCGATCGACCGGAACAAACGATATCTCCTGGAGGAGGCCGTCGGTGCCCTGAAAGCGGGAAAGCCGGGGAAATTCGACCAGACCGTGGACGTGGCGATCCGTTTGGGGGTCGATCCCAAGCAGGCGGATCAGATGGTTCGCGGTACCGCGATGCTCCCGCACGGGACGGGAAAATCCCTGCGCGTTGCGGTCGTGACGAAAGGGGAGAAGGAGCGCGAGGCGAAGGAGGCGGGGGCGGACATCGTCGGTGCCGAGGATTTGGTCGAGAAGATCAAGGGGGGATGGTTCGAGTTCGACAAAGTGATCGCGACCCCCGACATGATGGGGCTGGTCGGGAAACTGGGAGCCGTTCTCGGGCCGCGAGGCCTGATGCCGAATCCGAAGTCGGGGACCGTCACGATGGAAGTCGCGAAAGCGGTGAAAGATCTGAAAGGCGGCAAGATCGAATTCCGTGTGGATAAAGCCGGGATCGTGCATGCGGTGGCCGGGAAGGTCTCGTTCTCCCCGGAGCAGATCAAGGAGAACATCGCGAGCCTGATGGAATCGATCGTCAAGGCGAAACCGTCGGCCGCGAAAGGCTCGTATATCAGGAGCGTGACGATCTCGACGACGATGGGGCCGGGGGTCCGTGTGGATCTCACGGCGTTCTCGACGCACGTGTAAAGGGGACGATCATGGCCGGAACGAATCGAATCTTGAAAGAGCAGAAAGTATCCGAACTCGCGAAGAAGTTCGCCGCCATCGAGGCTGCGGTTCTGACCGAGAACGGCGGCGTGACCGTCGCAAAGATCACCTCCCTGCGTGCGAACCTCCGGAAAGAGGGAATCGGTTTTGAGGTGATCAAGAACACGCTGGCGTCCCGGGCGGTTGTCGGCACCCCCCTTGAATCCTTGAAGGATGAGTTCACGGGTCCGACGGCTCTTGCGTTCACCGCAAAAGACCCGGTCACTCTGGCGAAGCTCCTGACGGAGTTCGCGAGGACCGAACAGAAATTTCGAATTCGAGCCGGTGTCCTAAGCGGCACTCTCCTGGGAAAGGCCCAGGTAGAGGAGTTGGCCAAGACACCGAGCCGTGACGTGCTGCTGGCGCGATTGGTGGGAGCCCTTCAGTCGCCGTATGCCGGGTACGTTTGTGTTCTTTCAGGGATCCTTCGGAAGTTTGTATATGCCCTCGACGCTGTCCGAAGGAAAAAAGAAGAGCAGGGCAAGTAAAGAGAGTCGGGAGACCTTGGTATGGCAAGCAAATTGACGAAAGAAGAGTTGGTTCAATACATCGAGTCGATGACGGTTCTCGAGCTCAAAGAGCTCGTGGGGACCCTCGAGGAGCATTTCGGCGTTTCTGCGGCACCTGTTGCCGTGGCGGGCGCAGCGGCTCCAGCGGCAGCCGCCGCGGCGGAAGAGCAGACCGAGTTCACGGTCACGCTCAAGGCAGCCGGGGAAAAGAAGATCCAGGTGATTAAGGTCGTTCGGGCCCTCACAGGCCTGGGCTTAAAGGAAGCCAAGGATCTCGTCGACGGCGCTCCGAAACCGGTCAAAGCCGGAATCAAGAAGGAAGATGCCGACAAGATGAAAGCGGAACTCGAAAAAGAAGGCGCGACCGTCGAGATCTCTTAACCACGGCCCCGCACGCGCGAATCCTAATGGGCCGTCTCAGATTGACTGAAGTTGAATCCTTTTTCCGGAAGGAGTGAGGGAATGGTGTCACTTGTGAATCACCTGCACCGACCGCGGAAGACCTTTTCGAAGATCAAACAGGTCGCCGAGGTCCCGAACCTAATCGACGTGCAGAAACGCTCGTACGACAACTTCCTTCAGACCGACGTTCCGGAAATGGAACGCAAAGATCTCGGTCTCCAGGCCGTCTTTAAATCGGTGTTTCCGATCAAGGACTTCAACGAGACGGCGTCGCTCGAGTTCGTCTGTTACAAACTCGATGCCCCGAAATACGATGTGGATGAGTGTCTCCAACGGGGGATGACGTTCGCCTGCCCTCTAAAGGTCGTGGTGCGTCTGGTCGTGTGGGACACGACGGAAGGGGCAGCCCCCCAATCGATCCGGGACGTCAAGGAACAGGAAGTCTACTTCGGGGAGATCCCCCTGATGACCGCGAACGGGACGTTCATCGTGAACGGCACGGAGCGGGTCGTGGTGAGCCAGTTGCACCGCTCGCCCGGCGTCTTCTTCGACTCCGACAAAGGAGCGTCCGCGTCGCGCGGGAATGTTCTCTATTCGGCCCGGATCCTTCCGTACCGGGGCTCTTGGCTCGACTTCGAGTTCGACCACCGGGACATGATCTATGTCCGGATCGACCGTCGTCGGAAGATGCCGGCGACGATTCTTCTGAAGGCTCTCGGACACTTCGAAGAGGAGATCCTGAACTTCTACTATAAGTCGGAAGAGATCCGGATCGGCCAGGGCGGGAAGCTTACGAAGAACGTCGTGCCGGATCTGCTGGCCGGTCAACGTGCCTCGCGGGACGTCAAGCACCCGAAGACCGACGAAGTTCTGGTCCGAAAAGACCGGAAGTTCACGAAGTTTGCGATCAAGAAAATCGAGGAGTCGGGCTTGAAAGAGATCCCGACAGAAATCGAGGATTTGGTCGGGCGGGTGGCCGCGCGTGACGTGGCCGATCCGAAAACCGGCGAGATCATCCTGGGCGTCAACCAGGAGCTTACGGAAGAGGCGTTCGAGTTGATCGAGAAGAAGGGGATCAAGAAGATCCACCTCCTTTATATCGACAACATCAACGTCAGCGCCGCGCTCCGCAACACCTTGATGTCGGACAAGATCGGGAGCCAGAACGACGCAATGATGGAGATCTATGCCCGATTGCGCCCGGGGGATCCTCCCACGCTCGAGACCGCCACGGCGTTTTTCGAGAACCTGTTCTTCAACCCGGAGCGGTACGATCTCTCCGCGGTCGGTCGTCTCAAGATCAACCACAAGTTCGGTCTGAAGACCGACCTCGAGACCAAGACGCTTCAGAAGGAGGACATCCTCCACTGCGTGAAGTACCTGATCGAGCTCAAGAACGGGAAAGGGGAGATCGACGACATCGATCATCTCGGCAACCGTCGTGTCCGCGCCGTTGGCGAACTGGTGGAGATCCAGTACCGCGTCGGCCTCGTCCGGATGGAACGGGCGATCAAAGAGCGGATGAGCTTGCAGGACGTCGAGACCCTGATGCCGCACGAACTGATCAACTCAAAGCCGGTCTCGGCCGTCATCAAGGAGTTTTT
Organism: Pseudomonadota bacterium; assembly: GCA_043809315.1. GTDB lineage: Bacteria > Bdellovibrionota_G > JALEGL01 > JALEGL01 > DATDPG01 > JAZDDX01. Next base: position 62,124 of record JAZDDX010000011.1, read on the forward strand.
CGGGTCGAGTCAGCTCTCCCAGTTCATGGACCAGACCAATCCGCTTTCCGCGGTTACCCACAAGCGTCGTCTGTCGGCCCTGGGTCCCGGAGGGTTGACGCGCGATCGCGCCGGGTTCGAGGTCCGCGACGTTCATACGACGCACTACGGACGGATCTGTCCGATCGAGACGCCGGAAGGACCGAACATCGGTCTCATCGCGTCTCTTTCGACGTACGCAAGAGTGAACGACTACGGATTCATCGAAACCCCGTACCGGAAGGTCAACAAAGGTAGGGTCACCGACGAGGTCGTCTACTTCTCGGCGCTCGAGGAAGAGAGTCACACCATCGCGCAGGCGAATGCGCAGATCGATGCGCGCGGCCATTTCACAACGCCGTTGGTGTCGTCCCGTAAGGCGGGGGATTTCGTCACCGTTACGCCGGACGAGGTCACCCTGATGGACGTCTCCCCGAACCAACTGGTTTCGGTGGCGGCGGCGTTAATCCCGTTCCTCGAGAACGACGATGCGAACCGGGCCCTTATGGGCTCGAACATGCAACGGCAGGCGGTGCCGCTCCTGCGGACCGAATCCCCGATCGTCGGGACCGGCATGGAGTCGATCGTGGCGCGCGATTCAGGCGCCGCACTCGTGGCTGTGAGCGACGGAACGGTCGAAAGTGTCGACGCCGGCCGCATCGTGATCCGCTGCGACGCGAAGGGAAAGGAACACAGCGGGGCCGAGGTCGACATCTACAACCTCATCAAATACCAGCGCTCGAACCAGGGGACCTGCATCAACCAGAAGCCCCTCGTCCGGAAGGGGGACAAGGTTAAGCGTGGCGACGTGATCGTGGATGGACCGTCCACGGATCGCGGCGAACTGGCCCTGGGGAGGAATGTTCTCGTGGCGTTCATGCCGTGGGGTGGATACAACTTTGAGGATTCGATCCTGATCTCGGAGCGCCTCGTCACGCAGGATGTTTTCACGTCGGTGCACATCGAGACGTTCGAGACACTCGCCCGCGACACGAAGCTCGGAAAAGAGGAGATTACGCGCGACATCCCGAACGTGGGGGAGGAAGCGCTCAGAAACCTCGACGAGTCCGGGATCGTCCGGGTTGGGGCGGAAGTGAAGGCGGGGGAGGTCCTGGTCGGCAAGATCACGCCGAAAGGGGAGACCCAGCTCTCACCGGAAGAGAAACTGCTGCGAGCGATCTTCGGCGACAAGGCCGGGGACGTCAAAGACACCTCTCTCCGCGTTCCCCCGGGAACGGCGGGGACGGTGATCAACGCGCAGGTCTTCGCCCGCGAAGGGGTCGAGAAAGACGGCCGTGCGAAAGAGATCGAGGACGCCGAAGTCCGGCGCCTCCTTCAAGACCAGGAAGATCAGATCAAAATCGTCAAACAATCGGCGTACGACCGGATCAAGACGATGCTCAAAGGTCATGTCTCCTCGGTCCGGATGGCGGACGAAAAAGGGGAAACGCTCGTCTCGAAAGGGAAGGAGCTGACCGAGGAAGTCCTGGAGAAGATCCCGCGCTTCCGCTGGAAGGAGATCTCGATCGAGAAGGGGGACAAGATCGAGAAAGAGATCGCTCAGATTCTCGACAACGCGAAGGAGTCGGTCGACTACATCAAGACCCTCTTCAACGAGAAGATCGACAAGCTCAAGAGAGGGGACGAACTCCCTCCGGGCGTCATCAAGATGGTCCGGGTCTTCGTGGCGATGAAGCGGAAAGTCTCGGTGGGGGACAAGATGGCCGGTCGGCACGGGAACAAAGGAGTCGTGTCACGGATCCTCCCGGCGGAGAACATGCCGTACCTGTCGGACGGGACACCGGTCGACATGGTCCTGAACCCCTTAGGGGTCCCGTCCCGAATGAACGTGGGACAGATCCTTGAGGCACATCTGGGACGCGCCGGGAAAGAACTCGGAACCCAGCTGGAGAAGATGATCAAGGCCGAATTCGGGCCGGACAAGCTCCGGAAGTACTTGAAGAAGATCTACGATGCGAAGGAGACGACCGACGTCCTCGACGAAATGTCGGACCGAGAGGTCTTACGCGTGGCGGAGCAATTGAGCCGCGAAGGGGTTTTCATGGCGACGCCGGTCTTCGACGGCGCCCTCGACAAGGACATCAAGTCCCTCTTGGAGGCCTCTGAGCTTCCGACGAGCGGCCAGACGACCTTGTTCGACGGGAGATCCGGGGAGCCGTTCAAACACCAGGTTACGGTGGGACAGATGTATGTCATGAAACTCCACCACCTGGTCGACGACAAGATCCACGCACGGTCGATCGGGCCGTACTCGCTCGTCACCCAGCAGCCGTTGGGAGGCAAGGCGCAATTCGGCGGTCAGAGACTCGGCGAAATGGAAGTCTGGGCGCTCGAAGCGTATGGCGCGGCCTATTCGCTGCAGGAGTTCCTGACGGTCAAGTCGGACGACATCGGAGGACGGACGCGGATGTACGAAGCGATCGTCAAGGGTGAGAATCGGCTGGAGTGCGGATTGCCCGAGTCGTTCAACGTGTTGCTCAAGGAGCTTCAGGCGCTCGGTCTCGACGTGAGGCTGATGGAAACGAACCAGGGGATGGCGGAGGTTCCGGAAGGGGCCGCCATCAGTCCGCAAGCGGCGTAGGCAGGGAGAGGGAAGCCATGGAAGACATCTTTAGCTTTTTCGAGAAACCGAAGGATCCCCTGTCGTTCGAATCGATCCGGGTGGGGTTGGCCTCCCCGGAGAAGATCCTCGAATGGTCGTACGGCGAGGTGAAAAAACCGGAGACGATCAACTACCGGACGTTCAAGCCGGAACGGGACGGGTTGTTCTGCGCGAAGATTTTCGGGCCGGTGAAGGATTACGAGTGCAACTGCGGAAAGTATAAGCGGATGAAGCACCGGGGCGTCGTCTGCGAGAAGTGCGGCGTCGAGGTGATCCAATCGAAGGTCCGCCGCGACCGGATGGGGCACATCTCGCTTGCGACTCCCGTAGCACATATCTGGTTTTTGAAGTCGCTCCCGAGCCGGATCGGAAATCTTCTCGACATCACGCTCAAGGAACTCGAGCGCGTCGTTTATTACGAATCGTACGTCATCATCGATCCGGGGAAGACGAAGTTCACCCATGGCCAGATCCTCTCGGAGGATCAGTACCAGGAAGGGATCGAACAGCACGGCGAAGAGGGGTTCGAGGCGGCGATGGGAGCCTCGGCGATCAAGTCGCTCTTCCGGCAACTGGATCTGGACGATCTGGCGAAGATGCTGCGCAAAGAGATGCGGGAGACCGGCTCCGAAGCGAAGCGGAAGAAAGTCGCCAAGCGGCTCAAGGTCGTAGAGGCATTCCGAGAGTCGGAGAACAAACCGGAGTGGATGGTCCTGGACGTCGTCCCGGTCCTTCCCCCCGATCTCCGTCCGCTGGTCCCACTCGACGGAGGTCGCTTCGCGACGTCCGATCTAAATGACCTGTATCGTCGCGTGATCAACCGCAACAACCGGCTGAAGAGGCTTTTGGAGCTCAATGCTCCCGGCATCATCATCCGGAACGAAAAACGGATGCTGCAGGAGGCGGTCGACGCTCTTTTCGACAACGGCCGTCGGGGCAAAACAATCACGGGGCCGAACAAGCGGCCGCTCAAGTCGCTGTCTGACTCGATCAAGGGGAAACAGGGCCGGTTCCGGCAGAACCTGCTCGGAAAACGGGTCGACTACTCGGGTCGTTCGGTCATCGTCGTCGGCCCGGAGCTTCGCCTGCACCAGTGCGGCCTTCCGAAGCAGATGGCGCTCGAACTGTTCAAGCCGTTCATCTACAACAAACTCGAGGAACGCGGGTTCGTCACCACGATCAAGGCGGCCAAGAAGATGGTCGAGGACGAGGCGACGGAAGTCTGGGATGTCCTGGACGAAGTGGTCAAGGAACACCCGGTTCTCTTGAACCGCGCTCCGACGCTGCACCGGTTGGGAATCCAGGCGTTCGAGCCGACCCTCATCGAAGGGAAGGCGATCCAGCTCCATCCGCTCGTCTGTATGGCGTTCAACGCCGACTTCGACGGTGACCAGATGGCCGTGCACGTACCCCTGTCGATCGAGGCACAGGTCGAAGCGCGAGTCCTGATGATGTCGAGCAACAACATCCTTTCTCCAGCGAACGGGAAACCGATCATCGTCCCGACCCAGGACATCGTCCTCGGGTTGTATTATCTGACGCGGGATCGCGTCTTCTGCCGCGGCGAAGGAAAGATCTTCGCGAGTGGGGATGAGGTCCGGATCGCCTACGACGCGGGAGAGGTCGACCTGCATGCGCGGATCAAAGTCCGGAGGGATGGAAAACTGGTCGAGACGACGGTCGGCAGGACCATCCTGTCGGAGATCGTTCCGCCGGAGATCGCGTTCGAATCGTACAACCGCGTGATGGACAAGAAACAACTCGCCAACCTCGTCGACCGGGCGTTCCGTCTGGCGGGGCAGAAGGCAACGGTCATCCTGGCCGACAAGTTGATGAACTTGGGCTTCCAGTACGCGACCCTGGCCGGGATCTCGATCTGCATGGACGACATGAAGATCCCGACGAAGAAACCGGCGCTTCTCTCGGAGGCCGACGGGGAGATCCAGAAGATTCAGAAACAGTATACGGAAGGGTTGATCACCGACGGCGAGCGGTACAACAAAGTCGTCGACACCTGGGCGCAAGTTTCGGAAGCGATCGCCTCGGAAATGCTCAAGGAGATCGGGACCGAAGTTGTGGAGAATGAAAAGGGGGAGAAACTCCAAGGGCCGAGCTTCAACCCGATCTTCATGATGGCCGACTCGGGGGCCCGGGGAAGTGCGCAACAGCTCCGGCAGCTGGCCGGAATGCGGGGCTTAATGGCGAAGCCGTCGGGTGAAATCATCGAGACGCCGATCACGGCGAACTTCAAGGAGGGGTTGACCGTTCTGCAGTACTTCATTTCAACCCACGGCGCTCGGAAAGGGTTGGCGGACACCGCCCTCAAGACCGCGAACTCCGGGTACCTGACCCGGCGTCTGGTCGACGTCGCGCAGGACGCGATCATCTCGATGTACGACTGCAACACGCTGGATGGGATTTTCGTCAGCGCCTTGGTGGAAGCGGGGGAGGTCATCGAGCCGCTCGGAGACCGGATCCTGGGGAGAGTCGTGCTCGAAGACGTCCTCGATCCGTTCACCGGCGACGTGATCGCTCCGTCGAACACGGAGATCGACGAGAACCTGGTCGCGAAAGTCGAAGCGGCCGGGTGCGAGAAGATCAAGATCCGTTCGGTCTTGACCTGCCAGAGCAGGCGCGGGATCTGCGTTCTCTGCTATGGACGCGACCTGGCGCGCGGGCGGATGGTCAATATCGGCGAAACGGTCGGCGTCATCGCGGCGCAGTCGATCGGCGAGCCGGGAACCCAGCTGACGATGCGTACGTTCCACGTCGGAGGAACCGCCACGAGAAGGGCCGAGCAGTCGACCCTCGAGGCGCGTTTCGGCGGGGAGGCGAAGTTCCACAACATCAACGCCGTGCGGAACCGCGAAGGGAAGCTCACCGTCATGAACCGGAACGGCGAGATCGCGCTGACCGACGAGAACGGGCGCGAGCGGGAGAGGTATTCGATCATCTACGGTGCACAGTTGATGGTGGAGGAAGGGAAGAAAGTGAAGGCGGGAGCGCTGCTGGCGGAGTGGGACCCGTACACGATCCCGATCTTGACGGAAGTTGGCGGGCACATCCGCTACCACGACGTCGTCGAAGGAATGACGATGTCGGATCAGGTCGATTCGGTCACGGGTCTATCCCGGCGCGTGATCATCGAGTCGAGGGATCCGGATTTGCGTCCCCGGATCGCTCTGGTCGATGCGAACGGGAGTGCTCTCAAGTTCCGCTACTCGGGCGGGGAAGCGAGCTACATGATGCCGGTCGGCGCCAACATCATGGCGAACGACGGCGAAGAGCTCTCCCCGGGAGACGTCATCGCGAAGATCCCGCGGGAGACCACGAAGACGAAGGACATCACCGGCGGTCTGCCGCGCGTCGCGGAGTTGTTCGAGGCGCGGAAACCGAAGGAAGTGGCGGTGATCTCGGAAATCGACGGCGTGGTCTCGTTCGGGAAAGACTCGAAGGGAAAACGGAAGGTGGTCATCACCCCCGAAGTGGGTGAACTGCGCGAGTACCTAATCCCGAAGGGGAAACACATCGCGGTTCTCGAAGGGGACCGCGTGCGTGCCGGCGAGGCGTTGATGGACGGCTCGGCGAACCCGCACGACATCCTCCGGGTGCTCGGCGAGAAGGAGCTCTCGAAGTACCTGGTGGACGAAGTGCAGGAGGTCTACAGGCTCCAGGGGGTCAAGATCAACGACAAGCACATCGAGACGATCGTCCGCCAGATGCTCAAGAAGATCCGCGTTGTCGATCCGGGGGACACGAACTTCCTGTCGGGGGAACAGACCGACAAGATCGTTTTCCACGAGGCGAACGAGAAGGTGAAGGCGAAGGGTGGGAAGGCAGCGATCGCCGAGCCCCTGCTGCTGGGGATCACGAAGGCCTCCCTCTCGACGGAGTCGTTTATCTCCGCGGCGTCGTTCCAGGAGACCACCAAAGTCTTCACGGAGGCGGCGATCAACGGGAAGACCGATACTCTGCGGGGTCTCAAGGAGAACCTGGTCATGGGCCGCCTGATCCCCGCCGGGACCGGAGTCCCGATCTACCGGAACCTGGGCCTCAAGGTCATGGTGGACGAAGCGTTGCCCCTGGAAGAGGGTGCCTCCACAGAGGGACCGATGGAGATCGATAAAATGCCGGCATTTCCGGCACAGGAGCAACCCTCGTAAGAGGGTCCAAACCCATGATAACTCTTGACTTTTTGTTTAGTTTCCGTAGTATCCGCCAGCTTTTTTTTAAGGATTAAAAGAGATGCCGACGATTAACCAATTGATTCGAAAGGGGAGACTTCCGCAGCGTCGAAAGACCTCGGCCCCCGCTTTAGCCAAATCTCCGTTCAAACGGGGGGTCTGCACCCGCGTCTACACGGTCACCCCGAAGAAACCGAACTCCGCGTTACGGAAAGTGGCGCGCGTTCGTCTGACGAACGGGTACGACGTGACGACGTACATCCCGGGCGAGGGACATAATCTCCAGGAACACTCCGTCGTGCTGGTGCGCGGCGGGCGCGTGAAGGATCTTCCGGGCGTCCGGTATCACATCGTGCGCGGGTCCCTGGATTCAGGCGGCGTTGGGAACCGGAAGCGGTCGCGCTCCAAATACGGAACCAAGAGGAGCTGACCATGCCACGCCGAAGAGAAGTCCCCGTCCGAATCCTCCCGATGGATGCAAAGTTCCACGACCGCCTGGTGACCCGTTTCATCAATACCACGATGAAAGAGGGGAAAAAGTCGGTTGCCCAGCACATTGTTTACGGGGCGCTGGATATCGTCGCAGAGAAGATGAAAGACGATCCTCTGAAGGTCCTCAAGAGAGCGCTCGAGAACGTGCGACCTCTCGTCGAGACGAAAAGCCGCCGGGTCGGCGGTGCGAACTACCAGGTTCCTCTCGAGGTCCGACCCGGCAGGAGCGAGGCCCTCGGGATCCGCTGGTTGCTCATCGGGGCGAAAGGGCGCCCGGGCCGCTCCATGGCGGAGAAACTGGCCGGGGAAGTGATGGACGCCCATTCGAGCCGAGGCACGGCCGTGAAGAAACGAGAAGACGTGCACAAGATGGCCGACGCCAACAAGGCGTTCGCTCACTACCGATGGTGATTGTGCGGACGACGCGAGCGAACGATGGAAGTCTCTCTAGAAAAAGTCCGCAATATTGGCATCATCGCTCACATCGATGCCGGGAAGACGACCGTCACCGAGCGGATCCTGTATTACACCGGTAAATCCCACAAGATAGGCGAGGTCCACGAGGGGACCGCCACGATGGATTGGATGGTCCAGGAGCAGGAGCGCGGGATCACGATCACCTCCGCGGCGACGACCTGTTACTGGAACGACAACCGGATCAACATCATCGACACTCCCGGCCACGTCGACTTCACCGTCGAAGTAGAGCGCTCTCTGCGGGTGCTGGACGGCGCGGTCGGCGTCTTCGACGGCGTTGCCGGTGTCGAGCCGCAGTCGGAAACGGTCTGGCGGCAGGCCGACAAATACAAGGTTCCTCGAATCGCGTTCGTCAACAAGATGGACCGGACCGGTGCGAACTTCTTCCGGTGCGTCGAGCAAATGATCACCAAGCTTCGGGCGCGTCCCGTGGTCCTCCAGATGCCGTTGGGGCTCGAGGAGAACCACACCGGCGTGATCGACCTCGTCGACATGAAGGCTTACCAGTTCAAGGAAGGGACCCGAGGATCGGAGTTCGACACGATCGAGATCCCGGCAGAGTACGCGGACGAAGCGAAACTCTGGCACGGGAAAATGATCGAGGTGTTGGCCGAGGTCGACGACCAATTGATGGATGCCTACGTGCACGGGAAAGAGATCCAGCACGAATGGCTGGCCCGCGCGATCCGGAAAGGGACGATCGGGCTCAAGCATACGCCGGTCCTTTGCGGGGCGGCGTTCCGGAACAAAGGGGTGCAGCAGCTCCTGGATGCCGTAGTGGATTACCTTCCGTCTCCGCTCGATGTCCTTCCGATGGAAGGGCACGCCCCCGGGAACGAGGAGAAGAAGATCATCCGGAAACCGGATGTCAAAGAGCCGTTCGCGGCGCTCGCTTTCAAGTTGATGACCGATCCGTTCGTGGGGCACTTGACCTACCTCCGGGTATATTCGGGGAAGGTCGACACCGGCGACACGATCTTGAACGTCACGAAGAACAAGAAAGAGCGACTCGGACGGGTTCTTCTGATGCACGCCAACAAGCGGGAAGAGATCACCCACGCGCAGGCGGGGGAGATCATTGCGGCGGTGGGCTTGCGGAACGCGTCGACCGGCGACACCTTCTGCGATCCGGATCATCCGGTCATTCTGGAATCGATCACGTTCCCGGAACCGGTCATTCAAATTGCGATCGAACCGAAGACGAAGGCGGACCAGGACAAGATGGGAGAGGCCCTCCACAAGCTTTGTCATGAGGATCCGACGCTCAAGGTGAAGACCGACGACGAGACGGCGCAGACGCTCCTCTCGGGAATGGGGGAACTCCACCTCGAGATCATCGTCGACCGGCTGCTTCGGGAGTTCAACGTCCAGGCGAACATCGGAAAGCCGCAGGTCTCGTATCGCGAGACGATCACGACGAAGGTCAAGGCGGAAGGGAAGTTCATCCGGCAGACCGGCGGTCGCGGCCAGTACGGGCATGCGATTCTGGAACTCGAGCCGAGCGGCGCCGGGAAGGGATTTATCTTCGAGAACGCGATCAAGGGCGGCTCGGTGCCCAAAGAATACATCAAGCCGATCGAAACCGGCGTGCGCGAGGCGATGGAGTCGGGAGTCGTAGCCGGGTATCCAATGGTCGACATCAAGGTCCGCCTTCTCGACGGGTCGTATCACGAGGTCGACTCTTCGGAGATGGCGTTCAAGATCGCCGGATCGATGGGGTTCCGGGACGGGGCCAAGAAGGCGAAGCCGATCCTTCTCGAGCCGATCATGGTAACGGAAGTGGTGGTTCCGGAGGATTACACGTCGAATGTCATCGGCGATCTGAACTCGCGTCGGGCCAAGATTCTCGGGATGGAACCGAGGGCAGGCACGCAAGTGATCGAAGCGCAGGTGCCGCTGGCAGAGATGTTCGGTTATTCGACCGATCTGCGTTCCGCAACGCAGGGAAGGGCGAGCTTCACGATGGAGTTCGAGCATTACTCCCCGCTCCCCGCGCATCTGGGGACGGAGATCATCGAAAAAGCGAAGGCAAAGTAAGGGAGAAGGATATGGCGACGGAAGAGAAGATCAGAATTCGATTGAAAGCGTACGACTACCAGTTACTGGATCAGTCGACCTCGGAGATCGTCGAGACCGCACGCCGGACCGGCGCTCGAATCGCCGGACCGATCCCTCTCCCCACGTCGATCAACCGGTACTGCGTCCTTCGTTCCCCGCACACCGACAAGAAGTCGCGGGAGCATTTCGAGATCCGCACCCACAAACGACTGCTCGACATCCTCGAGCCGACCCAGCAGACGATCGATTCGCTGATGAAGCTCGATCTCGCGGCCGGAGTGGATGTGGAGATCAAGAGTTACAGGGAGTAGGCCGTGACCACGAAAGCGAAAAAATTCGATCCAACAGGAAAGGCCGCCGGGGAGATCTCCCTTCCGGAGGCGATTTTCGGGACACGCCCGAAGGAGCACCTTCTCTACGATGCCGTCATGATGCAACTCGCATCGCGCCGGCAGGGGACCGCGAAGACGAAGACCCGCTCGGAAGTGCGCGGCGGCGGGAAAAAGCCGTACAAGCAGAAGGGGACCGGCAACGCCCGACGCGGAACCAGCCGTTCCCCCCTCATGGTGGGAGGCGGCCGGGTGTTCGGCCCGATCCCGAAAGATTGGTCGTACCGAATTCCTCGGGAGGCGCGCCGGCAGGCTCTGGTGAGCGCCCTTTCGCAGAAGGCGGCGGAAGGGAAGCTGTTCGTCCTGGAGGGGCTCGATCTCAAGACTCCGAAGACCAAGACGATCGCCGACCTGCTCGCGAAAATCGAGGCGCGGAACGTTCTCGTCGTCGACGTCGGGAACGAGACGCTGGCACGCTCGGTGCGGAACATCCCGAGAACTAAATATTTGGACGTGGTCGGACTGAATGTTTTTGACGTTCTGAAATACGAGAACCTTCTCCTGACCACCGGTTCGATCCAGAAGATCGAGGAAAGGTTGAGCGTATGACGCTGGAACCGAGACAGGTGTTGAAGCGTCCCGTTCTGACGGAACGGTCGACGGAACTCAAGAGGGATCGCGGACAGGTGGTTTTCGAGGTGTATCGCGAAGCCACGAAACCGCAGATCAAGGCCGCGATCGAACAGGCGTTCAAGGTCCGCGTGGTTTCGGTCAACACGCTGATCATGCACGGGAAGATGAAACGCTTCCGTACGACCGCAACCAAACGACCGAACTGGAAGAAAGCGATCGTGACCCTTCGCGAAGGGGACAAGATCGAGGCGTTTGAGGGCGTGTAAATGGCGATTATAACTCACAGACCGACGACTCCGAGCCGACGGTTCGTCACGCATGTCGACTATGCGGAGATCACCACCGCGAAACCGCACAAGAGCTTGACAGAGATCAAGCACCGCTCGGGCGGGAGAAACAATCAAGGGACCATCACCAGCCGCTGGATCGGCAGGGGACACAAGCGCCGGTACCGGATCATCGATTTCTTACGAAGGGACAAGGAGGGGATCCCGGCGAAGGTCGAAACGATCGAATACGATCCGAATCGATCGAGTCGGATCGCGCTCCTCAAGTATGCGGACGGGGAACGGCGATACATCCTGGCCCCCATGGGGCTCGAAGTCGGCACGTCGTTGCAGGCCGGTGAGGGGTCGGAAGTGAGGCCCGGGAATGCGATGCCGCTTTCCAAAATCCCGCTTGGCAGCCTCGTCCATAATATCGAACTCCAAAAAGGTCGAGGCGGTCAGTTGGCCCGTTCGGCGGGAGCCGGGGTGCAGGTCATCGGACGCGACGGCGGGTACGCCCAGCTCCGTCTCCCCTCCGGAGAGATTCGGAAGGTGCACGAGGAGTGCTACGCGACGATCGGCCAGCTTTCGAACCTGGATCACGAGAACGTGACGATCGGGAAAGCGGGAAGGACCCGCTGGCTCGGCCGGCAGCCCTCCGTCCGTGGCACGGCGATGAACCCGGTCGACCATCCGCACGGCGGCGGAGAAGGCCGGACGAAAGGCGGACGCCATCCGGTCAGCCCGTGGGGGCAGCCGACGAAGGGGTACAAGACCCGTCACAACAAGAGAACCGAGAAGTACATCGTACAGAGAAGGAAGAAATAATGGGACGAAGCACGAGAAAAGGGCCGTTCGTGGACGACCACCTGATGAAAAAGGTCAAGGAGTGCGAAACGAGCGGGAAGAAAGCGGTGATCAAGACGTGGTCGCGGCGGTCGACCATCCTTCCGGAGTTCGTCGGCTACACGTTCGCGATCCACAACGGCCGGAAGTTCCTGCCGATCTACGTCACGGAAAACATGGTCGGCCACAAGCTGGGGGAGTTCGCGCTCACGCGCACCTTCATCCAGCACTCGGGCGACCGCAAGACGACGACCGAGCCGGCCGCGAAGTGATGAGGTGAGCGATGGCGAATCAAGCAAAAGCGAGTTATCTCCGGGTGCCGCCGCGAAAAGCGAAACTGGTGGTGGATATGGTTCGGGGGAAGAACGCGAATGACGCGACGGCGATCCTGCTGCACACCCGTCACAAGAGCGCCAAAATGATCAGCAAGGTTTTGAAGAGCGCGATCGCGAACGCCTCACAGGCGTCGCGGGTGAACGTGGACGCGCTCTATGTCAAAGAGATCTGCGTGAACCCGGGCCCGATCATCAAGCGGTTCACACCGCGTGCCATGGGACGGGGAACAAGAGTCAACAAGCGAACGAGCCACATCGTCGTGGTTTTGGGCGAGCGATAGGAGGAACGGGACGTGGGACAAAAAGTAAATCCGATCGGGTTGCGCGTGGGGATCATGCGCCCGTGGCCTTCGCGCTGGTTCGCCGACAAGGGGTACGCCAAGCTGCTGCACGAGGACCTGAAGATCAAAGAGATCGTGAAGAAACGGCTCTTCCACGCCGGCGTGGCGCGGATCGAGATCATGCGGGCCGCCAATAAATGCACAGTCGATATCTACTCCGCTCGGCCAGGGATCGTCATCGGCAAGCGTGGTGCGGGGATCGACACCTTGAAAGCCGATCTTCAGCGGATGACCTCGAAAGAGATTTATCTCAACATCAAAGAGGTCCGGAAAGCGGAGCTCGATGCTCAACTCGTGGCGGAGAATATCGCAATGCAGCTCGAGCGGCGCGTGGCGTTCCGCCGGGTGCTGAAGCGCAGCGTTCAGTCCGCCATCAAGTTGGGAGCCAAAGGGATCAAAGTCCGGGTCGCCGGGCGCCTTGGCGGTTCCGAAATCGCGCGGGCGGAGTGGTATATGGAGGGAAGCGTTCCCCTGCACACGCTTCGCGCGAACATTGACCACGGATTCGCGGAAGCGAAGACGACGTACGGCCAGATCGGCGTCAAGGTTTGGGTGCACCGGGGCGACTACGTCGGAATGAAGGCGGAGGCGGACAATGCCGCCGACCAGATCGCGAGCGGGTGAGCCATGTTACAGCCAGCCAAAGTAAAATTTCGGAAACAGCAAAAGGGGCGCATGCGGGGCAAAGCCATGACCGGCTCCTCCCTTGCGTACGGTGACTTCGGACTCAAGGCGATGGAGTGCTGCCGGGTGACCGCCAGGCAGGTCGAGGCGGCACGTGTTTCGATGACCCATCACGTTAACCGAGCCGGCAAGATCTGGACCCGGATTTTCCCCGACAAGCCGATCACGAAAAAACCGGCCGAAACCCGGATGGGAAAAGGAAAAGGGCCGGTCGAGTTCTGGGTGGTTGTCGTGAAGCCGGGACGGATCCTCTACGAAATGGAAGGGGTGACCCCGGAGGTCGCCAAAGAGGCGTTCCGTTTGGCCGCGCACAAACTGCCGTTACGAACCAAAATCATCACCCGAGGAAGCCATGAAGGATAAGCAACATCATAAACAGTTGATGGCCACCCTCCGGAGCATGAAGCCGGAAGAACTCGCGGTTCGGGAGCGCGACCTCAAGGAAGAGCTGTTCGGCCTCGTTTTCAAGGCCCGGAGCGGCCAACTCGAGAAGACCGCTGAGGTGCGAAAGACCCGCCGGATGATCGCCCGGATCAAGACGATTGCGAACGGGACTAAGGAAAGGAGCCAGTCGTGAGTACGGAAGGGATCCGGAAGGAGATGACGGGGATGGTGATCAGCGACCGGATGCAGAAGACGGTCATCGTCGAGACCCGGAATCACGTCGTGCACCCGAAGTACCGGAAGGTCTTCGTCCGCAAGGCGAAGTTCGTGGCGCATGACGAGAAGGGGAACGCCAAACTCGGCGATGTCGTGAAGATCCGTTCCTGCAGGCCGATCAGCAAGAACAAGTGCTGGACGTTGGTGGAGGTAATCCGCCGGGCGAAACTACGTCCCGAGGAACGCGCCGGCCGACCGGCCCGCAAGGGTGAGAAACCGGTCGTGGCGATCGAGGAGGCAGTATGATTCAGATGAGGTCGATTTTAGACGTCGCGGACAACTCCGGAGCCCGCAGGATCCAGTGCATCAAGGTGCTGGGGGGAAGTAAAAGAAAGTATGCCGGAATCGGGGATGTGATCGTGGTGTCGGTGAAAGAGGCGATCCCGAGTGCCAAGGTGAAAAAAGGGGACGTCAAACGGGCCGTGATCGTCCGGACGAGAAAAGAGGTCCCGCGCCTGGATGGTTCGTACATCCGGTTCGACGACAACTCCGCCGTTCTGATCACTCCCGAACTGGAGCCGATCGGAACCCGTATTTTCGGACCGGTGGCCCGTGAACTGCGCGGCAAGAACTTCATGAAGATCGTTTCGCTGGCGCCGGAGGTGATCTGACATGAGACCGATGGAAACACGCGCGAATCAGGGAATCCGGAAGAACGACATCGTCAAGGTGATCTCGGGGCGTGAAGGACAGTCCGGCAAGACCGGAAAGGTCCTCAAGATCCTCACGAAGAAGAACCGGGTCTTGATCGAAAAGGTGAACATGGTGAAACGGCACCAGAAGCCGAACCAGGAGAACCGCCAGGGAGGGATCGTCGAGAAAGAGGCGCCGATTCATCTGTCGAATGTCGTTCTCGTTAGCCGCGGGACCTCTCCCACTGTGGAGAAGGAAAAGAAAGCCCCGGCCAAGCGGAAGAAGAAGGAGTCGTAAGATATGCCCGCTCGTCTGAAGGAAAAATATTTGAAGGAGACGGTTCCGTCTCTCATGAAGCAGTTCGCTCTCAAGAACCGGATGCAGGTCCCAGGGCTCCGAAAAATCGTTCTCAACATGGGGCTCGGGAAGCAGGCGATCGTCGATGGCAAGGTGATCGACGTGGCCGCCGGGGATCTCGGGAAGATCACCGGGCAGAGACCGGTTGTGACGAAAGCCAAGAAGGCGATCTCGAACTTCAAGCTCCGGAAGGGGCTCTCGATCGGCTGCATGGTGACCTTGCGCCAGGATCGGATGTACGAGTTCATGGATCGTCTCTGCAACGTGGCGTTGCCCCGGGTCCGCGATTTCAAGGGGGTCTCCCCGAAAGGGTTTGACGGGCGCGGGAGCTACACGCTGGGCTTGAAGGAACATGTCATCTTCCCCGAAATCGATGTCGACAAAGCCGAGAAAGTTTTCGGGATGAACGTCACCTTCGTCACGTCGGCGAGAAACAAGGAGCAGACCCGGGGACTCCTGTCCCAGCTGGGGATGCCGTTTCGGGAGAATTAGGAGCTAGCTATGGCCAAGACCAGTTTACGAGCGAAAGCGCTGCGGAGTAACAAGTTCCCCGTCCGGGATTACAACCGATGTCCGCTGTGCGGGCGTCCTCGGGCGTACTACCGGAAGTTCGACATGTGCCGGCTTTGTTTCCGGAAATTGGCGTCGCGGGGAGAGATCCCGGGCGTCATCAAGGCGAGTTGGTAAAGGAGAGTTGTATGGTTCTGACCGATCCCATTGCTGATTTTTTGACCCGCGTCCGCAACGCCCAGAAAGCGCGGCACGCGACCGTGGACATTCCCCCCTCCAAGATGAAGGAGAGGCTGGCCGAGATCCTCCGCCGGGAAGGGTTCGTTTCGGACTGCCGCCTGGTTCCGGGGAAGCCGCGGAGCTTGCTCCGGGTGACATTACGGTACAACCCGGCCGGGGAACCGATGATCCGGGAACTGAAGCGTTTGAGCAAGCCGGGATGCCGACGGTACGCCACGTCGAAAGAGCTCGAGTCGAAACGGAACGCCGTGCGGACGACGATTCTGACGACGTCGAAAGGGATCATGACCGATCAGGAAGCGTGCGAGTCGAAGCTCGGCGGCGAACTGATCTGTTCCGTGGTCTAAAGGAGAAATGGAATGTCTCGTATTGGAAAAATGCCGATTCTGATCCCGAAAGGGGTGAAGGCGGAGATCAAAGGGACCCGGCTTCATGTCGAGGGACCGAAGGGGAAACTCGACTTGAACGTCGACGCCGAACTCGTCATCGAGATCTCGGATGGCAAGATCGACTGCACCTTACAAACGGACTCCACCGCGCGAGAGCGGCACGGTCTCTTCCGGAACCTCATCGCCAACATGGTGAAGGGATGCTCGGAAGGGTTCCGAAAGGTACTCGAGGTCAACGGCGTCGGATACCGGGCCACTCTCAAAGGGAGTGAGCTCGAGCTGGCGCTCGGATATTCGCACCCGATCCTCTACAAGATCCCGGAGGGGATCACGATCGCGGTCGAACCGAAGACGAGCCGGATGACGATCGAAGGGGCTGACCGCCAGTTGGTCGGACAGACCGCTTCGGAAATCCGATCGTTCCGGAAACCGGAGCCGTACAAGGGAAAAGGGATCAAGTACGCGACGGAGACGATCCGCCGGAAAGTTGGAAAGGCTGCCGCGGCAACGACCGCAGCATAAGGAGCGAGCGCCATGGGGAAAAAACGAAAACTGACACGCGCCGAAATCCGGAAGGTGAGGGTTCGGCGGCGGCTGACCACGGGCACGGATCGTCCGCGCCTGGCCGTGTTCCGGAGCAACCGCCACCTGTACGCGCAGATCATTGATGATTTGAGCCACCGGACGATCGTGGCTGCCTCGACGAAGTCGAAGGAACTCAAAGGGAAGGTCGAGAAGACGACCACGATGAGCGCGGCGAAGGAGGTCGGCCTCCTGATCGCGAAGAAGGCCCAGGAGAAGAACGTAAAGAAGGTCTGTTTCGACCGACGCAGCTACCTCTACCACGGGCGCGTGAAGGCCTTGGCGGATGCGGCACGCTCCGGTGGACTGCAATTCTAGGGAGAAGATGTGGCACTACGAATCAATCCAGATGAACTGACGCTCGTTGAAACCGTCATCCGCGTGAACCGCGTGGCGAAAGTCGTGAAAGGGGGACGAAGGTTCAGCTTTTCCGCCTTGGTGGTCGTGGGGGACAAACAGGGACATGTGGGAGTCGGTCTCGGGAAGGCGAAAGAAGTCCCCGAGGCGATCCGGAAAGGGACGGAACAGGCCAAGAAGGCGCTGGTCCGTCTTCCGCTCCGGGGCGGGACGATCCTGCACGCGGTGGACGGATTCTACGGGGCGGCGCAGGTGATTCTGCGACCGGCCAGCGACGGAACCGGCGTCATCGCCGGAGGGGCCGTCCGCGCGGTGGTCGAGGCGGCCGGGATCCAGAACATTCTCACCAAGTCGATCGGGACTTCGAATCCGCACAACGTGGTGAAGGCCACGATGGACGCGCTTCGAAACTTGAGGGATCCAGAGGCGGCATTACTCGCCCGGAGAACCCCGGATGAAGCTTCCACGGAGACCGTATGACGACCGGAACCCAGGCAAAACTCGAGATCAAGCTCTTGAAGAGCCCGATCGCGACGACCCCGAACCAGAGAGAGAACCTCAAAGGTCTGGGTCTCACCTATCGTGAAATCACCGTCCTTCGGGAAGACACGCCGTCGATCCGAGGGATGATCCGGAAGGTCATCCATCTCGTCGACGTGCGTCGGGCGGAGAAGGTCGAATCGGCCAAGAAGTCGCTCGCATCGTACGAGGTGATCCCGGCGACGGCCGTGGCCGAGCCGAAGAAGGTCGCGAAACCGAAAAAAGCGGTTGCGCGCAAGAAGAGTGCTTCCGGGAAAAAGGAGAAAGCGTCATGAAATTATCGGCGATCCGGGCGCCCCGAGGGGCGCGGAAAGGCCGGAAAAGACTCGGACGGGGAGAAAGCTCCGGACGTGGGAAAACCTCTGGTCGGGGAAACAAGGGACAAGGTTCCCGCTCGGGATCGAAATTCGGGGCCAACTTCGAAGGGGGGCAGATGCCGTTGATTCGGCGCCTGCCGAAGTTCGGCTTCACCAACCGGCGGAGGAAGGAATTCGTCGTGGTGAACCTGAAGGACCTCGCGCGGTTCGAGAACGGCGCCGTGGTCGATCGCGCGGCGCTTGCGACGCAAGGACTGATCAAGGGGAGCTACAAAGGTCCCGTCAAGATCCTTGGCAAAGGGGAGATCCAGAAGCCGTTGACCGTCAAGGCCACAGCATTTTCGAAGAGCGCCATGGAGGCGATCTCGAAGGCCGGCGGAAAAGCGGAGTTGGTGGAGTAGGGCGGTGGCGGGCAATATTGCCAACATGGCGCGGATTCCGGAGCTGCGAAAGCGGCTCTTGTTCACCCTCTTGCTGATCGCGGTCTACCGGCTCGGAGTGCACATCCCGACCCCCGGGATCGATTCCGCCGCCTTAGCGGCCTTCTTCAAGCAACAGAAGGGGACGCTCTTCGAGGTCTTCAACCTCTTCAGCGGCGGGGCCCTTCAGAAGTTCTCGATCTTCGCCCTCGGGATCATGCCGTACGTTTCGGCGTCGATCATCCTCCAGCTTTTGACGGTCGTTTTTCCTTATCTCGAGCGGCTTCAAAAGGAAGGGGAGCTAGGGAGGCGAAAGATCGTCCAATACTCGCGGTATCTGACGGTCGTCTTAAGCATGATCCAGGGGTTCGGGATCGCCAGCTTTCTGGAGAACCAGGGAGGGTTGTCCGGGACGCGTCTCGTCCTCAACCCCGGGATGTGGTTCAAGTTCCAGACGGTCATCACGCTGGCCTCGGGGACCTCGTTCATCATGTGGCTCGGGGAGCAGATCACCGAGCGGGGGGTCGGAAACGGAATCTCTCTCATCATCTTTGCCGGGATCGTGGCCGGGTTCCCCGGAGCGGTGGCCAACCTATTCCAGCTGGTCGATGCCAACCAGATCGGGGCGCTCGGGGTAGTCGGCGTGATCGCCCTCATGGTGGGTGTCGTCTGGGTGATCGTGTTCATGGAGCAGGCCCAGCGGCGGGTTCCGGTGCAGCACGCAAAACGAATCGTCGGGCGGCGGATGTATCAGGCCCAGAGCAGCTATCTTCCGCTCAAGATCAACATGTCGGGGGTCATCCCGCCGATCTTCGCGAGTTCACTTTTGACCTTCCCCGCGACGATTGCTGCGTTTTCGAATGTTCCCTGGCTTCAGGCCGTCACGCAGCAGCTCGGATACGGGGGTTGGATCTACAATTCGCTGGAAGTCGGGCTGATCATCTTCTTCTGTTACTTCTACACGGCGGTCCAGTTCAACCCGGTCGACGTGGCGGACAACATGAAGAAGTTCGGCAGCTACGTCCCCGGGATTCGGCCGGGGCAGAACACTGCGGAGTACATCGAGAAGGTGATCGAGAGGCTCACGTTGGTCGGTGCGATCTACGTTTCCGCCATTTGTGTCCTTCCGATCCTGCTGCAACAAAAGGCGGGGGTATCGTTCTATTTTGGCGGCACGAGCCTTTTGATCGTCGTCGGGGTTGCGATCGACACCATGGCTCAGATCGAGAGCCATCTTCTGACTCATCACTACGAGGGGTTCCTGGGACCGCACGCGAGCCGTCTGCGCGGGAGAAGGGGCTAACGGTACGTGAACGTGATTCTCTTAGGACCTCCGGGCGCAGGGAAAGGGACGCAGGCGGAGCTTTTGTCGAAACGACGGAAGCTTGCGCACCTTTCCACCGGGGCGCTGTTCCGACAGGCGGCGGAAGCGGGATCGAATCTGGGACTTCAGGCGAAGAAGTACATGGAGGAAGGGGCCCTGGTTCCCGACGAGATCACGCTTGCCCTGATTCGCGAGGAGCTTCCGAGGCAAGGGGGCTTTCTGTTGGACGGTTTTCCCCGAACGATCGGCCAGGCGGAGGCTCTCGACGGAATGCTCGATGAGCAGGAAAAGAGAATCGACCGCGTGATCAACCTGACGATTGCGGCGGGAGCGGCGACGGAACGGCTCGCGAGCCGCGGCCGATTCGACGATCTGCCCGAGACGATCGCCAATCGCATGGCGACGTACCGGAAGGAGACGGAGCCGCTGATCGGTTATTACACGAAGCAGGGGAAGCTCCGCTCCGTGGATGGCTCCGGCACGGTGGAGGCGGTGAGCCGCGCGATGGACGGGGCGCTTAAGGGGCTATCATGATCATGCTCCGGAACCAGCAGGAGATCGACCGTTTGCGCCGGAGCAATCAGCTCGTGGCGGAGGCGCGCGAGATGCTCCGGGGATTGGTTCGCCCCGGGATGACGACAGGGGAACTCGACGACCGGACGGAGGAGTTCTTCCGGAAGAAGGGGGCCCGGTCGGCGTTCAAAGGGTATCGGGGGTATCCGAAGAGCATCTGCACGTCGATCAACGAGCAAGTGGTTCACGGGATCCCCGGATCGCGGAAGCTCAAAGAGGGAGATGTTTTGAGCCTCGATATCGGGGCGGTTCTCGACGGGTACTTCGGCGACACCGCGGTGACCGTTCCGGTCGGTGCGATTTCGAAAGAGGCGGCGAGGCTCTTGAAGGTCACCGAGGAGTCGCTGTATGTGGCGATCGAGGCAATTCGCCCGGACGGCCACCTGAATGACATCGGGGCGGCGGTCCAACACCACGTCGAGGCGGCTGGGTATTCCGTGGTCCGGGATTTCGTCGGGCACGGGATCGGGCAGTCCCTTCACGAGGAGCCGCAGATTCCGAACTTCGGTGTCGCGGGAACCGGCGTTCGACTCAAGGCCGGGATGGTTCTGGCGATCGAGCCGATGGTGAACGAAGGGAAGGCGGAGGTGAAAATTCTTCCCGACGGCTGGACAGCGGTCACGGCCGACGGCAGGTTATCAGCTCATTTCGAGCACTCCGTGGCAGTAACGGATAAGGCGCCAATTGTTTTAAGTGCGTGATTTAGAGAGGTTAGACTATGAAAGTTAGAGTATCAGTTAAGAAAATTTGCGACAAATGCAAGGTCATCCGTCGCAAGAACATCGTCCGGGTGATCTGTACGAACCCGCGGCACAAGCAGCGGCAACGATAGGGAGGATTGAAAGAAAGTGGCAAGAATTTCAGGCGTAGATTTACCTCGTCAGAAGCGACTCGAGTTCGCGCTTCAGTACATTTTTGGGATCGGACCGGCCACGGCGCGCAGTATTTGCGAAGCGGCGAACGTCGACCGGTTCAAGAAAGTGGACCAACTGACGGAAGGAGAAACCGTCAAGATCCGTGAGACGATTGACCGATCGTACAAGGTGGAGGGGGATCTCCGCCGGGAAATCGGGGCCAACATCAAGCGGCTCATGGATCTCGGTTGTTACCGGGGGATCCGGCACCGCAAAGGATTGCCGGCCCGCGGGCAGCGGACGCATACGAATGCAAGAACCAGGAAAGGTCCGAGACGGGCGCCGGTCAAGATCACCGCGGCTGTCACGAAGTAACGGAAAAGGGGAACCATGGCTGACGAAAAAGAAGTAAAAGCGACACCTCGAAAGAAAAAGGAACGGAAAAACGTCCCGTTCGGGATCGCGAAGATCCAGGCGACGTTCAACAACACGATCATCACGATCACGGAGCCGAACGGGAACGTTCTTGCCTGGGCAAGTGCCGGGGCCTCCGGGTTCAAGGGGTCGAAGAAGTCGACGCCGTTCGCAGCGCAGATCGCAGCCGACAACGCAGCACGGAAAGCGATGGACCAAGGGATGCGCGCCCTGGACGTTGAAATCCGTGGGCCGGGTGCGGGGCGCGAGGCGGCCGTACGGGCACTTCAGTCGGCGGGCCTGAAGGTCAACATCATCCGAGACACCACGCCGACTCCGCACAACGGATGTCGGCCGCCGAAACGGCGAAGGGTTTAAGTGGAGAGGTTTATCAGGAGGTATTCGAGTGGCTACGGGAGCAAGTAATTCGGCTTGCCGGCTTTGCCGGCGGGAAATGACGAAACTCTTCTTGAAAGGGGATCGTTGCTACACGGACAAATGTGCGATCGACCGGCGGGGATACCCTCCCGGGCAGCACGGCCAGAGCCGTTCGAAATCATCGAACTACGGCATCCAGCTGCGCGAGAAACAGAAGATCCGCAGGCTCTACGGGATCGGCGAGGCTCAGTTCCGCCGGTACTTCCGGGAGGCCGATCGCGCCAAGGGGGTCACGGGGATGAACCTGCTGGTCACCCTGGAGCGGCGTCTCGACAACATCGTCTTCCGCCTCGGCTTCTCTTCCTCACGGAATGAGGCCCGCCAGGTGGTGAAGCACGGCCACGTCCTGGTGAACGGGAAGCGGGTCGACCTGCCGGCCTACGCCGTGAAGGCGGGGGACGTCCTTTCGGTTCGCGAGGGGAGCCGGCAGAATACGCGGGTCAACGCCTCGCTGGACGCGGTGGAACGTCGGGGGGTTCCGGCGTGGCTGGAGCTCGATCGGGCGAACTTCACGGGGATCGTCCGGACGATGCCGACGCGAGAAGAGCTGACGATGCCGATTCAGGAACAGTTGGTGGTTGAGTTTTATTCGAAGTAACGGACTCGAAACGGGGAGAACCTATGCAAAAGAACTGGAACGATTTGATTCGGCCTCGAACGCTGGAGATCGAAAAGGAGACGCTGACACCCACGTACGGCAAGTTCGTGGCGAAGCCGCTCGAACGGGGGTTCGGGATCACGATCGGGAATTCGCTGCGACGGATTCTCCTCTCCTCGCTCCAAGGCGCGGCGATCACGAGCGTAAAGCTTCGCGGCGTGGACCACGAGTTCACGACGGTCAAAGGGGTCAAAGAGGACGTCACGGACATCACCCTGAACTTGAAAGAAGTTCTGATCCGCTGTCACTCGGAAGGACCGGAAAAGCTGGAGATCAAGGCCGAAGGGGAAGGGGAGATCAAGGCGAAGGACATCATCACGAACGAAAACATCGAGATCTTGAATCCCGAGCACCATATCGCGACGCTCGGGCCGGATGCGAAACTTCACGTCGAGATGACGGTCAAGACCGGTCGCGGCTACGCTCCCTCCGAGCGGAACAAGGAGCCGGATCATTCGATCGGGACGATTCCCGTGGATGCGGCGTTTTCGCCGGTTCGGAAGGTGAACTACACGGTAAGCCAGGCCCGCGTCGGACAGCGAACCGACTACGACAAGCTTGCTCTGGAAGTCTGGACGAACGGCGCCGTTCGGCCGGACGACGCCTTGGCGTTCGCGGCGAAGATCATGAAAGAACAGCTCCAGACGTTCATCAATTTCGACGAGACGGTTGTACAACCGACCGTGTTGTCCGGATCGGATGACCGGAGACCGGGGATCAACGAGAACCTCTTGCGGAAAGTGGACGAGCTCGAACTCTCGGTCCGCTCGGCCAACTGTCTCCAGAACGCCGACATCAAATTCATCGGCGAGTTGGTGCAGCGGAGCGAGTCCGAGATGCTCAAAACCAAGAACTTCGGCCGGAAGTCGCTCAACGAGATCAAAGAGATCCTGGCCGAGATGGGGCTCTCGCTTGGAATGAAGCTGGAAGTGGACGCCCTCAAGGAGTTGGAGGCATTGCGCCGCCAGACCGGCGGGGCGCTGATGCCGGCGACAGAAGAGGTAGGTGAGGCGTGAGACATCAAGTTGACGGAAGAACGTTCGGGCGAAGGCCAGAACAACGGAAAGCCCTCCTTCGGGGGCTGGCCGGGAATCTGATCGATTCGGAGCGGATCACGACCACCGTCGCCAAGGCGAAGGAACTTCGCCGCGTGGTGGAGCCCCTGGTGACGCTCGCGAAGCGGGGGGATCTTCCCGCACGTCGGCGTGCGGCCCGGGTTCTCTATCGCGGAGAGACTCTCAGTAAACTCTTCGGAGAGCTGGCGGAACGTTTCAAGGATCGTCCCGGCGGATACACGCGAATGTACCGGATCGGGCAGCGGGTCGGGGATGGCGCCGAAGAGGCGATCATCGAGCTGATCCCGTCGGAAAAAGGGACGAAGGGTAAGAAAGAAAAGACGGAAGCGAAGCCGAAAGTGGAGGCGAAAACGACCTCGACCTCAAAGGAACCGAAGACGGCCAAGAAAGCGACGAAAGCCGCCGCCCCGAAGAAGAAAAAGGGCGCCGCGAAAGAGTAGTGCTCCGGAAGATCGCACTCTTCTGCAGTATTATACTGCTCTTCCTCTCGGCTTCGCCGAGGGCAGAAGCCGCAGAGTGCGCGGAAAAGAGCGGCGGAACACCCGGTCAGTGCGCTCCCGACTTCACCCTCAAGACGATCGATGGACGTGAGATCCGCCTGAGTTCGCTGCGCGGGAACGTTGTATTCCTCAATTTCTGGGCGACCTGGTGTCCCCCTTGTGCGACGGAGATCCCGGCGATGGAGCGCCTAGCGCACAAACTCGAGGGGAAAAAATTTCGGATGATCGCCGTGTCGATCGACAACGAAGGGAATGCCGCAATCCGAAAGTACTTCCAGGAGACGTTCAAAGGGGTGGTCCCGCCGTTTCCAATCCTTCTCGACTTGAAACGGGATGTTTCGCACCGCTACGGAACGTACAAGGTCCCGGAGACGTACATCCTCGACCGAACCGGGAGGATTCGCGACAAGATCGAAGGGGTTCGAGACTGGGACGACATGCTCATTCAGCACTATCTGGAACTTCTGGCTGACCCGAAGGAGAAGGCAAAATGAACAAAACGGCATTCTTGTTTCCCGGACAGGGATCGCAACAGGTTGGAATGGGTCTCGATCTTCTCGATCGGTATCCGACTGCAAAGAGTACGTTCGCAGAAGCCGATTCGGCCCTGGGGGAGTCGCTGACGGATCTGATCCGAAACGGACCGGAGGAGAGATTGAAGGAAACGGCGAACGCGCAGCCGGCGATCTTAACGGTCAGTGTGGCGGTCGGGCGGATCCTCGCGGAGGCTGGAAAATGGCCGGACGTGATGGCGGGGCACAGTCTGGGGGAATACTCGGCGCTGGTCTTGTCGGGGGCGATGGCATTCGCCGACGCGGTCCGGATCGTGCGCCTGCGCGGGAAGTATATGCAGGAAGCGGTTCCTCTCGGAAAGGGGACGATGGCAGCGGTCCTGGGGATGGAAGACGCCCTGGTCGAGGAGGTTTGTCACGAGGTGAACTGTAAGGGGTTCTTGGTGGAGCCGGCGAACTATAACTGCCCCGGGCAGCTTGTGATCAGCGGGACGGTGGAAGGGGTGAATGCCGCCTCGGAGCTGCTGAAAGCGAAGGGGTGCCGGAAGTGTATCCCCCTTCAAGTGAGTGCGCCGTTTCATTCGTCACTTCTGAAACCGGCAGGGGAGAGATTAGCGGTCGATCTCCGAAAGATCACGTTTGCCGATCCGAAGACCCCATACGTGGCCAATGTCGACGCGTCCGTTGTCCGGTCGAAAGAAGGGATCGTGGATCGTTTGGTCGCGCAGATCTCGAAACCGGTCCGCTGGACGCAGTCGCTTCAGAGGATCGTTTCGGAGTTCGCTCCCACTCAGGCGGTCGAAGTCGGACCGGGAAAGGTCGTCTCGGGGCATTGGAAGAAAGTGGCCCCTACGGTCCCCTGCCAGACGACCGAATCGGCCGAAATTTTGGCGACGTTCCTTCGCTAGTCGCGCCGATCGTGCCGAAAAAAGTCCATATCGCGACGTACGGTTGCCAGATGAACGACTACGAGTCGGATCGGGCGTACCGGATGCTGGCGGAGGATGGGGCGTACCATCGGACCGACGATCCCGCCGAAGCCGATCTGTTTCTCTTCAACACCTGCAGCGTTCGCGAAAAAGCGGATCAAAAAGCGCTTTCCGAGATCGGAACCTTGCGTGCCCTCAAGGCGGAACGTCCCGAGATGCTGATCGCCGTCGGCGGCTGTCTTTCGCAAAGCATGGGAGCCGAGATTCAGGAGCGATTCCCGTTCGTCGACATCGTCTTCGGCACGCACCAGTGGGGAAAACTTTCGGAGATGATCCGGCGGGCGGGGGAAGAACGAACCAAGCTTCTCGAGATCGATCTGTACGGCTGCAAGAACTACACTTTTCTCCCGTACCGCCATGTCAAAGCACCTCACCCCGTCGCGGAACTCGTCACCGTTCAGAACGGGTGCGACAAGTTTTGCACCTTCTGCCTCGTTCCGTTCACGCGCGGCCGGCAGGTCAGTCGTCCTCACGGTGACGTGATCGCCGAGATCGGGCACCTTACAGACCAAGGGGTCCGCGAAGTGACCCTGCTCGGCCAGAACGTCAACGCCTACGGCGAGGACCGTTCCGGGGAGATCCGCTTCGGCGATCTCCTGCGCGAGGTTTGCCGGATCCCGGCGCTCGACCGAGTCCGTTTCGTCACCTCCCACCCCTCGAACCTTTCGACGGAGCTGATCGACCGGATGGCCGGTGAGGAAAAAGTCTGCAAACACCTGCACCTTCCGGTCCAGAGCGGGTCCGATCCGGTGTTGGAACGGATGAAACGGGAGTACACCGTGGACCAGTACCGGCACCTTGCAGAAGAGCTGCGTTCGAAGATCCCCGGGATCTCGATCACGACCGACTTCATTGTGGGGTTTCCGGGTGAAACCGACGCCGACTTCGAACGGACTCTCGCGCTTTTGCGGGAGGTGGAGTTCGAGGACAGCTTTTCATTCAAATATTCCCCCCGCGCGCACACCAAGGCCGCCGGATGGGAAGCCGATTTCATTCCAACTCCCACCGCCGATGAGCGATTGGCTAGACTTCAGACCCTCCAAACTCAGATCCGAAGGAACAAACAGGAAGATCTTCTCGGGCAACAGGCCGCCATCCTAATCGAGGGCTCTGCCAAAAAAGGCTCAGGGATGCTCACGGGACGCACGAGTCAGAACCGCTGGGTGAACTTCCCGGGACCATCGGATTGGATCGGCACGCGGAAGGTGGTTCGGATCACGGAGTCGCTTTCGAACAGCTTTCGAGGTATAGCGCTCTAAGAAGGAAAACGGATGCCGATCCCAATGACGGTTGCTTCGCTGGCGATCGACCCGAACACGAAAGCACCGTTCGTCGTGTTGCGGGACGCGGAGCAGAAATTTGTCCTTCCCATTTGGATCGGGATGTTCGAGGCGAGCGCCATCGCCACGGAGATCGATAAGATCTCCCTTCCGCGGCCGATGACCCACGACCTGATGAAAGAACTTCTCTCCGTTCTGGGGGGGGAGCTCAAGCGGATCGAGATCACCGACCTTCGAGAGAACACGTACATCGCGGCTTTGATCGTCCGAACCGCTGCCGATCGGGAGATCGTGGTCGATTCGCGCCCCAGTGATGCGATTGCCTTGGCGCTTCGGACCCGTTCGCCGATCTGGGTGCACGAGCCGGTTCTTGAAAAATCCCAAGCGGTCCGAACCACGCCGGCGCAGACGCCTACCGTGGCAAACGAGCAGAACAAGTGGGAAGAAGTTCTCGAAAACCTCCCCTCCGAGGCGTTCGGGAAATACAAAATGTAGGACGTCATGCCCGTTCTCCCCCTCCCAGGAAAGAAGCCGCGAATCGATCCGACCGCCCTGGTCCTCGAGCCGTCGGTGGTGGTGGGGGATGTCGAGATCGGAGCTCAGTCCAGTGTCTGGTTCGGGAGTGTGATTCGCGGCGATGTCCACTCGATCCGGATCGGGAAGCGGACGAACATCCAGGATCTCTCCATGGTCCATGTGACATCGGGAACCGGTCCGTGCACGATCGGGGACGATGTGACCGTGGGGCACAACGCCGTGATTCATGCCTGTACGATCGGAGACCGGATTCTCATCGGAATGGGGGCGATCATCCTCGACAACGCCGTGATCGGCAGTGACTCCCTGATCGGCGCCGGCTCGCTCGTTCCGTCCCGGATGGAAATCCCGTCCGGGGTTTTGGTGATGGGATCGCCCGCGCGGATCAAACGAGAACTGACGGAAGCGGAGAAAGCGAGCCTGCTCGAGTCGGCTCAACATTACGTCGCCTATCAGGAGATGTACCGCTGATGGCGAAGATCCGAACGCTACGTCAGTGCTCTCTCTGTCACGCGATGAGCTTCCGGGACCTTGCGATCCTGGCGCCGTTTGTCCGGGAGGAATCGATCAAAGCCCGGGAGTGGCTGGCTCGGGAAGGGAAGCCGACCAATGGCCTGATCGTTCTAAAGACCGGCCGGGTCAGAATCGGGCTCACCGAGCGGGCCGGATCGGAACTGGAAATCGGACCGGGGGAGTATCTTGGAGAACTCTCCCTGGTCCGGGCGGATGCCCCACGGGGAGTGGGGGCCCTTGCCCTGGAAGACTGCGAATACCTCCGTCTTGGGACTGCGGATTTCCGGGAGCTGATGACCCAGGCGCCTTCGGTGGCGGG
Source organism: Pseudomonadota bacterium (assembly GCA_043809315.1). Lineage (GTDB taxonomy): Bacteria > Bdellovibrionota_G > JALEGL01 > JALEGL01 > DATDPG01 > JAZDDX01. Next base: position 90,401 of record JAZDDX010000011.1, read on the forward strand.
GCGCCTAGCGCAGGGGGTGCTCGAGGCGCTGACGGAGAAGATGGGGCTTGCACGCGACCTCATCGCGAAGTCCCACTTGGAAAAATCGCCGGACTGAGCTAGAACCCGACGCATGCCGAAAAAGATTGTTCACGTCGTGGGGACCGGAACGATTGGTGAGCCGTTGATCGGTCTCTTGGCCGATCTCCGCGAACCGCTCGGGATCGACGAGGTCACGTTCTCGAAAAAACAGGCGCTTTTGACCGATCGCTCCAAGGTCGCGAGCCTCATCCGTCGCGGGGCCAAACTCTGCGCAGACGAAGGGTCGATGAAGGAATTTCAGAAGATCGGTCTCGAACCGACCTTTAAGTTCGAAGAAGCTCTGGACCGCGCGTCCGTGATTCTGGACTGCACTCCCGTCGGGAACGACAACAAGCTGAAGCACTACGAGAAGCGGATCGGCTCCACGCTCGGCTTTATCGCCCAGGGGAGCGAGTTCGGTTTCGGGAAGATGTACGCACGAGGGATCAACGACGAGGCGCTGAGCCCAGGAAAGGACAGGTTCGTCCAGGTTGTCAGCTGCAATACCCATAACCTTTCGGTTCTGGTGAAGACGATCGCGATGGCGAACGGAAAGGAACCGGACGGCCTCGAATCGGCCCGCTTCGTCTGCATCCGCCGCGCAAGCGACATCAGCCAGGACGCCGACTTCGTGCCGGCCCATCAGGCGAATCGCCACAGAGAAGGGAGGTTCGGGACCCACCACGCGCGGGATGCTCACCAGCTGTTCAAGACGGTCAACCTCGATCTGAATCTGTTCTCTTCCGCGCTCAAGACGAACACCCAGTACATGCACACGATCTGGTTCAATCTACGCCTCAAGAACCGGATCTCGAAAGAGGAGGTTGTGGAGCGTTTACGGGCGAACGACCGGGTAGCTTTGACGCACAAAAACTCGGCCAACGCAGTCTTTTCGTTCGGGCGGGATCACGGACATTTCGGCCGGATCTTGAATCAAACCGTCGTGGTTGAGGGTACGATCGACGTGGTGGGAGAACGGGAGGTCGTGGGGTGGTGTTTCACCCCCCAGGATGGGAATTCCCTCCTCTCCTCGGTCTCGGCGACCGAGTTTTTCCTCAATCCGACAGATTACGAGAAGCGAATCCAGTGCCTAAAAACCTTTTTCTTTTCAGAGGTTTAGCTCTAACTCGTTGACTTCTCGTCAGATTTTCGATATAAGACACCCACTTTCCAGCGGAAATGCAGGGGAGAAGGGGAATCATATGGAACAGATGGAAATCCGAGAATACTCGATGGATCAGAAGTATCAAATCGGGGAAGTCATCGAGCACCCGTTCTTTGGTCGCGGCCAGGTGATTGCGAACCTCAAGAAGGGGAAGATCGAGGTCAATTTCGATAAACTCGGCGTGCGAACGCTGGTTTCGAATTACCGCGCATAAGTAGCTAACCAACTAAAATCATATGGTTGACGCCTCCGGGTGAAACCCCTAGGCTGCCGTTCATGTATTCCACCCCATTGCAGACGGTAAAAACCAAGTTTGGTTCGAAGGAGAAGCTTGTCGAGAAGCTCTCGGGCAAGCTCAAGAAGCGAGAAGGGGAATCGGATTCCGCCTTGAAGAAAAGGCTCTTAAAGGTGAGTTCGAACAAATTACTTCACCTTCACGTTCGCATCGATCCGGAAAAGACGAAGTGACCCAGGGGTCAGCTCGACGGATTGCCCGAATTCTTCTGAACCGGGGGGCGGTAGAACTTCGCCCGTCGCAGCCGTTTCGGTTTGCTTCCGGGATCTTGTCCCCCATCTACTGCGATAACCGTCTTCTTCTCTCCGATGTCGAAGGGCGAGGGGAGATCGTTCGGGGGCTTACGGAACTCTTCCAGGCGGAGGGGGTGCAGCAGGTGGCCGGAGTCGCCACCGCCGGGATCGCATGGGGTGGGTGGGTCGCCGATCGGTTGAACCTACCGTTTCTCTACGTCCGAAATGCCCCAAAGGATCACGGAAAGAAGAATCTGATCGAGGGAAAGGTCGATCCGACCCTTCGGACCGGAATTGTTGAGGACCTTGTCAGTACGGGCGGGTCGGTCCTGACCGCGGCAAGGGAGTTGAAGAAGTTGAAGGTTCCCCTCGTCGGGGCATTCGCGATCTTTTCGTACGGATTCGACGAGGCGACGAAGGGATTTTCTGATCTTGGAGTTTCGATCCACGCACTGGTCGGGTTGGATGATCTTCTTGCCGAGGCAGAGGAACAGGGAAGAATCACCACGGCTCAAGCTCGGAAAGTGTGCGAGTGGCGCGCCAATCCCCGGACTATTTCCTGCTGAGCGCCGTCGCGCGCTCGGAAGTGATCCACCCGATTTCGGCGGCGGTCTGCGCCCCGACCTTCACTTGGGCCAACTCCTGGAACGGGCGGTACCGTTCGGACGACTCGGGAATCCCGCGGCTCATGATTTCGCCGAACCGTTGCGGAAAGAGCGGGTCGAGCTTCGGCTCGACAAAACCGTCCGGGTAGGGCGGTAATCCCCGCTCGTCGAATTTGTCCCGAGCGCCCAGGGCATGCGCGATCTCATGCGCCAGCCGGACGCGCGACTCCCCGGCCTCCCGGTACGACAGGGGGATGTAAACGATCCCCTGTCTCTGCGGTCGATTCTCCATCGACTCGAGGGGGTACTTCGGCGATTCCTCAAACGTCTTCGGATAGAGAAGGACGAACACGTGCGCGACGGTCGTTCCCGCCAGATTCCGGGCAAGACCGAGATGGGCAGCCAGTTCGTCGAATGGCAGGTTGCGGTTGAAAAGGGATCCGCCCCAGTGGACCGGGGGCGCCCCCGGTTTGGGATGCCCGATCGAGATCGTGAACGGGGGATCGTTCCGGTCGGTGTAGCGACGGTATTCGGAAGCAAAGAGGCGCGACACAGGTTCCTGCCAGAGGTTCATGCGGGCCATGTCGTTCATCCACGAATCGAGCGCTTGAGGATCGGCGTTGGTTCCGGCCCCCTCGATCGCCACATCGATCTCGACGGTCCGAACGGGCAAGAGGAGCTTGGCGCCGGAGGAATCCATCCAGGACCGTCCGAAATGGAAGAGGGCGAACAGGAGAGCGACGGTTCCGATCCCGATCCCGATCTGTTTCAAGAGACGCCTCGAAATCCGGATGCTGTCGGTGATCTCGAAAAGAGGAGGAGGGGGGGGCGAAGGGGGGGAAGGCTCGATCGGTTTGAACGTCGGCGCACTGATCCCAATGTCGCTGACGGAGACCTCCTTCAGGATCATTCCAGGCGTACTGGACTTCTCGTGCGGCGGCACCGGGGGCTGTTCGGCCGGCACGGGGGCGGGATGAAACGTTCGTTTGACGAGTCTCTTGAGCAGTCCCACGCGGGCAACCTTGTCCCCGGAAGAGGGGCTCGGCGAAAGCGTCACACGGGTGACGGCGGCAGGATTCGACGGTTCGACCGGATCGGTGATCTCCGGCTTGATGGCCGAGCCGTCACCGAGAGGAACGCCCGCCAAGAGTTCGTCCGGGGCGATCGGTTCGCATCGCATCCGTTCCAACCCGTACGCACGCCGCCGTCGTTCCTTTTCGCGCTCCTCGGGGAACGTCCCCTCCATGAGCGCGCGGAGGTCTGTCCGCGCCGACCCGGAAGCCGACGGGAGCCGTTTCAGAAGATCGTCCGCGGAAGAAGGGCGCGTGTGGGGATCTTTCGAAAGGAGAACTCGGAGGATCTCTCTCAGCAGTGTGTGATCGGCCAGACGGGGGTGATCGAGATCTGGGTTCGAGGAATGGATCAGTTCCTGAAGGGCGACCGAACTGGCGCCTTCGAAGGGGCGCTTGCCGGTCACCATCTCAAACAGAACCACTCCGAGGGCGTAAAGATCGGTCCGGCGCTCTGCAGCTCCCGAAAGCTGTTCCGGAGCCATGTATGCGAGCTTGCCGGGAGGGCGATCCCCGCCCGATCGCTCCGCGCGCTCGGCGGTCGCGATCCCGAAGTCGGCAAGCTTCACGTCCCCGTCGTACGAAAGAAGGATGTTCTGCGGCGTGACGTCACAATGTACGAGGGCGAGAGATCGCCCGACGCTGTCGCAGGCGGTGTGAACCGATTGCAGAGCACTGGCGATCTCCCGGGTGATCGCGATGGCGAGCGGCAGGGGAAGGAACTCCCCGCGATCCGACAAACGCTTGAGCAGTTCGTCAAGTCTCTTTCCGTCGACCCACTCCATTTTGAGGAAAAAGTCGGTGCCGGAAGTCCCCAGGTCGAACACCTCAACCAGATTCGGGTGTCGCAGGAGAACGGCGATCTTCGCTTCCGCAACCAGTCTTTGTACGAAGGTCCGGCTCGTCGAATAGCGAGGAAAGAGTTTTTTGAGACAGCAGTAGCGGATCTCCGTCTCCGACACGCCGGGGGGAAACGGAGCCGCCAGGAGAACCTCGGCCATCCCCCCCTGACCCAAGTAATCGAGAAGGAAATACTCGCCGAAGCGGTGCGGCTGGAAGAGATCCCGGCTCACGGTTCAACAGCGAAGAAAGGGGCGGGGTCCGTGCGCGGGAGGAGTTCCGGACGGTCGGCGGTCCCGAGAATGTCGATGGCGAACGCTCGTTCTCTCGTCGTGAGGTCGAGCTCGAGAGGGAAGTCCGAAATCGGAATCCGCCCCCGCAGAAGGTTCCGGTATTCGAGCAAAGCCTTTGCCAGACGCTTGTACGGGCTCAAGGGTGCGGTTTTCGGAAGGTGTTTTTCACGATACCAGGCGGCGTCGAACGGGAGAAGAAAACGAATCGTCCCTTGTCGGCAATTCTCATCGCAAGTGATCCGGAGCTCCCCGGGTTTATTGTAGAACGTCTGGAGTTCTCGGACGATTGCCGAATCGGATACGCGATCGCTCACAAAATTCCGATACGAAGCGGAGACGTTCTCCGTGCGGATCTGGAGGGGAACGCCGGAGGCCCCGCTGTCCGCGGTAGATCGGCTCGTGCAACCCTCGGAGAGATCGTTCGCCTCCTTGCGCGCCTCGGACGGGTTGAGTTCGTGCCGACTTAAGAACGAGGCGACATCGGAACAGTTCCCTTTTTCCGCGAGCCGCCGTACAAAAGCGAGTTCGCTGAGCGGGGGGATGGCGTTCAGCTTCGGCGCTACGGTTACATACCAATCCGAGATCCCCGAAACGATGCTGCTCGTCGTGTCGCGCGGGACCGCCGTTTCGGCAATGAGTTCTCCCGTCTCGATCGACCGGATCGTCGCGAGAACGAACGATCCCGGTTCGCCGGTCGGGTGTGCAAGCGTGAGGAGGGCCGCGGCTCCGCGATCCGCCGCACTGACTTCGACTTTCGAGATCCCGGTGGCTCCGGTCCGCTCCACCGGCAAGATTTTGTGACCGGAGGAAGCGGCGAGGCGAGCTGCAAGATCATCGGCCGTCACGGCAAGGGTCCCGGGGGCGACCGATAGGGCCACGCGAACGGGACCTCCCGATCGTCCTGATGAAGGGGAGGAACTCGGGGAATGGGTGGAACAGGCCAAGAGGCCGATGGCGGCGGCGGCCCACGCTCGTTGGAAGTACATAAGCGCCTCCATTGTAGGAGGTGGACCGCCGATCGGCAAAAGATACCTTTTCTTGACAGGGGGTCGCCCAAACCGGTAGTAACACCTCAAAACTAAAGGGGAAAATGCTGAACTCGTTCCTCCCAATCCTGCTCCTGCTGAGCGTCGCCATGCTCTTCCCCGCGATTCTTCTGCTTGGGACCTCTCTCCTGGGGCCGCGGGTTCGGACGAAGCCGAAGCTCGAAGCGTATGAATGCGGCGTTCCGCCGGTCGGCACTCCCGAGAGCGGCTTGCCGGTGAAGTTCTATCGCGTCGCGCTTCTATTTCTTCTTCTGGATGTAGAAGCCGCGTTGCTTTTCCCTTGGGCCGTTCTGTTCCGGGAAATGATTCCGGACTGGGGGAGTTCGTTCCTGATGGCGGAGTTTCTGCTCTTCTTCGTCATCCTGGCCGTCGGGTATCTGTACGCCTGGAGGCGGGGGGCCTTGGAATGGGATTGAACGTCGACCTTCTTCGCACGATCCTCGGGCCGCGGATCGTCGATGGCGGCCTGTCGCATTCGGATCCCTGGATCCAGGTGCGCGGCGAGGATCTTCTCTGGGTGACCGAACAGCTTCGCAATCACTCCGAACTCCGGTTTGATCTGTTTATCGATCTATGCGGCGTCGACTATCTCGGCCGCACCCCCCGGTTCGAGACGGTGATCCATCTCGCGTCCACGGCGAACGGCCACCGCCTTCGGATCCGTTGTCTCGTTCCCGATGACAGCTTGGCCGTTCCCTCGCTCACCCGGTTCTGGCGCGGTGCGAACTGGCACGAGCGGGAGGCGTTCGACATGTATGGGATCCGCTTCAAGGGACATCCCAATCTGGAACGGATCTTAAATCCCCCCGGGACGGAGGAGTATCCGCAGAGAAAAGACTATCCGTTGCGGGGTCCCCGCGATCGGAAGGAGGAGGCGTGAGCGTCTCATTCACACCGGCCGCGGAACGGCGCTTCGAGGAGATCGTCGCACGCTATCCGAAGCGGGATGCCGCTCTCCTGCCGGTGCTTTGGCTGGCTCAGGAGGAGTTCGGGCATCTGTCTCTGGAGGTACGGGAGTTGGTCGCCGAGAAGATCGGGGTCTCCTTGGCCAGGGTCGAAAGTGTCGTCTCTTTCTACACGCTCTATACGATGAAGAAGGCGGGAAAACATCACATTCAGGTCTGCCGGAACATCTCGTGCACTCTTCGAGGGAGCGACGAACTCTTGTCGTGTCTCGGGCGCGAGCTCAACGTCGCTCCGGGAGAGGTGACGTCGGACGGGGCGTTGTCGTACAGCGCGGTCGAGTGCCTGGCGGCCTGTGGCGGGGCGCCGGCGATCAAAGTGGACGGGGATTATTACGAAAACACATCCCCATCCGATCTGAAACGGCTGGTCGCGCGATTGAGAGGATCCGGTGGAGAAGATCGTTAGCCGCCGGTTCGGCCATCCCGAGATGCGCCTTCTCGAGAACTTCGAGAAGGACGGCGGGTATTCCGGTCTCCGGGAGGCTCTCCGGATGGATTCCGCGGAAGTCGTGCGCGTGGTGAAAGAGTCGGGGCTTCGTGGACGCGGGGGCGCCGGGTTCCCCACGGGACAGAAGTGGTCGTTCATCCCAAAGCAGAGCGGAAAAACGGTCTACTTGTGTGTCAACGCGGACGAAGGGGAGCCGGGGACGTTCAAGGACCGCGAGATCCTCCGGTGGGATCCGCACCTTCTGATCGAGGGGACCGCCATCGCCGCGTATGCGATCGGATGCAAGACCGCCTACGTCTACGTCCGGGGGGAGTTCGTGCAGGAGGGGCAGATTCTGGAGGAGGCGATCGAGGAGGCGCGCCGAAACCGGATTCTGGGACGTGGGATCCTCGGATCCGACTTCTCTCTCGACATTTACGTCCACCGCGGGGCGGGGGCCTACATCTGCGGGGAAGAGACGTCGTTGCTCAACTCGATCGAGGGGAAGCGCGGATACCCGAGGATCAAGCCGCCGTTCCCGGCGGTCGAGGGACTTTTCGGATGTCCCACGATCATCAATAACGTCGAAACTCTCGCGAACCTCCCGGCCATCCTCAAGCACGGGGCGGCGCGGTACCGAAAAATCGGAACGGAAAAGTCACCGGGAACCCGCCTTTTCTCCGTGAGCGGGCAGATCCAACGCCCCGGAGTCTACGAGCTGCCGATGGACATCCTCCTCATGGAACTGATCACGGAGCATGCCGGAGGTCTCCGACCCGGACGTCGGCTGAAAGCGGTGATTCCGGGAGGGGTTTCCTGTCCGGTACTGCGCGCGGACGAATGTGACGTCACGATGGATTTTGAAGCGCTTGCCGCCCGGGGGACGATGGCCGGTTCCGGGGGAGTGATCGTTCTGGACGACAGCGCGTGCATTGTGAAAATGCTGCGCGTGATCTGTGACTTCTACGCACACGAGTCGTGCGGACAATGTACCCCTTGCCGGGAGGGAACCGAGTGGATCGCCAAGATCGTCCGGAAGCTCGAGACGGGAGAGGGGAGCCGGAACGATCTCGATCTCCTGCTGGACATCACGGACAACATGAAAGGGAAGACGGTCTGTGTTTTTGCCGACGCCGCGGCGGCTCCGGTCGAGAGTTTCCTCAAGAAGTTCCGGGAGGAGTTCGAACAACACTTGACCGACAAGCGGTGCCGGTTGGGAGGGGATCATGCTTCTCTTTGACACCGGCTGGATCGGAGCATCTCTGCGGATTCTCCTCGCGCTCGTGATCGTTTTCGGCTTTTTCGTCTACGTGCTGATCTACGCGGAGCGGCGGGTGTGCGCCTTTATCCAGGACCGCCTGGGGCCGAACCGGGTCGGGCCGTTCGGGCTCCTGCAGGGGCTGGCCGACGCGGTGAAGTTCCTCTTCAAGGAGGAGGTCCGTCCGGCGGACGCCCATCCGTTTTTATTTTTCCTCGCGCCGGCGCTCGCAATCTTTCCGGCGGTGCTGGCGTTCGCCGTCGTGCCGTTCGGAGCACGGCGGATCGACGGCGTCCTGACGCCTCTGGCGGTGGCGAATCCCGATGTCGGGATCCTGTTCGTTCTGGCGATCGCCTCACTCAGCGTTTTCTCGATCCTTCTCGCCGGGTGGGCCTCCCGGAGCAAATACCCCACCCTCGGAGGATTGCGGGCGGCGGCGCAGCTGATCAGCTACGAAGTGCCGCTCGGAATCACCGTGTTAACCGTTCTTCTCCTGGCCGGGTCGGCCCGATTGTCCGAGATCGTTGCGGCCCAGGAGGTTCACGGCTGGTTCTTCATCCTGGCCCCGGTCGCCTGTGTCATCTTCCTGGCCTCGATGTTCGCGGAGACGAACCGGCTTCCGTTCGATCTGCCCGAAGGAGAGGCGGAGATCATCGGGTACCACGCCGAATACTCGAGCATGAAGTTCGCGATGTTCTTCATGGCGGAGTACGCAAACATGGTGACGGTCTCGAGCCTTGCGGTCCTTCTTTTCTTCGGGGGGTGGGAGTTTCTCCCGTACTACGGGTGGGACCGCGTCTCGGCCAATTTAGGGATCGACCTGTACGGGGACCCCTGGCTCTGGATCGTTCCGACGCTCTGGTTCTTTTCGAAGGTGACCGCGTTTCTTTTCTTCTTCATCTGGGTGCGATGGACCCTGCCGAGGATTCGGTACGACCAGCTGATGGTGCTCGGCTGGAAACGATTGATCCCGTTGAGTGCGATCAGCTTGGCGCTGACGGCGTGGATCGTGGCGGTGGGGATGTAGCATGGCGTCCGCTCTCTTCTACTTTTTCGCGTTCTTCGCGGTTCTCTTTTCGGTGATGGTCGTCACGCTCGCCCATCCCGTCCCTGCGGCACTCTCGCTCGTGGCGAGTTTTTTTTGCGCTTCGGCCCTCTTCGTTCTCCTGAACGCGCCGTTCCTGGGAGTCATCCAGATCCTGATCTACGTAGGGGCGATCGTTGTCCTGTTCCTGTACGTCTTCATGCTGTTGGATCTTCGGGCGGAGGGGCGATCGGTCGGGCTGATCGGCCGGCTCAACCGGACGATCGCGCTCGGAGTACTTCCCGTCGCCGTGGCGTTCCTTCTCCCGTCGCTCGATCTTCCGGGGGGATCGGCGGCCGTCGTGGAGGGGGAGAAGTTCGGGTCCCTCGCTTCGGTGGGAAGAGCGCTTCTCGGTCCGTATGCGCTGGTCTTCGAGTTGATCTCCCTGGTCCTTCTCGCGGCGATGATCGGCGCCGTCGTTCTGGGGCATCGGGGAAAGGAGGAGTCGCGGTGATCGTCCCGATCTCTCATGTGGTGATCTTGAGCCTCCTTCTCTTCGGGATCGGCGTCGTCGGGATCTTCACCCGGCGGGATGCGATCTCGGTCTTTCTGTCGGTCGAGATCCTGTTGAACGCCGCCAACGTCGCGTTCATCGGGTTCGCCCGGTATCTCGGGGACGAAACGGGACAAGTCGCGGCGTTTCTCGTGATCACCGTCGCGGCGGCGGAGGCGGCGATCGGGCTGGCGATCGTGATTCGGCTCCAGGTCGAGCAAGGGAAACTCAGCTTGAAGGGGATCCGCTCTCTGCGGGAATAGCGTGGAATCAACGGCGGCATGGATGGTCCTCTTCCCCTTCCTGGGGAGTTTCATCAACGGGACGATCGCGTTGTTCCGCGGCGGTCAAGGGCGGAGGTGGGCCGATTCCGTAGCCTGTGGCGCGATCTTTCTCTCGTTTTTGAACGCGGGGCGCCTGGCCTCCCCGCACCTCCGCGTCGTCGGGGAAGCGGCCACCTCCGTCGATCTCGGGTCGTGGATTGCGGCGGCCGGGATCACCCTCCCGTTCGCCCTCCGGGTGGATGCGCTCTCGTCGATCATGGCTCTGGTCGTCACGGGGGTCAGCGTTCTGATCCACGTTTACTCGGTCGGGTACATGGCGCACGATCCCGGGCGGACCCGCTACTTCGCGTACCTGAACCTCTTCTGCGGGTTCATGCTTCTGCTGGTGACCGGCGCGTCTCTGCCGGTTCTCTTCATCGGATGGGAAGGGGTGGGGCTCTCAAGTTATCTGTTGATCGGCTTCTGGTACTCGGATCTCGAAAAAGCCAGAGCCGGGCGGAAGGCGTTCGTCGTCAACCGGATCGGGGACGCCGGATTCTTGCTCGGGATGTTTCTCCTCTACAAGACGTGCGGCACGCTCGACATCGCGGAGCTCGCCTCGGGGCAGGCCTTGGCTGGAGCAGGACAAGGGGTGATCGAGGCGATCGCGCTTCTTCTCTTCGTCGGATGCGTCGGGAAATCGGCGCAATTCCCGCTCTACATCTGGTTGCCGGACGCCATGGCCGGTCCGACACCGGTCTCGGCTCTCATCCATGCCGCGACGATGGTGACCGCCGGCGTCTATCTCCTGGCGCGGCTCTATTTCCTGTATGCCCTCGCGCCGTTCGCACGGGAAGTGGTTGCGTTCACGGGGGTTCTGACCGCCCTTCTGGCCGCGCTGTTCGCTCTCGCGCAACGGGACATCAAGAAAGTCCTCGCCTTCTCGACGGTGAGCCAGCTCGGATTCATGGTGTTGGCGATGGGACTCGGTGCGTACGGGAGCGGGATCTTCCATCTGACGACCCACGCGTATTTCAAAGCGCTCCTGTTCCTGGGTGCCGGTTCGGTCATTCATGCACTGGAAGGGGAACAGGACATCCGGAAGATGGGGGGGCTCAAGAATTACATCGTCGGGACGACTCTCACGTTCTTCGCCGGATACATCGCGATCATCGGCGTCTGGCCGTTTGCGGGAGCGATGAGCAAGGATGCGATTCTGTACGCTGCCTACACCTCCGGCTCTCCGCTTCTTTTCTGGCCGGCGATCGTGGCTTCCCTTTTGACGGCGGTCTACATGACCCGACTGTTCTGTCTCGTATTCTTGGGGCCTGCGAGGACGGCCCACGGTCCGCACCGGAATCCGCACGAGTCCCCCCGGATCATGCTGATCCCGATGGGGATCCTTGCGATCTTCTCGCTTCTGGGAGGGATGACGCCGTTTTCTTTTTATGGAGTTTTGCGGGACGTGTTCCCGGTCGCGCGGGAGGTCGCTCCGGAGGCCGGTTTGATGAGCGAAGCCGGGTTCAGTCTCTGGATCACCGTCGGGGTTTTGGCGGTTTCGGTCACTTCTTGGGTCATTTATGTCAAGCATCTGGCGCGTTTGAAGGAGATCACACGGAGCTGGATTCCGCTTGCGGAGAGCCTGGAGCGACAAATCGGGGTCGATGAGATCTTCGTGTTCTTGGGAAGAGGGATCTCCCTTTCGATCTCCCGTCTCGTCCGCCTCTTCGACACGTACGTGATCGACGCCGCGGTCGAGAGGATTGGAACGATCGCAACCGGCGCAGCCGGGGCGGTCGCGAGGATCCAGAACGGGCGGATCCAGTCGTACGCCTGGGTCTTCGTCTCCGGCGCGGCGGTCATCGTTTGGTTCGTTCTGCGGGTGGCGCGATGAACCGGAACCTGCTCACCGGAACGATCTTCCTTCCGCTGATCTTCTCCCTCGTCGTCTCGCTCTTGCCGAAGCGGATGGAGCGGGCGATCTTCGTAACCGGCGGGATCGGAATGGTGCTGGCCTGGCTGGCCTCTCTCCAGCTCTTTCTGGGGTTCGATGCCGGGGCGGGGGGGTTCCAGTTCCTTGAACGGCATGCCTGGATCCCGAGCTACGGGATCTCGTACGCAGTGGGGATCGACGGAATCAGCCTCGTTCTGATCGTTCTGACGACGACGCTTTCGGCATTAGCTCTGCTCGGGGCGTACGGGGCGATCCGGGAACGCGCGAAGGAGTTCGTCATCGCGATCCTCTTCCTGGAGACCGGGATGACCGGGACGTTCGCGGCTCTCGATCTCTTCCTCTTCTACGTGTTCTGGGAGGCGGTTCTCGTTCCGATGTATCTCATCATCGGCGTCTGGGGGGGGCCCCGGCGGATTCACGCCACGCTCAAGTTCTTCCTCTACACGATGGCAGGCTCGGTCCTGATGCTCATCGGCATCCTCGCGCTCTATTCGTTTCACAAGGACCAGTTCGGCGCGATCAGCTCGTGGATCCCCGATCTGTATCGTTTGAAGCTCCCGTTGGAGACTCAGGTGATCTTTTTCGTCCTTTTCGCGTTGGCGTTCGCGATCAAGATCCCCCTTTTTCCGTTCCACACATGGCTCCCGGATGCGCACGTGGAAGCTCCCACAGCCGGGTCCGTTCTTCTGGCCGCGATCCTTCTCAAAATGGGAGGGTACGGGTTCCTTCGCCTGGCGCTCCCTCTCTTCCCGGCGGCGGCCGTTGCAGCCGCGCCGTTCCTGGGTTTTCTGGGGACCGTGGGGATCGTATACGGCGCCTTGGCGGCTTGGGCCCAGGAAGACGTGAAAAAGTTGGTCGCCTACTCGAGCGTCGGTCACATGGGGTTCGTCGTCCTGGGGATCGCGTCGCTCAATCCGGCGGCGATTTCGGGGGCCGTGTTTCAGATGGTGGCCCACGGCGTGTCGACCGGGGCGTTGTTTCTCCTGGTCGGGCTCCTCTACGAACGCCGGCACACCCGGATGATCGGAGACTTTGGGGGGGCTGGCGAAGGTGACGCCCCGTTTGAGCGCTGCCTTTCTCGTCATCACGCTGGCGTCGATCGGTCTCCCGGGGCTTTGCGGCTTTGTCGGGGAGTTCCTCGTCCTGAACGGATCTTTTTCGGCGAGCGGGCTCGGGTTCCCGGTGGTTCTCGTTTCGGTATCGATCCTCGGGATCATCCTGGGCGCCGTGTACATGCTCTCGATGTATGAACGGATCTTCCTGGGCGAAGTCCGATTCGAGGAGAACCGGACGCTTCGGGATCTGAATCTCAAAGAGGGAATCCTTCTCCTCGTTCCCGTCCTTCTCGCGATCTGGCTCGGTCTCAAACCGGGGATCGTTCTGACCCCGATCGAACTTTCCGTTTCGGAACTGGGGAAGGTGGTCGCGACCGGGAGTCGCGCGCCATGAGGAGCCTGACGGTATTCCTTGGGGATCTTTTCGTCCTGGCTCCGTACGGGATCCTTACGGCCGGAGCGCTTCTCCTGCTTCTCGGGGGGGCCCGAAGGCGAAGCGAGGGTTCCTCGGCGGCGGTCGTCGTGGCTATGATCTCCGCCGTCGGCGCGTCCGGCACTCTCATTCTTCTCACATGGATGGGGGGAGGGGAGAACCCCTTCCTCACGGCCGACCGAACCGGGTTCGGCTTTTCGATCGCGCTTCTGGCCCTGTTGATCCTCCTGATCCCGGTCCTTCCGATCCGCCCCCGGCGCTTTCGGACACAGCCGGGGACGGTCTTGAGTCTCCTCCTCTTGAGTACGAGCGGTGGTCTGCTGATGATCCAGGCGGATCACCTGCTGGCCTTCTTCGTCGGGCTCGAGCTCCTCTCGATCCCTCTCTACATCCTTTCCGGGCTCGGATCGGACTCGAAGAAGGGGACCGAAGCGGCGTTCAAATATTTCCTTCTCGGGGCGATCGCCTCGGCTTTCTTCGTCTACGGCATGGCTCTTCTCTGGGGAAGCCTTGGGACTCTCCGGATCTCGGAGATCTCCCGTGCCGTCTCAAGCGGGACGGCCGGAAGCCCCGGTCTGGCGGTATTCGCATCGGTTCTTCTCTGGATCGGGGTCGCGTTCAAGGTGGGGTTCGCGCCGTTCCAGATGTGGCTTCCAGACGTATATGAAGGCGCGCCGGCGACGCTGGTTTCCTGGATGGCCGGGGGGGTGAAAGCGGCGGCCTTGGTTGTCGCCCTTCGCTTGCTGGGAACGACCCCGATCTTCCACACCCCCTCCTGGTCTCTCGTTTTGTCGGCGATCGCGGTTCTTTCGATGGTTTGGGGAAGCTTCGGAGCGCTCTATCAGAGGGATGCAAAGCGGATGCTCGGGTATTCGGCCATCGCTCATGCGGGGTATGTGATGCTCGCGCTGATCTGTGCCGCGGAAGGATCGTACTCGGAAGCGGCGATTTCGCTGGCCTTCTATGTCCTGACGTACGGGGTGGCGGGGCTGGCGGTCTTCCTCGTTCTTTCGCTGGAGGAAGAGGACGGCCGGACGGGAGTGGCCGACCTCGCCGGGCTTGCGTTGCGGCGACCGGCCCTGGCATTCGTTCTGGCTGTGGCTCTTTTTTCCCTCGCCGGGCTTCCGCCGCTCGGCGGCTTTATCGGGAAGTTCAACGTGTTCGTCCTGGCCGCCCGCCACGGGCACTACGCTCTTCTTCTGACGGCGGTCGCGACGAGCGTCATTTCGCTGGGATATTACTTGCGACTGGTCGTCGCGGCCTACATGGAAAAACCGGCATCCGCGACCGTTCTCTCGGTCGGATGGGCGACCGGCGCCACGCTGACGGTCGCCGTGCTTCTGACGTTCTTCCTGGGGGTCATGCCCGGGCCGGTCCTTTCGTTTCTCCTAGGGGGCCCGTGACCTCACTCCTGGCGGTTTTCGTGTCGGGGAGCGGGACGAACCTTCAGGCGATCATCGATGCCGTTCAAGGGGGTTCCCTTCCGGCCGAGGTTCGTGTCGTGATCTCGGACAAGAAAGAGGCGTACGGGCTGGAGAGGGCGAGGCTCGCCGGGATCGAAGCGCTTGCCATCTCCCCCAAAGAGTTCCCGAGCCGTGAGAAATTTGATTCCACGCTCCTGAAGGCGGTCCAGGAGCGAAAGATCGATTGGGTGATTCTGGCCGGCTTCATGAGGATCTTGACCCCCGCCTTCCTCCGACCCCTCGTTGGTCGTGTGATCAACATTCATCCGGCGCTCTTGCCGAACTACCCGGGGACCCACGCCATTGAACGCGCTTTCGCGGCGGGGGAGAGGGAGGTCGGCGTCACGGTTCACTTCGTCGACGAAGGGGTCGACACCGGCCCGATCATCGCGCAGGAAAAACTTGCGGTTCGGGCCGGGGAATCGCTAGATGAGTTGACGGAGCGGATTCATGCGCTGGAACATCGCCTCTACCCCGGGGCGATTCGGGAGTTGGTGAAGGGGAAGGTTTCCGTCAAAGGAGCAACACGGTGAAGGTCCGGTTTTTCGACGTCTGTGTTCTCGGCCGGGGGATCGGCGGCCTGGTCGCGGCGTCGATGCTCCAGAAGCGCGGCGCGAAGGTGCTGATGGTCCAGGATCGTCACTTCACCGACTTCGATCCGACGCTCTGCGAGTTCCTGAACGGCTTCACGATCAAACCGGTCCTGAAGAGGCTTGGATTCCATCCGACGGAGGTCAACTCGATCCCGGCGCTGGAGGCGCCGCTCCAGATCATCATCGGGGACCACCGGATCAACTGTTTCGGGGACGAGAAAAGGTTCGAGCGCGAGCTGCGCCGGGAGTTGCCGGAGCATTCGAAGCAAATCCTTCAGCTTTTCCGGGACAGCTCCGGACACTTGGAGCTGTATCAGCATCTGTTCAACAGCCGAACGCCCCTTCCGCCGCAGGGGTACTTCGCCCGGCGACGGTTCAAGAAGGTCATGGAGCAGGTCTGCGACCGACAGCTTCTCGATTTTCGGCCGTTCACGCAGGAGCTGAAAACGTTCGGGGTCGGGGACGACTTCACGAGGGTCTTGAGGTCTCTCGAGCTGGCCTTGAGCGGCCTGATCTCCCCCTGGATCACGGGGGTCCGTCTCGCCCATCTCCTGACGTTGATCCGTTGGGAGGGGTACTTCGCCCCGCGCGGGGTTCTCATGCTGCAGGAGATGCTGATCTCCAAGTTGAAGGAGCACGGCGGGCTGGTCGCCGATTGCGACGGGATTCAAGAGACGATGATTTCGGGGAAGTTCCTCCGCGGGATGAAACTGGCCGGCTCGGAGTGGGACGAGGTTCATTGTGACGCGACTCTGCTGGCCGGGGACGGGCGCGGGCTGTCGACGATGTCTCCCGAAAACCGCCTGATGCGACAGCTACGAAAGCAAATCGACTCCTTGGCGGTTTTTGCGCTCAAGGCATACCAGGTCTACCGCCTTGCGCCGGGGGGGATCCCGGTCGGGATGCATCCGCAGGGGATCCTAGTCCCGGCGGAGCGAGAGGAGGGGGGGACCGAGAGGCGTCAGCTGATCCGGGCGGTCCGATATGTCGTTCACCGGGTCCCGGGACCGGGCGGAAAAGAGAAGGAGAGCCTCTTGGGGTTGAGCGCGTTCGTCCGGGCCGATTGTGAGCCGCCGACCGCGGAACGCCTCTCGTCCGAAATCCGGACGGCGATCCGACGGATCATCCCGTTCGTCGACGAATTCCTCCTGGAAGAGCCGAAAAAACCGTATCTCTCCTCGCTCGAAGGGCGTCCGGGGGACTTCCGGCAGGGGTTTGTCTATTCGTCCGACGATCGTCCGCTTCTCGGGATCGCGGGAGTCCCGTCCCAAACCCCCTTGAAGAACACCTTCTTGGCAGGGGATATGGTCTTCCCGGGGCTCGGCCTGGACGGGGAGGTGATCGCGGGAATGCAGGCTTCCCATCTCGCGGGGGACGTGCTCGCGGTCGACAAAAACCAGCTCTAAAAAATGTCTTGATTTCTGGGTGGTTAAGTGTTTGTAATACCGCCCTTTTTAAGGAGATTTGCCATGGCCAGCGTTTGTTATGCATGTGGAGTAAAACCGGTCGTCGGGAACAACGTTTCCCACGCCAATAATCGCACGCGTCGGCGTTGGCTTCCGAACCTGAAGAAAGTCCGGGTCAAGGTCGGCGGGTCGGCCCAGACCGTGCGACTCTGCACGCGCTGCATCCGGACCGGCAAGTACGCCAAAGTCGCCTAACGGCACGATTCCTGAATGAGCCCGATCCGTGGCTCATTCGACGTGTGTCCTCAAAGAATCTAAGAACGATAATCGAACCCGGGGGATCCTTTCGTGGCCGATTTCCGAACGGCCCCGGGAACGTCTCCTGACGGAGGGAGCGAACGCCCTCTCGGCCGCCGAACTCCTGGCGATCCTGATCGGGCACGGGACGAGGGGGGTGTCGGCGCTCGATCTCGCGCGGGAAATTCTGAGCGATTCCGGAACGAGGTTTTCCGGCCCGGAGCTAGTCCGGCGGAAAGGTCTCGGGGGGGCCAAAGCGGCCCGGATTCTGGCCGGGATCGAGCTCGGGAAACGGCTGATTCTGGCCAACCCCAAAGAGACGCGCAGGCTCTCGAACGCGGCCGCCGTTGCCGATTTCATCCGACCGAGGTTCCTGGGTCTCTCCGTCGAGACGTTCTGGGTGATTTCGGTCGACGTAAAGAACCGGCCGATCGGGGTGCACGAGATTGCGCGCGGCTCGGGGGAGGGGGTGACGTTCGAGGCGCGGGAGGCGTTCTCAGAGCCGCTTCGGGCCGGGGCGAACGGAATCGTCGTGGTGCACAATCATCCCAGCGGCGATGCGACCCCGAGCCGGGAAGATGAGAAGCTGACGGTTCGATTGAAGGAAGGGGCGGGCCTCCTGGGATTACGTTTTCTGGATCACGTGATCGTGACGGATCGTGTCCACTTCAGTTTCACCGATAGTATTCCATTAGTATGACTAATGGTATGAATATGGTATACATTGAGTATGCCAGTGAGGAAACGCAAAATGAGTGAAAAGTTAGCGATCAGTCTTCCGTATCCCCTGCTGGCCCGGGTCGAAACGTTCCGGAAACGATCGGGTGAATCCCGGAGCGGCGTAATTCAACGCGCGATCCGAGTCTTTTTGGAGGGGCACGCGCGGAAGACGAAGATCGGGCGGTATCTGGAGGGGTATCGGAAGATGCCGGAAACCGCGGGGGAGATCCGGGCTGCGGAGGCAGCGGCCCGATATCTCCTGGCTCTGGAGCCGTGGAAATGAAACGCGGGGAGATCTGGTGGGCTGTTCTGCCCAAGCCGGCGGGGCGCAGGCCGGTCGTTCTGCTGTCGCGGGACGAGGCGTATCAGGTGCGGGACCTGGTCACAGTCGCGCCGATCACGACGCGGATCCGGAATCTGCCGGTGGAAGTGCCTCTCGGACGGAGTGAGGGACTTCACAGGTCGTGTGTTGTGAATTTGGATACGGTCACGAAGATTCCGAAAAAGTCACTGTCCGTCCGAGTATGCGCATTGCCTTATTCCAAGATGCGCGCCCTCGATGACGCACTTCGTTTCTCCCTGAGACTTGGTTAATAGGAACATTCAGATAATTGAACATGAGTTTTTGTCCATGCTACGGTGACGGCATGGGTGCATTGACACTTGCATTGGTTCTCTTGGCGGCGGCAGATCCTCAGTCGCTCGACGTGGGAAAGACATGTTGGGTGGACGTGGAGGGGGAATCCTACATGGGGAAAGTTGTGAAAAAAGACGATGGTCAAGTCGTCTGTCAAGTGACGGTAAAGAAGATTCGGGTCGACACACCTCAGGGATCCTTCAAAGTGGAATAATCACGCTCGGGAACACACTTCTGAATTTGCATCACGCCCAAACTCATCGCAAGGCCGACGGCGGCGTAACGCAGGAAGCGAAATGCGGTGATGAAAAAATCGTCCGTTGCGAACGAGAACGCCTTCTTCAGGATGATGAAGACAAGGAAGACGCCGATTGTTCCGATGAAAGATGCCAGGACCCGTTGTCCGCGGGATGACCGGTCGGAAGCGTACTGGAAGCGGTTGAGAAGAGCCGCGCCGGAAAGGTGTCCCAACAACAACCCGCATAGTGTCGTCACAAGTGCGGAGGGATGGAAGCAGAGGAGAAGGAGAGACGACGCAAGGGCGAGCAGCAGCTGTTTCAGGGTCCCGATTGTCGATGTTCGAGCAGCGGCGATGGGCCAGAGGACGGTTGCCGTCGTGAGGAGTCCCAGGCCGATCGCCCATCCGCCCAAGATATCCGCCGGGAAATGGGCGCCGAGGTAGACCCGGGAGAAACCGACACCGAAGAGGATGGAGAATGCGAAGAAGGTAAAACGCCGGTTGGCGAAATCTTTTACGAGGAGTCCCCAAAAGACGACCGTTCCGATCGCGTGGAGGCTGGGAAACCCGTACGGCTGGTCGGACGTCGTCCGTTGAACAAGCGGGTCTAGATCAAACGGCCGCGGAAGGGCCAACAGGTCTTTGAGGACCGCACCGAGATACAGGGCCAGCAGGAGCGAAACGGTCATCTTGACGCCGGTCTTCCAGCCGCGGAAGACCCAAACGAACGGAAAGACCAGCATGTAGAACGATTCGTTCCCGAGAAACGAAAGAGAGCGACAGACGATATCTAGCGAGGGACTCGCAAGCTGTTGCAGGTCTCGGACGACGTTCAAGCCCCAGGAGAGCATCGTTATGCCTTCAACCGTTCGACGGCGATGACCCCCTTGATCTTCTCGATCGAACGGAGGAGCGAGTAGAGCTGCTGCGTGTCGTTGACGTCGATCTCGAACATGTTGATCGCTTTCCGGTCGTCGGTCGTCTTGATCGACGCGTGCGAGATGTTCCCACCGATCTGGCTGATCGTCTTCGAGATGTTCGCCAGGATCCCCGGGGTGTCGGACGACACGACCCGAATCCGAACCGAACGGGCGACTTTTCGTTCGGAAGCCCACTCGACGTCGATCTTCCGCTCGGGGTCGATCTCGAGGATCCGGTAGCAGTTCGTTTTGTGAACGGTGACCCCTTTGCCCCGGGTCACGAACCCCAAAATCGGGTCGCCCGGCAGGGGATCGCAGCACTTGCCGTACCGGACGAGAACGTTGTTCATCCCTCCGACTTTGATCCCGGAGTCTCTTGGGGCCTTCTTCTGCGATGCCTTGGTGGGGAGCGTCACCGGAGCAGGCTCCATTTTCTTCAGCTTTTCCGGAGAAACGATCCGACGCACGATCTCGACCGCCTCGACCTTCCCGTACCCGATCATCAGCAACAGATCGTCGAGATGCTGGTATCCGAGTTCCGAAAGAGCCGACTTGAATTTTCCGCCGCTGGACAACGATTCGAAGCTCTCCCCGTGCTTCCGAAGCTCCCTTGTGAGAACCTCTTTCCCGACCGTCCGCCCGGCGTCCCGCTGCTCCTTCTTGATGACGGTCCGGATCTTCGATTTGGCACGCGAGGTGGCTGCGATCTTGAGCCAGTCTTTCGAAGGACGGGTATTTGGGTCGGTGATGATTTCGATCGCGTCACCATTCTGGAGTTTGTATTTTAGGGGAACGATCTTGCCGTTGACCTTGGCCCCCTTGCAGTGGTGCCCGACCTCCGTGTGGACGCGATAAGCGAAGTCGATCGGCGTCGAGCCTCGCGGGAACTCGAACACCTCGCCGGCCGGCGTGAAGACGTAGACCTCGTCGGCGAAGAGATCGATCTTCATCGTCTCGATGAACTCGTGCGAGTCGGTCAGTTCCTTCTGGAACTCGAGCATCTGGCGAAGCCAGCCGAATCGTTCGAGATCCTGCTCCTTCGCCCCCTCGGTCGTCTTGTAGACCCAGTGAGCCGCGACCCCTTCCTCGGCGATCTGGTGCATCTCACGGGTCCGGATCTGGATCTCGATCCTTTCCCCGCTCGGCCCGATCACGGTCGTGTGGAGCGATTGGTACATGTTGGTTTTCGGCAGGGCGATGAAGTCCTTGAACCGACCCGGGACCGGCTTCCACATGCTGTGGATGTGCCCCAGAACCTCGTAGCATTGAGAGATGTTGTCGACCATGACACGGAAGGCGAGCACGTCGTGCACCTGCCCGAACTCGAGATTCCGGGACTCCATTTTCTTGAAGATCGAGTAGAGATGCTTGAACCGGCCGGTGATTTCGCACGGGACCTTCTCCGCCTTCATCCGTCCGCTGATCACCCCGATGACCCGCGCGATGAACTGATCCCGCTCGGCCTGGCTGCTCCGGATCTGATCGACGACCCGGTGATAACTTTCCGGGCGGAGAAATTTGAAAGAGAGATCCTCCAGCTCTCCCTTGAGCCAGGACATCCCAAGGCGGTTGGCGAGCGGGGCGTAGATGTCGAGGGTCTCCTGGGCGATCGCGACTTGTCTCATCTCCGGCATGTGCTGGAGCGTCCGCATGTTGTGCAGGCGGTCCGCCAGCTTTACGATAATCACACGGATATCCGCTGCCATGGCGAGAAGCATCTTCCGGAAGCTCTCGCTCTGACGAACATCCTTGGAACGGAACGAGATCGACGACAGTTTAGTTACGCCATCAACGAGCTGGGCGATCCCTTCACCGAACTGTTCCCGGATGACGGAAAGAGAGATCAGGGTGTCCTCGACGACATCGTGAAGGAGGCCGGTAGCGATCGTTTCCTCGTCCAGATGATGCGATGCCAGGATGAAGGCCACCTCGGTCGGATGGTCGAAGTACGGAACGCCCGACCGTCGCTTCTGTCCCTCGTGGGCCTCACGAGAGAGACGGTATGCTTTGTCGATCAGTTCGACGTCGGCGTCCGATTTCGTCTTTTTTGCAGCCTCAACGAGGGCTTCGATCGTAACCATGGAGAGGGAAATGTAGTATATCGTTCCGATGTCGCTTTTGCCACAGAAGGGGTGGAAATACTGGATCCCTTCCCTGATCTGGATGGGGGTGATCTTTCTCCTCTCCAGCGACCTTTTTGCCGCCTCGATGACCGGATCGATCGTTGGAAAAATTGTCGAGTTCTTCTTCCCGTCGCTTGCGGCTCCGGTCATCGAAGAGATCCATCACGCGGCCCGGAAACTGGCGCACGTCACCGTCTTCGCCCTTCTTTCGTGGTTCTATCTGATGGGACTGGTGATGGAATTCGCGGTTATCCCCCGTTTCAGTTTCAAGCAAGCACTGTCGGCGATTTTCTTGGCGTTTCTGTACGCTCTGACGGACGAAGGGCATCAGGCGCTATCCCCGACAAGGACGGCAGCGATCGCGGATGTCGGTTGGGACGCCGTCGGCGCGACCTTGATGCAGATCTGGCTGGCCGCTCGCTCTCGTTCTAGAGGCGGATGATCTTCGGACTCCGGATCCCTTTCAGGAGGTTCCGGGTATCGACGATCGCCCTCGCCCCCTCGACGATCTGTTGCGGATGGTAGGCCGAGTGATGCGTCGTGATCACCACGAGATCGTACTGTCCCAGGGTCTGCGACGTTGCGGGAACCGACTGTACCGTCTTCCCTTCGAGTTTGAGCGTCTCCACATGTGGGTCGTTGAAACTGACCTCCGCCCCCTTCTCCTCGAGGAGGTGGAAGATGTCGAGGGCAGGGGACTCCCGCAAATCCGAAATGTCCGGTTTGTACGCCATCCCGAGCAGCAGGATCTTGGCCCCATTGACGCTCTTCTTTGCCTTATTCAGCGCGTCGGACACCAGATTCACCACGTGATGGGGCATGCTGGCGTTGATCTCAGCGGCCAGTTCGATGAATCGCGCGTTGTAGTTCATTTCCCGCAATTTCCAGGAAAGGTAGAGCGGATCGATCGGAATGCAGTGTCCGCCCAACCCCGGGCCGGGGTAGAACGCCGTGTATCCGAACGGCTTCGTGGCCGCCGCGTCAATCACCTCCCACGTGTCGAGACCGAGAACGCGGCACATGATCGCCACCTCGTTCACGAGGCCGATGTTGACCGCTCGGAAGGTGTTTTCGAGGATCTTGACCAGTTCGGCCGCGCGGGCGGAACTGACGGGAACCAGTTTCTCGACGATCTTCGAGTAGAGTAGGACCGACATTTCCGTGCAGGCCGCAGTGATCCCGCCGACGACTTTCGGCGTGTTTCGCAGAAAATACTTCTTGTTCCCTGGATCGATCCGTTCGGGGCTGAAGGAAAGGAAAAAGTTCTTCCCCAATTCAAACCCTTTCTCCTCAACCAGGGGGACGAAGATCTCGTCGGTCGTTCCGGGGTAGGTGGTCGATTCGAGGATGACCAACATGTCGGAGTGAATCGTTTTCGCCAACTCATTGCGCACGGCGAGGATGTACGAAACATCGGGGTCGCGCGTCTTCGAAAGAGGGGTTGGGACACAGATCGAGACGCAATCCATCTGGGCCAGCTTCGAAAAATCGGTCGTCGCGGAGAACTTCCCCTTGACGGCGAGCAGGTCGGAACTGGGGATGTCCTCGACATACGAGTCCTGGCGGTTGAGCCTTGCCACGCGGTCCTCGAGAACATCGAACCCGGTGACCGTGTATCCGGCTTTGGCGAAATCGACCGCCAGGGGAAGGCCGACGTAACCCAAACCCACGATCCCGATCCGGGCGGTCTTGGATTCAATCTTTGATTTTAGTACGTTCGACATCTACGATCCTCACTCCCGTGGACTACTTCCACTTTCAGAATTCCAGCCTTCTCTGCGAGAGCGTCCCGCTCCGCGAACTGGCCGTCCAATTCGGAACGCCGCTATATGTATATAGTTACGCGACGTTGGCAAGACATTACCTGGCGTTCGACCGGGCCCTCTCTGATCTGGATCATCTCATCTGCTATGCCGTGAAAGCCTCTCCGAACCTGGCTTTGATTCGTGCACTGGGAAATCTCGGGGGGGGGGCCGATGTTGTTTCCGGAGGGGAACTGTTCCGTGCGTTCGAGGCCGGAATTCCGCCAGGGAAGATCGTTTATTCGGGGGTCGGGAAGACGATCGAAGAGATCGAGTACGCCTTGCGACGCGGAATTCTCATGCTCTCCGTCGAGTCGGCCGCTGAAATGCGGAGGATCTCGGAAATCGCCGGACGTTTGTCGGTGACGGCGCGGGTCGGATTCCGCCTGAATCCGGATGTCGATGCCAAGACCCACGAGCATATTTCGACCGGTCTCAAGGCGAACAAGTTCGGGCTGGATCGGAAGACGGTTCTCGAGCTTGCGGTTGAGGCGTCGTCGGACCCGAATCTGGAGCCGGCCGGAGTCACGTTTCACATCGGATCGCAGATCATGGAAGTTGCCCCGTTCGTCGCCGCGGTGGAGATCGCGGCGGACGTAGTCCGGGACTTGAAACGGAGAGGCGTACCGATCCGGTATCTGGATTGTGGCGGTGGCCTGGGAGTTCGATATGGGAGTGAAACGCCGCCGGAACCGGACGAGTACGCTCGGGCGATCGTTTTGGCATTGAAGGATCTGAAGGTCACTGTAATTTTAGAACCGGGGCGGAGCATTGTCGGAAACGCCGGAGTCCTCGTCACGCGGGTGATCGGTGTGAAGCGGACCGATCGTAAGACGTTCGTGATCGTCGACGCGGGGATGAACGACCTGATCCGGCCGGTTCTCTACGACGCGAGTCACGAAATCGTTCCGGTGGTCAAGAACGGACGCCCCGCGGAGAAGGTCGACCTCGTCGGCCCGATCTGTGAGTCGGGGGATTTTCTGGGGAAAGATGTTTTGCTTCCCGGAGTCGACGAAGGGGATCTTCTCTGTGTCCGGACGGCGGGGGCGTACGGCTTTTCGATGTCTTCCCAGTATAATGCCCGGCCGAGGGCCGCGGAGGTCCTGGTGCACGAAGAGAAGGTCGATCTGATCCGGGCGAGAGAAAGATTTGACGATCTGATCCGGGGGGAGAAGATTCCCGATTGGCTCAAAGGATCGCGATGAAGATCCAGTTCGTCAAAATGCACGGGTGCGGGAACGATTTCGTTTTGGTCGATGGTCAAGGGTTTCCACCCGAGGCGCCTTGGAACCAGTGGGCCGTCCGTCTTCTGGATCGTCGGTTTGGTGTCGGAGCCGACCAGCTTCTCGTTTTGCTGCCCTCCAAATCTGCTGATGCGCGGATGAGGATCTTCGAACGGGACGGTGCGGAATCCGAGATGTGCGGCAACGGGATCCGTTGCGCGGCGCGCTTCCTTCGAGAGAGAGGAAACGACGCTTCTTCCATCTCCTTCGAAACGGTCGGTGGGGTGAAAACAGTCTCGGTCGAATCGAACGAGCGGATCCGGGTCGACATGGGAAAACCGGGGTTCGATCCGCAGTGGGAGAAGCAGGTTGAGGTGGATGGGAAGAAGCTTCTCCTTCACGTTCTCTCGATGGGGAATCCTCATGCTGTGATCTTCGTCGACTCGATCGAGGAGCTGTCGCAAACAACGAAGCTCGGACCGTTGATCGAGCGTCACGCTCTTTTTCCGAAACGAACGAACGTGGAGTTTGTTTTCGTCAGCGACGAATCGAATCTAGCGGTCGGGATCTGGGAGCGCGGCGCCGGAGAGACGTTCGCCTGCGGAACCGGGGCGTCGGCCTCGGGAGTGGCATCTCTTAAGATGGGGAAGGTGAAGAGTCCGGTTGCGGTTCACTTCCGTGGAGGAACGCTCGAGATCGCCTGGGAACCGGGGGGACCGGTATTCATGACCGGCCCCGCTTCGCGCGTCTTTAAAGGGGAGGTCGAAGTATGAGCACGAACTGGAAAGGGGTCTGGGTCGCGATCGTCACGCCGTTTGGGAACGGGAAGGTCGACAACGAAGCGCTGGAGCGATTGACTGATCGCTTGCTTGCGGACGGCGTCCACGGCCTTGTTCCGTGTGGAACGACCGGGGAGGGATCCTCGCTTACCGACGCCGAGTTCACCACCGTCGTCGAAACGGTTCTCGGAAGAGTGAAAGGGAAGATTCCCATCGTTCCCGGAACGGGATCGAACAATACGGAAAAAACGATCGAGAGAACGATCCTGGCGAAACAGGCCGGGGCGCAAGGGGCTCTCGTAGTGACGCCGTATTACGTTCGTCCGACGCAGGACGGCCTCCGGCGGCACTATGGGGCGGTTTCGGCGAAGGTCGATCTTCCGCTCCTTCTTTACAACGTGCCCTCTCGGACCGCGGTGAACCTTCTTCCGGAGACGGTCGAGAAGTTGTTGGGGGAGGCGCAGGTCGGCGGGATCAAAGATTGCGCCCCTCTGCCGCAGATCTCCGAACTGATCGGCCGTGTCGGTGAGAAGATTTCGGTTCTTTCCGGGGAAGACGGGGTCTTCCTTCCGTTTCTTTCGATCGGGGGAAGGGGAATTATTTCCGTCGTGGCGAACATTCTTCCGAAAAACTTTGTCGAGATCTACGAGGCGTTCGAACGTCGCGATCTCGATCGCGCCCGGACGGAGTTTCAAAAGGTCGGTCGTCTCATCGAGACACTCTTTATCGAGCCGAACCCGGTTCCTTTGAAAGCAGCACTGGCATTGATGGGGCTGTGCCGTGGTGACCTCCGCTGTCCCCTGACCGACATCTCAGAGAAAAATCACCACGCGCTCAAGGCGGTTTTAGCGAGCATGAATCTGGTGCGGCCATGAAGTCTGTTCGGATCATCGTGTTGGGGGCGCTCGGACGGATGGGGCGCGCGGTTCTGGATGCGATCTCGAACGACGCCAGCTTTCACTTGAAGGGAGCGGTCATTCGGGAAGGGCGGACGGGGCGGACGCAGAACCTGGGGTCTGTTCCGATCTCCACGAATCTGGCGGAAATCCGCCATGCGGGGGCCGTCGTGATCGATGTGACGCAGGCGGAAGCGGTGAGCCGGAATATCGCCTGGGCGGCGCGGGCCGGAATTCCGTATGTGCTGGCGGTGACCGGCATGGACCGAAAGACAGAGGAAGCGGTCCGAAAGGCCGCGCGGAAGATCCCTGTGGTCGTCGCTTCGAACTTGAGTGTGGGAATCGCAGTCCTTCATGAGACGGTCAAGGTTGTGGCCGCTCTTTTGCCCGAAGCCGACATTGAGATCGTCGAAACGCATCATCGCGGAAAGAAAGATGCACCGAGTGGAACGGCGTTGGCCCTGGCGGGTTCGATCCTGCAGGCTTCTCCGCGAAAGAAGAGAAAGGTTGTCCTGGGACACTCGCAGCGCGGGAAGATGGAGTCGGGGAACATTTACATTCAGTCGTTGCGCGGCGGGGACGTGGTCGGAGAGCACGAGGTGGTCTTCTTTGCGGACGGCGAACGGGTGAAGCTGGGGCATGTCGCGACCTCGCGCGCGATCTTCGCGCGAGGGGCGCTCTGCGCCGCTCGTTTCATCGCCGGGAAAAAACCGGGACTCTATTCGATGCAGGACGTGCTCGGTTTGGGGAAGAGCTGATGAAACGGGACGTGCGAGCGGAGCGGATCCGGAACCTCCCGCCGTACCTTTTCGCAGAGATCGACCGGATCAAGGGGGAACTTCGCCGGGAGGGGGTTGATCTGATCGATCTCTCGATCGGTGATCCGGATTTGCCGACTCCCGCCCGGATCATTGACCGGTTGGCGGAAGCGGCGCGGACCGCGTCGAACCATCGTTACCCCTCCTACAACGGAAGCGAACGGTTCCGGGAAGCGGTTGCGACCTGGTATCGAGACCGTTTCGGTGTTGTTCTCGACCCGGCGACCGAGGTGCTGGCGCTCATCGGATCCAAAGAAGGGCTGGCGCATGCCCCCCTGGCATTTCTCGATCCGGGAGCGGTGGCGCTGATCCCGTCGATCGCCTATCCCGTCTACGCGACCGCGACGGCGTTTGCGGGAGGGGAGTCGGTGATCCTCCCGGTGAATGAAGGAAACGGATATCGCCCTGATCTCAAATCAATTTCAGAGGAAGCGCGGCGTAAGGCGCGCGTTCTGTTTCTCAATTACCCCAACAACCCGACGTCGGCCGTGGCGGACCCGGATTACTTCGTCGAGGTCGCGGCGTTCGCCGAACGAACGGGGATTCTGGTCCTGCATGATGCCGCTTATTCGGAGGTCTGTTTTGACGGATACGAACCGCCGAGTTTCCTGCAAGCTGCGGGAGGGAAAGAGGTCGGGGTCGAGTTCCATTCGTTGAGCAAGACGTTCAACATGACCGGCTGGCGGGTCGGGTTCGCGGTTGGGAATCGGGATGCGATCGCGGCGCTTGCGAAGGTGAAGACGAACATCGATAGCGGTGTCTTTACGGCGATTCAGGAGGCGTCGATCGTGGCGCTCCAGAACTGGAAGAGTCTGCGCGACGCGAACAACGAGATCTACGTTCGACGTCGGAAGAAGGGAACGGAGGCTCTCCGGAACATGGGGGTCGATTATTACTCTTCTTCGGCGACGTTCTATCTCTGGTGCAAGGTCCCGACGAAAGAACGGTCGGCGGAGTTCTGTGCCCGGGTTCTCCGGAAGAGCGGCCTGGTTCTCACTCCGGGAAACGGGTTTGGGGAAGCGGGGGAGGGGCATTTCCGGATCTCGCTGACGGCATCGGAAGAGCGACTCGAGGAAGGGTTGAAACGCTTCAGCGCTTTTGAAGCTTGAGTTCTGCCGCTACCTGGGCAGCCACCAGCTCAATGAATGCAGAGTCTAACTCCGGCTTCTTCGCCACGGCCGGAACTTCCGTCATCTGAATCAGACGATCGACCTCCGGCTTCGGAAGCGGCGTCACCGCCCCCATCGACCGGCCGATCGCGACGATCTTGGCGGCATGCTCGATCCGTTCGAGTTTGATCATCGCCTCCTCGAGCGTGGTTCCGACGGTGACCGTCCCGTGGCGATCCATGATCAGTGCATCGCAGGTCCGCATCTTTTCCGAAACGATTTGTCCGGCCTCGGCGGTTGCGGGGGTCACGTACGGTGTGGTTGGAATCTGGCCGAGCGATAGAATCAGTTCCGGGAGGAGGTTCTCTTCCAGCGAAACCGACGCAAGGCTCAGGGCGATGGCGTACGGCGGGTGGGCATGGATGATCGCCCGGACGTCGGGCCGGGTCTTGTAGATTCCGAGATGAATCGAGATCTCCGAGGAGGGGTTCGACCCGACATCAAGGTTCTTCCCCTCGAGATCGATCGTGACGATGTCGTCGGGGGTCAGTTTGGCTTTGGTTAAGCCCCGTGGGGTGATCAGAATCCGGCCCGATTCGGTCAGGACCGACGTGTTGCCGTCGTTGGCGACGGAGAACCCGAGGTCGTACAAACGGTGGTGAATCTCGACGATCTCTTTCCGGACAGCCCGTTCGTTTTGCCAGGTCATCGAAGGCCTCTTATCACTTGCGTCAGCCCCGAGTCACCATTTTTTCATGTAATCACGATCACTTGACAGGTCCAGGCCTCCCGGTTAGAGCGAATCCATGAAGTTTTTTATCGATACTGCGAACCTGAAGGAGATCAAGACAGCCCTTTCCTGGGGGATGGTCGACGGGGTGACCACGAACCCCTCCCTAGTTGCGAAAGAGGGGAGGCCGTTCCGGGAGGTGGTCGAGGAGATCTGCAAAGTCGTTCCGGGACCGGTGAGCCTGGAAACGGTCGCGACGACGTCCGAGGAGATGGTGGCCGAGGGCCGGAAACTCTCCGAGATCGGTGAAAACGTCGTGATCAAGCTTCCGATCTGCACAGCGGCTCTTCAAGCGACGAAGATCCTGGCGGAAGATCGAATCCCGGTGAACCTGACCCTCTGCTTTTCGCCGCTTCAAGGGTTGCTGGCGGCCAAGGCGGGGGCCGCGTACGTGAGCCCCTTCATCGGACGTCTTGACGATATCGCCCAGGACGGAATGGATCTGATCTCCCAACTCGTTCAAATCTACGACAACTACGAGTTCGCAACGGAGATCATCGTGGCCAGTGTCCGGCACCCGATGCACGTGGTCCAGGCCGCGATGCTGGGGGCCGATATCTCGACGATCCCGTTCAAAGTAATGGAACAGTTTGCCAAACACCCGCTGACGGATGCCGGGATCGAGAAGTTCGCCCAAGACTTCAAAAAGGTGCCAACCAAATGATGAAAGCGCTTCAATTCTTTTTCGCGACACTTCTTCTCTTGACCGGGACGACCTTCGCGCAAGAACGCGTGACGGTGACGCCGTCCGCACGGGATCCGATCCTCGACACCCGCCTCGGGTTCGGCGCGATGCTGGGGCCCAACCTGGTCGGCCTGACCGGGAGTGTGGAGGTGCGGCCAGACCGTTTCGTCGCCATCGGCCCCGCACTCGACCTCGGCTTCAGCTCGAACACGACGATCTACGTTCCGACCCTGGGAGTACGTTTCATCCTCCCGGCGTCCGTCATGAAAGAGCGGGTTTCCGGTTGGCCGAACCTCGAGATCTCCCTTCGCGCGGGGGCGGGGTGGATGGTTCGGAGCGCCGTCGGGTTCAGTTTCAAGAACTTCACGTTCGAGGGGGGGCTCGATGTCGATTACTTCATCATCGATTGCCTGACGGTCGGGATCGGCGGGAAAGCGCTAGTCACCAGTTCATCGGTGGAACGAACATCCGGACTCCTGTTCGCGTCGGCCGGATATCATTTCTAGGATCCAGGAGAAGCTCATGAAGATCGGTGTTTGCATCAAACAGGTCCCGGATACTGCCAGCAAACTGCGGGTGAAAGAGGACCGCTCCGGCATTTCCGAGGAGGGGATCAAGTTCGTGGTGAGCCCCTACGACGAATACGCGGTGGAAGAGGCGCTTCGAACGAAGGAGAAGATCGCCGGAAGCGATGTGACGGTTTTGACCGTCGGACCGAAACGGGCGCAGGAGGCTCTCCGGACCGCCCTGGCGATGGGTTGTGACAAGGGGGTTCATGTCGTAAGCGATGGACACGCCTCCCTCGATAGCCTGGCGGTATCGAAATTGCTCGCATCTCGGGTGAAGGACCTCGGTTTGGATCTGGTCTTCACGGGTCGTCACGCCGTGGACGACGACAACGCCCAGGTGAGCCAGATGTTGGCGGAGTTTCTCGGATGGCCGCACGTGACGGTAGTCAGCAAATGCACAATCTCCCCGGACGGAAAGAGCGCCCGCGTGGAACGGGATGTCGAGGGGGGAACGAAGGAGGTCTGGGAGGTCACCCTTCCCGCGGTCCTCGCGGGAACGAAAGGGCTGAACGAGCCGCGGTACGCATCTCTCAAAGGGATCATGCAGGCCAAGTCGAAACCGTTCACGACCCTGTCGGTTGCGGAGGCAGGGTTGTCGGAAGGGGAGCTCGCTTCAAAGGTGACCTGGTCCGGGTACGTCCCGCCGCCGGAACGGAAGCCGGGGAGGATGTTCAAGGACGATCCGGTCCAAGCGGTTGAGGAAGTCGTCCGTCTGCTGCGCCAAGAATCGAAAGTCATCTAGGAGGGGTCATGGGCGCGAATATTCTGGTTTGGGTCGAATCCAAAGAAGGAAAAATCAAGAAAGCATCGTTGGAGCTCTTGAGCGAAGCGGGGCGTCTTGCGGCACCGCTTCAAGGAAAGGTTAAAGCGTTCCTGATCGGCGCCGGGGTCGCCGCGGGGACCGCGGAGCTTGGGAAGTACGGAGTCACCGATGTCTACCTGGCGGACGATCCGGAGTTCAAGCTCTACAACGTCGAACGGTATGCCCTTGCTCTGACGGAAGCGGTCGGGAAGTCGCAAGCTGCCGTTCTGTTGGCGACTGCGAGCGCGGCCGGCAAGGACCTGCTGCCGAGGATCGCCGCTCGCCTCAACACCGGAATGGTGACCGAGTGCACGGCCCTCCGGGCGGAGAACGGGACGGTAGTCGCACAGCGGCCGATCTATGCGGGAAAGGTTCTGATCGACGCGAGGGTGCCGAGCGCGCACCCTGCGATCATCACCTGCCGTCCGAACGTCTTTGAAGTGACGCCCGCGAAGTCGGCGACAACCCCCAGCGTGACGCCGGTCGGGCAAGAGGCAGCGAAACTCGCGGTCCGGGCAAAGATCGTCGAGGTAGTCGAAGCGAAGAGCGGCCGTCCGGATCTGACGGAAGCCTCCGTGATCGTGTCGGCCGGACGGGCGATCAAGTCGGCGGAGAACTTTGCGATGATGAACGAGTTGGCGGACGTTCTGGGGGCCGCGGTCGGCGCCACACGTGCCGCGGTCGATGCCGGATACGCCCCGCACTCCATCCAGGTCGGTCAGACAGGGAAAACGGTGAATCCGAAGCTGTACATAGCGTTCGGTATCTCGGGAGCGATCCAGCACCTGGCGGGGATGCAGACCTCGAAAGTGATCGTGGCGGTCAACACCGACCCGGAGGCTCCGATCTTCCAGAAGGCCGATTACGGCATTGTCGGAGACCTCTTCGAGGTCGTGCCGAAGATGACGGAAGCATTGAAGAAATTGCTCAGCGAATAGGCCGAAAAAACAGTTTTGGGCTCCTTGACAACGCTTGAGGCGTGCCTATCTAAGCTGTCGGAACTCAAAGAGGAGACAGAAATGGGAAAGATCATCGGGATTGACCTGGGGACGACGAATTCGGTGGTAGCGGTCTTGGAAGGAGGGGAGCCCAAGATCATCGCCAACGAAGAGGGGGGGAGAACCACCCCGTCGGTGGTCGGGTTTCTGAAGGACGGCACCCGCGTTGTCGGTCAGGTCGCCAAACGCCAGGCCGTGACGAACGCCCAGAAAACGGTCTATTCGATCAAGCGATTTATGGGGCGCCGGAATGAAGAGGTCGAGGCCGAGCGTGCGATGGTCCCGTACAAAATCGTCCGGGACGGAAACGGCATGGTCGGCGTCGACATCGACGGGCGGAACTACTCCCCTCCGGAAATCTCCGCCATGATCCTCCAGAAGCTCAAGAAGGCCGCGGAGGATTACCTCGGCCAGCCGGTTACCGAGGCGGTGATCACGGTTCCCGCGTACTTCAACGATTCCCAACGTCAGGCGACGAAAGACGCCGGCCAGATCGCCGGTCTGGACGTCAAGCGGATCATCAACGAGCCGACCGCCGCGGCCTTGGCCTACGGAATGGACAAGAAAAAGGACGAGACGATCGCCGTCTACGATTTCGGAGGGGGGACGTTCGACATCTCGATCCTGGAAGTCGGGGACAAGGTGGTCGAGGTCAAAGCGACAAACGGGGACACACACCTCGGCGGCGACGACATCGACGAAATCGTGATCCGTTGGCTGGTCGAAGAGTTCAAGAAGGATCAGGGGATCGACGTCTCGAGCGACCGGATGGTGATGCAGCGCCTGAAGGAGGCGGCCGAAAAGGCGAAGATCGAACTGTCGACCGTCATGGAGACCGAGATCAACCTTCCGTTCTTGACGGCGGACGCCGCGGGACCCAAACACCTGAACGTCAAACTCACGCGCTCCCAGTTCGAGAAGCTGGCGAACGCGACGATCGAGAAGAGCAAAGGACCCTGCCTGCGCTGTCTCGAGGATGCGGGAATGAAGCCGTCCGATATCCACGAGATCCTTCTGGTCGGCGGATCGACACGGATTCCGCGGGTGCAACAGCTCGTAAAGGAGATTTTCGGGAAGGACGGCTCGAAGAGCGTCAACCCGGATGAGGTCGTGGCGGCGGGTGCCGCGGTCCAGGGCGGAGTTCTCGCGGGGGACGTGAAAGACGTTCTTCTCTTGGATGTTACGCCACTCTCTCTCGGAATCGAGACGCTCGGCGGGGTCATGACCAAATTGATCGACCGAAACACGACGATCCCGGTTCGGAAGTCGGAGGTCTTTTCCACGGCCGCGGACAACCAGACGCAGGTCGAGATCCATGTTCTCCAAGGGGAACGGGAGATGGCGTCGAACAATCGGACGCTGGGTCGCTTCCAGCTGGTCGGGATTCCTTCCGCTCCTCGCGGGATGCCACAGATCGAGGTCACATTCGACCTCGATGCGAACGGGATCGTGAACGTCGCTGCGAAGGACAAGGCAACGGGGAAAGAGCAGAAGATCACCATCAGCCATTCGTCGGGGTTATCGAAGGATGACATCGAGAAGATGGTCCGTGATTCGGAAGCGAACGCGGCGGACGATAAACGCCGGCACGAAGAGATCACGGCGCGGAACCAACTCGATTCGCTCGTGTATCAAACGGAAAAGTTGGTGAACGAGAACAAGGAGAAGATCCCGGCCGATACGCTCCGCCCGATTCAGGATGCGTTGGCGTCAGCCAATAAAGCGCTGGAATTGAATCAGCACGATGCGATCAAGAGGGAATTGGAGAACCTGACACAAGCGTCGCACAAGGTGGCGGAGGCGATGTACAAGGCGACGGGCGGTGCCCAGCCGGGCGCTCCCGGTCCGGAAGCGACAGCTCCGGGCGGTCCGACCAACGGCTCGGGAAAGAAAGACGACGTCATCGACGCCGAATACAAAGACGTCAATTAATTGGGGACACACGACTGTATCGTTATTTCGAGATCGGGTTCAGTCGTGTGTCCCCGATTTCCAGAGGGCGGATTCAAGTCGAGCCAGTAGCGGCCGCGTCGTCTCTGCTGATAGAGCCGAGATCGCGACCCCATTGAGCGACTGAGCGATCCGTTCGGCCCCCGGTCCGATCCGATCCATCTTGTTCAGGACGAGAATCTGGGGAATCTCCTGATGCCCGAGCTCCTCCAGGATCTCATTCACGACCTTGATGTGATCCTCGTAATTCTCGTTCGAGACATCGACCACATGGAGAAGGACATTCGCCTGCCCGATCTCCTCTAACGTCGCCCGGAAGGCGGCAATCAGATCTTTCGGAAGCTTTCGGATGAATCCGACGGTATCGGTCACGATCAACTCACGGTCCCGCGGGAATCTCATCCTTTTCGAAAACGGATCGAGGGTTGCAAACAACTTGTCTTCGACCAGCGCCGTAGCCCCGGTCAGCGTGTTCAACAATGTCGACTTCCCCGCGTTCGTGTAGCCCACGATCGAAACGATCGGGACCGCCTTACGACTTCGTAAGCGCCGGTTCGCCGCGCGCATGGTCGAGATCCCCTCGATCTCTTTCTCCAAACGGTTGATCCGGTCGTCCGCCCTTCGTCGGTGCACTTCGAGCGTCGTCTCCCCCGGTCCTCGTCCCCCGATCCCCCCAACGAGACGTGACAGCATCGATTCTCTTTCTCGAAGACGGGGGAGGGAGTAGCGGAGTTGCGCAAGCTCGACCTGCAATTTCCCATCGTGGCTCTTCGCTCGTTGCGCGAAGATATCCAAAATCAACTGCGTTCGATCTATGATCTTAAGCTCCGTCCGGTCAAATAGATGCCGTGCCTGGTTTGGACTCAAGTTCTCCTGAAAGATCAGAATATCTGCTCCATGCTGAATCGTCCGGAGAGAAAGATCCTCCAACTTCCCCTCACCGACACAAAACTTGGGATCCGGCTTGTCCCGCCGCTGCGTGATCGTGTCGACGATCTCCAAACCAGCCGTTCGAGCCAACTCCCGCGTTTCGGCAAGATCCTCCTCGAGACGACGTGCCCCGGAAAGCGCCAACGCCACCAAGATTGCCCGGTTCCCCTTTCGAACCGTCTTGACCCGCTCCGTCGTCTGGCGCAGCTCTTCTTCCAGGGTCTTGATGAACTCCTGGAAATTAAAGTCGAGATCCGCCGCCTTCATCGAAGGAATCGTTCGGGTGCTGTTCTTTTGTTCTGGCTCGGGGGAAATATGAGAGATGGCAATCTGTCCCGGAAAGCCGCTCTCGTCGGCCTCGATCGCAGCCACGAGATCCAGACGATGCATCGTCAGTTCCGTAGTATCCGCCCGACCTAACCCCTGTCCATCGAGGCCGGTCCGGATCAGTCGATACCCGACGAGACGAGAGTTTCCCCGCCGGATCTTGAGATCTTTCGGAAGGTGAAGAGACCGCGCTTCTCCCACGTAAATCGAATCGAGGTTCCCGCTCCGATCGATCAAAACCCCGACCTGGCGATGGATCTCGCGGGAGATGGAGGCCAGCTGTTTCGCCAGCTCCCACCCGATCACCTCCTTGGCATCCACGCGACGCCGCAGGAGACGGTTCAGTTGCCGGAGATGGCTCGACTTGAGCCCTAGCGTGTTTCCGTGGATTTGCACAAACGTTGGATCTCGGTTGGCTTTAAGGGACGGAGTTCGCCGACTTTCAAGTCACCGAGCGTGATTCCCGCGAAATTAACCCGGATCAGCTTAGCCACGGGATGACCGACCCGCATCCACATCCGCTTTACGAGGCGGTTCCGCCCCTCAGCCACCACCATCCGGTACCAACTGTTCTGCCGGGTTGCCCGGTCGAATTCGAGTTCGATCGGCTTGGCGATCCCATCCTCCGGACGGACCCCGCGCCGCAGTTTCAACAGAACCTCCGCGGCAGGCCTCCCTTTCACCTTCACCATGTACGTCTTCTTCACTTCGAATTTAGGGTGAGCCAGCTGATGGGCCAAGTCCCCGTCGTTCGTGAAGAGAAGGACCCCCTCCGTGTCGTAATCGAGGCGGCCGATCGGATAGATCCGCTCCCGGACGTGGGCGATCAGGTCGGCAACCGTAGGACGCCCCTCCGGATCGGAGAGCGTGGTCATGACCCCTCTGGGCTTGTGAAGGACAAAGTAGACCTTCTTCGCCTGGGAACGCTCCAACGGCATGCCGTCGATCTCGATCCCTTTGGTTCCGGGCGCGACCTTAGCCCCGAGCTCCGAGATCGTCTTTCCCTTGATGCTGATCCGGCCGGCGGCGATCATCTCGTCCACCTTCCGACGGGAAGCGACCCCGAGCTGGGCGAGAAAGCGGTTAAGGCGAAGGGTCGGAGTCGGCATCGGCTTCCTCTTCTGATAGGTCGTTGAGTTGGGCCATCGTTTCTTCCGACGGTTCTGACCTTGGCATCAGCTGTTCCAGTTTCGCCAAGCTTTCCTCCCCGAGCTCCGTGTATTCCCGAAGCGAGGGGAGTTCCCCCAGGTTCCGCAGGTTAAAGAAGGAAAGGAAATCCTTCGTCGTCCCGTAAATCAACGGGGATCCCGCTTCCTCGCGCTTTCCCAAGATCCGGACGAAGTTCCGTTCCAGCAGGGTGCGCAGTACCGGTCCCGAGTCGACTCCGCGAATGTCATCGATTTCCGGGCGTGTCACCGGTTGGCGATACGCCACGATCGCGAGCGTCTCGAGGCTGGCCCGACTCAAACGAACCGGGCGGGCTTTGTTGAGCTTGAAGATCCAAGGGGAGTTCTCGGCCTTCGTGCGCAGTTGATACCCGCCCGCCACCTCCACGAGGTCGATCCCCGATCCCTCCGAGCTTAAGCTCGCCGTAAGATCGGTAAGAGCCGTCCGGATCGCCTCCTCGGAATGTTCGTCCAACACCTCCTGAAGCTGTGCGAACGGAATCGGCTTCTCTGAGACGAGCAGAAGCGATTCAAGAATCGACTTGAGGCGGAGGTCCGGCGTACTCGTCGGGTCCGTCATACTTCCATTCTCCATATACCTCCGGGGTTCCCATCAGTTGAATATCCGAAAACGCCCCGGCCTGAAACACCCGAACGCTCTTGCGGCGGATCAGGTCGAGGAGGGCGAGAAACGTCGTGATCACCCGCTGGCGCGTTTGCCGGCCCGGAAAAAGATCCTGGAACCGGATCGATCCGTCTTGGCTCGCCCGAATGATCGCGATGATCTCGATGGCGCAGTCGACGATCGAGACCGGCTCCAGCGAGACGTTGTGGGGCTGATCGAGGACGACCTCCTTCAGGACGCGATGAAAGGCCTCCACCAGTTTGAAAACGCTGATCTCCACCAGCTCCGCCGGCTCGTCCGAACGGGGGAGGGGGCGAATCGAGCGTTCCCGGACGAAAACGTCGCGGTCCAGGAGAGGGCGGATCCAGAGTCGATCGGCGGCATCCTTGTACTTCTGGTACTCGAGAAGCCGGCGGACCAGCTCGGTCCGCGGATCGACCCCCTCTTCCTCCGGATCCTCCTGGGTCGGGTCGGGGGGAAGGAGGGTCCGGGACTTGATGTGAGCAAGCGTTGCCGCCATCAAGAGAAACTCCCCGGCCACGTCCAGGTTGAGCGACTTCATCATGTCGATGTAGGCGAGGTACTGCTCGGTAACGAGGGCGATCGGAATGTTGTTGATGTCGAGGCGGTTCTCCTTGATCAGGTGAAGAAGGAGGTCGAGAGGTCCCTCGAAGATCTCCAGGCGAACGTGATACGGATTTTCAACGGTGTCGGTCATCTAGAGATGAACCGCTTTCCGGATCTCGCCCATCGTCTGCCGTGCCACCTTCCGCGCGCGGGCGGCCCCGTCGGCAAGGATTTCGTCGATCTTCTTCGGGTTTTTGAGCCACGCTTCCCGGTTCTTCCGGATTTCGGTGAGCTCTTTGGCGAACTTCGACATCGGATCCAGAAGCATATTCTTGCAGTCGACGCACCCGATCCCGGCGGTCGTGCACCCTTGGCGGACCTGCTGGATCGTTTCGGGCGGGGAGAAGATCTGATGAAGGGGGTAGAAATTGCAGGTATCGGGATCCCCCGGATCCTGCCGCCGGGCCCGCTTCGGGTCGGTCACCATCCCGCGGATCTTCGTTCGGAGCTCTTCCTCGGTGTCGGAGAGGAGGATCGCGTTCCCGTACGACTTCGACATCTTCCGTCCGTCGGTGCCGTTCACCTTGGGGGAGTGAGTGAGAAGCGGCTGTGGTTCGGGGAGCTTCAGACCGAAATAATGGTTGAAACGTCGTGTGATCTCCCGGGTGAGTTCGAGATGGGGAACCTGATCCTGCCCGACCGGAACCCGCTCCCCTTTGTAGAGGAGGATGTCGGCGGCCTGGAGGACCGGGTATCCGAGGAATCCGAGGTTCGAGAGATCGCGGTCAGAGAGTTCCTCCCGCATTTCCTTGTAGGTCGGGTTCCGCTCGAGCCACCCGATCGGTGTGACCATGGAGAGAAGAAGGTACAGCTCCGCATGTTCCGGGATCTGCGACTGCACGAAGATCGTCGATTTGTGCGGGTCGAGGCCGACCGAGAGCCAGTCGATCGCCATCTCCCGGACGCTCTCCGGAATCCCCTGGGTCTCCTCGTAGTTCGTGGTGAGGGCATGCCAATCCGCGATGAAGAAATAACATTCGTTCTCGCGCCGATCCTGGAGACTCTTCCAGTTCCGAAGAGCGCCCAAAAGGTGTCCCAAGTGAAGGTTTCCGGTCGGCCGCATGCCGCTGACGATTCGCATCGAACTACACCGCCATCTTCAGAAGAAAGTAATACACGAGTTGGGTTGGATAGAAGACTACCCGATTCACCACGCCGGTCATGAAGAGCGCAAGCGGGATGATGAACCCGTACCGTTCCGCAAATGCCAACCTCGGCGAAAGGGAGGGGAAGAGGCCGAAGAGGATCCGCCCGCCGTCGAGCGGTGGAAACGGAATCAGGTTGAAGACGGCCAGGATCAGGTTGAGCTGGATTCCGGCCGCCACCATCTTGACCAACGGTTCGCGAACGAGAGAGATCGGTCCCCCCTCCGCTCCGGGGAGGCGGTAAAAGATGGCGAGGGCCACCGTAAAGAGGATCGCCAGGATCAGGTTGGAAATCGGTCCCGCGGCGGCGACGAGAACCCCGTGAATCGGCCGTTTCAGGTTCCGTTCGTTCACCGGGACAGGACGAGCCCATCCGATCAAGGGAAAGTTCGTGAAGAAAGCGACCAACGGAAAGAGAACGGTTCCGATCCAGTCGATGTGAGCCAGGGGATTGAGCGTCATTCGACCGACGTAACGGGCGGTCGGGTCGCCGTACCGGTTGGCCGTCCAGGCGTGGGCGGCCTCGTGAAACGAAAGTGAAAAAATGAACGGAACGAACCACAGGAGCAGAAGACGGAGTGAGGGAACCAGATGATCCACCGAAACCTCGTACCGGAGGGGGGTGGGTGTGTCAATTCGGGGGTTTGCGGGCTCTCGGATGATACGCCCCGTAGACCTCTTTGAGGTGTTTTCGGGAGAGGTGCGTGTAGATCTGTGTGGTCGCAACGCTCGCATGTCCCAACATCTGCTGGATCGACCGAAGGTCAGCCCCCCGTTCGAGACAATGGGTGGCGAACGAGTGCCGGAGCGTGTGGGGGGATAGGGTGGTCGGAACGCCGGCCGCAAGAGCGTATTTCTTGATCAGCCTCCAAACCGCCTGCCGGGTCATCCGGCTCCCCCGATTCCCCAAGAACAGCCAGGGTTGCGGTCGCCCGCGATCGAGGCGATTCCTCGCCTCTTTGAGGTAGCGCGACACCCAGTGCGCGGCTTCTTTCCCGATCGGTATCACCCGTTCCTTCGATCCCTTTCCGAAAACTCGAATGACATCCGTACCGACGGCCAGCGAATCGTACGTCGCCTCGATCAACTCCGAGACGCGGAGGCCGGCCGCATAGCAGAGCTCGAGGATCGCCCGATCCCGGATCCCTTCCGGCTTTTGAAGATCGGGAGCTTCGACGATTCTCCGGACTTGTTCGACCGACAGCGCCTTGGGGAGCGGCCGGCCGATCTTGGGGAGAATGACCCCCTCGGCCGGGTCGTGTCTCGCGATCCCTTCCTGCTGGAGGAATCTGAAGAACGAGCGGACCGCGGAAACCGCGCGAAGAGTCGACCGGGGGGAGAGGCCGCTCTTCTGCGCGGAGGTCAGGAACGCCTCGACGGTGTTTCTTTGCGTCTCGGCCGGGTTCAGGATCCCCTTCTTTCGGGCGATCTCGGCGAACGCAAGAAGGTCCCTGGCGTAGGCATCGACCGTGTGAGGGGAGAGGGCCCGAGCGGTCCGAAGCGATTCCAGAAACAGTTCGTGGCACCGTTCCCAGGTGAGATCCGACATCAAGCGGGAAGCACGTTCTCCGGTTTGAACGAATCGCTCAGCCCTTCTTTGGAGAAGAAGATCCGGTTCCGCCCCTCTTTCTTGGCCCGGTAGAGAAGCGCGTCGGCCGCCCGAAGGAACGTTTCGTCATTCTTGTAGTTGTTCCGGGAGAAGGTCGCCAGGCCGATGCTGACCGTCAGCTTCAAGTCGATGCCGTCGACGTTGAAAACGATCTGCTCGACTTTGCTTCGGAGCTTCTCGGCAATTTGGATCGCCGTCTCTTTCGGCGTGCCGCGCAGCAGGAGGACGAACTCCTCGCCGCCGTAGCGGGCGAAAAGATCTTCTTGCCGTTTCGTCGTCGAAATTTCGGCGGTCAGCTGCTTCAGGATGGCGTCCCCCGCCAAGTGGCCGTGCTTGTCGTTCACTTTCTTGAAGAAATCGAGATCGAGAATCAGAAGGGACAGGGGGGTTTCGTGCCGTCGGGCGTAGCTGAGCTCCATCTTGAGACGGTCGAGGAAGTACTTCCGGTTGTAGATCTGGGTCAGAAAGTCTTTGTTGGCCGCCGTGTAGAGCTGTTCGTTGAACTCCTCCTCCATGTTGTCGAGGAAGTTGAACTTGAGGACCGTCAAGTTCCCGACTTGGATCCGGTCCCCGTCCTCGAGCTTTCGCTCCGCGATCTTTCGGCCGTTCACCAGTGTCCCATTCGTGCTCCCCAGATCCTTGAGAACGATCGCGTCGGCCAACACTTCGATCTTCGCGTGCGATCGGGAGACATCCTCGTCGTCGATGAAGATGTCCGACTGGTCCCCGCGGCCGATGATCAACTCGACTTTCTCGATCGGGAAGGTCCGGCCGATGTCGGCGCCGGCGAGAACGACAAAATTCGCCTTCAGGTTTCCGGAAGCGGTTAAGAGATCGCGGATGTCTCGGCGGACGGTTTTGTCGTCGCGGGGGGCCATCGACTGCGGCAGGGATGATAACAGTCCCTTGACCGGTCGGCAACGCAACGCCCCGGGTTTAATCTGAAACGGTTGTGCTACCCTGATCCCTTCCATGCCGGGTGTATTTGTCATCAACGAGCCGTTCGTGAAGGACTTTTGCCGCACCCAGCGCTGGGCTGCGCGGACACGCGGGAGGGTCCTCCGGGCCCCCGATT
The DNA here is from genome assembly GCA_043809315.1 of Pseudomonadota bacterium. GTDB lineage: Bacteria > Bdellovibrionota_G > JALEGL01 > JALEGL01 > DATDPG01 > JAZDDX01. The sequence goes on from JAZDDX010000011.1 coordinate 132,262, forward strand.
GGCTTGCGTATGCCACCGCGGTTCTGGAGAGGGATGGGATCGATGCCCGGCTCTACGACTTTCCGGCCCTCGATTGGGGGGAGCCGGAGTTCGTCGAGCTGATCCGAAGGGGACAGCCCGATTTCGTCGTTTTGGACTCCACCACGCCGTCGATTCACTCCGATGTCGGGTGCGCGCGGATGGCCAAAGAGATGGCCCCCCACTGCAAGGTCATCATGGTCGGTCCCCACATCTCCTCCGAAGCCGGTGCGACGCTCAAACTGGCGGCCGGCGCGGTCGATGTTGCCTGCCTGGGGGAGTACGACTACACCGTCCGGGACGTCATCACCTCGTACCCGGATCTTCGGGGGGTTCTCGGGATCGTGTACTGGAAGGACGGAACGGTCATCACGAACCCGGACCGTCCTCTGATCGAGAAGCTGGACGATCTCCCGTTTCCCGCCTGGCACCACCTCGACCTTCTCAAGTATTTCGATGGAACGAAGCTCCACCCGTATATCGATATCTTCTCGGGGCGCGGTTGCCCGCACAAATGCACGTTCTGTCTCTGGCCGCAGGTGATGCACGGCCAGCGTCTTCGCGTCCGGAAACCGGAGAGCGTGGTCGACGAGATGGAGTGGGTGATCAAAATCTGCCCGGAAGTGATTCGGGGAGGGGAGTTTTTCTTCGAAGACGATACGTTTACGCTTCACAAGCCGACAGCTCTGGGGATCTGCGAGGAGATCTTACGGAGAGGGCTCAAGGTCACCTTCTCCGTCAACGCCCGCGTCGACACCGCCGATCTCGAGATGATGAAGATGCTCAAGAAAGCCGGTTGCCGCGAACTCTTGGTCGGTTTCGAGTCGGGAGACCAAGGAGTGCTCGACAACGTCAAGAAAAGAGCACGTCCGGAGCAGGGGATCGAATTCATGGAGCGGGCGAAAGCGACGGACCTCGACGTCCACGGCTGTTTCGTCCTCGGCCTGCCGGGGGAGACGAAGGGGACGCTCCAGAAGACGATCGATTACGCCCTGGGCTTAGGTCTGCATACGGCTCAGTTCTCCGCGGCGATGCCGTTTCCGGGGACCGAATATTACCGACAGGCGGAGAAGAACGGCTACCTCCTGACGAACGATTGGCGCCGCTGGCTCGATGACGGGGAACAAGCCGGGATCGTGAGTTACCCGGGGCTGACGCGCGAAGAGATCTGTGCGGCGGTCGATCGAGGGTTGCGCCGTTTCTATTTCCGACCTTCGTATCTCCTCAGGTTCGCGATCCGGACCCGGCATTGGCCCGACTTCAAGCGAAAAATTCGGGCATTCTGGCATTTCGCAGCGTATCTTTTGGAAGCGGCCCGGCGAGGCTCGGCCGCCTCTACGCCGAAATCGTGAACGCAAAAGACCTTTCTAACGTAACGATCGTCGTCGCGGCTCGAAACGAGGAGGCGCACATCAAGGCGTGTATCGACTCCCTGTTGATCGCCGCGGAGGGGAGGGCGGAAGTCTGGGTGGTCGACGACGGCTCGAGCGACGGGAGCCGAAAGATTCTCGAGTCATACGACACAAAGATTCGTATTTTGAGCGGGGAGGGGCAGGGTCCGGCTCGGGCTCGAAACGAAGCGGCAGCCGTATCGGTCCGAACTTGGATCGCATTCACGGACGCCGATTGCGTCGTCTCCCCCGATTGGCTGAAACAGCTCCTCATCGGACTCGAAAGGGCCCCTGCGACCGTCGTGTCGGTCGGGGGGAGACAGGCTCTTTCTCCCGCGGCAGGAGCGGTTGAACGACAGATCGTCTCTTTCTTCGAAACGGTTGGATTCGTCTCCGATTATCTTCACACTTCATCGGACCTTCGGTCCGTACTGCACAATCCGACCTGCAACGTCCTGTACGAACGGTCTCGGCTTACGGAAGCCGGTGGATTCGACGAGATGCTTTGGCCGTGCGAGGACCTGGAGCTCGATCTCCGCATGCGGGATCAAGGATTCGAGGCGCTCTTCACCCCGAAGGCCGTTGTGGAACATCGCCGGCCCGAGACCTGGAACGGTCTGTGGCGGATGATGACCCGGTACGGGTTCGGCCACGCGCAGCTGATCAAGAAGAGAGGGTTCTGCCAGCGGATTCATCTCCTGCCGGTCGTCGTTCCGACGGCAGGGGCGGTCTTCTTCTTGCTCGTCGTCTCGAAACCCTGGGTGGGGCTCGCACTTCTTCTCGCGGGGCTGGCTTTCTTGGTCGGGTACTTCAAGGTTCGATCGAAATCGCTCCGTTCCGCGTTCGTCTTTACGTCCTTGACGCTCGCAAGTATCTTCTTCTGGCTCTTAGGCTTTTATTCGGGAATCGCAGGGGGGCGAAGGATCGCTCGGAAAGATGAATAAGCTCTCGATCATCGTTCCGGCCTTCAACGAAGAACTGCAGATCCGGCAGGTGACGGAGAATCTTCTTCACCTCCGCCCGACGATCATTCGAGAATCGGGGCTGGACGACGTCGAGATCATCGTCGTCGACGACGGATCGACCGACCGGACGGGGGAGATTCTCAGTGAAATCACGTCGCATGCGCCGGGCTCTCTCCGCGTCGTCACTCATGAGACCAACTCGGGATACGGCGCCGCCTTGAAAACCGGTTTTCGGGAGGCAACCGGGGAATTCGTCTCGTTCATGGATGCCGACGGGACGGTCGATCCAGGGTCGTTCGCGGCGATGTACAAGGCTCTCCGGGAGAGCGATGCCGATCTGGTCGTCGGAAAGCGGTTCGGAGGGAAGCAGGCTTCGGAGATGCCGATCGTCCGGGAGATCGGAAACCGGTTCTTCGCTCTGTTTCTTTCCTTCCTGGCAGGAGCCCGCGTGCGCGACACGGCGAGCGGGATGCGTCTCTTCAAGCGGACGGTCGTTCCGCTTCTGTACGCGCTCCCCGACGGCCTGCATTTCACGCCGGCGATGTCGACGAAGCTGCTCCATGAAAAGCTCAAGATCGTCGAGGTACCGATTCCGTATGCCGAGCGGGGGGGTGAATCGAAGCTGAACGCCATCTCGGACGGACTGCGGTTCTTCCGGATCATCCTGTCGACGGTGTTGATGTACAACCCGTTCAAGGTCTTCTTCGTGGTGGGCCTCTTCTGCGAGTTGATGGCCGCGATCCTGATCGGAGCCCTGGTCGGGGCGCTGGCGACCGGGACCGATACGCGATTTTCCGACTACATCTACCGATCGATCGGTGCGATGTACTTCTTCACCGCCGGAATCCAGATCATGCTGTTCGGGATCCTTGCCCGTTTCATCGTGGCGACCTTTTTCCGACGTCACGAGTCGGGGAAATGGATCCATCGAGTGAATCGCTTTTTGAAAGTCTACGACCGGATGGGTTTTTACGGGCTGGGGGTTCTTGCCGTCGGACTGGCGGTCAATTCGCTCTACTTCTGGAAGTATTTCTTTGGCGGCGGACTCAACATGCACTGGAGCTGGCTCCTCTTCTCTGCTGGGTTCATTATCGTTGGAATTCAAATGGTTATCACGGGGGTTCTCATGCGGATCTTGACCGACATCCGGGCCGCTCTCGAAGAGCAGTAACCGCTCCGTTGCACAATACGATTTGCCGACTATACTCCCGCGCGCGGAGGGCCGGACGCCATGACATCGACACGCGGGGAAGTGCTCTATGAGGGGAAAGCGAAACAGTTGTACCCGGGTCCGGAACCCGGGCAGTACATCATGCACTTCAAAGATTCGGCGACCGCCTTCAACGCCAAAAAGCGGGCTGAGATCGAGAAGAAGGGGCCGCTCAACCTCAAGATCTGCTCGCGGATCTTCGAATACCTGGCCCGAAACGGCGTTGAATCCCACTTCATCAAGGTTTTGAACGAGCGGGAGATGTTGGTCCGTTCGGTCACCATCGTACCGCTGGAGGTGGTCGTCCGGAACATCACCGCCGGAAGCCTTTGCAAGCGGTTGGGGGTACCCGAGAAGAAGCCGATCAACCCGCCGTTGGTGGAGTTCTTCCTGAAGAACGACGCACTCGACGATCCTCTCCTGACCGATGACCATGTCCGGATGCTCGGGATCGCCGACGACCGGGAGATCGCGGAGCTCAAGAAACGGGCTCTCCAGGTCAATTCGTTGATCGGGCGCTTCTTCAAGGAGCTGGGGATCGTTCTGGTCGATTTCAAGATCGAGTTCGGGCGGACGAAGGAGGGGAAACTCCTCCTGGCCGATGAGATCACTCCGGACGGTTGCCGTCTCTGGGATGCCAAGACGATGGAGATTCTGGACAAAGACCGGTTCCGAAAGGACTTGGGTGGGTTGACGGAAGCGTACGAGGAGATCCTTCGGAGAATTGAAGCGGCAAGATGATGAACGTACGGATCTACGTCACGCTCAAAACGGACGTCCTCGACCCGCAGGGGAAGGCGATCGAGAAATCGTTGCATCGGCTCGGATACGATGGGGCTAGCCACGTCCGGGTCGGGAAGTACATCGAGATGAAGCTCGAGACCAGCGATCGGAAGATCGCTGGGGTTCAAATAGACGAGATGTGCCGAAAGCTCCTGTCGAACCCGGTGATCGAAGACGCCCGCTATGAGTTTGCGGACTGAAGCGCTCACGCAGGGGCTGACGCCGGAGGAATTCGACCGGATCGTCTCCGGGCTTGGGCGCGAGCCGAACCATGTCGAGCTCGGCATCTTCGCCGTCATGTGGAGCGAGCACTGCTGCTACAAGAGTTCTCGGATCCATCTAAGAACCATCCCGACGAAAGGAACCCGGGTTTTGCAGGGACCGGGGGAGAACGCCGGCCTGATCGATGCCGGAGATGGCTGGGTCGTCGCTTTCAAGATCGAAAGCCACAACCACCCCTCGTACATCGAACCGTACCAGGGAGCCGCGACCGGGGTCGGGGGGATCCTCCGGGATATCTTCACGATGGGGGCGCGCCCGATCGCGATGCTCGACTCGCTTCATTTCGGTGAGCCAAACCATCCGAAGACCCCGTTTCTTTTTCACGGCGTGGTCGGAGGGGTCGGTGGCTACGGGAACTGCATGGGGATCCCGACGGTGGCCGGGGAACTCATCTTCGATCGGTCGTACAACGGCAACAACCTGGTCAACGCCATGTGCGTCGGGGTCGCCCGGCGGGAGATGATCCACCGAGGGACCGCCAAGGGGGAGGGGAACTCGGTCGTCTATCTCGGGTCGAAAACCGGGCGGGATGGGATCCACGGCGCGACGATGGCGTCGGAGGAGTTCGGAGCTGGGAACGAAGAGCGGCGACCGACGGTCCAGGTCGGAGATCCGTTCACGGAGAAGCTGGTGATGGAGGCCTCGCTCGAAATCATGAGAAAGGGGCTGGTCGTCGGCATTCAGGACATGGGGGCCGCCGGGATCACCTGCTCGACGTTTGAAATGTCCGGACGGGGAAATTCCGGAATGCGCATCGATCTCGACAAGGTTCCTCTCCGGGATCCAAAGATGACCCCGTACGAGATCTTTCTGTCGGAATCGCAGGAGCGGATGCTCCTGGTCGCCGAGCCCAAGAATGTCCCCGCGATCCGGGAGATCGCCGCGAAGTGGGAGATCGATTGCGAGGAAATCGGCCGCGTGATCTCCGAAAACAAAGTCGTGGCGACCTATCGAGGGGAAGAGGTGGTGAATCTCCCAGTCCGTCCCGTCACCGACGAGGCGCCGGAATACGACCGCCCGTGGACCGCACCGGAACCTCTCCAGGCGACGATCAAAGAGCGGGAACTCGCGGATCTGAACCTCGAGCGGTCGTTTCGAACCCTGTTCGGCTCTCCGAACCTTGCGAGTCGTCGGGCGGTTTACGAACAGTACGACCAGACGGTCGGGACCGATACGGTCCTCGTTCCGGGGGGGGACGCGGCGCTCCTCCGGGTCAAAGGGACGAAGCTGGGGATCGCGATGAAGGCCGACAGCAACGCCTTTTTCTGTCAGGCCGATCCGTATCGTGGGATTCAGCATGTCGTGGCGGAATGTGTCCGGAACCTGGCAGCCGTCGGAGCGAGGGCCACGGCGGTGACGAACTGCCTCAACTTCGGGAATCCGGAGGATCCGGTCGTCATGGGGCAGTTCCGGGAGACGATCCGCGGGATCTCGGAGGCCTGCCGTCACTTTGAAACCCCGATCACGGGGGGCAACGTCAGTTTCTACAACCAGACCGCCGAGGTGCAGATCAAACCGACTCCCACAATCGGGATGATCGGATTGATGGAAGACTCCTCGAGATATGTCCGGTCGTTTTTTCAGAGGTCCGGAAACATCGTCGCTCTCTTGGGACCGAACGCTCCCGCAGCGTTGTACCAGTCCGAGTTCGCTCGAACGATCTTGCGCCGGGAAGATCTCGCGTGTCCGCCGGTCGACCTTGGGAACGAAAAGCGGCTTCAGGCGACGCTTCTCGAATTGGCCGCGAAGAATCAGATTCGTTCGGCGCACGATTGTTCGCACGGCGGCCTGATTCAGACCGTCGCGGAATCGTGTTTGGGGGATCGGAAGTTCGGCGCCAAGATCCGGATCCCCTCCGGGGTCGATCCGGCTCTCTTCCTTTTCGCCGAGGAGGGGGGACGCGCGGTCGTCTCGTTCGACGCTTCCGTTCGGCGGGAGATCGAGGAGATTGCCCGGAGGAATTCGGTCCCGATGACGATTCTGGGGGAAACGACCGGCCGGGCCGATCTGGAACTGGAAGGGATCTTCCGGATCCCCTTGGCGGAACTCGAAAACATCTCCGAGCGATTTTTGAGGGAACTCTGATCTATGTGCGGAATTTTCGGCATTGCGGGACATCCGGAAGCATCGAACCTGACGTACCTCGGGCTTTACGCCCTCCAACATCGCGGCCAAGAGGCGACCGGGATCGTTTCGACCGACGGCTCCCGACTCTACAAGGTCCGTAAGATGGAGCTGACGGCGGACGCCTACGACTCGGCATCGTTCGCGTACCTCCGCGGGCCGATGGCGATCGGTCACGTCCGGTACAGCACGACGGGGGAGAACGTCCAACGGAACGTCCAGCCGTTCATCGCGACCGGGAACTTCGGGACGATCTCCATCGCTCACAACGGCAACCTGACGAACTTCACCGCCCTTCGGAGTGAGTTGGAGAGAAGAGGAGCCCTCTTTCAGTCGACGATGGACACGGAGATCATCCTCCATTTAACCGCAACGGACGATTCCCCGACGATCGAAGAGAAGATCGCGCGGGCCTTGAACCGGATCGATGGCGCGTACTCCCTCCTTTTCTTGAACGAGCAAATCATGGTCGCGGCGCGCGACCCGAAGGGATTCCGCCCGCTTTGTCTGGGGTGGCTGAAGGGGGCCGCGGTCTTTGCCTCCGAGACCTGTGCCCTGGATTTGATCGGCGCGACGTACGAGCGGGAGATCGAGCCGGGGGAGATGGTGATCGCAACCGCCGACGGAAAGATCCGCTCCCGCCGATTCGCGGAAGCACCGAGCCGCTCCCACTGTGTCTTCGAGCATATCTATTTTGCGCGCCCGGACTCGACGATCTTCGGAACGAGCGTCTACCAGGCTCGACGTCGCTTGGGGCAGGAGTTGGCGAAGGAACACAAGATCGATGCCGATCTCGTCACGCCGGTTCCCGATTCCGGTCTCTTTGCGGCGCTTGGCTACGCCGAGGAGAGCCACCTTCCGTTCCAGATGGGATTCGTCCGGAACCATTACGTGGGACGGACCTTCATCGAGCCGGGGCAGGAGATCCGGAACTTCGGAGTCAAGGTGAAGCTCAACCCGGTCCGAAGCGTTCTGGCCGGGAAAAGGGTGGTGATGATCGACGACTCGATCGTCCGGGGGACGACCGCCAAGAAGATCGTCAAGATGGTCCGTGACGCCGGGGCCAAGGAGATCTCCCTTCTTTTGAGTTCACCTCCGTTCGTAAGCCCATGCGTCTATGGGATCGATACCCCCACGAAAGAGGAGCTGATCGCGTCGACGAAATCGATCGAGGAGATCCGCAAATTCATCGGTGTTGATCGTCTCGGATATTTGAGTCTCAAAGGTGTTTACCGAGCGATGGAAATCCCGCGGGAGAAATTCTGCGACGCCTGTTTCTCCGGGAACTACCCGACGCCGATCTGATCCAAACTATTTCGTCGGAGATGCCGGGGCGGTTGGAACCGCTCCAGGCGTTTCTGAAAACGAAGGGAAACCGTACCGCGGAGTTCCAGACTGCTGGACTTCAGGGACGACCGTCGCCGTCGGTATCGGCGTGGGAGCCCGGAACATCGCCAAGCCGGGAATCTCTACGACACGGACGTAGTTAAGGATCAGGACTCCGACCACGATGATCACGGCGAACGAGCCGGGAACGAGATAACTGTCGAGAAACGTCTCCGGCGGGCGTTCCGGCGGATAATCCCCAAGGTCGGCTTGCGTGACCGGATCTTCCGCTCGAGGCACCACAGGCCCCACGGTCACTCGGACGGCCTGTTTCTTGGGAGGAGGCGGAGGAGGAGGTTCCTCGACGATGATCGCAGGCATAGGAGTCTTGATCTCCATGTCGGCGAACAGCTGGTCGGCGGTCAGTTCGTTCGACTTCGGCGGCGGGACTTTGACTTCATACGCTCCGTCCCGAATGACCCGCTCGACGATCGGCTCCTCCGTTGCCGTTGACCCCTTTTTCAAGAAAAAGAACGTATTGCATTTCGGACAGGTGATCTTCACCCCCCCCACGGTGATCTGGTCCTGGTCCAGCCGGTAGGGGGTGTGGCAGGCTCCGCACTCGAACGTTAAATTCACGACGGGAATATCATAGGGGACGGGTGTTTCCCCCGTCAAGGTAAGCTGTTGTCCGGACTGACTTTTCCACCCCGAATAATTTCCACAGCTTGATTCCGTTCCTCCTGAAGGGAATTACGGAGAGCATTTTCGAAGAGTGCCGAACGCGTGACGATCGGAAGGTTTTGCGGCGTCTTGTGATCGGCCGGATTCCGAAGAACGATCGAGATCTTCCCGCTCCGCTCGGCGTGGATGATCAACGGGACCTCGCGCGGGAGAACCATGAGAGACAGAACGGAGTAGGTCGCACCTTCCTCCTCCCCGGCGCCGGTCGATAGAACCGTGAGGTTCTGGAGAAGCGTCACGGTCTGAGGATCGTCACCCTCACCGCCGGTAACGGTCAGGATGAGGTCGATCCGGTCTCCCGGACGGACGGCGTGGGCGACCGAACTGACCGCGTCGACCGAAAGGGAGATGGCGCGATACCCTTTAGCAATTTTCCGGGCCGGACCGGCCGGTCCCAACCCGACGTCGATCGAAGGCCAGAGCAGGATTTCCCCCTCCGCCATCGGCCGGGTCAACACCCGTCCGACCACCTGCGGGAGATCGACGTCCCGGACCCCCCCGGTCGGAAGGTACTTCTGGGGGATCGGGGCGGAACGGAGATCCTCCGACCGGAGGGTTCGGCCATCCGCGAGTTCCCATGTGGATACGAGAATCGCAACTGTCTTCATATTCCGGCCGATCCTCTCCTCGTAGTCGGAGACCCCTTTCCAAAGGAACAGAGTGCCAACGAGGGCGATCCCGGCCGGCAGAAGCCAAGGACGGTTCGCTGCGAAGGCTCGGATGGTTCCGAGGTCGACCTTCACTCGGCACCTCCGGAATTGTTGAGGATCGATGCCGTCGAACCCCCGAGATCGACTCCGGTCACACTCGACAGTTCCGGAACAGCCAACATCTGGAGAGGGAGAGCCCCGAACCCGGCCTTTTGCATTGCCTCCTGCCAGAGGAGCTGGCGAACCGCTCTCGACCCGGCAAACGAACCCCCCGGCCGCCAGAACTCCGTCGGCATCCCGCCCTGCCCGCGCAAATCCGCTCTCCAGGGACAGTTCGCCAAAAGGGCTCCCCGGAAACTGATCGGGAGATCTCCCGCGGCGGGAAGCACGAACCACGAGACGCAATCCCTTCGCTCACGGACCGCGAATTCCGGGGGGGCGCTCCTGGCGGTCTTCGATCCCAGCCGAAAAGAGAGTTCGGGGGGAACACCATGGCTCAACGCCGATCCGACGACCCAGGCCGACTGCTCGGCCCGGCTCTTTTTTAGCAGAAGAAGAGAAACCAACCCGGCGCCCCAAACGCAGAGAAGAAGAAGGGGAAGAAGGATCGCGGTCTCGACGGAACCGCTCAACGTGCTTTTTTTAGTGGGCAAGAGCTCCTCCGAAACGCTCCCAGGGAACCGGCAGAGCGAACCCTTGGGCGACGAGCGAAACGGTTTTCGCCTGGACCCTCAGCCAGAGAGGTCGATCGAGGTGAATCGAAGTCAGGAGCGGCCGGAACTCCATCTTCGCGAGGTCCCCTCCGGCGATCTCGGTTTCGGAAAGCGCCCAGAGATCGGGGCGGGAGATTCGTTCCCCCACGCGACGGCGAAGGAGCGGATCGAACGCACGATTCCGATTTTTCGTTCCGCGGGCCACGGCCAGACGGTTTCCATCGGAAAAAAACCGATCTTCGAGCTGGAGCGGTTCCGGAATCTTCACCGGGCTGGCCAATCCGAGATGGCCGAGAAGATCGTAGACGCTCCGGCATCGGAAAAGGGTGGCGTTCTGAAACTGGGCGCAATCGCCCGGAGCATTCCCCGGAAAACAGCGGGTCGGTCGCACTCCCAACAAAGCGGTCGGTGTTTCGGCTTGGAACTGCCGCCGGGTCCCGCTCCGGGGGTTTCGGTAATCGATCACGGCAGAATCATGCCGGCCGAGACGAAAGGCATCTCTCTCGATCGCGGTCCGAAAATCGGAATAGGTATTGAAACGGGTGACCGAGCATTTCCGGACCTCCCGCCCGGACGAGAAGTCATCGGCACTCGAGAGCTCGCCAGGGGGACCCGCCGGGGGAGCCTCCGAACGCCGGACGGGAAGGGGGCCCGGGGCATAGGGAAAGAGCTGGGCTTTTCCGACATGCGAGAGGTTGAATCGGGTTTCGATTTCGCGCGGCCTCGCGTCGGCCCAGATTAGGATCTCTTCTTGTTGGCGTCTCAGGATCCGGCCCAACTTCTCGAGCTTTCGATAAAACGGCACCGCCTTGGCGCTCAATTTCGTGAGGGCGGGTCCGCAGAGGGGGGAGGAGAAGAGCATCATCGTACAGGCTTCTAGGGTCAGAAGGGCGACTGCCACGGCGTACCCCCGATCGGATGCGATCTTGAGACCTTGATTGAGGGCCGCGATGGCGTTCAAGGCCCGGGCTCGTTCGTTCGCGATCGTCAGAGCCACGGAATCGGTCTCGCGCTGATTCCGGATTTTCGCGATGCCGGAGGAGAGCCGGTCGGCGTTCGCGCCGACGAAAAGGATCAGGGGGGTCAGAAGGAGTGCAAAGAGAGGGAAAACCTGTCCGCTTCGCCGGTTTCGCCTCATTCGCCCCCCCGCCTCGGAACCGCGGTCTCCCCGGTAAAACGAGGGGACGGGGAATCGGATAACCGGGATAAGAACGGGATGATGGCCGGATAAAGTCTCTCCGTTCGAACGATCCGTTGGTCGCCGGCCCCCTCGACCCGGTTTCCGGGGGTCGGGGCATGGATCCCGACGAACTCCCCGCGTGCGGCGAAGAAACTGTCCTGTTCGGTCTCGACGGCCAGTGAACCGATCTCAGAGATATGCAGAAGGGCGAAAAGAGCGAGAAAGAACAAGAGGGCGGAGACGACGTACTCGATCAGCACGTCGTTGGAGGAAGCATGCTTCGTGCCGTTCTCGGCGTGCGGCAATTCTTGGATCTCACGCCCGGCCGAAACCGGATTCCGGTCTCCGCGACCGGAAAGCGAACCAATAAATGGCTTAGGAACGCGATATCCAGATGTTAAACTCCCCTCCTTGCGAATCCTGATTTCCAACGACGATGGGATCGACGCGCCGGGGCTGGCGTCCTTGGCCGAAGCGATGTCGGAGTTCGGGGAGTGTTTCATCTCGGCCCCCGACCGGGAACGGAGCGGCGCCGGCCATTCCCTGACCCTCCATCGTCCGATCCGGATTTTACCGAGGGGCCACCGTCGGTTCGCAACCGACGGGACTCCCACCGATTCGGTCAGCCTCGGAGTCCTGGAGATCCTCAAGGACCATCCCCCGGACCTCGTCGTTTCCGGGATCAACTTTGGCGCCAACATCGGCGATGACGTCACGTACTCCGGAACACTCGCAGCCGCGCTGGAGGGGGCGATTCTCGGGATTCCGGCGATCGCTTTTTCCCTGGCCGCTTCGATGACGGAGGAGCCGAACTTCGCTCCGGCCGCCTACTTCGCGCGAAAGTTGGTGCGGCAGGTGCTGGTCCATGCTCTTCCTCGCGGGGCGGTGCTCAACGTCAACGTGCCGAATATGGAGGGGGACCGGATCGACGACTACCAGATCACCCGTTTGGGGCGGCGGAGGTACGCCGGTGCGATCGCAGAGAAGATCGATCCTCGGGGAAAGAAATACTACTGGATCGGCGCCGAGGAACTCGGCTTTGACGATATCCCGGGGTCGGATTCGAACGCAATCCGTCTCGGCAAGGTTTCGATCACCCCGATCCGTCTGGACATCACACACGAGGAATGCATCGAAGAACTCAAAAAGTGGTCGCTCTAGGACCGTCGACGGTCCCGGCGGCGATCTCCCCGCGGACGATGGTTGAGAAGTATCTTCGATCGCGCGGGATCCGGAACGAGGCACTTCTCGAGGCGATGTCACGAATCCCGCGGGACCAGTTCGTTCCCGAAACGTTCCGGGAGAGGGCCTATTCTGATCACCCCCTTCCGATCGGGCACGACCAAACGATCACACAGCCGTACGTTGTCGCCCGGATGACGGAGGAGCTTCAATTAACGGGACGGGAGAAGGTCCTCGAGATCGGGACCGGGTCGGGGTATCAGACCGCCGTACTGGCGGAACTTTCCAAGTCGGTCTTCTCGATCGACCGGATTCACGCCCTCGTGACCGAGGCGCGAAAAAGACTCGAAGGTCTCGGATACCACAACATCTCGATCCGGGCGGCGAACGGCTCCCTCGGCTGGAGCGAGTACGCGCCGTACGACCGGATTCTCGTCACCGCCGCGGTCGCAAAGCTCCCGGATGCGGTTTGGGAACAACTGATCGACGGGGGGATTGCGGTCGTGCCGATTACTCTTCCGGGGGGACGGCAGGAGATTCAGTGGATGCGAAAACAAGGGGATCGTTTCGAACGGAGGTCGCTGGGGCCATGCGGTTTCGTCCCCTGGGTGGAGCCCTGATCGTGGGGTTGGCACTCCTCGCGGGGTGCCATGTCCGTGGCGGGATTGTCCACCGCGTCGAAAACGGGGATTCGCTTTCCCTGATTGCGCACGTGTATGAGGTGCCGCTTAAAGAGCTGCTCGAAGCCAACCCGCGCCTGAGTTCGAACGATCTGAAAGTCGGGGAGAGCGTCCTGATCCCGGGGGCGAGCGCCCGACGCACCACGGTTGCGCCGATCTGGGACATGGAGGAGGTCCAGACTGCGGCGAACGGGGAGGAAGAGGAACCGGAGAGGCATGAAAAGCCGGCAGCCGCCGTTTCGCCTCCCCCGGGAACGCCACCGCGTCCTGTCACCGTCGCCCCACAGGCGAAGAGCGCTACCGTGAAGATCGCCCGGAAGAAGAGCGTCCGCTTCGGATGGCCGGCCACGGGGCATGTGATCTCCAAGTTCGGAATGAGGAGTCAGAAGATGCACAACGGGATTGATCTCCGTGTTTCAGCCGGGGGGGAGATCCTCGCCGCGGCGGAGGGAACCGTCGTTTACGTCGGACAGGATGTGCCGGGGTACGGGAAACTCCTGATCCTTCGCCACGCGGCGAACTTCTTCTCGGTGTACGCGTACGTTGGAGAGACCCTGATCTCGAAGGGAAGGGCGGTGGCCCGCGGAACCCGAATCGCCCGGGCCAACGCGAATCCGAACGAGGCTTTCTTTCATTTCGAGATTCGGAGCGGAAAACGGGCGATCGACCCGCTCCAGATTCTTCCTCTCTGAGGTGACGATGGAGGGGGCCACCGTCATCGTCCCGATCTTCAACGAAGAGGCCGTCTTGGCCCGCACGTTTGCTGAGTTGCATCGGTATCTCACCGATTCCGGCAGGCCCTACGAAATGATTCTCGGCGACGACGGATCAACGGACGCGAGCCGCACGATCGCGGAAAGGTTCGCACGCTCCGACCCGAAGCGGATCCGCGTTCTCGGCAATGCGGCCAATGCCGGGCGCGGGAGTATCCTCTCGGCTGCGTTCGGGGAAGCCCGGATGCCGATCGCAGCCTACATCGATGCCGACCTCGAGATCGGGTTGGAATCGCTCGGGCGTCTCTTGGCGGTCCTCGATCGAAAAGAGGTGGTCGCTTGCACGGGAAGCAAGCTCTTGACGGCGCGGGGAGGGCGTCAGACCCATCGAAGGATGGCCACACGCGTTCTGAATGCGCTGATCCGCTCGATCCTTCATTCAAAGGTCACGGATCACCAGTGCGGGCTCAAGGGATTTCGGACGGAGTTTCTCCGTCCGCTGCTGGTGGAGGTGCGTGAAAAACGGTGGGCCTGGGACACGGAAGTGCTTCTTCTCGTTCAAAAACGAGGAGTGGTCGTTGAGGAGATCCCGGTCGAGGTGACGCCGAAGCGGAAAAGCACCGTCGCTTTTCTGCCGACGACGTTCCTGTTCCTGCGAAAGATTTTCGAGTTTCGGAAACGAGGTTTGACGTTGTGAAGGGGAAAAGGTGGGTTCCGCTTCTTCTTGGGCTCTGCGTTTTCGTCCAGATCGGCGCGCTTTGGAACGGCTTTTACTGGGACGATCGCCCCCTCATTCTCGAAGGGAAGTTGGTTCATTCGTTCCGCGCCGTTCCGGAAATCTTTCAGCATGAGATGTGGTACAACGTCGACCTCGGCGCGCGAGCTCCCCAGGCACGGATCGACACCTACCGCCCGATTTCCACGCTTTCGTTCCTGATCGATCACAGCATCTGGGGGGACCGCCCGTCCGGGTATCATCTAAGCAATCTCCTGATCCATCTCCTGAACGTTCTTCTTCTGTTTGCGATTCTTGCGAGCCTGGTCGGCTCCGAATGGGCGGCACTTTCGGCCGTGATCTTCGCTCTTCATCCTCTCACCGTTGAATGCGTTCAGTACATCTCCGCCCGAACCGACTCCTTGCCCGCTCTCTTCGGTCTCCTGGGGATTTGGGTCGCGATCCGGTATCCGAACGACCGGATCACGCCGCTCGGGTGTTTTCTCTTTTCGATGATGTCGAAGGAGACGGGGATTGTATTTCCGATATTGGCTTACTTGGTACAGGTGGCCCGGGGCGCCAAACCGCGTGGGCCAGGGTTGCTCGGGACGATATTCCTGTATTTCGTACTCAGACGCATTGCTTTGGGGGGGGCGAAGGTGTTCGAGGGGTCAACGCATGTTGCGGACGTGTTCCTGAACTACCCGCGCTATCTGTTTGATTTTGTCCACTCCTTCCTGATCCCCCACGCGATCTTTCCGATGCAGGAGTTTCACGCCGTGCAAGGGCCGGGGTCCTTGTGGACCTGGATCGTGGCGATCGTCGGCAACGGAGGGATCACCGCCGCCCTGATCTACGGGTGGATCCGGAAGTGCACCTGGCTGCCCGTGGTCGCAGGGATTCTTCTCCCCTTGGCACTACCCTTGGTGGTCGTCAGCGTGACGACGGAGACCAACCCGAGGTATCTCTACGGCATTCTCCCGGCCGCGTCGGTGGCGTTCGCTTTCTTTCTGACCCGTTTGCCGCTTTGCCCGGCCCATCGCATCGCGGTCTGGACAGGGGTCCTCCTCGGCTTCGCCGGGATGACGTTCGTCGGCTCCCGGGGATATCGCACGGAGGAATCGTTCTACCGGAAGATCCTGACCACGAATCCGGCCAGCATGACCGGTCATTACAACCTGGCCAATACACTGTCGCGCTCTGGTCGATGGGAGGAGGCGATTCCGTCGTACGAACGGTTGGTGAAGGAACGAAAAGAGAATCCGTCGTATTGGAACAATCTCGCCGTTGCATACCTCAATGTCGGACGCTTGCGTGACGCCGAGCAGGCCGTCGACCAGGCAATTCGCCTCGATTCCGCCGAGGGGCGTTACGAATACAACCAAGGATTAATTCTCCACGCGCTAGGAAGGCCTTCCGAGAGCGCCCAAGCGTTCTTCCTTGCTGTTCGCGCGCCTCGGCCCTATCCAAAAGCCCTCCCCGAACTTCAGAGATTCTGCGCGTCTTTGGAGGGGAGGGCGGCGACGGGCTGTTCCGAATTCAGAGCACCGTCCGGTTCACCGACCTCGGCCAAACGACCCTGAATCCGCTCCAATCGTTTTTCCCCCTTTTCGAATGCAGCGGAAGCGTTCGAGAGATGTTTCCCGATCAGAGCGACCTCTTCTTCCAGTCTGGCGAGTTCCGTTTTGAAGCGGGAGATGACTCCATAGATCTCTCGTGCGCGCTCCTCGATCCGAAGTCCTTTGAGTCCTAAGACGATCGCTTGAAGGTAGGCGTAAAGACTGTTGGGGGAGACGGGGATCACCCGTTTCTCCAGCGCATAGGAGTTGATCCCGCTCGGTTCGCCGAAACGGTCGTCCCGGAGAATCGCCTCGTAGTAGACATTCTCTGCAGGGACATACAGGAGCGCAAAGTCGAGCGTCCCTTCGTCCGGGCGGATGTACCGCGTGGCGATTGCATCGACGTGGCGCCGGAAATCGACCGCAAACGCTTTCCGGAGTTCCTTTTCCGCTGCCTCTGTCACCCCCGGTTCAAATAGCTTGCGGAAATTCTCCAGCGGAAACTTCGCGTCGATCGGAACCAAGCGCCCTTCGGCCAGGCGGATCACGGCGTCCACCTTCTGTCCGCCCTTGAAGGCGTACTGCATCTCAAAGTACTGCCTGGGAAGGATCTGCGCCAGAAGCTCTTCCAGGAACAGTTCCCCCAAGTTGCCTCGCAGCTTGGGGGCTCGGAGGATGTCGTGCAGCTCCTGAATCCCTTTTCCGAGCTCTTGGACGCGTCCTAACTGCTCCTGGACCTGTCCGAACAGCTTCGTGTTCCGATCGATTCGTTCGCCAACGGCCTGGTGGGTCTGGGTCATCGCTTGGGAGGTCTCTTGGAGCCGCTGGTCGATGCGTTGATGGAGCTGCTGAATCCCCCGGTCACTTAACGTTCCCAGCTCCGAGAGAGAGCGAGCCAGTTGATCGGATAGAGCGGTCAGCTGCTGCTGCAAAAGGCCGAGAGCCGTGTCCTTCGAACGGACCGATACCCAATAGACCCAAGCAAAGGCCCCCAGAAGGGCTACAAACGCAACGACAACCCAGAGGTACACGATGGGGGGATCGTAACCGGCAACCGCGGGGTGTCAATGAACCCTTACCGGCCGGCGGCGTTCCGGTCGAAGTCGTCCAAGCTTCTCCCCTTGGTCTTGTCCGCCGTCACCGTTTCCGCCTCGGAGCCGGCGTAGGATTTTCCCTGGAGCGCCGCCGCCACCTTTCCAAATGCCACCTTCACGGACGACGACGTCGTTCGAACGATGGCGATCGCCGAGATCGCAATCAATGCGACAATGATCAAGTACTCCGTCATTCCCTGGGCTGAAACGTTCTTTCTCGTGGGCTTTCGGATCATTCTTCCTCCCTTACGTTCATGGGGACGGCAACGACTGAAGTCGCTGCGCCGCCTCCCGCCGGTCGAGGATCGCCGAGACAAGCCGTCCCGGCACATCGGTAAGAACCGCGAAAAGAAACACCAGCCAGAACGCAGCGATCAGATACTCCGAGACCGTTTGTCCACGGGATCCCCGACGCACGAACGAAAGGAAAGCAAATCGGATGCCAGCCCTAGCGAGGGTTATTGCGATTAGGACGGAATAGGAGGTCCTATTTCCGGACTCGGGGTCCGGGAACCGGTCGGTCCGCGTTGACAGGGTGAGGGACGGATGCGAATAATCCAAGGATCGTGAACGACCCGATCGCCGAAATCCGGGTGCTTTTCGCCCAGAACGGAACTCCGAGAGACAAAGAGCTGATCGGGATTCTCGATCAACTGAACTACACCGTTATCTCCGCCGGTTCGCTCGAATCGGCGTTCGAGGCCTTCCAAAAGCGTCGGCCGGATCTCATCCTGGCCTCCACGGACGGAGAGGTCCGCGGGCTGGACCTATGCACCAAGCTTCGCTCCGATCCCGAAATGCGGAAAACCCGTTTCGTGGTCCTGGCCGATTCCTCGGGCGGGATCACCCGTTTTGCCGAGCATGACGGCGGAGCAAACCGTGCCGACGCCTATCTGACCCCTTCGGACGCCCCCCTCGATGTGATCGACCGGGTCGAACAGCTCGTCGGACTGCCTCTCCCTCCGAAAGACGGGACCCCGGTCATGCCGACTCATTCCGCAACCGAAGTGGAAGAGTTGCAGGATGAGGTCCGAGAACTCGAGGAGCAGATCCTGTATCACCGCCAGCAGGCGGAAAACTTCGCTCAGGCATCGAACGAGCGGGAGGCGCTCCGGGACGAACTCCAGCTTCTGAAAGGGGACATGGCGAAGTTCGAAAAAGAGGTCCAGGTGAAGACGGTGCTCCTGGAGGAGATTCGGTCGGGCGCGGATCGAACGAGCGCTTCGCTTCAACGGGAGCTCAGTGAACTCCGCACGACTCACTCCGCCGCGGAGGAGCGGCACAAGAGGGCGCAAAACGCCTTGCGAGAATATTACAAAAAGAAGATCGAGAACCACCCGAAGGTTGCGAGCCTGGAGGAAGCCTTGGCTGATGCGGAGGCGAAGATTTCGGAGCTGGAGTCCGAGACGAGTCGAATCCAGACGGAACTCGAGCGGGCGAACGAGCGTCTCGCGAAAGCAAAAAAATTGTTCTCGTGAGCCTCTACCAGCATCACATATTCATCTGCACGAACGAGCGTCCGGCGTCCGACCCGCGCGGGTTCTGTGACCGCGGCCCTGATGCCATGTTACTACCGTCTCTGGTTGAATAATTCCTTCGCAACTTTCTGGAGCTGGGGCGAAACATTCTTATTCTTGGCGAGCTTGTCGAGGTCGTTCAGGTTAAGCCCCCGGGCGTACTTAAGGGCGATCGGGAACGGCGTTTTCGGGTTGTTGGCCAGGGCGAATTGCACGCCGTAGTGGCGTGTCCATGCCGGCGTGATCGCGATGATCCGGATGATCTCGTCGTAGACCGTACGCATGTTTGCGATCGTTACGACCTCGCCGTCGGTGATTTTCGGGCTTTTGATCACGGAGGTGGCTACGATCTTGTTGCTGTCCTTGATCAGCATGGCGCGTGCCTCCTTGTTCCCGAGAAGAGCCAGCTTGATCTTTGCGCCGACCGTCATCGTTTGAAGGGCCTGGAAGAGCGATTGCTTTTTCTGTTCTGTGATCTCTTCCTCTTCCTCCTCAAAATCTTCGAGAAGCTCGGAGGGGAACTCCTGAGGCGGCGGAGTTTCTCCGGGCGCCACGGGGATTGGCTGGAACGTTGCCGATTGTTCGAGGATCGCTGCGATCTCATCTCCCGTCAGCTCGGGCGACACCCCTTCGAGGAGGATCCCTTTCATCCGGAGGAACGATATCATCGTGTCGACCGAGGATTTGAGGGCGTTCGGGTTTCGTCGCACCGCCTCGCCAATCGTGGGCAGACGGAGGAGGCGGACCTGGTTGTTGAGGATGATCGTGGTCAAGCGTTCCGGGACTTTGTCCGCCACCCGGAGAAACGTCTCATCCGACGTGTTCAAATTCAGGAGGATCGTTTCGACGATCGGCTCCGAGTTGATCCGTTCGCGGGCGAAGAAATCCAGCGTTTTGGGGTGCGCCGGTTCGCTCAGGGTCGTTTTCAACACGGCGTCCGGGATCTCCAGCATCGTCGCCCGCGCGGCTTCCCGGACTTCGGTGTCGGTATCGTCGAGAAAAAAAGTAAGAACCGTAACCAGGACGGCGGGCCCCATCGGCACGCGCCCTTGGGCCGCCAGAAGCTTGGCATCCTTTGGGGCGTCCGACTTCAGAAAAGGCTGGATCATCGCCGGAATCTTCAGGCGGAATTTCGTCTCTTCCGACATCGCTCCTCTTTATACCTCACCGCCGGGAAAAATCAGGTTTGACACTCCGAGAGAGCGCATGCTACCTGATCCGAGTTCGGGGTGCGACAGCCTAACATGGGAATCCGGTGAAAGTCCGGAGCGATCCCGTCACT
This sequence comes from Pseudomonadota bacterium, assembly GCA_043809315.1. Taxonomy (GTDB): domain Bacteria; phylum Bdellovibrionota_G; class JALEGL01; order JALEGL01; family DATDPG01; genus JAZDDX01. The sequence continues at coordinate 152,390 of JAZDDX010000011.1, forward strand.
GTAAGCACCGAGCTGCTCCCGTCCGGAACCACTGGGAAAACCCGGGAAGGGGACGGCAGCGCCTGAGGTGCAAGCCAGGAGACCTGCCTCGAACGACATAACATTCGACCTTCGCGGAAAGGCAGGAGTGGCATGAAACCGGTTTTCTTTTTTCTTCCAGGCATCATTTTCTTGGCAGCGTGTGGATCCCCTCCGCCCGCCACGCACACGGCGAACGCGACCCCCACCGGCGTCGGCTGGATCATCTCCCCGGCGGAGGGCGTTGTTCGAACCCACTGTGTTTCCCCGGTTCAGGATCACGAAACGGCGTTTGCGGCTCTTCAAGCGTCGGGAGAGACACTCGAGTATTATTCAGACCCCGCTTATGGCGTTGCGGTCTGCAAGATCGAAACCGTCGGGTGGCAGGCCACACCCGCAACCTGTTTTGGGCCCGATCTATCGTCGGCGACCTGGATCTTCTTTCTGATGAACCGACAAAGCGGTCTGTGGGAACAAGCCTCGGTAGGGGTCGATTCCCTTACCATAAAGGCGGGTGATCTTCTGGCGTTTTTCTTCACGACGTACGACCCGACAACATTCAACCCGATCGGCCAACCTCCTCCCGTAAGCTTCAGGGATGTCTGTCCGTAGGCAAAAAGTTCTGGGTTGGCTCTCCCTTCTTCTCGTCGGCGGCGTCGTCGTCGAGGCCGCAATCTTCCGTTCGGGAGGGGAAGGGGAGAGAGAGGAAACGACCTCCAAGATCCGTCGGTCGAATCGATCGTTCGAAGCATTGGCGCCGATCGCCTGGCGCACGGTGTTCCAAGCGACGTCGATCCCCGCCGGATCCGGGAACCGACTCGCGACGACTCCGAACTCGGTCCCCGAGCCGGTAACGGCGAAACCCGTTCTGAGAACCGTTCTGTTGAGCGATCTTTCGATCTCTCCCGCCTTTCTCGCCCGTCTTTCTGCTGAGAGCGAGGTTCCGGAACCGACCTCATCTGTCGTTCGGAACCGAACGGGCGTTTCGAAGAACGGAACCGGAACGTCGATCGCTTCCCTTGCCTCCACTTCTGGATCCGGCGCTCCTTCCCCCGGTTCCTATCGCCTCGTCTCCTTTGTGCCCGGGACCACTCGAAGCGGAAAGCCGATTCGAACCGGTTTTGATTTGGCTTCGCTTCAAACGATCGTCCCGTTCCCGCCGGACTATTCTCTATGGGCGTCAACGGCGCAGACGGAGCGGGTCCTTCCGTTGGGGAACGGCGGAGAGGTCACGCTGGAGGTCATGGGAGGGTCGATCGTCGATGGGGCCGGAGCCGACTTCGTGGTTTTTGAAAATCCGTTCATCGTGAACGGAACGAACGGGCGGGAGGTTTACGTTGAAACCGCGATCGTATCGGTTGCTGAGAAAGATGAACCGGGGGCCTATACTGAGTTTCCCTGCCAAAAGGATGAAAAAGGGTATCCAGGGTGCGCCGGAAAAGTACCGGTCCGTTACGCGGCAGGTCTTGATCTCAGTTCCGTGGGAGGGGATCTTTTCGATCTGTCGGACATCGGTGTGATTCGCGCCCGTTTCATCCGAATCCGCGACACGGGGGACAACTTGAGTTTCATGGAAGGGACCGAAGGGTTCGACTTGGACGCCGTCGGTCTGATACATACGGAGACGGCGAACTGAACGGAGGAGATATGAGAAAGACCAACCTGCTGTTGCTGACAACGATCATTCTCGGAGCGGTCGCCCTGCGGCTCGTTCCGCATCCTCCGAATTTCGCCCCGATCGCGGCGCTCGCGCTCTTTGCCGGCGCAACGCTCGAACGGCGGGGATCCGCGTTCCTCGTCGCGCTTAGTGCCATGCTGCTGAGCGATCTCGCGCTGGAACTTTGGAACGGGACCGGCTTCCATGGTGCGATGCCGGCGGTCTACGGAAGCTTCGCCCTTACCGTTTGGCTCGGATCGGCACTGAAGAAAAGACGGAACCTGGTCATGGTGCCGGCTTCCTCGCTTACGGCCTCGATCCTCTTTTTCGTCGCGACCAACTTCGAAGTGTGGCTCGAGGGCTCGCTCTATCCGCGGACCTTACCCGGGCTTCTCGCCTGCTATACGGCAGCGGTTCCGTTCTTCCGGTGGACGGCGATCGGAGACCTCGCTTATACGGCGGCGTTCTTCGGCGTGTATGCGGTGGCGAGAAGGCTCTTGTGGAAGGAACAGCTCAGCTCTTGTTCCGGTGTGTCAAGTACCAGGTAAGCTTCCCGATCCACTTGTTGAGAGGGTGATCCCGGTCGAGGAACGAGAAGAGCACCCGACGACGGAATCCCAGCATCTTCCACTCGTTCAGGATATGCCGGTTCCCTTTGTCGATTTGTAAGCCCTTGGCAAATGCGCCGATCGCGGCCCGCTTGTTGTTCATCAAGAGAAAAGCCTTTCCCAGGTTTCGATAGAAAAGGGCGTCGGGGACTTCCCCTTCGACCGCTTTCCGGCAGAGTTCGACCCCCTTTTGAACCTTCCGTTCCACCACAGCGGTCGTGTATCCCAACCAGGAAATGATTTTCGGACTGGTCGGATCGAGCTGATATGCCTGGGTGAAAAGCCCGTGGGCCCCCGGGAGATCTTTCTCGTCGCAGAGCTCGATTCCCTGATGGCAGATCTGCTCGGCCTTGCGTTGCGTGTCGGAAAGAATTTCAACCATGCTTGTCCTTATCGATTACGGGCTGCAGTCGGTTTTGTCAAAAAGGGAGAATCTCACCCGAAACCACTCGAAGTGCTTCCCCGGAGCCGCATTGAAGGAGGAGTGCCCCGTCCGGATCGATTTCGTCCGCCACACCGGTAAAGAGGCGGTTCCCGATCCGGATCTGGATCTGACGGTCACGATAGAGCCATCGTTTCCGGAAACCGAGCTGCACAGCCGAGGGGTCCCCCCGCACGATCTCGTCGTAAAAGCGCTCCAGGTCGGCAAGGATCGTCCCCAGCAGCCGGAAACGATCGGGACCGATCCGGTCCCTTGCATGGAGGGAAAGCGCCGTTGCACGGTCGCGCAGTCCCGCCGGAAAATGATCGAGGGAGGCGGTGATATTGATTCCGAACCCGAGGAGCACCGCAGGAGCCGCTCCACGCAAAATCACCCGTTCCGCCAAGATCCCGCTCGCTTTTTTCCGGTTGACGGTCACGTCGTTCGGCCATTTGACTCGCGTATCGGCGATCCCGTGTTCCTCCATTGCTTGCGCCAACGCCAAACCTGCCGCGATGCTCAGAACTCCCACCTTGAGATCCGGCAACGGCGGTACAAGGAGAACCGAGGCGTAAAGCTGGGGAGGGGGGAGTGAAAACCAGATCCGCCCCTGACGTCCGCGCCCCTGCGTCTGATGGTCGGCAAGAACCGTAGTTCCATGCAAGGCTCCTTCTGCGGCCAGCTGTCGGAGGATGTCCTGAGTCGATTCGACCTCTCGATAATGAAAGGTCGGTCTCCCGAGAAACCGCGTTCGGAGCTCTGGAAGAGATAATTCCTGGTTCGTCATCTCGTCAGAATCGCCAGGGAGTGGTCGAGTTTTTCCAGGCGGGAGCGGACGTCCCGAAGTTTTTCTTCGTCCTTCGCGATCAATTGAGGGGGAGCCTTCGCACGATACGAGGGGTCCGCAAGTCGGGATGCCAAGAACTGTTCATCCTCGGCCGCCTTCTGGCGCTCCTTCTGGAGGCGTGCCTGTTCCGAAGCGACGTCGATCAACCCCTCGAGCGGGACGTAGACTTCCAGGTCGCCGCACAGAGCGAGCGCTGCGTTTTTCGGCTTTTTCGGCGGATCGAGCGCGAGGCGCTCCACCCCCGCCAGCGCCTCCACGTACCGCCGGTGTTTCGCGACCAAATCAAGCGCCGCGCGCGCCCTTCCGGGGACCGTAGCTAACTGTACCTCGATCTTCCGGGAGGGTGCGACCTTGTGTTCGGAGCGGATATTCCGGATCCCCGAAATCACCTCCTGCAACACGATGACCTCCCGGACCGCCTCGGCATCCCGGTAGCGATCGTCGGACGGGTAGGGGGCGAGCATGATGGTGGACGTGGTTCGGGGGATCGGCAGCCTCTGCCAGATCTCCTCCGTCACGAACGGGGTGATCGGATGCATCAGACGCAGCAACCGATCGAGCACGTATAGAATGGTCTCGCGGCTCGCGGCTTGATGCGGCTTGACCATCTCGATGTACCAGTCGCAGAACTCGTGCCAGGTGAAGTGGTAGATGGCGTCCGCTGCATCGCTGAAGCGCATCTCGTCGAACGCCGTGCGGACCTGACCGGTCAGCTCGTTCAAACCATTACGGATCCACCGATCGGGAAGGGTGGACGGGGCTGTTTCCGGAACGATCGCCGTTTCCCCGAGAAAAGTCAGTGCGAAGCGGGAAGCGTTCCAGAGTTTCGTGATGAAGTTCCGATACCCCTCGATCCGTTTCTCCGAGAGAAGGATGTCCCGCCCTTGTACGGCGAACGACGTGAGCGCGAAGCGGAACGAATCGGTCCCGTATTTTTCCATCAACTCGAGGGGGTCGACGACGTTCCCCTTCGACTTCGACATCTTCTTTCCTTGTTCGTCCCGAACGAGAGCGTGGATGTGGACCGTCCCGAACGGGACGTCGTTCATGAATTTGAGCCCCATCATCATCATCCGCGCCACCCAAAAGAAGATGATGTCGAACCCCGTCACCAGAACGGTCGTCGGATAGAACTTTGCAAGCTCAGGGGTTTTGTCCGGCCACCCCATCGTTGAGAACGGCCAGAGCGAGGAGGAAAACCAGGTGTCGAGAACGTCCGGATCCTGCTCGATCTTCGCTGAACCGCAGTGAACGCATTCGTGCGGATCGTCCAACGCGACCGTCTCTTTCCGGCAATCGGAGCAGTACCAGACGGGGATTCGGTGTCCCCACCAAAGCTGCCGGGAGATGCACCAGTCCCTGATGTTCTCCATCCAGTCGAGATAGGTCTTCGTCCACGACTCGGGGACGAACTTCGTCCGCCCAGAACGGACCGCCTCCGCCGCCGGTCGAGCCAGAGGGGCGATCTTGACGAACCACTGTTCCGAAATCCTCGGCTCCACAATCGTTCCGCAACGCTGACAGTGTCCCACCGCATGTCGGTGCGGTTCCGCTTTCTCGAACAACCCTTTTGCTTTCAAATCGGCCACGACGCGCTTGCGGGCTTCGAAACGGTCCATCCCCGAATACGGCCCGGCTTCGTTCGTCATCTTGGCGGTTTCATCGAGGATCGTGATGAACTCGAGGTTGTGCTGCTTCCCGAGCGCGTAGTCGTTCGGATCGTGGGCCGGCGTCACTTTGACCGCTCCCGTTCCGAACTCTTTCTTGACCGACACGTCCCCGATCACGGGGAAGCGACGATCGACGAAGGGGTGAACCAGCGTCGCCCCAACCCAATCTCGGTACCGGGGATCGTCGGGATGGACCGCGACCGCGGTATCCCCCAACATCGTCTCCGGGCGGGTGGTCGCCATCGAGATCCGGCGTCCATCCTCGGTTTCATAATGGAAGTAGGTCAACTGCCCGTCGATTTCGTGATACTCTACCTCGAGATCCGAGAGGGCCGTCCGGCACCGCGGGCAGGCGCTAATCAGGTAACTCGATCGGTAGATCAGCCCTTCGTTGTAAAGCGACACGAAGACCGTCCGGACGGCGCGGGAGAGGACGGGGTCCATCGTGAACCGTTCCCGCTCCCAATCGCACGAACAGCCGAGCCGTTTGAGCTGGCGCAGGATGTGATTCCCGTACTTCTCTTTCCACTCCCAGACACGCGTAACGAACTTTTCCCTTCCGACCTGGTGACGGGTGAGCTTTTCTTTGCCCAGCTCTTTCTCGACCACGTTTTGTGTGGCGATCCCCGCGTGGTCAGTCCCTGGGATCCAGAGCGAGGCGTACCCATCCATCCGTTTGTAACGGATGAGGATGTCCTGCAGGGTCTCGTCCAGCGCATGCCCCATGTGCAGCGCTCCGGTTACGTTCGGGGGAGGGATGACGATCGTGAACGGTTTGCGGGCATCCGAAGCGTCGACGTGAAAGCAACGCCCCCGCTCCCATTCGGAATACCAATGTTCCTCAATCCCGGAAGGATTGTACGACTTCGGGAATTCCTGGTCCGTCACGACTTCTCTTGCGTCAACCGGGACAGCTCTTCCTTGATGATCGTCTCCGCCAGATCGGGAACAACCTCCCAGGCGATCCTCTCGATCACGTTTCGGAACACCCGCGTGACGATCTCTTCGATTTGAGCCTCGGAGAGCGTCGGGCCGGCTCCGATCGACGCCATCTCCGTTTTATCGGCGGAAGGTACGGGCACCGCCACGGCAGCCTCGGGTCTTTTCGCATCGGTCATGAGATCAAATCCGAATTCGTCCGTTGGACCGGCCGCCGGGAGGGGCGCTTTCCCCTCAGCCGGGGCTTCCCACGGAGCTTGCGGGAGATCGCCCCAACTGGACGAAGCGGCGGGTTCTTCGTGCGGAGGAGGGGTTGCCACCTGCGCAGTTTCCTGGCCGAAATCCCAGAAGTTGTCCGTCGGCAACGCCTCCGAGGGTTGAAGCTCTTCGGTCATGGCAGGAGGCGCAGGCTCGGGACGGTCGAGGTCGATCGCCATCGGCTCAACGAGCGAAGCGGGTGCCTCCAATTCGATTTCAGGCGCCGCGAAGGTCGCGATAGGTTTCCCCTCCGGTTCCTGTAACGGCTCCGATTCCACGATGTCGAGATCGAGCATCGGGACTTCGCGCATCGGAGTCTGTGCCGCGATCGTCGAGGCCGGAGAAGGGGAGATCTCCTCGATGACGACGGGTTCCCGCGCCGCGATCGTTGACGCAGGGGACGGCGCCGTTTCCACGGTCGGCGCTTTTCCACCGATCAGATCCCGGACGCGATCCAACAGAATTTTCGATTCGAACGGTTTCATCACATGCCCGTCGGCGCCGGCCTCTTTCCCTCGGGCGTCGTCGAACGGTTCGTGCGTTCCGGCCAACAGAAGAACCGGGATCCCTCGCAGTTGAGGGTCTTTCTTGAGCGCATCACAGACTTCGTACCCGTTCTTCTTGGGCATCACCACGTCGGCGAGAACGATGTCGGGTTTGATTTGTTTCGCTTTCGCGATGGCGTCCTCGCCGTTCCCGACGTAGGTGATCGCAAAATCCTCCTGAGCGAAGGTGATCCCGATCGATTTCTGGATGACCACACTGTCATCGGCGACGAGAACGTTCTTCGGCATAGGGATGGCAAAAACTATCCCGGCGCGTTGCCAAAATGTCAAGGAGCGTACGGTGCCCCGGAATTGACACCCGGGGGGCGCGTCCGTATACCCAAGACGATAGGACGCTTCCGGATGCCGACGGAAAAACTTTTTCTTCGAATCATCGCGGGAGCGTATGGCGGACGGCAGTTGGATACGCCGCCTCCCCAAAGCACGACGACACGTCCCATGCTCGACCGAGTGAAAGAAGCGCTGTTCGACATCCTCGCCCGTCGGATCGATGGAATCCGGATCCTCGATCTTTGTTCCGGCACAGGCTCGCTCGGCTTGGAGGCACTGAGCCGCGGCGCGAAGCACGTGACGTTCGTGGAGGGGGACGGACGAAACGTGAAGTTGATTCAGGGGAACATCGCCAAGCTCGGCGTTGAGGCCAAAACTTCGGTGCTCAAGGGGGAACTCCCTTCGATCTTGAACCGGATTCACGGCCCCTTTGAGTTGGTTCTTTTCGACCCTCCCTATCGTTCGGAGCTCGTGGAGCACGTCATGCCGCGCCTCGCGACGAAGAATTACCTGGTAGCGAACGCCATCATCATGATCCATCGGGATCGCCGTTCCCCTCCGCTCAAGCTTGCGAATTATGAGATCGATCGACGGCACCGGGTCGGTGACTCGGAGCTCTGGTTCCTGCGTTTCGGCACGCCCGGATCGGGTGGGAAAGGGGATGAGTGAAAGAGATCGCGATCTATCCCGGATTTTTCGATCCGTTCACCCTCGGGCACATGAACATCGTCGAACGGGCCGTCCGCGTCTTCGGAACCGTGGTCGTCGCGGTCGCAGGGGATTCTCCGAAGAGCGCCATGTTTACCGGACAGGAACGGCTCGAAATGATCCGGGAGGTTTTTCGGAGATCACGGAACGTCAAGATCGAGAAGTTCGATGGGTTGCTGGTTCACTACGTCCGGAAACGGAAGATCCCGATTCTCCTCCGCGGGATTCGAACCGTCTCCGATTTCGAATACGAGTATCAAATGGCGCTGGCGAACAAGAAACTGGACGAGGAGGTCGAAACGTTTTTCATGATGACGGAAGGGCATTACTCGTACTTGAGTTCGACCGTTATCAAGGAGATCGCGCGCCTGGGCGGTGATGTGAGTTCGATGGTCCCGAAGGAAATCGATGTCCGGATTCGGGAGAAATATGAAACGTAAAGGGACGGGGGGCAGTCCGATGAAAAAACAACAGGTCGAACAGGAACGTCGAAAAAGTCTTCGTGTTCCGGTGGCGGCGCGGGTCAAGGTCAAGGGACAGCCCCAAGAAGAGGTCTGGTTCACGGAAGATATCGCGGAGGGTGGGTTGTCCCTTAAGACGCAATCGCCTCCGTTCATGGGGTCGGTTCTGGAACTTGAAATCTCCTTGCCGGAACCGGCCGGACTCCTGCGGGTCAAAGGAGATGTGGTCTGGCGACAGGAGGGCAAAGGATGTGGAATCCGCTTCCTCCGGATCACCGCCGAACAGAGAAAGGCTCTCCGGTCGTTCATCGAGAATGCGGAAGCAAAAGCGTAAATTCCCGCAACAGATTAAGATCTGAATCAAAGACAGCTCTGCCATTCGCTCTGAGCAAGGATTCGCCGAACCAACTCCCTCCTTCATTTGTAGGAACAACGGCAAAATCGTCACTAGCTACCCGGGGCTGTTCTTTCAGCTCATGCCACCGCATCTCATCCAAAACCCACGCCAGACGAGCCCAGACATCTCACTTCAAGCATTACTTGAACTATCCGTTCGGTTTCCAATTCCTTTGGATCGAATGTAAGTAACTGAAAACTCATCGGGGTGGTTTTTGGGGAAAAAAAGTGACTCAAAGCCGATTTTTATCTTGGGAGTTTGATCAAGCTTCAGTAAAGACCATTCTCGACAGGCGAGAGATCGCCTAGGTGGGAGATCTTGAGGTTGTGCCACCTCCCGCTAGGAGAGAGGCCAGGAGCCGCAAAGAGGAGTGACTTCGGGACCGTAAGGGACCGAGGGCTCCGAGAGGAAAAAATAGTCCGCGGC